>VGEP01000021.1 GCA_016869215.1 Alphaproteobacteria bacterium | reverse complement strand
CGTCGGCGGGCTCGGGCTGGCCGTCCACGCCCGAGGCCGCGGCCATGGCGTTCTTGGCGTCGGGGCCGGCGTAGGTCGCTTCCAGGTCGATGATGTCGCGCAGGAACACCTTGCCGTCGTTGAGCTCGTCGCGCCAGATGATGATGGCCTGGAACGTCAGCGGGCTTTCGCAGAGGCCCGCGATCATCGCCTCGCGGCCGGCCTCGATGCGCTTGGCGATGGCGATTTCGCCCTCGCGCGACAACAGCTCCACCGAGCCCATTTCGCGCAGGTACATGCGCACCGGGTCGTCGGTGCGCTCCGACGGCTCCTTGGCCTCGGACTTGGCGAGCGCCTTGGGCTGGGCCTCGACCAGTTCGCCGCCCTCGTCCTCTTCCTCGGCGGCCTCCTCGCCCTTGCCTTCCTCGTCGTCCGCGCCCTCTTCGGAATCCACGACGTTGATGCCCATCTCGTTGAGCATCGCGTAGATGTCCTCGATCTGGTCGGAGGACACCTCCTCGGACGGCAGCACGGCATTGAGCTGTTCGTGGGTGACGTAGCCGCGCTTCTTGGCCTGCTTGATCATTTTCTTGACGGCGGCGTCAGAAAGATCGAGCAGCGGCAGCGGACTGTCGGGCGTGGCTTCGGCAGCCTCCTTCTCGGGAGCCTCCGGCTCCTTGGCTTTTGCCTTGGTCGCCACCGCCGACTTGGACGCCATGCCCTTCTCCTGACTCTCACCCTTGACCGGTGGACTCTTCTGCAGCTTCACCGGTTCAATTTTTTCCACTTTGCCCTGCGCAGGCGCTTTTGCGGCGGGCGCAGTCTTACCGCCCGGCGCGGCCTTGGCCGGCGTCACAGCCTTCGTCATCGGCGCCTTGGCCGCCGGCGCGGCCTTCCCCGCGGTCTTTGCGGTCGGGACTGTCTTGACCGGCGGAACCGTCTTGGCCGCCGGAACTGTCTTGGCCATCTGGGCCGCCTTGCCTGCCGGCACGGATTTGCCCGCCAGGGCGGATTTGCCCGAAGCCGTGCCCGTTCCCCGGCCCTGCCGATCCTTCGACGGCGCGGCCGCCCGCGGCGATCCCTGCCGGGACGCGGTCGGCTTGCGCTTGCTTGCGGTCTGACCCCTGCTCATCGAGGTCCTCCTACCTATAGGGATGCGGCGCGAAACGCGGCCAGAGGGCTGCGACCCGGACCGGCGCCACATGCGCCGCCCCGAATCGAGGCCCGAAGTCTCGGCCGGGCACCCTTAAGCCCGGCTTAACCTTGAACAACAGCGGGACATGGATTCCCATTCCCGCCGCCAGTTTCAACCGGAACCTTCCGGCACGGGCGCATGGCACCCCGCCGGTGACGCAACTGCCGGATGCGCTTGGGCCGGCCCAATCGGCCCGGACGCAACGGCACGACCCTTCAGAAGCTGCGTGCCGGGCGGCCGGAGGACACTCCGAACCCCTCGATCAGGGCCTCGGAGCCATCGAGCGCGGACAGCCTCCCCTGCACATCGCGAAGCCAAGCCAGGTTGGCGTCGGTCGGTTCCTCGCCGAGCGCGCGCTCGGCGTCTTTCAGCTCCTTATTTAACGTGCGCTGCTTGCGATGCAAGGTAACGACGTGGCCCCACCATTGGGCCACGTCATCGCTTGCGGCGCCCACCCGCGCCGGCCAGTCGGAGGTGTGGGTGATGGCGGCCTCAGCACGGGCCAGCGCCGCGCCGAGCCCGCCCCCCTCGATCGCCCCCCGCAGCGCCTCCGGATCGGCGTCACCCTGACCGGCGGCGGCCTCCAGGATCGTCCGCCGCAGGCGATCTGCCTCCGGATTGAGAAACTCGATCTCGGAGAATTCCTCGGCGTGGCGTTCGAGCAGCCAGCAATGGTTGAGCACCGCCACCAGGATCAGCGCCTCACGCGGCGGGATGGCGCTGCGGTGCCCACGCACGATCGGGCTTCCGGACAGCCGCGCGCTCGGCGGCGCCAGCGGCTCGCGCACCGCCAAGCGGCCACGCCCCCAGCTCTTGCCGCGCGGCCGGCCACGCTCGCGATCCGGCTGAAAGCGGTTCGAACCGTTGCGTTGCTGCGCGCCACGATGCGGCTCCTGCGCGGGCGCAAACAGCCGGCGCAGACGGTCCTGAAATTCCTGAACGTAGTGCTTGCGCACCTGGTCGTCGCCGATCGTGCGCATGACCTCGCCGATCCGCGCCTCGAACGCCGCCCGGCGCTCCGGCGTATCGAACGAGGCGCTTTCGGTCTCGCGCGCCCACAGCATCGCGGCGAGCGGCTGCGCCGCGCCGATCACCTCGTCGATAGCGGCGCGTCCGCCCGAGCGGGCAAGATCGTCCGGGTCCTGTCCTTCGGGCAGAAGCGCAAACCGCACGCTCTTGCCCGGCAACAGCCGCGGCAGCGCCATGTCGACCGCGCGGAAGGCCGCGCGGCGGCCGGCCTTGTCGCCGTCGAAACAAAGGATCGGCTCATTGGCCATTTTCCAGATGAGGCCGAGCTGGTCCTCGGTGAGTGCGGTGCCGAGCGGGGCCACGGTCGCGGGATAGCCCGAGCGCACCATGGCGATGACGTCGACATAGCCTTCGACCACGATCAGCGGCGCGCCGTCGTGGGCGGCCTTGCGGGCGTTGGCGCCGTTGTAAAGGTTCGCGCCCTTGTGAAAGAGCGTGGTCTCCGGCGAGTTGAGGTATTTCGCCGGAGCGTCGGGCGACAGGGCGCGCCCCCCGAAGGCGACGATGCGGCCGCGAAAGTCGGTGATCGGGAACATCACCCGGTCGCGGAAGCGGTCGTAGGGAACCGGAATGTCGTCGCCCGAGATCAAGAGGCCGGTCTCGATCATGTCCTCGACCGAAACGCCTTCCTTGCCGAGATGCTCCTTCAGGGCGAACCGCTCGCCCGGCGCATAGCCCAGACGGAACTGCAATTGCGTCGCCGGATCGAGCCCGCGGTCGGCGAGATAGCCGCGGGCCTTGGTGCCCGCGCGCGCGGCGAGCGTCGCCTCGAAGAACTTCGCGGCCAGTTCCATGACGTCGTGCAGCGTCTTGCGCTTTTCCTCGCGCGCCTCGTCTTGCGCCGAGACCTTGGGCAGCGGCACGCCCGCCATGCCGGCGAGCCGCTCGACAGCCTCCGGGAATTGCACCCCTTCGGTCAGCATGATGAAGTCGAAGATCGATCCGTTCTTGCCCGAGGAGAAATCGAACCACGCCTGCTTCTGGTCGTTGACGTAGAACGACGGCGTCTTCTCCTTGTTGAACGGCGACAGACCGCGCCACTCTCGCCCGGCCTTCTTCAGGGAGACGCGCTTGCCCACCACCTCCGAAACCGGAAGGCGGGCCTTCAACTCGTCGAGGAACTGGGACGAGAAGCGCATGGTCGGGGCGGCGGAACGGCTCGGTTGTCGGGTGGGCGATCCGGGGCCGGCCCGAATCGCTCGCACCATCATAGCGGACGGGGGGATGGCTATTCGGAGGCGGCCCACCGCGGCGAACTTCGTGATTGGATAAGCTTGCTTTTCCTAGTTATCCACAGGGCCGGCCGCAATCGTCGGCGACATGACAGACAGGTTTTCCATGCCTCACACCTTCCTCCTCGTCCACGGCGCCTGGCACGGCGGCTGGTGCTGGCGGCGCGTCACCGACATCCTCGAAGCGAAAGGCCACAAGGCGTTCGCGCCGACGCTGACGGGCGTGGGCGAGCGCAGCCACCTGATGCGCGCAGGCATCGACGTGTCCATGCACGTCGCCGACGTGGTCAACGTGATGACATGGGAGCGGCTCGACGGCGTGGTGCTGTGCGGCCATTCCTACGCCGGCTTCGTGATTTCGGGCGTCGCCGAAAAGATGGCGGCGAAAATCCGCTCGATCGTCTTCCTCGACGCCTTCCTGCCGAACGACGGCGAGGCGATGGCCGACATCACCTCGCAGGCGACGCGCGAGCGGCTCGCGGCGGCGGCCGCGCGCGGCGACATCGGCGTGCCCGCGCCGCCCGCGGGAATGTTCAAGGTCAACGAGCGCGACCGCGCCTGGGTCGATGCGCTCTGCGTGCCGCAACCGATCGGCACCATGACCGAGAAGATGAGGCTTACCGGCGCACGCGACCGGATCGCGAAGAAAACCTACGTCCGCGGGCGCGACTATCCCAACCCGGGCTTCGATGCGGCGCTTGCGCGCGCCAAGGCCGATCCGTCGTGGCGCGCGCACGAACTGCCCTGCGGCCACGACGTGATGGTCGACATGCCGGAGCGGCTGGCGGAGATTTTGATCGAGGCGGCATAAGCGCGGCGCGAATACGGCCGGAGTGAATGCGCCTCTCCCCCATGCGGGAGAGGGCAACACAAAATATCCGCAAACTCGGTTGGGTGAGGGCGGGATCTCTCGATCATCCACACCCCTCACCCATTCTTTATGCTGATCCGCTGCGGCCGCCCTCTCCCTCAAGGGGAGAGGGCACAGCCACACTGGCCCTCGTCAACTCATTGCGGCTCGATGCCGGCCGCCTTCATCATCTTCTCGGCCTCGACGCGGTCCTTCTTGATGTCCGCCGCAAACGCCTCGGGCGTGTTGAGGTACGGCGTCAGGCTGCGCTCGATGATGTGGCGCTCCATGAACGCCGGCTGCTTGACGATGTCCTGAATCTCCTTGTGCAGCTTGTCGATGATCGGCCGCGGCGTCTTCGGCGGCACGAAGATGCCGTACCAGGAGCGCGACGGCGGGCCCTTGTAGCCGGTCTCCTCCAGCGTCGGGACGTCGGGGAAGAAGTTCTGCGCGGAAGCGGTCTGCACTGCGAGAGCGACGATCGCAGCCGAAAGCAGCCAACCGATCGGTTTCATAGCCATCCTTTCTCGATCGTCCCGGTCTACAAGCGCAGCGCGCCGTCAGCGCCCGCCGGTCGGGCGTCGCTCACTTGATGTTGGGATAGAGCCCTGAGCTCTTGATCGCCTCGAGCGCCTCGACCCGTTCCCGTTCGAGTTCCACGGCGAACCGGTCGGGCGTATTGAGCACCGCGGTCAACCCACGCGAACTCATGTGGCGCTTCTGGAACTCGGGGTCGCCCGCGACCTTGGCGACGGCGGCCTGGAACCTGTCGATCAGGGGCCGCGGCGTCCCGGCCGGCGCGTAGATGCCGAAGAAAGTCGGGGCAAGATGCCTGGTGTGGCCGGCCTCCTTGAATGTCGGGATGTCGGGGGCGAGCGCCGAACGCTTTTCGCCATCGACGGCAAGGCCGTGGATCTTGCCGTCGCGAATCAACTGGATCAGGTTGCCGATTCCGAACACCGCGATCTGCGTGGTGTTGGTCAGCATGGCGTTGATCGCGTCGCCGCCGCCCTTGAACGGGACGCGGACCAGATCGATGCCGTGCTTCCTGTTGAAGTCCTCGATGAACGCCGTCTTGGTCAGCGACGCGGACATGTAGGCCAGGGTCTTTGGCTTGGCCTTGGCGAGCGCCGCAAGCTCGTCGAACGATTTTACGTTGATCTGCGCAGTCAGCGCGAACACCTGCTGCAGGTAGAACGCCTTGGTCACCGGCGCGAGTCTTTTCATCGGATCGAAGCCGGGAACCGGATTGATGACCGGGTTGATGACCATGGCCTCTGTGGAGATCATGCAGAACGTGTAGCCGTCGGGCGCCGCATCGCTGCACGCCCGCGCGCCGATCGTGCCGGCCGCGCCGGAGCGGTTCTCGACCACCACCGTACCGCCGAGGATGGAGCCGACCTGCTCGACCACCGCACGCATCCAGACGTCGCTCAAGCCGCCGGTGCCTTGCGAGGTGATCACACGGATCGGACGGTTCGGATAATTGTCCTGGGCGTGTGCTGTCCCTTGCACCGTGGCCAGCGCCAGCAGAACGAGCGATATGCAGCGGACGGAGATCATCTGGAATTCCTCCCACAATGATTTTCGGTTCTTGTCGAGCGACAATGCCGGAGCCGCCGGGGAGCGGCAAGCCGCAGCGTGAGCAATTCAGCCATTCGTCCGTCGCGCAAAGGGCCGGCCTGCTTTGCAGACCGGCCCGTGGCGCACTTTTGGGCGAAACCCCGCGTTGGTATGTTTACTTACTTGATGTCGGGATAGAGCCCCGAAGCAACTACGACCTCCCGGCCCAGGCCGGTCTCGGCTTTCATCGTTTCCGCGAAATGCTCGGGCGAATCGAACACCGGGGCCAGCCCGCGTGCGATGAGGTGCTTCTTCTGGAACTCCGGGTCCGAGCCGATCTTGACGACCGCCCGGTTGATCTTGTCGACGATCGCCTTCGGCGTGCCCTTGGGCACGTGCAGACCGAACGACGACGACCAGGTACCGAGCGTATATCCCCGCTCCTTGAACGTCGGAATATCGGGGGCCAGCGGAGACCGCTTGTCGCCGTCGACGGCGAAGGCGAGTATCTTGCCGCCCTTCATATGCGTGATCAGGTTGCCGATGCCGAAGATCGCGACCGGCGTGGTGCCGCTCAGCATGTTGTTGACGGCGTCGCCGCCGCCCTTGAACGGCACGCGGACGAAGTCTGTCCCGTGCTTCTTGTTGAAGTCCTCCATGAACGCGACCTTCGACAGCGACGGCGTGATGTAGTTCATCGTCTTGGGCCGCGCCTTGGTGTAGGCGGCAAGCTCCTCGAACGACTTCACGCCGAGCGAAGCGTTGACCGCGAATGTGTGCTGGAGGAAGAACAGCCGCGTGACCGGAGTGAGGTGCTGCTTCGGGTCGAAGTTCATCTTGGTGAAAATAAGCGGGTTGATGACCATCGACTCGTTGTTGAGAATGCAGATCGTGTAGCCGTCCGGCTCGGAGTCGGCGCACACGCGCGCGCCGATCGAACCGGCCGCGCCGACGCGGTTCTCCACCACGACCGTGCCGCCGAGCGCCGGTCCCAGCGACTCGGCCAGCACGCGCATGAACACGTCGCTCAGGCCGCCCGGCCCCTGCGAGGCGATCGCGCGGATCGGCTTGCTCGGATACTTGTCGGCCGCGGCGGGCGCGGCGACCAGCAACGCAGCGAGGGCGAGCGCCCCTGACCGTCCAATCATGGCCTTCCTCCCTGGTATCCTCTGATTTGATTGGGCAACAATGGGCCGAAGTTAGCCATAAGTCGGGCAACGCGGGCTGCGGCAAGATGGCACGAACCCGGGCATCGCAGCCCCGACGGAGAGCGCGACGTGGCAAGCCAAGGCATGAAGGTCGAGAAGGGGATTACCGTCGCCATGCGCGACGGCGTGAAAATCTCCCTCTGCGTCTATCGCCCGGACGGACCGGGACGGTTTCCCGTTCTGTTTGCGGCCTCACCCTACCAGTACGAGATGGACGAGGTGCCGGCGTACCCGCTGTTCCTGTGGCGCGAGACCGGGCCGGTCGAATGGTACATCGGCAAGGGCTACGCCTACGTGCACGCTGACGTGCGCGGCTCCGGGCGCTCGGAGGGCGAGTTCGAGTTCATGGGACTCAACGAGCAGAAAGACTATGTGGAATTGATCGACTGGATCGCGCGCCAGCCCTGGAGCAACGGCAAGGTCGGCGGCATCGGCCAGTCCTACTACGCCATGGCGCAGTGGCTGATGGCGACGTTCAACCCGCCGGCGCTGGCCTGCATCGCGCCCTATGACGGCCTCGTCGACCAGTACCGCGGCTCGAACTACCACGGCGGGATTTTCTGCTCCTACCGGTCGGTCTGGTACACGTCGCTGCGCGCCGACAACCAGCACCGGCCCGCCGGCGGCAAGGGCCGCGCGCCGATGAAGTTCGATCTGGTCGGCGCCATCACCGAACATACGCTCGACGACGCGTTCTGGCGCGAGCGCTCGCCCTACTGGCGGCTCGACCAGATCCGCTGTCCCGTGCTGTCGATCGGCCACTGGGGCAAGATGGGCCTGCACCTGCGCGGCAACATCCTCGGCTACGAGGAGTTGAAGGCGCCGAAAAAGCTGACGGTGACCGGCGCGCGCAACACCTTCGAAGCGCACAAGATGTTCGACCAGATCGAATTCCACGAGCGCGAACTGCTGCCGTTCTACGACCGCCATCTCAAGGGCATCGACAACGGCATCATGGACACGCCGCCGGTGAAGCTTTTCGTGCGCGGCGCCAACGTCTGGCGCGCGGAATGGGAATGGCCGTTGCGGCGCGCCAAGACCGTGCCCTACTACCTGCGCAAGGGACCGTCCGGCAGCGTGACCTCGCTCAACGACGGCGCGCTGTCGACCGACAAGCCCGCCGAGGCCGAGAGCACCACGAGCTACGCCTACCCCGACTGGGAGTGGGTTAACGGCGTCGCGGTCGCGGGACCGGACGGCCGCGTCGACCCGGTGCGGCGCATCCTGACCTTCACCAGCGCACCGCTTGCGGCCGATCTCGAAGTCACCGGCCCGGTCGTGCTCAAGCTCTACGCTTCGTCGAGCGCGATCGACACCCAGTTCATCGTCAAGCTCACCGACCAGCACCCGCAGGACGAGGCCGCGCGCACCAAGAGCGAGCAGCCGGCGTTCACGCCGGTGTCGAAGGGCTGGCTCAAGGCCTCGCACCGCGAGAAGGACCTGACGCACTCGACGCCGCGGCGGCCGTTCTACACCCACACCAATCCGCAGCCGCTCAAGCCCGGCGAGGTCTACGAGTTCGACATCGAAGTGCTGCCAATCTCATACGTGTTCAAGAAGGGCCACCGCATCCGCCTCGAACTCGCCAACGGCGACTCGCCGGCGACCGACGGCGTGTTCTCGCACCCGTACCATCCGACGCAGATGGGAACGGATACGTTCCATCACGACGCGACCTATCCGTCGTGCCTGCTGCTGCCGGTGGTGTAGCGCGGCGCCTACTTCAGCGGCGGCGCCGCCTCCTTCGCCAAGCGCCGTGCGAACTCGCGCTCCGAGGCGACGAACTTCACGAACTCCGCGGTCGGGCCGACTGCGGGCTCGATGGCGCGCTCGATGAAGTATTTCTGCCGCCACGCCGGATCGCTCGTGATCCGCGTCACCTCGGCATTCACGCGCCTGATGATCGGCTCCGGCGTGCCGGCGGGCGCAAACAGGCCGAACCAGGTCGGCGGATAGTCCTCGCCGCTCGCCTCCTTCAGCGTCGGCACGTCCGGGAACAAGGGCGAGCGCGCGTTGGAGTTGACCGCGATGGCGGTGATGTGTCCGCTTCTGATCTGCGGCAGCATGTTGGCGAGGCCGAGCAGCGCGATCGGCGTCGAGCCGGACATGATGGCGTTGGCCATCTCGTTGCCGCTGCGGAACGGCACGCGCACCAGATCGATGCCATGCTTCTTGTTCAGCTTCTCCATGAAATGCGTCAGCGTCCAGGAGAACACGCCGAAGCTGAGCTTGCCCGGCTGGGTCTTGGCGTAGGCGATCAACTCCGGCAGGGTCTTCACGTTGAGCTTGGAATTCGCCACCAGCGCCACCGAATTGATGAACAGGTTGGTGATCGGCGCAAAATCCTTCTCCGGATTGAACGTCAGGCTCTTGAACAGGAACTGGTTGTAGATCACCGGCTCGCTCGACATCACGCAAAGGGTGTAGCCGTCGGGCGCAGCCTCGGCGCAGGCGCGCGCGCCGATGTTCAATCCGCCGCCGGGGCGGTTCTCGACCACGAACGGCTGGCCGAGGCTTTTCTGGAGCTCTTCGGCAAGCAGCCGCGAGAAGATGTCGCCGCCGCCGCCCGCGCCGAGCGGGATCACGATGCGCACCGTGCGCGTGGGCCAGTCCTGCGCCGAAGCGGGCGCGGCACTCAGGAGCATTCCGGCAGCCGCCACGGCTGCCCATCTTGCGAAGTTGGGCATGGTCGTCGCCTCCCCGAACGTCTTGAACCGCTGTTGTCGTTTTCCGACACTATAGCGCGCCGCAACCGGCGGCGCGCGGATGGAAATCGGAATTCGGAAGGCGCGACATGGCTGACGGGAAGACCTTCGTCCTGGTTCACGGCTCCTGGCACGGCGGCTGGTGCTGGCGGCGGGTGGCCGACCGGCTGCGCGCCAAGGGCCACACTGTGTTCACGCCGACGCTCACGGGCGTCGGCGAGCGCTCTCACCAGCTCTCGAAAGACATCAACCTCGACACCCACATCGCCGACATCGTCAACGTGTTCCTGTGGGAGGACCTGCGCGACGTGTGCCTTGTGGGTCACTCCTACGGCGGCTGGCCGACATCGGGCGCGCTGGAGAAGATCGGCGACCGCGTGTCGTCCTACGTGGTGCTCGACGGCTTTGTGCCGCTGGACGGCCAGCGCGGCATCGACGTGACCAATCCCGACATGCGCGCGGCGACGCTTGCCGCGATCGAGCGCGGCGAGGCCGGCCGGCCGCCGCCCAAGGCCGCGTTCTTCAAGATGAACGAAGCCGACCAGGCCTGGGTGAATTCGAAACTCACGCCGCAGCCGACCGGCGTCGCGCTACAGCCGATCAAGCTCACGGGCGCGCGCGAGCGGGTGAAGAAGAAGCTCTACATCCGCGCGCCGATCTACCACCAGCCGGCGTTCGACGACGCCTACGAACGCTGCAAGGCCGACCGAGCATGGAAGACACTGACCACCGACGTCGGCCACGACGTGATGGTCGACAAGCCGGACTGGCTCGCGCAGGTTCTGATCGAGGCGGCGTAGGCTGGACGCGCGAATATCGAATTCTCACCCTGCGCGCGCCAATCACTTCCCGCTCAGCAGTTCCTTGATCTTCGCGCTGGCCTTGCCGAAGTCCATCTTGCCGGCGAAGCGCTCGCGCAGCGCCGCCATGGCGCGGCCCATGTCCTTCATGGTCTGGGCGTTGATCTCCTGCAGCAGCGCGGAGATGGCGGCGCCGGCTTCGACGTCGGACATCTGCTTGGGAAGATAGGACGAGATGATCTCGATCTCGGCCTTTTCCTGCGCCGCAAGCTCGCCGCGGCCGCCCTTCTCGTAGAGCTCGGCCGATTCCTGGCGCTGCTTGATCATCTTCTGGAACAGCGACATCAGCTCGGCTTCGTTGAGCGGCTCCTTGCCCTGACCGCGCTGCTCGATGTCGCCGTTCTTGATCGCCGCGTTCATCATGCGCAGCGTCGACACGCGGCGCTCGTCACGGGCCTTCATCGCCTCTTTCATCGCGTCGTTGATGCTGGTTCGCAGCACGGCGGAGTCCTCTCTATGTTGCGATGGCGCGGGGTCCGAACAATATGACCGCCGCACCCACGAGACAAATTGCGGCGCCGATCGCGTCCCAGCGGTCGGGTCGCACGCCCTCGATCCACCACAGCCAGCCGAGCGAGGCCGCGATGTAGACCCCGCCGTAGGCCGCATAGGCCCGGCCGGCGGCGGAGCTTTCGATCAACGTCAACAAATAGGCAAATAGCAGTAGACAGACGATTCCGGGAACCAGCCACAAGGCCGATTTGCCCAGCTTAAGCCACGCCCAGAATGCAAAGCAGCCGGCGATTTCCGCCACCGCGGCGCCGATCATGGCCGCAATCGACACCATCCCCGCCCCATTCGGTCTGGATTACTTGATCGGGCGCTTTACGCTCGCCGGACTCGTGGCTATCTAAAGCCCCGATGAGCCCCAAACAAGACGATTCCGGCTGGACCGAACCCAAGGTCACGGCGCTTCTGGCGCTGGCCGACGGCACCGTGCTGGAGGGCATCGGCCTTGGCGCCACCGGACACGCGGCCGGCGAGGTCTGCTTCAACACCGCCATGACCGGCTACGAGGAAATCCTCACCGATCCGTCGTACGCCGGCCAGATCATCACCTTCACCTTCCCGCACATCGGCAACGTCGGCACCAACGAGGAAGACATCGAGACCGTCAACCTCGCCGCGACCCCGGGCGCGCGCGGCGCGATCCTGCAGGCACCGATCACCGATCCGTCGAATTTCCGCGCCACGCGCCATCTCGACGCCTGGCTGAAGGCGCGCGGCGTGATCGGCCTCTGCGGCATCGACACCCGCGCGCTGACGGCGCTGATCCGCGAGAAGGGCATGCCCAACGCGGTGATCGCGCACGAGCCGTCCGGCAAGTTCGACCTCGACGCGCTGAAGAAGGAGGCGCGCGCATGGCCGGGCCTCGTCGGCATGGACCTCGTGCCGATGGTCACCTCCGCCCAGCGCTTCACCTGGGACGAGACGCCGTGGGAATGGGGCAAGGGCTACGGCCGGCAGACCAAGCCGGAGTTCCACGTGGTCGCGATCGACTACGGCGTCAAGCGCAACATCCTGCGGCTGCTCGCGGGCGCCGGCTGCAAGGTGACGGTGGTGCCGGCCAAGACCACGGCCGAGGAGATTTTCGCGCTCAACCCCGACGGCGTGTTTCTGTCCAACGGACCGGGCGATCCGGCCGCGACCGGGGAATACGCTGTGCCTGCAATCCGCAAGCTGGTGGAGAGCGGCACGCCCACGTTCGGCATCTGCCTCGGCCACCAGATGCTCGGCATCGCGCTCGGCGGCCGCACGATGAAGATGCACCAGGGCCATCACGGCGCGAACCATCCAGTGAAGGACCTGACCACCGGCAAGGTGGAAATCACGTCCATGAACCACGGCTTCGCGGTGGACAAGGACAGCCTGCCCAAGAACGTGGAGCAGACCCATGTGTCGCTGTTCGACGGCTCGAACTGCGGCATTGCGCTGAAAGACAAGCCGGTGTTCTCGGTCCAATACCACCCCGAGGCCTCGCCCGGCCCTCGCGACAGCCACTATCTCTTCCTGCGGTTTGTGGAATTGATGCGGGCGCGCAAGGCACGGGCGGCTTAGTACCGCACACGGAAGACTCGCCGGAATCGCCGGAACGGGTTAGAACGGCGCCCTATCGAATCGCAACGACCCGGCTGCCCATGTCCTCGAAGCGCATGTCCGAGCCGACGGCTTATGTATTCGCCGACGACGGCTCCGTTCCCAACAATCCAAAGTTGCCGTTCCTGCTCTATCGCGGGGCGATCGACCTGATCGGCACGTCCGAGCCGGAAACCAGGATCGAGCACATGTTCCGGCACAATGGCTGGGGCAACAACATCTGGCGCAACGGCGTGTACCCTTATGTGCACTACCATTCGATGATCCACGAGGGCATGGGGATTGCGCGCGGCCGCGCCAAGGTGCGCTTCGGCGGCAAGACCGGCCGCGATGTCGATCTCGGCGCCGGCGACGTGGTGGTGCTGCCCGCCGGTACCGGCCACCAATGCCTGTGGAGCACCATCGACCTGCTGGTGATCGGCGCCTATCCGCGGACCGGCCAATACGACCTCTGCCGCGGCAGCAAGGCCGAGCACGACAAGGCCATTGCCGCGATCCCGGCGGTGCCGCCTCCGGAATCCGACCCGGTCTTCGGCAAACAGGGGCCGCTGATGCGCCTGTGGGGCGTCTGAGGCTCGCACACGCATGGCCGACGGCGACTGGATTTCGTTTTGGGATTCCAAACACACAATCTTTGTCGGCCCCAGGCATATTGCCGCGCACTTCCGCCGCATCGCCGCCGACCTGAAGCCCTACGCGCCCGCAGGCGGCACGATGCTGGACTACGGCTGCGGCGAGGCGCTGTCCGCGGCCGAACTGTCGGAAGGCGTGTCGCGGCTGATCCTGTGCGAGGCCGCGCCCAACGTGCGGACCGTCCTGGCCGGACGCTATGCGTCCAATCCCAAGATCGTGGTGCGCAAGCCCGAGGACGTGGCCACTATGCCCGGCCACTCGGTCGACACGGTCGTGATGCATTCGGTGTCGCAATACCTGTCGGAGTCGGATTTCGACGCGCTGCTGAAGTCGTTCCATCGGCTGCTGAAGCCCGGCGGTTCGCTGGTGCTGGGCGACGTGATCCCCAAGCGTGTCTCCGCGCTGGGCGACGGCTTCGCGCTGCTGCGATTCGCGGCCCAGGAGGGCTTCTATTGGGCCGCGGTCCGCGGCCTGCTGCGGACCTACTTTTCCAGCTACTGGAAGCTTCGCAAGTCGATCGGGATTCGCCGCTATAGCGAAGCCGAGATCGTGGCCAAACTCGAAGCCGCCGGCTTCAAGGCGCAGCGCGCCCGCACCAACATTGGCCACAATCGCGCGCGGATGACGTTTATCGCGCATACGGCCTGAGCCCCGCCCCGCGCAATACCGGCCCTTTGCGGCTTAGGGCGGCATTAGGGTTAAGCCATTATTAATCCCAATTTGCGAGTAACAAGCGATTGCCGGGTTCAATGGCGTGGGGATTCGCTTGCAAACGAATGGCGCTTTTCGTTTTTTCACCCGATTTATCGCTCTTGGCGCCGCAGCAGGCTCGCTGGCCGTGGTCAGCGCCTATGCGATGCGGTCCACGCCCGACTCGCCGTTCGAGCATACGCCGCAGGTCTCCAACTACGAGGCCAAGTCCGACCGCCTCGCCATCATGGTCCGGGCGGCGCTGCAATCGGAGCTGAGCCCATCGTTCGCGCTGGCCGAAATCGTTCCGGCCGGCGATCTTCAGCGCTTCTACGACGCGGTGACGCCGGCACTCGGCGGCGCGGCGGAACTCGCGCCCCAGACCGCGGCCTACGCGCTCCAATCCGCACCCGCAGCCGGACCGACGCTTGCGAGCGTCACATCGACCCCGGTCGAACTCGATGCCGCGCCGCTGCCGCCGCGCAAGCCGAAGCGCCCGCCCGCGACCGCGGAAGGGCTGCTCGACGACGCCCAGATCGTGGGCATCCGCTCGCGGCTGAAGCTGACGCAGTCGCAGGCGGAATATTGGCCGGCGGTGGAAGCCGCGTTGCGCGACGTGGCGCGCGTGCATTTTCACCGGGGCGCGATGCGCGCCAACGGCGGCAAGCCGAACCTCGACACCAACAGCGCGGAAGTGCAGAAGCTGATCTGGGCCGCGATGCCGCTGTTGCGGCAGCTGCGCGAGGACCAGAAGCGCGAGGTGCGCCAGCTCGTGCGCGTCATCGGGCTGCACTCGGTCGCAGCCCACATCTGATCCCGTCAAAATTGCAGGTCTTGAAGATCGCCGGCTGAGCGCTTGGCGCCCGGCGATCTCCACAGCGTTTTCGAGCGAAGTGGAACCCGGTTCGCGTCAAGAAAACGCGTCAAAATAACATGCAAGAGCCCCGGCTTTGATTCCATCAAAGCCGGAGCTCTTGAGTTCCATCCGGGTTCGCACCGTCCCGGTGACGGGAACCGCATTCCGCCTCGCGCATTGACGGCGCGGGGGCCATCGGATGCGTTCTCATGCGACCGCCCCTGCGCGCCGAATTCCGGATGTCCCCACGGATGTGGGCAATTGCCGTTGCATTCGGCGCCCTCACGACCGGATTTGCGATCGGCGCCATTGCGATCGGCCCGAAGTTCGTCGACGACGCCCTGGCGGAAGCCGCCGCCGCGCAGCGCGCGGAGCGGTTCTCCCCGCGCACGGTCGACCTGGCGCGGGACTATCCGGAGCCGTTCGCTTACCGCACGCCGACACCCGCGTTCCCCCATCAAGGTCCAAAAGGTAACGCGGCCGTCGCGCGCTCAAGCGCGCTCGAAACCTACGCTTCCGCCCGGCGTCACGAGGATCTCGACGACAGGCAAACGCCGGCGTTCCCAGCCGGCCCGTTCGAGGACAACCCGGATACCGGCGCGCATCGCGACCAATTCGACCGCCACACCGGCGTCGCCTACTGACGAAGCTCCAGCCCGCGGTGTTCAGCCGATATCGAACTTCACGCCCTGGGCGAGCGGCAGCGCGTCGCCGTAGTTGATCGTGTTGGTGGCGCGGCGCATGTAGGCTTTCCACGAATCCGAGCCCGCTTCGCGGCCGCCGCCGGTTTCCTTCTCGCCGCCGAACGCGCCGCCGATCTCGGCGCCCGAGGGACCGATGTTGACGTTGGCGATGCCGCAGTCGGAGCCCGCGGACGACATGAACCGCTCGGCCTCCCGCACGTCACGGGTGAAGACCGAGGACGACAGGCCTGCGCCGACCGCGTTCTGCATGCGGATCGCCTCGCCGAAATCCGAATAGCGCAGCACGTAGAGGATCGGCGCGAAGGTCTCGCGCAGCACGGGACCCGCATGCGCGGGCATCTCGCAGAGCGCAGGCCGGACGTAGAATGCGCCCTCCCCGCCGATCGCAACGCGCTCGCCGCCGCGCACCACGCCGCCCGCGGCACGCACTTCGGCAAGCGCCGCCTGCATGCCGTCGAAGGCGCGTTTGTCGATCAGCGGGCCGACCAGAGTGGCCTGATTGCGCGGATCGCCGACCGCGACCGTCTCATAGACGCGCCCGAGCCGGCGAACCATGTCGTCATGGACCTGCTCGTGGACGAAAAGCCGCCGCAGCGTGGTGCAGCGCTGGCCCGCGGTCCCCATGGCGGCGAAGGCCACGGCACGCACCGCGAGGTCGAGATCCGCCGACGGCGCGACGATGGCGGCGTTGTTGCCGCCGAGCTCCAGAATTGAGCGGGCGAAACGCGCCGCCAGGCGAGGACCGACCGTGCGGCCCATGGCGGTCGAGCCGGTGGCGGACACGACCGCGACGCGCGGATCGTCCACCAGCGCCTCGCCGATGTCGCGGCCGCCGATCAGCAGCTCGCACAGGCCCGCGGGCGCATCGTTGCCGAAGCGCCGCATGGCGCGGCCGACGATGGCGTGGACCGCGAGCGCGGTGAGCGGCGTCTTCTCGGAGGGCTTCCACACCACCGGATCGCCGCAGACCAGCGCCAGCGCCGCATTCCACGACCACACCGCAACGGGGAAGTTGAACGCGCTGATGACGCCGCAGACCCCAAGCGGGTGCCAGGTCTCCATCATGCGATGGTCCGGCCGCTCGGTCGCGATGGTGCGGCCGTAGAGCTGGCGCGAAAGCCCCACTGCGAAGTCGCAGATGTCGATCATCTCCTGGACCTCGCCCAGACCCTCGGAGGCGATCTTGCCGGCTTCGAGCGTCACCAGCATGCCGAGATCGCTTCTGGCCGCGCGCAATTCCTCGCCAAGGAGCCGCACCAGTTCGCCGCGCCGGGGCGCCGGCACCGCGCGCCAGGACTCGAAGGCCCCAGCCGCGCGGCCGATGGCATCGGCCGCTTCGGCGGGCGTCGTCGCCGGGACGTGCGCGACGGTCTCTCCGGTAATCGGCGAGCGCGCCGCCATGCCGCCATCGCGGAAGGCGGATTCCGGCACACCGAGGCGCGCGAGGATCGCAAGCGCCGTCTCGCGCACCGGTTTCAAGCTGGCGTCTGCATTCATCCGAGCGTCCACATGCCGCCTCGCGCGGCGCCGGCCATCTTAAAATGAGAGGGGCAAATTTCCCAGGTTTGCGGTTACACTCGGGCAACCGGACGCAGCACGCCCGCGATGCGGGCCCAGACAAGAGCCGGAACGAGGCAGGAGGCCGCGCATGTCACGTTTCCGCGTGTCGGCCGGTTTGGCGCTTGCGCTTGCAGGCGCCACCGCAGCGTTCGCGCAAGCCGACTACCCGAGCCGCACCGTCACCATCGTCTCGCCGGTCGCAACCGGCGGCACCTACAGCGCCGCCGCCCGCATCATCGGGGCCAAGCTGGAAGAGCGGCTGCGCCAGCCGTTTGTGATCGAGAACCGGCAGGGCGCGGGCACGGTGCTCGGCACCAACTCGGTCGCAAAGGCCGCGCCCGACGGCTACACGCTGCTGGTCGCCGGAAATCCGGCGCTCGCGATCAATGCAACCGTCAGCAAGAGCCTGCCCTACGATCCGGTCGCCGATTTCGCGCCCATCTACTTCGTCGGGCGCACGCCGCAGGTCTTGGTGGTCAACGCCGCGCTTCCGATCCGGTCGGTCGCCGAAATCGTGCGCTATGCCAAGGACAATCCGGGCAAGCTCAACTACGCCTCGACCGGCGCCGGCACGGTGCTGCACCTGCAGGGCGAGCTGCTGAAGGGCGAACTGAAGCTCGACATCACCCACGTGCCCTATCGCGGCGCATCGCCCGCGCTGAGCGACGTCGCGGCGGGGCACGTGTCGATGATGTTCGTCGGCCACTCGGTCGCGCGCGGCATGATCGACGCGGGCAAGGTCCGCGCGATCGGGATCAGCACCAAGGAGCGCGACGACAATCTGAAGGGCATCCCGCCTCTCGCGGAGACCGGACTGCCGGGCTTCGATCTCGCGCTCTGGTACATGCTGCTCGCGCCGGCGCGCACGCCGCAGCCTGTCGTCGACCGGCTCCATGCCGAGGTCGAAGCGATCTATGGCGACGCCGCGGTGCGGTCGCAGCTTGTGAGCCAGGGCATCACGCCCGGCCGCTCGATGAAGCCCGACGCGCTGAGGGCTTACATCCGATCGGAAATCGCATTCTGGGGCGCGATTGCGAAGAAAGCCGGCGTCGCGGGGATTCTTTAGCTCGCCCGCGCTGGAAGCTCGACAAAGGAGTCCCGGCTGTTGACCATCTCGACGTCGAAGCCCGCCGCCTTCTTGTAGTTCAGCGCGGTGGCCTCGAGCTCCTGCTGCGACAGAACGTCGTGGATGTGCGCAAATCCGTTGGGCGCGCGCTCCTCGGCGATCTGCAGGATGGTTTCGAGGCCGAGGCTGCGGTTGCGCAGGACCATGTCGTTCATCGCAGCGATCCGCCGGTCCTGGTAGCGGGTCAGCGCCTCCACGGGATTGCGCGATTCCAGCATCGAGGCGGCCAGCACGCGGCCGTCGACGATCGCCTGCGAACCGGCCTGCGCGCCGACCGGCTGCATCGGATGCGCGGCGTCGCCGATCAGCGTGACACGGTCGAAGCTCCAGCGCGGCACCGGATCGCGGTCGACGTTCGGCAGTTGCAGCACCATCTCTGCCGGCGTCGCAGCGAACAGGCCACGGACGTCGAGCCAGGGATAGGTCCAGCCCTTGTAGCTGTCGACGCAGGCCTGCCGGTCGGCGGCCGTGTCCCACGCTTCCATTGGCGGCGAGCCCGGCGGGATGCGCGTGTAGGCGAGCCAGTTGACCATGACCTTGCCGCCCGGGCGCCTGGCGACCGGATAGAGGATCGCGCGGTGGTGGCGGTGGCCGACCACCACCATCGACGCGCCGGTGAGATAGGGCTCGGTCTCGACGACGCCGCGGTAGTGCAGATAGCCGTCGAACACCGCCTTCTCGCCCGAATAGAACTGCCGGCGCACGGCGGAGTGGATGCCGTCGGCGCCGATCAGAACGTCGCCCTCGGCCTCTCCCGCAGGTTCACCCTTCGGATCGACGAAGCGGGCAATCACCCGGTCGCCGCGCTGCTCGAACGACGACAGCCGGCGACCGGTGACGACCGCGTCCGCGCCGATGCGCTCGCGGATCGCGCCGAGCAAAATCTCGTGCAGCGTGCCACGCGAAATCGAAATCTGCGGCCAGCGGTAGCCCGCGGCGCGGCCGCGCGGCTCGGTCCAGATCAGCTGGCCGTGCTTGTTGTACATCGCAAGCTCGGCCGTAAGGATTCCGGCCTCGCTCAGCCGCTCGCCAAGGCCGAGCGCGAACAGTTCCCGCACCGCGTTGGGCTGCAGGTTGATGCCGTAGCCGAGCGGAGCCAGATGCGGCACCGCCTCGTAGACGCGGCAGGCGATGCCGACCTGATGCAGGCTCAGCGCGCAGGTGAGCCCCGCGATGCCCCCGCCGGCGACGATGGCGAGCATGGTCCAGTCAGTTCGGCTTGATCCCCGCCGCCTGGATCAGCTTGCCGAAGCGCTCATGATCGGCAGCGATCCGCTTGCGGAACCGCTCGCTATCGCCGTAGCTGATGGTGAGGCCGGCGGCTTCGGCCCGCTGGCGAATGTCGGGCAGCTCGGTGACGGCCTTAATCTCCTTTTCGAGCTGCGCCACGATCGATTTCGGCGTCCTGGCCGGCGCGACCACGCCGAACCAGGTGTCGGCGTCGATGTCGAGGCCCGCGTTCTCCTTGAAGGTCTGCACCTGCGGCAGTCCGGCAAAACGCGTTGGCGAGGCGACGCCGATGGCCTTGGCCTTGCCCGCCTGGACGTGCGGCACGACCGCGGTCGGCGCGGCCCAGGTCAGCGGCAATTGTCCGGCGATGAGGTCGTTTACCGCGGCAGCCGCGCCGCGATAGGTCACGGTGGTGAGCTTGATGTTGGCGGCGACGTCGAGCATAGCCGCCGCCATATGGTGCGGCGAGCCGACGCCCGGGATGCCCGCCGAGGCCTTGTCGGGATTCGCCTTGGTGAAGGCGATGGTGCCCTTGAGATCGTTGGCCGGGAACGATGGAGTCGCAAACAGCAGGATCTGGATCATCGAGACCTGCGACACCGGCTCGAAGTCCTTAATGACATCGAACGGCGTGCCCGCGTGCAGCCATTTGCGGATCGCCGCGCCCATTTCCATGAACAGCAGCGTATGGCCGTCAGGCGCGGCCTTGGCGACGGAGTCGGTGCCGATGGCGCCGCCCGCTCCGACGCGGTTCTCGACCACGAATGTGAGCTTCATCCGCTCCTGAAGCTTGGCGGCGACCAGCCGCGCCATGGTGTCGACGCCGCCGCCGGCTCCGATCGGCACCACCAGCGTGACGTTACGCTGCGGATTGAGCTGCGCCTGCGCTTGCGACGCGGCGAACGCGCAGGACGACAGGGCGACTGCGAACAGCGCTCCAAATCTGGCAACCATCGTTTCCTCCCCGGACCTATTCCCGCAAATCGTAGCCGCTCGCAGAAAGGCCGGCAAATATGCTGCTTGTGGGCACCGCGGAAAGCTGCAAACTGCCTGCGATAAAGGGAGCGATCCATGAACAAGCATGTCGGCGTTCTACGCAATGAAACGCGCGCATGGAGCGAGTTTCCCGCCGACGACAACGGCGACGCCATGATCGCCGCCATGGCCGCGGCCGGCGTCGATTATGTGTTCTTCACCTCGGGCTCGGAGATCGGCTTCTACCAGGAGGCCGTCGCCAAGGCGCACGCGCAGGGCCGCAAGGCGCCGAAGCTGATCACGGTGACGCACGAGCATGCCTCGCTGAACGCGGCGCTGGGCTACGCCGCGGTGTCGGGCAAGCCCGCGGTGACCGCGGCCCATGTCGACTGCGGCACGCAGCACTATGGCGGCGCGGTGCACACCGCGTTCCACACCGGATTGCCGGTGATCATCACCGGCGGCGGCTCGCCGACGAGCTTTCCCGGCAGCGGCGTGTTCGGCGCGCGCGACGGCGGCGGCCACATCTGGCTGCAACAGAGCTTCGACCAGAATTCCATCGTGCGGCAGTACACCAAGTGGGATCACCGCATGCAGATGCAGGACAACGCGGGACTGATGATCTCGCGTGCGCTGCAGGTGGCCTGCACGGAGCCTTGCGGGCCGGTTTATCTCACGCTGCCGAGAGAGGTGTCGCTGAACAAGATCAACGGCGCAAAGTTTCCGACCATGGACCAGCTCGGCGTGGCGCGACCCGCAGCCCCCGACGCCGAAGGCATCCGCGAGATCGCACAGCGGCTGATCAAGGCCGAGAATCCGTTCGTGCTCACGGCGCGCTCGGGCCGCAATCCCGCGACCGTGCCGGCACTGGTCAG
This sequence comes from Alphaproteobacteria bacterium, assembly GCA_016869215.1. Taxonomy (GTDB): domain Bacteria; phylum Pseudomonadota; class Alphaproteobacteria; order Rhizobiales; family Xanthobacteraceae; genus Z2-YC6860. The sequence continues at coordinate 50,373 of VGEP01000021.1, read as the reverse complement.
GCTCTGCGAAATGCTGGGCCTTCCGGTCGCGCAGTCGGGGCTGCGCGCGTATCTGTGTTTCCCGCTCGACCACCCGCTCTACATGAGCGAGGCGCATCTGAAGGACGCCGATGTGGTGCTGTGCCTCGACGTCGACATTCCCTGGCTTGCCGACAGCAATCCGCCGCCGGACTCCGCCTGGGTCGCAATCACGGACGTCGAGCCGGCAAAGCGCCGCATCCCCACCATGGAATTCACCGCGGACCTGCGGCTCACCGCCGATCCGCTGTCCGTCATCGAGGCGCTGACCGCCGATGCCGCGCGGCTGATCACGCCCGACGACAAGCGCCGCTTCGCCGCGAGGGCGAAAGTGTGCGCGGAGGCCTCCGCCAAGCGCCGCAACGATCTCGCTGCCGACGCCAAATCGCGCAGCGCAAAGAGCCCGATCGATCCGAAATGGCTGTCGCATTGCATCGGCCAGGTGCTGGACGACAACTGCATTGTGTTCGACGAAACGATTTCGCAGAACCAGGTGCACGATTATCTGCGCTGCTCGCGGCCGGGTTCGTACTTCCACAATCCGGCGTCGAGCGGCGGCTGGTCGCCGGGCGCGGCGTTCGGCGCGAAGCTCGCAGCGCCCGACCGCGACGTGGTCGGCATCTCCGGCGACGGCTTCTACATGTTCGGCACGCCGATCCACGCGCTGTGGGCCGCCAAGCACTACAACGCGCCCTACATGTCGATCGTGTACCAGAACCGCAGCTACTCCACCGGCACGCTGCGCATCAACCGCGTCTATGGCGCGGACAAGAGCTACGCCGCGAAGGCCAATTACGACGGCGGCTATTTCGATCCGCCCATCGACTACGCCAAGGAGGCGGAAGCCGCCGGCTGCTACGGCGAGAACGTCACCGACCCGGGTGAGATCGAGGCGGCGCTGCGGCGCGGGCTCGAACAGACCCGCAAGGGCACGCCCGCGGTGATCTCGGTGTGGCTGCCGCGGCTGCTGCAGAAGGATTGAGGCTGGCCGACATGAACCTCGCCGACGCCACACGCCTGCCGCCCTACGGCAACGACACCTTGCCCGCAGCCATCCGCTCCCGCCATGTCGACAACAACAATGGCCTGATGGTGCACGTGCTGGAGGCTGGTTTCGAGGCGCCAGGCCGCCCGTGCGTGGTGCTTCTGCACGGCTTCCCGGAACTCGCCTACTCCTGGCGGAAAGTCATGCTGCCGTTGGCGGCGGCCGGATACCACGTGGTCGCCCCTGAGATGCGCGGCTATGGGCGCACCATCGGCTGGGATGGCTCATACGACGCCGATTCCGATCCCTTCCGGCCCCTCAACATGGTGAGAGATACGACCGGCCTCGTGCACGCGCTCGGCCACCGGTCGGTCACAGGGATTGTCGGACACGATGCCGGCTCGCCGGTCGCGTCGTGGTGCGCGCTGATCCGACCCGACGTGTTTCGCAAGGTGGCGTTGATGAGTTCGCCGTTCCCGGGAGCGCCGGCGGTGGCGTTCAACACCGACAACGGCACGGCGCCGCCGCGCGCAGCACCCACCGACGACGAACTTGACGCCGAGCTCGCAAAGCTGCCGCGGCCGCGCAAGTACTACCACAACCACCAGCGCCTGCGCGGCGCCAACGACGACATGCTGCATGCCGCGCAGGGCCTGCACGCATTCTTCCGCGCCTACTACCACTACAAGAGCGCCGACTGGAAAGAAAACAAGCCGCATCCGCTGAAGGCGCGCACCGCCGAGGAGATGGCCAAGATCCCGACCTACTACGTGATGGACAAGGACAAGGGCATGGCCGAGACGGTCGCGCCGTTCATGCCGTCGGCAGCCGAGATCGCGGCGTGCCAATGGCTGACCGACGCCGAAGTGGGCGTCTACGTCACGGAGTACAGCCGGACAGGCTTCACCGGCGCGCTGCAAGGATACCGGGTGCGGCGCGGCACCGACCCGAGGACGCTAGCCGAGCATCGCACCTTCGCCGGCCGCACCATCGACGTGCCGGCCTGCTTCATCGCAGGCAAGAGCGACTGGGGCACGTATCAGACGCCCGGCGCTTTCGAGGCGATGCAGACAAAAGCATGCACGCAGTGGCGCGGCACCCATCTGGTCGATGGGGCCGGGCATTGGGCGCAACAGGAACAGCCTGAACAGGTCCAGAAACTTCTCATTCAATTTTTCGGAGGAACGCCATGAAGTTCGCACGCCGCCGTTTGCTGCAACTTGCCGCCGGCGCAATCGCCGCGCCAGCGCTCGCGCGCTCCGCCTTCGCGCAGGCGTATCCGTCGAAGCCGATCACCATCGTCGCGCCGTTCGCGGCCGGCGGAGCGACCGACACCATCGCGCGCGTGATGGCCGAAGGCATGCGCAAGCCGCTCGGGCAGACGGTGATCGTGGAGAACGCGACCGGCGCCGGCGGGACCATCGGCGCGGGCCGCGTCGCGCGCGCCGCGCCCGACGGTTACACGCTCAGCGTCGGCCAGAACGGCTCGCACGTCATCACCGGCGCGACCTATTCCAAGCTCTCCTTCCACGTCATGGACGACTTCGAGCCAATCACTCCGCTTTGCGTCGCGCCGTTCGCGGTGGTCGGCAAGAAGGCGCTGCCGCCCAACGACATGAAGGAGCTGATCTCCTGGCTGAAGGCCAATCCGGGCAAGGCGACCATCGGCAACGCAGGCGTCGGCAGCATCACCCACGTCTGCGGGCTGCTGTTCGAGCAGGCCGTCGGCACCAAGCTGCAGCACGTGCCGTACCGCGGCATCGCGCCGTCGATCCAAGACCTGCTGGCGGGCAATATCGATCTCGTCATCGCCGACCCGATCACCTCGATCCCGCAGGCGCGCGGCAACAACATCAAGATGTACGGCATCACGGCCGCGGCACGGCTGCAGACCGCGCCCGAATACCCGACCGTGGACCAGGCCGGGCTGCCGGGCTTCCACGTCTCGCTGTGGCACGGCATGTGGGCGCCCAAGGGCACGCCGAAGGACGTCGTCGGCAAGCTCAACGCCGCCGCGCGCGAGGCGCTGGCCGAGCCCGCGGTGCGGACCAGACTCGCAGGCCTGAGCCAGGAAATCTTCGCGCGCGACCGGCAGACGCCGGAGGCGCTGCGCGCCATGCAGAAGGCCGACATCGACAAGTGGTGGCCGATCATCAAGGCCGGCAACATCAAGGTCGACTGACGAGGCGCGCCGGGCGCGGGCGGACATGGCGCTTAAGATTGCGGTCTTCGGCACCGGCGCGAACGGCAGTTGCATCGCCGCGGGCCTCGTCGATGCCGGCCGCGACGTGACGACGATCGACCAGTGGCCCGAACACGTCGAGGCCATGCGGGCGGACGGGCTGCACATATCGATGCCCGACGCCGAGCAGCACGTTGCGGTGCGCGCGCATCACCTCTGCGACGTCTGCACGTTTCACGCGCCGTTCGACGTGGTGCTGCTGGCGGTGAAGGCCTACGACACGCGCTGGGCCTGCGAGATGATCGCGCCGCATCTGAAGCCCGACGGCATGCTGATCGGGATGCAGAACGGCATGGTGGCCGATGTCATACGCGGCATCGTGGGTCCGGAGCGCACGCTCGGCTGCGTGGTCGAACTGTCGTCGGAAATGTTCACACCCGGGCGCGTCAAGCGCAACACGCCGCCGCCGAAGACCTGGATCGGGATCGGCGCGCTCGACGGCGGGCCCGTGCACCGGCTCGCCGAAATGCAGGCGCTGCTCTCGCCCGTCGGCAAGGTCGAGATCAAGGCCGACATCCTTGCGGCGAAATGGACCAAGCTGATCGTCAACGCCATGTGCCTCGGTCCGATGGCCATGGTCGGCATGACGATCGCCGACGCGATCAAGCTGCCGGGCATGCGCGAACTTGTCGTCGAAATCGGCGACGAGGCCATGCGGACCGGCCAGGACCTGGGCCATGCGGTGGAGCCGATCTTCGGGCTCACGGCAGCGGATCTCGCCCGCTCCAACAGCCCGGCCGAGAAGCTGTTCGACAAGCTCACAGCCGACATCGGCCCGGGCCGTGGCCGCAACACCGTGCTTCAGGATTTTCTGAAAGGCCGGCCGAGCGAGGTCGGCATGATCAACGGCCTTGTCGCAGAGGAGAGCGCACGCCGCGGGCGCGCGGCACCGGCCAACGCCCGGATCGCCGAGATCGCGCGGCGGATCGAGGCCGGCGATTTGAAGCCCGGCGTAGAAAATCTGGCGCTGGCGCTTGGCGGGACAGGCCAAGCGCGCTGATCGGGGGCGTCAACCGCCCGCGAGCGATTCGCGCTCGATCTCGAGTTCCAGCCATTGCTCTTCGGCCGCCGCAATCTTCTCATGCAGCGCACCGAGCGCCGCAGTGGCGCTTTCGAACGCGGCCCGGTCGCGCGCGTAGAAGCCCGGATCGTCGAGTTTTCGTTGCAGCGCCGCGGCTTCGGCCTGAAGGGCGGCGATGGTCTTCGGCAGGGTTTCGAGCGCGTGCTTGTCCTTGAAGCTCAGCCGCCGCTTCGCGGGTGGCGTTGCCGCCTCGGACGGCGAAGGCTCCGGCGCGGCCTTGCGCGGCTCGGCCTTGCGGGTCTCGCGGACCAGGTCCGCGCCGCGCTGCGCCAGCATGTCGCTGTAGCCACCGGCGTACTCGGTCCAGCGGCCGTCACCCGACGGCACGATCACGCCATGCACCAGCCGGTCCAGGAAATCGCGGTCGTGGCTGATGAGCAGCACCGTGCCGGGATAATCGCCGAGCATCTCTTCGAGCACGTCGAGCGTTTCCATGTCGAGATCGTTGGTCGGCTCGTCGAGCACCAGCAGGTTCGACGGCCGCGCCAGCACCTGCGCCAGCATCAGCCGGCCGCGCTCGCCGCCGGAGAGCTTGCCGAGCGGCGTGCGCGCCTGCTCGGGCGCAAACAAAAAGTCTTTCATGTAACCGACGACGTGGCGCGGCTTGCCGCCGGCCATCACGGTGTCGCCGCGGCCGCCGGTCAACGCCTCGGCAACCGTGATGCCGGGATCGAGGCTGTCGCGGTGCTGGTCGAGCGCCGCGATCGCGAGATTCGCGCCGAGCCGCACCGTGCCCTCATCGGGCGCAAGCTGGCCGGTCAGCAGGTTCAACAGCGTGGTCTTGCCGCTGCCGTTCGGCCCGACGATGCCGATACGGTCGCCGCGCATGATGCGGATCGAGAAATCACGGACGATCGGCCGGCCGCCGTAGCTCTTGCCGAGGCCCTTGGCCTCGATCACCAGATCGCCGGACGCAGGCGCGCCGCCGGCGGTGAAATTCACGCTGCCCGTGCTGGCGCGATGGGTGCGCCGCCGCTCCCGCAGGGTCTGAAGCTCGGCGACGCGGCGGACGTTGCGCTTGCGCCTCCCGGAAACGCCGTAGCGGATCCAGTGCTCCTCTTCGACGATCTTGCGGTCGAGCTTGTGCTGCTCGCGCTCTTCGTCGGCGAGAACAGTGTCGCGCCACTCCTCGAAATGCGCGAACCCTCGTTCGAGGCGGCGCGTCCGGCCGCGGTCGAGCCAAACCGTGCTGCGCGACAGCGTCGAAAGGAATCGCCGGTCGTGGCTGATGATTACCAGCGCCGTGCGCCGCACCTCGAGATCGCGCTCCAGCCATTCGATGGTTGGCAGGTCGAGATGATTGGTCGGCTCGTCGAGCAGCAGGATGTCGGGCGATGGCGCCAGCACGCGGGCGAGCGAGGCGCGCCGGATTTCGCCGCCGGACAGATGCGCCGGATCCTCGCCGCCGGTGAGGCCAAGCTGTTCCAGCAGCATCCTGGCGACATGGGCGCCCTCGCCCCGTGGCAGGCCCGCCTCAACATAAGCCAGCGTTGTCGCAAACCCCGCGAGATCGGGCTCCTGTGGCAGATACCGCACCAGCGCGCCCGGCTGCACGAACACCGAACCGCGGTCCGGCTCAACCAGCCCGGCGGCGATCTTCAGAAGCGTCGATTTGCCCGAGCCGTTGCGCCCGACCAGCGACACCCGCTCGCCCGGTGATACCGACAATTCCGCATCCTCCAGCAGCGGTGTGCCGCCGAAGGTCAGTGCAATGCCGCTGAGCTGAAGCAGGGGTGGTGGAGCCATGGCGCGGGGACTCCTGACAGAAGCGGCCCGGCCCGCACAAGCGGCATACCTCCCGTGCAGGGCCAAACCGTTGAATCCTTGCAAAACCCCCGGTGACAACCAGGTTTCCGGAGCGTTCCGGGGTTGGCGGACTGCCGATTCTGGTCTAAGCCCTCCTCGCGCGGGGTGACCCCCCGTCGCCGGGGCGAAGGACGCCCGTGCGCGTTCAGCAAAAGTGGGCACCGGTTTTGCGTTAGAACGCGCACTCTTCAAAGTGAGCGCGCTTTCCGGGCGGCTGACCGGTTCCCACTCAGCCTAAAAGCGCGCGGGAGCGCGCCCTTTTTTTGTGTGCATTTACGAGGCCCGATGCCGAAGCGAACCGACATCCAATCGATCCTGATCATCGGCGCAGGCCCGATCGTCATCGGGCAGGCCTGCGAGTTCGACTATTCCGGCACCCAGGCCTGCAAGGCGCTCAAGGAAGAGGGCTACCGGATCGTGCTGGTGAATTCGAACCCGGCCACGATCATGACCGACCCGGACCTCGCCGACGCCACCTACATCGAGCCGATCACGCCCGAGATCGTCGCCAAGATCATCGAGAAGGAGCGCCCCGACGCCATTCTCCCGACCATGGGCGGGCAGACCGCGCTCAACACCGCGCTGTCGCTCAAGAAGATGGGCGTGCTCGACAAGTTCAATATCAAGATGATCGGCGCGACCGCGGAGGCCATCGACAAGGCGGAAGACCGTGAATTGTTCCGCAATGCCATGACCAAGATCGGGCTTGCGACGCCGCGCTCGCACCAGATCAAGACGCTGGCGCAGGCGCTGACCGCGCTCGACGACATCGGCCTGCCCGCGATCATCCGCCCGTCGTTCACGCTCGGCGGCACCGGCGGCGGCATCGCCTACAACCGCGACGAATTCATCGAGATCGTCGAGCGCGGCATCGACGCCTCGCCGACCAACGAGGTGCTGGTCGAGGAATCGGTGCTCGGCTGGAAGGAATTCGAGATGGAGGTGGTGCGCGATCGCCGCGACAACTGCATCATCATCTGCTCGATCGAGAACCTCGATCCGATGGGCATCCACACCGGCGACTCGATCACGGTCGCACCGGCGCTGACGCTCACCGACAAGGAATACCAGATCATGCGCGACGCCTCGATCGCGGTGCTGCGCGAGATCGGCGTCGAGACCGGCGGGTCCAACGTGCAGTTTGCGGTCAATCCCGCGGACGGGCGCCTGGTCGTGATCGAGATGAACCCGCGGGTGTCGCGTTCCTCGGCGCTGGCGTCGAAGGCCACGGGCTTTCCGATCGCCAAGGTCGCGGCCAAGCTCGCGGTCGGCTACACCCTGGACGAAATTGCGAACGACATCACCGGCGGCGCGACGCCCGCTTCGTTCGAGCCGACCATCGACTACGTGGTCACGAAAATCCCGCGCTTCGCGTTCGAGAAGTTCCCCGGCGCCGAACAGGGCCTGACCACGTCGATGAAGTCGGTTGGCGAGGCCATGGCCATCGGCCGCACCTTCCAGGAGTCGCTGCAGAAGGCGCTGCGCTCGCTGGAGACCGGCCTCACCGGGCTCGACGAAATCGCGATCGAAGGCCTCGGCCAGGGTGACGACAAGAACGCGATGCGCGCAGCGCTCGGCGCGCCGAGCCAGGACGGCATCCTCAAGATCGCGCAGGCGATGCGGCTCGGCTTCACCGACGAGGAGGTCCACGCCGCCTGCAAGGTCGATCCCTGGTTCCTCGCGCAGGTGCGCGGCATCGTCGACACCGAGGAGCAGGTCCGCAAGAAAGGCCTGCCCGCAAGCGCGGGCGCGTTCCGCAGGCTCAAGGCGATGGGGTTCTCCGACGCGCGGCTTGGCAAGCTTGCGGGCCTTTCGACCGACGAAGCGACAAAGCGGCGCCGCGGCCTCGAGGTGCGGCCGGTGTTCAAGCGCATCGACACCTGTGCGGCCGAATTCGCCTCGCCCACCGCCTACATGTATTCGACCTACGAGGCGCCGTTCGCAGGCAGGGCCGCCAACGAGGCCGCGCCGTCCAACCGCAAGAAGGTCATCATTCTCGGCGGCGGCCCGAACCGCATCGGCCAGGGCATCGAGTTCGACTACTGCTGCTGCCACGCCTCGTTTGCGCTGAAGGAGGCCGGCTTCGAAGCCATCATGGTCAACTGCAATCCGGAGACGGTGTCGACCGACTACGACACCTCGGACCGGCTCTACTTCGAGCCGCTGACGCCGGAGGACGTGATGGAGATCGTCGACACCGAGCGCTCCAAGGGCACGCTGCACGGCGTGATCGTGCAGTTCGGCGGCCAGACGCCGCTCAAGCTCGCCGAGCCGCTGGAGAATGCGAGCGTGCCGATTCTCGGCACCTCGCCCGACGCGATCGACCTCGCCGAGGACCGCGACCGCTTCAAGACGCTGATGGACAAACTGAAGCTGAAGCAGCCGCAGAGCGCGATCGCGACCAGCCCCAAGGAAGCGAGCAAGATCGCCGAAAGCTTCGGCTTCCCGATCGTGATCCGGCCGTCCTACGTGCTCGGCGGCCGCGCCATGGAAATCGTGCACGACACGGCGCAGCTCGACCGCTATCTGGTGCGGCTCAGCGCCGATCTCGACCGGCCGTCGGAGCTTGCGGTGTCGAAGAAGCGCCCGCTGCTGATCGACCGCTATCTCACCGACGCCATCGAGGTGGATGTCGACTGCCTGTGCGACGGCAAGGACACCTATATCGCCGGCATCATGGAGCACATCGAGGAGGCCGGCATCCATTCCGGCGACTCGGCCTGCTCGCTACCGCCCTATTCGCTGAACGCCAAGACGATCGCCGAGTTGGAACGGCAGACGCGGGCGCTGGCGCTGGCGCTCAACGTCGGCGGGCTGATGAACGTGCAATACGCCATCAAGGACGGCGACATCTACGTGCTGGAGGTCAACCCGCGCGCCTCGCGCACCGTGCCGTTCGTCGCCAAGGTGATCGGCCTGCCGGTCGCGAAAATCGCGGCTCGCGTCATGGCAGGCGAGACGCTCGCATCGTTCAAGCTTGCGCCGCAGAGCTTCGATCTGCGGAACACCAAGCACGTCGGCGTCAAGGAAGCGGTGTTCCCGTTCGCCCGCTTCGGCGACAAGGTCGACACCGTGCTCGGCCCGGAGATGAAGTCGACCGGCGAGGTCATGGGGCTCGACCGCGACTACAACGTCGCCTTCGCCAAGAGCCAACTCGGCGGCGGCGCCAAGCTCCCCAAGCAGGGCACCGTGTTCGTCTCGGTGCGCGACTCCGACAAGGGGCGCATTCTGGACGCGATTCGCACGCTTCGAGGGCTGGGTTTCAAGGTAATCGCGACCTCGGGCACCCAGCGCTACCTGACCGAAAACGGGGTGGACGCCGACAAGATCTCCAAAGTGGCCGAAGGCCGGCCGAACATCGTGGACGCCATCAAAAACGGCCAGGTTCAGCTGGTTTTCAACACCACCGAGGGGGCCACCGCCCTGTCCGACAGCCGTCCACTGCGGCGGGCGGCCCTCTTGCATAAAGTGCCGTACTACACCACTCTTTCAGGTGCCGTCGCCGCGGCGCAGGGCATCAAAGCCTACCTTTCGGGCGACCTCGAGGTGCGGGCGTTGCAAAGCTATTTCGGCGGCCGGGGCTAGTTCCCGACCGACACGGCGGTGCGAGTAGGAACGAAGTTCGCAATCGCGGGGCGGAACGCCGGCCCGCGATTGGAATTTAATGCCTCTCGCGATGCGTAGGATTAGGGGACCAAGGAACGATGGAAAAGATTCCCATGACCGAGGCGGGCTATACGGTGCTCGAGACCGAGCTCAAGCACCGCCAGCAGGTCGAACGGCCGCGCATCATTCAGCAGATCACGGACGCGCGCACCCACGGCGATTTGTCCGAGAACGCGGAGTATCACGCGGCCAAGGAGCAGCAGTCGCTCAACGAGGGCGCAATCGCCGAGCTTGAGGACAAGCTCGCGCGCGCCGAGGTGATCGACGTCTCCAAGCTCAGCGGCGACACGATCAAGTTCGGGGCGACCGTCACGCTGGTCGACGAGGACACCGACAAGAAGCAGGTCTGGCAGATCGTGGGCGAGCCGGAGGCCGACGCCAAGCACGGCCGCATCTCAATCACCTCGCCGATCGCGCGCGCGCTGATCAACAAGAAGAAGGGCGAGACCGTCGAAGTCGTGACGCCCGGCGGCGCCAAGGCCTACGAGATCATGAAGGTCGAGTGGCGGTAACGGGGTGCCGCCCGATCGCGTCGCACGTCGCAACGAACGATATGCGGTGGCCGGCTCCGCGCCGGCCATTTGCTTATTCGCGCATTTTCGCGACCCGGCTTCGCTGAAGAACGTGAGTTCCGTCCGCTGTGGGCGCGGCCCGCCTGCCGCTGCGCGATATGTCCGCGACGATCCCTCCCTGATTTTGTTGTTGCACAGCGCGCGCTTTCGAACGACATATGTCGCCTCGGACCGCACCCAATGCGGGACGATTCAATAGACGACCATCACCGCGTTGCATTGGACGGATATGGCCGAACCCATACCGATCGCTGATATTTCGGCGCGGCGGCACTCTGTCCTGCCGCGCCTGGCGGCGGCGGCCGCGCTTGCACTCGGTCTTGCTGTGGCGCTCCTTGCGGGCGGACGGGTGGCGATCGAAACCGCGGCAGCGAGCCGCGCGCGCGCATATCGCGGCGGCGGCCGAAATTTCCGAACGCGCGCCGCGGCGCGACGATGCGACGGCCGCCGAACTGACGCGGCGGCTGTTCGCAGTGTTCGGTTTGAGGCCGCTGCCGGAAGCGGGCCTGCTCGCCCGCCTGCGGCCGATCCTGACGCATCGCTTCGTGCCATGGCCGTTCCGCGTGCGGCCGGGCGCGATCGACCTGGTCCAAGGCAACGGCGATTGCGATGTCGCCGCGCGCGCCTTGATGCTGGTCCTGCAGCAGGCGGGTTACGGCGCGGTGCAAGTCAATCTGGTCAGCCCCAGTTCGGGGCATGTAGCCGTGATTGCGACACTGCCGGACGGCAAAGCGGCATACCTCGATCCGTTCTTCGGCCTCACTGCGCGATCGGCGGAGGGGCCGATGGCCCTTGAAGAGGCGAAGCGGCGCGTGCTCGCCGGTGAAGACGAGGCGTCGATCTTCGTCTCGCTCGTGTCAAGACCGCTTCCGGATTTCTATAGAGCGTTCGGAAAGGCGGTCTTCGCGCGCCAGAACCAGCCGCTGCTGATGGAGGCCGAGGTCGTGCTCAAAGGCGAGCCGTTGCGCCTCGGAAAGACGGACGGCGAAAGCGACGACGTCAGCACCGACGCGGGCAGGCACGGCCTGACGCCGTTCTGGCACTATATCGGCAACCGCCACGACCGTGCCTGGGTTCGCGCACTGACGGTGCGCCAGCCGACGCGGATCGTCATGCGGCTCGTGCGCGCGCCGAGCGCCAAATTCGTCACCTCGGACCGGCCGGCGCGCATTGTGGGCAACGATTTGATCTACGATCTCGCCGCCGGGGAGACGCTGCGCTTTGTCGACGGCAAGGCCGGATACGACTGGTTGCGCGGCGTGAGCTATATCGGCGTCGATATGATTGAGTTTCTGCCGCTGTAAACGGCCGCCGGGTGCTGCATCCACAAATCTGTTGACGCGGCCAATTCCGCGCTCATCCTCAGGAGCCCGCCGCGGCAATGCGCAGGCGGGCGTTTCGAAACATGGGGAGCGGCCCGTGGTTCGAAACGCGTTGCTGCGCAACGTCCCTGACCACGAGGCCGCGCCCGCCGGGACCCCTTCTCATGAAATTCGGTATCTTCGACCACATCGACGACGCGGGCGTGCCGCTCAGCCAGCTCTATTCGGAGCGCCTGCAGATCGCCGAGGCCTACGACCGCGCCGGGTTCTACGGCTACCATGTCGCCGAGCATCACATCACGCCGCTCGGGGCTGCCGCCTCGCCGGCACTGATCTTTGCTGCACTGGCGCAACGCACGAAGCAGCTCCGCTTCGGTCCGCTGGTCTATCTGCTGCCGTTCTACCATCCGCTGCGGCTGATCGAGGAAGTCTGCATGCTCGACCAGATGAGCGGCGGGCGCTTCCTGCTCGGCGTCGGGCGCGGCGTGTCGATGTACGAGACCGCGGCCTACGGCCTCGACTTTTCCAAAACCCAGGCGATGTATCACGAAGCGTTTCAGGTGTTGCTCAAGGGTCTCGACGCGGACGAACTGTCGTTCGCGGGCGAATTCTACAAGTTCGACAAGCTGCCGATGATCCTCAAGCCGGTGCAGAAGCCGCATCCGCCGTTGTGGTACGGCGTGACATTGCCGTCGAACTCGGCCTGGCCCGCCGAGAACCACGTCAACATCGTGGCGCTCGGACTTCGCGACAACACCAGCGCGATCATCAGGGCCTACCGCGAGGCGCGCCGGGCCAAGGGCTTCGACGAGAACGGCACGCTGATCGGGCTGTCGCGCCACATCGTCGTCGCCGACACCGACGGGGCGGCGATGGCGATCGCGCGCCGTGCGTTCCCGCGCTGGCGGCAGAGCTTCCGCTGGCTGTTCAACCGCCACGGCACCGAGCCGCGGGTGATCGGCATCTATCCACCGACGTTCGACGAGTTGGTCGCGCTGGGCAATGGTATCGCGGGCTCGCCGGAGACGGTGCGGCGCTGGATCGCAAACGAGATCGAACAGAACGGCTGCAATTATTTCGTGCCGCAGATGGTGTTCGGCGACATGACGCTGGCCGAGGCGTTGCGCGGAATCGAGTTGTTCGGCAAGGAGATCATGCCGGCGTTCAATTGAACGCCGGTCACTTCGCGCAATCGACCGCCTGCACCATCGTGTCGATGGCGGCGTCCTGCGTCAGCTTGCAGTCCCGCGTCAGCGTCCGCCACGTGTAGTAGCTGAGCGCGAGGCCGACCAGCGCGCGCTGCCTCTCGTTTAATCCCTGCTCCAGCACCTCGTGATAGGCACCGAAGACCGGTCCCCATCGCATCGCAGAGATTTGCCGGACAAGCGGGTGGTGTTCGGTATCGCGCAGCACACAAGCGGCAAGCGACGCGTTGCGCGCGTACCAGGCGTAGATTCCGCCGAGAGCGATGCGCAGCCGTGTGCTTGGGTCCGCGATCGCCCGCCACGCCTGCGCGTCCGGCAGCGGGTCTTGCTCTTCGACATGCCCCGAGCAGGCAGTCAGGAGGCTCAATTCGTCGGGGAAATGGGCATAAAGCGTGTGCCGCTGCACCCCGGCGCGCTCGGCGACCATGCTGATCGTGGTCGCGGCCGGGCCGACCGTGCTGTGCAGGTCGACGGCGGCCTCGACGATGCGCTGCCGGGTTTCGGCCTGCTGCTCGGCGCGGCGCTTGAGGGTGTATTTGCGGGTCACGTTATTTCATTGCACAAATATGTGCATCCATTATTGACAAGCCGACTCATTTTCACTACACATACATGTATCGCCAAACTTTGGAGATGTCCAGAGCGCGGCCAAACCCGACAACCCTTTGATCTAATGGAGATTCTTATGCAAACGAAAATCGACGAAATCGCCAATGGCATCTACCGGCTCTCGACCTTCGTTCCGGACATCGCCCCGCCCGCGGGCTTCACCTTCAACCAGTTCCTGGTGCTGGGCGACGAGCCGCTGATGTTCCACACCGGCTTGCGGAAGATGTTCACGCTCAACCGCGACGCGCTCGCCAGGATCATCCCGCCCGAGAAACTGCGCTGGATCTCCTACGGCCACTTCGAGGCCGACGAATGCGGCGCCATGAACGAATGGCTCGCCGCCGCGCCGAACGCCACCGCGGCGCACGGCCAGACCGGCACCATGGTGTCGCTCAACGATTTCGCCGACCGCCCGCCGCGCGTGCTCGCGGGCGGTGAGGTCATCGATCTCGGCGGCGGCAAGCGCGTGCGCTTCATCGACACGCCGCACACGCCGCACGGCTGGGACGCCGGCGTGCTGTTCGAGGAGTCGACGGGCACGCTCTTGTCCGGCGACCTGTTCACCCAGCTCGGCGACGGCAAGGCGCTCACCGGCGGCGACATCGTCGGCCCCGCGATCGCGGCGGAAGACCTCTTCAAGTACTCCAGCCACAGCCCGGGAATGGGCACGACGATCCGCGGCCTGGCGAAGCTCGCGCCGAAGACGATCGCGCTGATGCACGGACCGTCGTTCCAGGGCGACGGCGCGGCGGCGATCCACGCGCTCGCCGACGAGTACGACCGCCGTGCCGCGACCTTGAAGCTCGCGGCCTAGGTAAGCCGAACACACGCCCCCGGCGGTCGCCGGGGGGGCAGCGAAACATCGAACGCGCATGCCATTGCATGCGCCACGAACGGAGTTTGCCGTGAACCAGCTTTTTGAACCGCCTTCCTTCGTTTCCAGGAGCCGCAGCCGCATGGCCGCAGCCCTTGGATTCCTGTTTCCTCAAACCGCGGCGGCCCGCGAAACCCGCCGCGAGTTGAGCGAATTGCCCGACGATCTGCTCAGGGACATCGGGCTCAATCGCGGCGACATATCCTTTGCCGCCGACGCGGTGGCGTCCGGACGCGGCGATCCCACCCGCGACGCGCTCGACCGCCTCAACTGGAGCGCGGGGCACCGTGCCGCCGCCGCACGCTCCAGCGCAAAACGCAGGCCGGCCGCCGCGCTTGCGAGCCTTGCGCTCGCGTCAGCGGTCGCGGTCCTCGCATTGGCCGTCACCTCGCCGTCCGTTCCCGCCGGCGATGCAAGGGTCGAGCGCGGAAAGTATCTCGTCACGTTCGGCGGCTGTCACGACTGCCACACGCCGGGATATTTCTTCGGCAAGCCCGACATGAAGCGATTCCTCGGCGGCTCCGAGGTGGGTTTCGAGATTCCCGGGCTTGGCGTGTTTCACGGACCCAATCTCACGCCCGACCGCGAGACCGGCATCGGCCGATGGTCGTCCGAGGAGATCGCGACCGCGATCACGACCGGCAAGCGGCCCGATGGCCGCATTCTCGCGCCGATCATGCCCTGGCATGCCTTCGCCGCGCTGACCGGCGAGGACGTCGGCGCCGTTGTCGCATTCCTCAAGAGTCTGCCGCCGGTCAAGAACAAGGTCCCGGGTCCCTTTGGCCCGACCGAGAAGCCGACCTCGTTCGTGATGAAGATCGTGGCGCCGGAGCCGGCGGCAACGGCCTTACCCGCGCAGAAATAGCGGGCGCGCGCCCGCGGCTTGCGAGGCCGCGGGCGTCAGCTTTCGATCTCGACCGGCAGATCGAGCAGCAGGAACGACAGCGACTTGCCGTGGCCGTCGAGCCCCAGCGAAGCATTCACTCCGCCTTCGAGCACGTCGTCGAGCACGAAGTTGAAGGCGGCAAGCTTCGGCAGATCGTAGCGCACGACACGCGACGGCTTGCGATGCGCGAAGGCCGCACCGGCAGCCTCCGCCGTGACCTGCCGCGCAATCGCCGAATAATGCGCCGGATCGCGGCACACCAGCGCGATATTGAGCCGGTTTCCCTTGTCGCCGGAACGGGCGTTGGCGATTTCGTGCAGTTTCACCGTCCGCGCGCTCATGCGCCGCCTCCGAGCATGGTCACGCGCGGCGCGGCATACTTGCGCTCGATCAGGCATGACGCACTGGCAAGCCGCGGCGTCAGCCGCCGTCGCACGCCCGCGCCGCCGGCGGGCCCGGCGCAGTACAGGGCCTCCACCTCATCGAGGAGAATTTCCGCCTCCGCCGCATCGGCCGATCGCGCGGCAAAGCGCAATCGCACGTCGTCCGATTCGGCGTTGCTCCGGCGCGCGAAGGCACCGGCGTCGTCACCCAGCACGCTGAGGATGCCGATGGCGTCGACGCGCACGGCGAGACCGGGCGCCAGCCGCCCGACGCGTTCGGTGACGATTTCAGCCGCGAGCCGCGCGCGCGCCGCGGCGTTGGGCCCCGCATAGGAAATCTCGGCTTCGCCCAGCACGCCGCCATCGACACAGACCGTGGCCTTGAGCGTTTCGGGAGCGGGCCTGCCGCGCGCACCCTGCACGCGCACGCGGTCGCGGGCGAGTTCGTCGACCGTCACGCCGGTCAGGTCGAGCGTCACGTCGGGTGCGAGATAAGCGGCCGGATCGTGAATCTCGTAGAGCAACTGCTCAGTCACGGTGAGCCGGTCGACCCGGCCGCCGGTGCCTTCGGGCTTGGTGACGGTCACGCAGCCGTCCGCGTCCACCTCGGCGATCGGGTAGCCGATGTCGGCCATTCCCGGCACGGCCTTGTGCGGCGGATCGGCGAAATAACCGCCGGTCGCCTGCGCGCCGCATTCCAGGAGATGACCCGCGAGCGTTCCGGCAGCGAGACGATTCCAGTCGTCCTGCCGCCAGCCGAACGCGTGCATCAGCGGGCCGAGCGCCAGCGCGGAATCCGCGACCCGGCCGGTTACGACGACATCGGCGCCCGCGCCCAGCGCTTCGGCGATCGGCGCCGCGCCGAGATAAAGATTGGCTGCGACGATCTCGTTCGCGTCCCGCAGCATCGAGCCGTCGATCTCGCGCGCGGCAAGCTCTCCCGCGGACAGCACGCCGGTCAGATCGTCGCCCTCCACCACCGCGACGCGCGGCACCCGCAGTCCCCGCTCCCGCGCCAGCGCAAGGATGCGCTCGGCCGCGCCACGTGGGTTGGCGGCTCCGAAGTTACCGACGATGCGAACGTCGTGGCGCAGGCAGTCGGCCAGCACAGGGCCGATGAACCTGTCGAGCTTCGGATTATAGCCTCGTGCCGGATCGCGCCGCCGTTCGAGCTGCGAGAGCGCCAGCGTGCGTTCGGCCAGCGTTTCGAACATCAGGAAGCGCGGACCGTCACACCGCGCCAGCGCCTCCACCAGCGGTCTAGCCGCATCGGTGCGGTCGCCGGCAAATCCGGCCGCCCCGCCGATCCGGACGACGGCGCCCATTTTGTCAATTGCCCCGAATGCCGGCGATTTCGACGAGCCGGCGCAGGAAGCCGTTGTAGTTGTTGACCGTCCATTCGGGCTTTCCCGAGTCGCTGACCAGGCTGTAGCTGCGGTCCGGCCCGATCAGCCGCGCCTCGATGCTGTAGGTCACGGACTTGTCGGTCCATTCGACCACGCGCGTGACATGCATCACGCGCACACCCTCGACGGCGCGTTCGCCGACGTCCGCGATCTGCGCCTCGCGGATGCTTCCCTGGCCGCTGTTGTTCTTGGCGAGGCCGCGATGGTGCCGCTCGTATTCGGCGAGCGTCAGCGCCGGCCGGTGCGGCTGGCGCTTGTAACTTACGACCGAGCCCTGGGCGCAGTTCTTTCCGGCGCAGCGGTAATAGGTGACGCCGTCCGCGCGGGTCTCGGCGTTCCAGCCATCGACGGCGAGGGCGATCTCCTGGGCCGATGCGGGCAACGCAAAAAGCAGACAAGCAAGCAGAACCAGAACGGGCTTCACGGCGATCCTCCCGCGGCAATACGTTCAACGCAATCGGACGCTCGGCGACGCCACGTTCAACGAACGTCTTTCAATTCCATCGGCACCATCGCAGCGTGCTTGAAGTTTCGTAATGTTTGAGACGATTGACATTGCGCACGTGGGCCACGGCGGTCAATTCGGCGACAAAGGCCCGGAGGACCTAGATTTCCAGCGCCACGCTGCAGCGGTTCATTGCTGGGGCGACCAACCTGCCTGCAGGCAATGGCCCAGCCGCCCTTGCCGTCCGTTTAGGGCAGAAGACGCGCTTGACAGACCGTCATTTTGAATACACTTTTAAGTTGTATTTGTTATAAAATAACCGTTATAGTGGTTCAGGCATGATCCAATCCCCAAGGGACAATCCCTTGCCTGTCGAGTCCTTCTGGACTTCGGCAGCGATGGACGCCGGCCTTGCAGCAATCTGGGAGGAAACCCGGGGCGACCCACGCATTCGGATCGCTGTACTCGACGGGCCGATCGACCGGACGCATCCCTGCCTTCGCGACGCCTTGCTGTCCGAAGTGCCGACGCTTGCGCCCTCGACCGCGGACGATGGCCCGGCCTCGCAACATGGCACACATGTCGCCAGCATCATTTTCGGCAAGACCTTGGGATCGTTCGCAGGTATCGCGCCGGCCTGCAGCGGGCTCATCCTACCGGTATTTGCCAGCGGTCCTTCCAATTCGCTGGTGCTCTGTTCGCAACTCGACCTGGCGCGAGCGATCCTGCAAGCAGTCGACCGCGGCGCGCAAATCATCAACATCAGCGGCGGCCAGCTTTCCCGCTCTGGCGAGCCAGAGCCGGTGCTCGCGAACGCCATCCAGGCCTGCGCAGACCGCAACGTTCTGATCGTGGCCGCAGCCGGCAACGACGGATGCGAATGCCTTCATGTGCCGGCTGCCGCGGCTTCCGCGCTGCCGGTCGGGGCCATGAATGCGCACGGCGAGCCACTCAGCGTCAGCAACTGGGGCCGCAGTTACCGTAGCCAGGGCCTCCTGGCGCCAGGCGAACGCATTCTCGGAGCGGTGCCACACGGCGGTTTAGCCACCAAGTCCGGCACGAGTTTTGCGGCGCCGCTCGTATCCGGGCTCGCGGCCCTGCTCCTGAGTCTGCAGCTCAAGCGCGGTTGGGCACCCAATCCACACGGCGTCCGCGACGCGCTGATAGCGAGCGCTGTGCCCTGCGACAGCAATATCGAGAACGGCCGATGCCTCGCCGGCCGCTGGAACCCGGCGGGTGCAATGAATCTGATCCTGGAGGGAGGAGCCACCATGAGCGAAGCCATCGTCGATAAGGCGGACGAAGCGCCCAGCCTTGCCCCGATCCAATCGCCGGAAAGAGAATCTGCCACATCGCTCGATCTGACAAGCCGAGCATCCGAACCTACGATCATCGCATCGGAGGCTCTGGCGTTGACGCCGGCAACTGCCAGCCCCGCTGCGGCGCAACCAACAGGCCGTGTCGCGCCAGCAAGGCCGTCGGGCATTAAACCGTCGGACTGCGGCTGCGGTGGGGGAGCGAATTGCAGTTGCGGTGGAGCGGGCACGCCGGCGCAACTCGTCTATGCGCTCGGCAAGCTCGGCTACGATTTCGGTACCGAGGCGCGGCGCGACTCCTTTGCCCAAGCCATGCCGGGCGCACAGGCCAATCCGCACGATGCGGCACAGATGGCGGAATACCTGCGTGCCAATCCGTTCGAAGCGGAATCGCTGTTTTGGACGCTCAACCTGGACGCCACGCCGATCTATGCCGTAGTGCCGACCGGACCTTTTGCCGCCGCAACGCACGAACGGCTCCGGGAAGCCTTTGCGGGTCAATTGCAGCGCGGCGTCGAACTCGTCTCGATACCTGGCATCGTTGCCGGCAATGTCACGCTGATGTCCGGACAGGTCGTCCCCGCCATTGTTCCGGCTGTCCGCGGCATCTTCAGTTGGGCGACGCAGCCGCTCATCGAAAACATTGTCGGCGCGAGGCCGACGGCCGGCGCCGAACGCGATGCATATGACCGGCGGGTCTCCGGACTGAACAGCTTCCTGAACCGCGTCTATTACGACCTGCGCAATCTCGGTGTCACGGCCGAAGAACGTGCGTTGAATTTTTCGGCGTCCAACGCCTTCCAGGTGGCGCAGGTCATGGAGAGCGCGACCGAAGGCAACCTCGAGCTCGACGCAATCAACGTTCGCAAGAGTCCGGTCTGCCGCCCGGACTCGGACTGCTACGACGTCGAAATCGGATTCTTCGATCCGCGCAACGTCAACGTGGCGAACAAGATCTACCGCTTCACTGTCGACGTCAGCGACGTCATTCCAGTGAGCATTGGAGAAGTCCGCGCTTGGTCGAGGAGAGCCTAGCGCGTCCACGGCGTTTGTGAGGTCGGCAAACGACACCTCCCGCGGGCGGTGAGTTTGGCGAAACCGCAAGCAAGGCGAAGCATCCAACCGATGGAGAAATCAGATGCACCTACCGAAGCAGTCTGCGCCGGTCCGCCGGCGACCGTCCGAGACGAAGCTGGCTGGCGACCAGATCGGTCCATCGAACATTGCCTGCGACATCTGCATGGCGGGCTGCAATCTGCTCAGCGGCATCGCCAAGTCGCTGTGCATTCTGGCTTGCCAGAAGACGGTCTGCTGAGGCGATCAAGGTTCGAAACGCCTTCGAATGCAGGCGCGGACCGTGCCGCGCCTGACGACTGCACCTGAATAGATCTCTGACACACGATGAGCCACTCAACGCCAATAGGGAGAATCTACAATGAATCTGCCGAAACAATCCGCCCCGGTGAGCCGCCAAGCGTCTAGCGCCCCCTTGGCCAAGGGCGTCGCGCCATCGGATTCGTGCGGATGCCCGTTCGTATGCATCGGCCCGTGCATCTTCGGACGGTGTCAGGGCATCTGCATTTGAACAATCACGAACGCACTCGGCGGCTCCTTCCGGAGCCGCCGTCGTCGATCCGGTAGCGATCGGTTCAGGCACTTGTCACAGAGCAAGGTTGCCTTGTCTGCCGATTTAAGGTGACGCGATGCTCTCACCCATCGGCTTGTTCGGCCGTGTAACGCTGGTTCTCGCCTGCCTCACAACCGTGAAGTCCGACGTTCGTGCCCAGCAAGACCAAGGATGCCAAGGCGTCCTCGACAACTGCCGGCGCTGCATCTGTGTGTGCGCGCGCAATAATCCGGTCAACGTTTGCCGTAGCTATTGCCTGCTCGCCTGCGGACCAACGCAAATAGAGTCCGGACACCCGGTGCTGGGGCGCCTGCGAGAACGCCCTTCCGCCACGTTCAACGAACGTCTTTCAATTCCATCGGCACCATCGCGGCGTCCTTGGAATTGCGCAGCGTCAGCGAGGTCTTGACGTTGCGCACATGCGGGGCCGCGGTCAGTTCGGCGACGAAGGCCTGGAACGTCTTGAGGTCCGGCGCCACGCACTTGAGCAGGAAGTCGATCTCGCCCGACAGCATCCAGCATTCGCGCACCAGCGGCTCCTTGCGCACGAACGCCTCGAAGGCCTTCAGGTCCGCCTCGGCCTGGCTCGAGAGGTGAACCATCGCGAACACGGTGACCTCGTAGCCGAGCAGCTTCTCGTCCAGCAGCGCCCGGTAGCCGCGGATGAAGCCGGCCTCCTCCAGAGCCCGGACCCGCCGCAGGCACGGCGGCGCGGAAATCCCGACCCGCCGCGCCAGTTCGACATTGGTGATGCGGCCGTCGTCCTGAAGCTCTTTGAGGATCTTCCAGTCGATGGCGTCGAGGCGGGCGGACACGGGGGCTCCGATGGCGGTGGCAGGCCGGGGCGGACGGCCCCTCTCGTTTGCTTTCTATTATCGCCAAGCCGGGGGCTTCGCGAAAGAATATTGCGCGAGCCCGAAACCTCACTCCCAGGGGTGGGTGGGACTCTAGGGTTGCATATCTTGCATAGCTCGGCCGATGCCCTAAATTAGGGCGCAGGGGGATGTAGCGGCCGAGCCAAGCTCGGCGCTCCCCTCTCCGCGCGACACGCCGATTCGTCCCGGGATCGAGGGAGCCGATGTCCAAGACCATCCATGCCAAGATCGTCATCGTCGGCTCCGGCCCGGCCGGGTACACCGCCGCGATCTATGCGGCCCGCGCGATGCTGGAGCCGGTCCTGATCCAGGGCATCCAGCCCGGCGGGCAGCTCACCATCACCACCGATGTGGAGAACTATCCCGGCTTTGCGGACGTCATCCAGGGCCCCTGGCTGATGGAACAGATGCAGAAGCAGGCCGAGCACGTCGGCACGCGCATCGTCACCGACCACGTCAACGACCTCGACCTGTCCGGCCGGCCGTTCCGGCTGACCTGCGACGGCGGCGACGTCTATCTCGCCGACACGGTCGTGCTCGCGACCGGCGCGCAGGCGCGCTGGCTCGACCTGCCAAGCGAGCAGAAGTTCAAGGGCTACGGCGTCTCGGCCTGCGCCACCTGTGACGGCTTTTTCTACAAGAACAAGGAAGTTCTGGTGATCGGCGGCGGCAACACCGCAGTCGAGGAGGCGCTGTTCCTCACCAACTTCGCCGCCAAGGTGACCGTGGTCCATCGCCGCGACCAGTTCCGCGCCGAGAAAATTCTGCAGGACCGGCTGTTCAAGCACCCCAAGATTTCCGTGATCTGGGACACCGCGCTCGACGACGTGCTGGGCAGCGAGAACCCGCTGAAGGTGCGGGCTGCGCGGCTGCGCAACGTCAAGAACGGCGCATTGCAGGAGGTGGCCGCCGACGGCGTGTTCATCGCCATCGGCCATTCGCCGTCGACCGAACTCGTGACGGGCAAGATCCAGATGAAACCGAACGGCTACGTCTGGACCGCGCCGTATTCGACCGCGACCTCCGTGCAGGGCCTGTTCGCGGCCGGCGACGTGACCGACGACGTGTACCGGCAGGCGGTCACTGCCGCCGGGATGGGTTGCATGGCGGCGCTGGAAGCCGAGCGCTTTCTCGCCGCGCATTCCGAGCAGCGTGCCGCTGCCGAGTAGAGCGAGCCCTCCGGGGGGGGCCATAGCCGATGGATTGGGACAAGCTGAAGGTGTTTCACGCCGCCGCCGAGGCGGGCAGTTTCACCCATGCCGGCGAGCAGCTCGGGCTGTCGCAATCGGCGGTGTCGCGCCAGGTCAGCGCGCTGGAGCAGGAGCTGTCGGTCTCGCTGTTCCACCGCCATGCCCGCGGACTGATCCTCACCGAACAGGGCGAACTGCTCTATCGGACCGCGCATGACGTGTTCATGAAGCTCGAGGCCGCGCGCGCCAAGCTCACCGACAGCCGGGAGAAACCGCACGGCGAGTTGAAGGTGACCACCACGCCGGGCATGGGCATCCACTGGCTCACGCCGCGGCTCGGCGAATTCTTCGACCTCTATCCCGACATTCGCCTGTCGCTGATCACCACCGACGAGGAGCTCGATCTCGCCATGCGCGAGGCCGATGTGGCGATCCGCCTGCGCCAGCCGACCCAGCCGGACCTGATTCAGCGCAAGCTGTTTTCGGTGCACTTCCACGCCTACGCGTCGCCGGAATACCTCAAGCGGGCCGGAACGCCGCATTCCTTCGACCAGCTCGATGGCCACCGCCTGATCATGCTCGGCGGTTCGAGCATTCCGATCTATCTGCAGAACCGGAACTTCCTCATGGAGGTCGGACGCGAAGGCAAATCGCCGCGCGCGCCGCATCTCGTCATCAACAACGTCCTCGGGCTGCTGCGCGCCTGCCAGCGCAGCCTCGGCATCGCGCTGCTGCCGGACTACCTGGTCGAGGAAAACGGCGGGCTGGTGCAGCTTTTCGGCGAGGAGCACGCGCCCGCGCTCGACGCTTATTTCGTCTATCCGGAAGAGCTGAAATCGGTCGCGCGCGTTCAGGCGTTTCGCGATTTCCTCGTCAGCAATGCACAACGCTGGGCGTTCTGATTCGCCACATTTTATTCCATTGACGCCGCCGCATGGCAGGCATGCGAACGCCGCGATTTTGCGGACGCCGCATGGCTGACATGCGGCGCTTCGCATTGTGTGCACGGCAGCGGGATCGCATTATTCATTTGCTGTCGGCGCCGGTTGTCGCATCCCCCCAGATTAAGCGATCGGATGCTGGCAGTAAGTTCCCCTCTGGAAGGTGATTGTCGGCCATCCCGCGCCGGCATGACTGAGCCGGGCCCGCAAGGGCCCGGCTTCTTCTTTTTCAATTTTCCGGAATTCCAAATCTGCGCGACGCGCGCGCCGGCGCATCGCGTCAGGCCCAGAGCCGTTCCTTCTCGAGGCCTTTGTACAGATCGGCGACGTATTCGCCGTACCCATTGAAGATGACCGTCGGCTTGCGCTCGCCGGTGCCGAGAATCTCCTCGGTGGCCTGGCTCCAGCGCGGGTGCGCGACCTGTGGATTGACGTTGGCCCAAAAACCGTACTCCGACGACTGCAACGCCTCCCAGAAGGTGTTGGGCCGCTTGTCGGTGAAGTTGAACCGCACAATCGATTTCACCGACTTGAACCCGTATTTCCACGGCACCGCGAGCCGCAGCGGCGCGCCGTGCTGCTTGGGCGCAGGCTTGCCATAGGTGCCGGTCACCAGGAAGGTCAGTTCGTGGTTGGCCTCGGCAATGGTCAGCCCCTCGGTATAGGGCCACGGCAGAAACGCCTGGCGCTGGCCGGGCGCCAGCGCCTTGTCGAGGAATGTCTCCATGCGGACGTACTTGGCCGAGCCCAGCGGCTTCGCCAGTTCCATCAGCTTCGACATCTGGAAGCCCGACCACGGGATGGTCATGCTCCAGGCCTCGACGCAGCGCATCCGGTAGAGCCGCTCCTCGATACCGACCTTGCGGATCAGATCGTCGACGCCGATCTCGAACGGCTTTTCCACCATGCCGTCGATCTTGATGGTCCAGGGGCGGATTTTCAGCGCCTGCGCGGCCTTGGCGATGTGCTTGGACGAGCCGAAATCGAAGAAGTTGTTGTAGTTGGCGTTCATCTTCTCGTCGGTCAGCGGACGGTCGAGCGTGTACTTCTCGTTCCGCTTGGCGGGATAAAGATCGATGGTCGGGTCGAGCTGGTCGGTCACGCGCTGCGCCAGCGCGGCGTCCGGCGCGATCCCCATCGCGACGGCGCCGGCCGCGGCGCCAAGCAGCGCGCGGCGGCTGAGAAAGACGTGTTCGGGCGTGGCTTCGCGCTCCGGGATTTCCCAGCCGCGGCGGCGAATGACGTTCATGGGCCTCCCCTTGCGATCGTCCGGATCGCGGAGAGGCTACGGCGCACGGATATCACGGGCAAGTCACGGATATGCGAGAACGGGCGCGGCACGAGCGCGCGATCCATGCCCCCGTTGCGCAACCGTCTCTCACATGCGCGCGTTCGCCGCACCGGCCGGACGGCTTGGCTCGCGCCGGCGCTGCCTATTCGGCAGCCCGCCGCGCCGCGACGATCTGGTCGGCGGTCTTTCCGGTCAACTCGGCCATGTGGTCGAACTTGAACGTAAAGGACCCGACGCCGGCGGTCGCCGAACGCACCTCGATGATCAGGTCGCCGATCTCCGTTTCCGGCATCTTGGCGCGCACCACGTCCCAGCCGTTCCAGCCCTCGCGGGTGTCGAAGCCGAGAATCTGGCCGCGCCGCCCCGACAGGATCGCGTTGATTTTTGCGGTGGCGTCGGTCGGACAGACGATCTCGACCAGATGGATAGGCTCCAGCAGCACCGGCTGGCACTTCGGCAGGCCCTCGACGATACCGATGCGCGCCGCGGTCTGGAACGCCATGTCGGAGGAATCGACCGTGTGGTACGAGCCGTCCGTCAGCGCCACCTGCAGGTCCACCACCTGGAATCCAAGCGGGCCGTGCTTGAGCGCGTTGATCACGCCCTCCTCCACCGACGGGATGTAATTGCGCGGCACCACGCCGCCGGTGATCTTGTCCTCGAACTTGAATCCGGCGCCGCGCGGCAGCGGTTTGATGTCGAGCACGACGTCGCCGAACTGACCGTGGCCGCCGGACTGCTTCTTGTGTCGGCCGCGCTCGGTCACGCCCCTCTTGATGGTCTCGTTGTATCCGACCGACGGCCGGCGCGTGGTGATGGCGACCCCGAAGCGGTCGGCCAGCCGCTCCCCCGCGACCCGCAGATGCATCTCGCCCTGCCCCCACATCACCGCTTCGTGGGTTTCCGGATTGTGGACGATGGTGAGCGAGGGATCCTCGTCGACCAGCTTGTGGAGCGCCTGTCCGAGCTTGACGTCGTCCTTGCGTTCCTTGGCGGCGACCGCGATCGACAGCACCGCCGGCAGCGGCGCCACGGTTGCAACAGACGGATGCGCCTGCTTGCCGGAGGAGAGCGTGTCGCCGGTCTTGGCATGGTCGAGCTTGCCGAGCGCAACGGTCTCGCCGGCATTGGCAGGACCGCGCTTCTCGGCGTTGGCGCCGAGAAGCTTGAAGGTGCCGGAAATGCGGCCCGCCTCGCGCTCAGGCGACTGCAGCGTCACGCCGTCGCCGACCTGGCCCGCGAGCACCCGCACGACCGACATCTTGCCTGCGTGCGCCGTGTTCAGCGTCTTCATCACATAGGCCACGACGTCGCCGCCCGAGACGCCGAGCCGCTTCGCGGTCGCCGCGACGTTGGGCGCTTCGTGACGCAGCGCCTTGAGCAGCCGCAGCACGCCGTTGGTCCGGGCGGCCGAACCTATCAGGACCGGAACCACAAGGCCCTCGCGCAGCTCGCGCGCCAGATCGTCGAACACCTTGTCGCGCGGCGGCGGAATGTCGGCGAGCAGTTGCTCCATCAGCTCATCGTCGTGGTCGGCGAGCTTCTCCAGCATCGAGAACCGCGCATCCTTGCTGCGGTCTAGATTGTCGCCTTCGAGCGGCACGACTTCGGACGGTGCGTGCTCCTTGTAGATGTGGACGCGCTCCAGCGCGAGGTCCACGAAACCGGTGACGATCTCATTCTGGAATATCGGGAGCTGGCGCATGACCAGCGGCTTGCGCGAGGCGGATTGCAGCGTTTGCAGCGCGTCGGTGACCTTGGCGTCGGCCTTGTCGATCTTGTTCAGAAACAGGAAGCGCGGGATGTTCTGGTCTTCGAGTTCGCGCAGGATCAGCTGGAGTTGCGGGACCTTCTTGTCGTCGGCCTCGCAGACCACCACCGCGGCATCGACCGCAGGCAACGCCGCACGCATATCGTGGATGAATTCGACCGAGCCCGGGCAGTCGACGAACGTATACGCGTCGCCCATGAAATCGGTCGTCGCGACCGACATCTCCACGCTCATCTTGTGATGGCGCGCTTCCTTGGAGGAATCGCCGACAGAGTTGCCGGCGTCGACCGTGCCCTGCCGCTGGATCGCGCCGGTGCGCGAGAGAATCGCTTCGAGAAGGGTTGTCTTGCCGCTTTGGAACGGGCCCACGAGCGCGATGCACCGCGGGCCCGAGGCTCTCGTGCCGCCATTACCGTTTGCAGCTGCCATCGACGCCTCCCTGTTGGCGCCGCCCGGCCGGTTCGGTCCGGCCGCTATTCCAGACGCCGGACCAATATCGTTTCAGGGGAATGCGGCGCTGGCAAGGGCTGCGGTGGACGGCAAATAGTCTTACGCCGGAGCCGGTTGCGAGGTCCGGATTTCGCGCTCCGCGGTCGTGCCGTTGAACGCCGGCATGACCTCGCGGGCGAACCGCCGGAGCTGCTCGGGGCCGCTGAACGGAGTGAGCAGCACATATTCGACGCCGGCGGCGCGCAGCGCTATCAGGCGCTCGCAAACCTCGTCGGCGGTTCCGAAGCATGCGTTGGCTTCGGTGCCGGCTGCGGTCGCGGCGTAGGACAGGACATGCGAGCCTCCGATCGCACCGCCTGGGGTGCGCGAAACCTCGACCGTGCGCCGGGTCCAGCGCGCCTGCTTCTCAAGCTCCGCCTCGGCCTCGGCGCGGCTGTCCGCCACATGGACCTGGCGTGCGACCGCGACCTGCATGGGATGAAAGCCCAGACCTTTGGCCTCGCGGACGGAACGATAAAGCGCGATCCGCTGGCCGTGCTGCTCGGGCGAGGCGTACTGGTCGAGGATCAGGTTGAAACCGCGCTCGGCGGCGCGGCGGATCGAGGCGTCGCTGCCGGCCGCCACCCAAAGCGGCGGATGCGGCTGCTGGAGCGGTGGCGGCTCGACCACGATTTCGTCGAACTGCCAGAACCGTCCACGGTGCGAGAAGCGCGCCCGCGAGGTCCACGACCGGATCATGACCTCGACCGATTCCTCGAATCGGGGCGTGGCTTCGTCCTGGGGGATGCAGAAGCCTGCGAATTCGTTGTGGCGATAGCCGCGGCCGATCCCGAAATCGAGCCGTCCGCCGGAAATCTGGTCCAGCGTCGCCGCCTGCTCGGCGAGCAGAACCGGATTGTGCCAGGGCAGCACGATCACCGCGGTGCCGAGCCGCAGCTTCGTGGTGCGCATGGCGAGCGCGGTCTGCAGCATCAGCGTGGCGGACACCTGGTTCCAGCCGGTGAAGTGATGCTCGACCAGGAAGCTCGCATGGAATCCCAGCGCCTCGGCCTCGATTGCATGGTCGAGATAGTCGCGGAAGCCCTGACCGGTTTCCGGGCCGAGATGGAGGCTGCCGGCCTGCGCGGAACCGAAGATGCCGAATTGCATGTCTAGAACCTCGGAATATCCGGGAACGGCACCCGGCCGGCGTGGACGTGCAGCCGGCCAAGCTCCGCGCAGCGGTGAAGCTGCGGAAACACCTTGCCGGGATTGAGCAGGCCGTCGGCGTCAAAGGCACATTTCAGGCGTTGCTGCTGGTTCAGGTCGTCCTCGCTGAACATCGCGGGCATCAGATCGCGCTTCTCGACGCCGACGCCGTGCTCGCCCGTGAGCACGCCGCCAACCTCGACGCAGAGCTTGAGGATTTCCGAACCGAATTCCTCGGTCTTCTCCAACTCGCCCGGCTTGTTGGCGTCATAGAGAATGAGCGGATGCAGGTTGCCGTCGCCGGCGTGAAACACGTTGGCGACGCGCAGCCCGTAGTGCTCGGACAATTCGCGGATGCGGCGCAGCACCAGCGGCAGCTTGGCGCGCGGGATGGTGCCGTCCATGCAGTAGTAGTCGGGAGAGATACGCCCGACCGCCGGGAACGCGGCCTTGCGGCCGGCCCAGAACAGGAGCCGCTCGTCCTCGGAGTTCGATGCGCGCAGCACGGTCGAGCCGCAGCCTTTTGCAATCTCGGCGACCCGCTCGATCAGGTGATCGACCTCGGCCTTGGGTCCGTCGAGCTCGACAATCAGCAGCGCCTCGACGTCGAGCGGATAGTCGGCGTGGACGAATTCCTCCGTCGCATGGATCGCGGGCTTGTCCATCATCTCCATGCCGCCGGGAACGATGCCCGCGCCGATGATGCGCGAAACGCATTCGCCGGCTTCTTCCGCGCTCTGAAAACCGACCAGCACGGCGCGCGCGGTCTCGGGCTTCTTCAGGATCCGTACCGTGACTTCGGTGACGACGCCGAGCAGACCCTCCGAGCCGGTGACGACGCCGATCAGGTCGTAGCCCGCCGAATCGAGGTGCTTGCCGCCGAGCCGCAGCACCTCGCCGGTCATCAGCACCATTTCGAGGCCGAGGATATTGTTGGTGGTCATGCCGTATTTCAGGCAATGCACGCCGCCAGAGTTCTCCGCGACATTGCCGCCGATGGTGCAGGCGATCTGCGACGACGGATCGGGTGCGTAGTAGAAGCCCCTGTCCGCCACCGCGGTGCTGATCGCGAGATTGGTGACGCCCGGCTCGACCACCGCCACGCGGTTTTCGTAGTCGATCTCGCGAATGCGGTTGAACTTGCCCATGCCGAGCAGCACGCCGTCGCCGAGCGGCAACGCGCCGCCGGATAGCGAGGTGCCCGCCCCGCGCGGCACGACCTTCACGCCGTTGTTGCGGCAATAGCGCAGCACCTGGGCGACCTGCTGCGTCGTTTCCGGCAGGACCACGACCAGAGGCAGTTGCTTATACGCGGTCAGTCCGTCGGATTCGAACGGCCGCATCGCCTGCTCGGACGCGATCACCCCCTCGCCCGGCACGATGGCCGAAAGCTCGGCCGCGATCGCGGCCCGGCGTGCCAGGATCGCCCGGTCCAGCGCCGGCATCAGGACCGACATCGAAGCCCCGCAAACATATGGGAAAGCGTGAATATGTGACGTTGAACTGCCATGCAGGTTGATAGTACAATCGCCCGACCGATCCGGGAAACGGCGTCAAGCCGAAGGGAGCAAACGACATGAAAGTGCTGATCTTGGCCGCAGCGGCGCTCGCAGCGGGAATGGGGATGGCTTCGGCGCAGGACCTGGCCGCGGGCGAGCAGTCGTTCCGCAAGTGCCTGCCCTGCCACGCCGTGGGCCCCGATGCGCGCCACAAGATCGGGCCGCTGCTCAACGGGCTCGCCGGCCGCGTGTCCGGAACGATCGAGGGCTACAACTACACCGAGGCCAACAAGAAGGCCCACATCACCTGGAGCGAAGCGAGCTTCAAGGAATACATCACCAACCCGATGGCGCGCGTGCCCGGCACCAAGATGGCGTTCGGCGGTATCAAGAACGAGAAGGAAATCGCCGACCTCTGGGGCTATCTCAAGCAGTTCAAGGCCGACGGATCGAAATAGCCCTTCGGCGCAGGTTGCGCGCAACAATCGGCAGGCTCGGGCGCCCTTGCGGCGCCCGAAATTTTTTTCTCCCGCGCCGGAACCGCGACAATATGCGCGGCGTTTCCCCGCGCCCGGCCCATTACGTTCCGATTCGCTGGAACCTCGGCGGCAAACGGCCATGACGCAGCCATAGTTCGCCGGGAGGCTCCGGACATTCCGCGAAAATCCGTCGTTTGAAGTTCGTTCCAGCGTGCTTCGGGCAACACATCGGAACCGACCGAGGTGGACCATGATCGACTCTTACAGGATCGGTATCGAGGAAGAATACTTTCTGGTCGACGCTGCGACCAAGTCGGTGACGCGGGCGATGCCGGAGGCGTTTCTTGCCACGGCCAAGGACGCCATGAACGAACAGGTCGTCGGCGAGTTCCTGCAATCGCAGATCGAGGTCAAGACGCTGCCGCACACCGACATCAAGACCGCGCATGCCGAACTGCGGCACCTGCGGCAGACCGTGGCGCGCGTCGCGGCAGACCACGGGCTTGCGATCCTCGCCGCGGGCACGCATCCGACCGCCGACTGGGGCAGGTCGCAGAAGTCCGAAGGCGAGCGTTATGACGCCGTGATGGACGATTTGCAGATGATCGGCCAGCGCAACATGCTGTGCGGGCTGCACGTGCATGTCGAGCTTCCCGATCCGGACGACCGCGTCGACGTGATGATCCGGATGCTGCCCTACCTGCCGCTGTTCATCGCGCTCGCGACCTCGTCGCCGTTCTGGCGGTCGCGCCCAACCGGGCTGAAGGGCTATCGCCTTGCAGCCTACGACGAGTTGCCGCGCACCGGCGTGCCGGAGCTCCTGCGCACCAAGGAGGAGTTCGACGCCTACGTGTCCGCGCTGGTGAAGGCCGGCGTGATGCAGGACTCGAGCTACATCTGGTGGTCGATCCGGCCCTCGCTCAATCTGCCGACGCTGGAATTGCGCGCGCCGGACTGCCCGACGCTGGTCGACGATTCGATCGCGATTGCGGCGCTCTACAGGTCGCTGGCGCGGCGGCTGACGCGCAATCCCGGGATCAACCGCGACCTCAGCGCAGTCACGCGCGCCATCGTAGTCGAGAACAAGTGGCGCGCGCAGCGCTACGGCGTGCGCGGGACGTTCGTGGGCGAGAACGGCGCGATCACCGTCGCGGGCCTGATGGACCAGGTGATCGAGGAGATCGCCGAGGACGCGGATGCGCTGGGCTGCCTCGAGGAGGTCCACCGCTGCCGCGCCATTGTCGGCTCAGGCACGTCGGCGGACGCGCAGATCGCGGTGTTCCAGGCGAGCGGCGAAGGCCAGGGCCGGATGCACGCGCTGAACGCGGTGAAGGACTGGATCGCCGACAAGACGCTGCAATAGCCGGTTATCGCGCCGGGTCGTCGGCAGGCAGAACCGCCTGCACCACAAGCCCCCGCGCGCGGGCGTCCGGCACGCCAAGCCCGCGCAGCGCGAACAGCGTGGTCTCCTGCACGGCTTCGCGGGCGGATGGCTTCTCGCCGATCCGTTCCGGCGCGACGGGACCGATCAGCGCCTCCATCAGCGCACCGACCAGCGCGCGCGCCGCGAGCGCCGCGTCCTGCCCCGGCAGATGACCGCCGGAGACCGCACTTTCGATCAGCCGTTCGAACTCGCCCGCCAGCACCTTGCGGAAGCCGACGCGCATGCGGTCGATTTCCACGTCGACCGGCTCGCCGATCACGGCCCAGGCCAGCCGCCGGTGGCGCAAGGCGCGGGATGCGAACGCCGCAATCGCCGCGGCGAGCGCCGACAGCGGGCCGGGCGCGGCCGACGCTGCGCGCCGCAACAGCGCGGCCTCGCGTTCGGCGAGGCGCAGGATCAGCGCGCCGACCAGTTCCGACTTGCCGGGAAAGTAGCGATAGACGGTGCCCGCGGCGATGCCGGCGCGGGCCGCGACCGGTGCCATCTGGATCGCCGCCATGCCGCCCTCGTTTGCGGCATCGCGAGCCGCGGCAACGATGGCGTCGTGGCGCGCCGCGAGCTTGCGGGCGACATTCTCGGTGCGGCGATAGGCCATCGCGAATTCCGAATCGCTTGGTTGAAGTGAATCGGAGTTCACAACTATCGACAAGCCGTTAACGCTTTGCTAACCCTTCGGCGTAGCCAGCGACTTCTCGCGGATGGCATCGAGCGTGGCCGTCGGCGTGATGGCGTTGGCTGTCACCTTCACGTGGATGATCGAAGGCTTGCCGGACTCGACCGCCTGCTCGTAGGCGCGGGCGAAGTCCGCAGTCTTCTCCACTGTCGCGCCGAAACCGCCGAAGGCGCGCGCATAGGCCGCGAAGTCCGGATTCTTCAAGTCGGTGCCGATCACACGCGTCGGATATTCGCGCTCCTGGTGCATGCGGATGGTGCCGTAGGTGCCGTTGTCCATGATGACCACGACGATCGGCAGGTCGTACTGCACCGCCGTCATGAACTCCTGCCCGGTCATCAGGAAATCGCCGTCGCCTGCCACGCACAGCACATGGCGCTCGGGCCACAGCCGCTTCACGCCGACCGCGGCGGGCAGCCCGTAACCCATCGAGCCCGCGCAGGGCGCGTAGTGCTGGCCGAACTTGCGGAAGCGGAAGAAGCGTTGCGCCCAAACGGTGAAATTGCCCGCGCCGTTGCACAGGATCGCGTCGGGCGTGCGCTCGCGCAGCCACACGATGATTTCGCCGAAGTTGACAGCGCCGGGCTGCGGCGTCGCCTTCTCTGTCCATTCCAGATAGGCCGCGTGCGCGGCCTGCGCGCTGCCGCGCCAGGGAATCTCATTCGGCGGCTGGAGGCCTTCGAGCGACGCGGCGAATCCGGTCGGCGCGGCGTTGATTGCGAGATGCGGGCTGTAGACGCGGCCGAGTTCCTCGGAGCCCGGATGCACATGAACGAAGGTCTGGCTCGGGCCCGGAATGTCGAGCAACGTGTAGCCCTGCGACGGCATTTCGCCGAGCCGGCCGCCGATCAGCACGATCAGGTCGGCGCCCTTGACGCGCGCGAGCAACTTCGGGTTCGGCCCGATGCCGAGATCGCCTGCGTAGCAGGGATGCAACTGGTCCATCAGCGGACCGCGGCGGAACGTGGTCGCGACCGGAATGTCGAAGCGCTCGGCGAAGCGCATCAGCGACGCGCTGGCGGCCTCCGACCAACGGCTGCCGCCGGCCAGCACGATGGGCTGCTTCGCGGCCCAGAGCAGCTTCTGGAGCTTTGCCATGTCGGCAAGCCCCGGCCAGATTTCCACCGGCTCGAACGGCGGCGCGTCGGGCACCGCCACGCGCTCGGTCAGCATGTCCTCCGGCAGCGCAATCACCACCGGGCCGGGCCGGCCGTTGCAGGCGGTGTAGAAGGCGCGCGAGACGATTTCGGGAATGCGCGCGGGATCGTCGATCTCGGTCGCCCACTTCGCCATGGTGCCGAACACCGCACGATAGTCGAGCTCCTGAAACGCCTCGCGGTCGCGCATCTCGCGGCCGATCTGGCCGACGAACACGATCAGCGGCGTCGAATCCTGCTTGGCGATGTGGATGCCGGCAGAGGCGTTGGTCGCGCCGGGGCCGCGGGTGCAGAACACGATGCCCGGCCGTCCGGTGGCCTTGCCGACGGCCTCCGCCATGATCGCGGCGCCGCTTTCCTGGCGGCAGACGGTGAGCTTGACCGGCCGGTCGTAGAACGCGTCGAGCGCCGCGAGATAGCTCTCGCCCGGCACGCAGAACGCGTGCTGAACGCCGTGGACGACGAGCTGGTCGATCAGGATTTCGCCGCCGGTGCGGGTGCCGTCGTTGGCGCGCATTGCTTGGTTACTCCTTACGTCTTGCTGGCGGTGTATAGCACGGCCCTGCCACATTCATGCGATGCGTTTAACGCGGAGCGCGCGGCGCACTCCATCCCTCCCCGCTTGCGGGGAGCGCGGACGCGAACGAAGTGAGCGGCCGGGTGGGGTCGACACACGCAGCACACACACCCCACCCGGCCGCGCTCGGCTATCGCCTCCGCTCCCCCACCCTTCCCCTTCGGGGGAGGGATAAGCGCGTCTGCCGTCCGCGCTGTGCGTTTCGTCCTATTTCTTCATGAACTTCGCAGGCACCATCAGCGAAGTCTGCTGGTGCACCAGCAGCTCCGACTCCGAGAGCTTCTTCAGATAGACCTGCCATTCCGGGTCGGCCATCATCGCCGCGCGGCGCTTCTCGCGGTCGGCGGCGTTCTCATAGACCCACTGATGGACCAGCGTGTTCATCGCGCCCGTTTCCGCGAACATGTAGGCATGCGGCTCGCCGAGATGCCGCCACTGCGCCTTCAGGCCGAATTCCTCGTAGATCGCCAGATGCCGGTTCATGTGCGTGGGCTTGATCGTGTAGGTGCGGTGGTCGATGAGCAAGTTGGCCTCCCATGTGGACGCTGAAGGAATCTTCACGCGCTGGAGCCTAGTTTCGGTTGCGCTCCGGCGCGGTCAATAGGAATGTAGATTCCGCCCCACGGGACGCTCATGCGCATCGACACGCGCCGCATTGCCATCGTTTTTGCCGCCTCCGGCGCGTTCCTGCATCTCTACGCGCCGCAGGCGGTGCTGCCCATGATGTCGGCGGAATACGGCATCGGCGCCGCCGACGCGAGCCTGATCATCACCGCGGGCACGCTCGCGGTCGCGGCCACCGCGCCGTTCACCGGCGCATTGTCCGACGTGCTCGGACGAAAGCGCGTGATCGTGGTTGCGATGGCGCTGCTGCTCATTCCGGCCACCATGACGGCGCTGGCGCCGACGTTCCAGCAGCTGGTGTTCTGGCGCTTTGTGCACGGACTGCTGCTGCCGCCGATCTTCGCTGTGACCGTCGCCTATATCGGCGACGAATGGCCGCCGGGCGAGGCCAACGGCGTGTTCGGGCTGTACACGGCGGCTTCGGCGGTGGGCGGCTTCTTCGGCCGATTCATCCCCGGCATGATGATGGACCAGTTCGGCTGGCGCGGCGGATTTCTTGCGCTGGCGGCGCTGACCGCGGTGTGCCTTGCCGGGGTCGCGATCCTTCTGCCGCGGGAGACGAAATTCGTGCGCGCGGCTGGCTTGGCAGCGTCCGGACGGCAGATGCTCGCGCATCTGCGCAATCCGCGGTTGATCGCGACCTACGCGGTCGGGTTTGGCGTGCTGTTCAACTTCATCGCGACCTTCACCTTCATCAGCTTCCATCTCGCAGCCCCGCCGTTTAACCGCTCGCCGGCGTTCCTCGGCGCGATCTTCTTCGTCTATCTCGTGGGCTCGGCGGCGGCGCTCTGGCTGGGCCGCGCCATCGCCTGGCTCGGGCGGCGCACGTTCGTGCTGTGCGCGCTCGGCGTCTGGTCCTGCGGACTCCTGCTCACGCTGATCCCGTCGGTGACGGCGATCGTCGCGGGGCTCGTGATCTGCTCGACCTGCGGAATTCTTGTGCAGGCCTCGTCGACGAGCTTCGTCGCCATCACCGCCAAGACCGGCACCTCGGCCGCGGTCGGGCTTTACGTCACATCGTTCTACGTCGGCGGTACGTTCGCGGGCTACGTGCCGGGCCTCGCTTACGAAGCCGGCGGCTGGCCAGCGGCCATGGCGCTGGTGATCGCGATGATCGCGGCGCAGGCCGTTATCGTTGCGGCGGCGTGGAGAAACTGAGGATGCCGTTCGACATACGCCGTGTCATTCCGGGGCGCGTGCGCAGCACGCGAGCCCGGAATCCAGGGCGGCATGGACGCACAAGCAGCCCTGGATTAAGGGTCCGGCCCTCCGGGCCGTCCCGGAATGACCGGTGATAGACTGTGCCCATGCCCATCCGCCCCCGCCAGCGCGACCGGAACGAGAGCAATCCGGCGTTCGGCGCGCGCAGGCTCAAGCTCGGTACGTTCCAGACCAACCTCGATTCCGGCTGCGTGATGAGCGACCTCGACGGCCGCCTCGACATCACCTGGCCGAACACCGTGGCGCTGGCGAAGCTCGCCGACGAGATGGAATTCGAGGCGCTGGTGCCGGTGGCGCGCTGGACCGGCTTCGGTGGCGCGACCAACCCGCAGGGTCCGGGCTTCGAGACCTACACCTGGGCCGCGGGCATCGCGGGAGCCACGACCAACGCCGGCGTGATCTCGACCTCGCACGTGGCGCTGACGCACCCGATCGTGGCGGCGAAGCAGTCCGCCGCCATCGACCACATTTCGGGCGGCCGCTACACGCTCAACATCGTCAACGGCTGGAATTATCCGGAGATGGAGATGTTCGGCGTGTCGCTGCTTGGCCACGCCGACCGTTACGCCTGCGCCGAGGAATGGCTGGCCATCGTCAAGCGGCTGTGGACCGAGGACGAGACCTTCGACCATGAAGGCCGCTTCTACAAAATCAAGAAGGGCTATCTCGCGCCCAAGCCGATCCAGCACCCGTACCCAGCGATCATGAACGCGGGCTCCTCGGAACGCGGGCGGCACTTCGCCTGCAAGCACTGCGATCTGGTGTTCACCTCGATCCGCACCTTCGACATCGACACCAACAAGGCGCACGTGCAGGCGTACCGCAGGCTCGCCCGCGAGGAATACGGCCGCGAGGTGCGCATCTGGTCGAACGCCAACATCGTGCAGGCCGAGACCGAGCAGGAGGCGCGCGCGTTCTACAATTACTACGTCAACGAAAAGGGCGACTGGGCGGCTGCCAACCATGTCATCGAGACCATGGCGGCCGAGATCAACGAGCGCGACTACCCGCCGGAGCGGCGGCGCGCGATGGCCGAAATGTTCGTGCAGGGCTGGGGCGGCTTCCCGCTGGTCGGCACCAAGGAGCAGATCGTCGACGGGCTCAAGCGGCTGTCGTCGGTCGGCTACGACGGGCTGCTCCTGTCGTTTCCGCGCTACGAGCAGGGCCTGCGCGAGTTCCGCGACGTGACCTATCCGCTGGTCGTGCAGGCGGGGTTGCGAGATTTGGTATAGGCGCAGCAGCTCGTGTCCCGGACGCGGTGCAGCGTGAAGCGCAGCGAAACGGTGCACCGCTGATCCGGGACCCAGCTTGCTTCCTTGCCAGAACTGGGGTCCCGGTTCTGCAGCGCATCACTTCGTGCTGCGCTGCGCCCGGGACACGAGCGGCGTCACCGGCTGTCCAGATACGAAACCTGCTCGATAACGCGCGGCACGGGCGTCGTCTCCGCGCTCTGCAGCACGAAGCCCGAGGCGCGCGCCGCGGTCTGGATCGGCGGACGCATCTGCGCCACCGCCGGCCGCGTCGGCAGTTCGTCGTGGCCGTAGACGTCGTCGCGGAAGTGCACCGCGTCGTCGCGCGTCACCCAGCCGGTGAAATAGACCCATGCTACCGGCACGCGATGCGCGAGGCGGACGGTCGAGGTCTGCCCGGTCGCAATCGCTGTGTCGATGCGCTTGCGGTTCCAGCCCGGCGTATCCTCCAGGAGCCACGCCGCAAAGCCCCGCACGTCGGCGATGCGCGCGCAGCCGGATGAATGAAAGCGGTAGTCCTCTGAGAACAGCTTCTGGGTGTTGGTGTCGTGCATGTAGACCGCGTGCGCGTTCGGCATGTCGATGCGCAGCGCGCCGAGCGCGTTGCCCGCGCCCGCGTCCTGGCGGATGGTGAAGTTCGGCGAACGGTCGGAGCGCCAGTCGACCGCCTTCGGATCGATCTCGCCGCCGTTGCCGTCGAGCAGCCGCATCCGCATGCGCGTGACGTAGCGCGGGTCCCGGCGCATCTTGGTGACGATGTCTTTTTTGACGATCGACAGCGGCACGGTCCAGGTCGGATTGAGGTTGATCGCGCCGATGGTCGTGGTCAGCGTCGGCGACGGCCGGTCGACCTTGCCGACCACGGCAATGTGGCGGCGCGCCACCGTATCGCCGTCGACCGCTTCCGCGACCGCGGCGGGAATGTTCACCACGACGTAGCGCTGGCCGAAAGTGAATTGCAGCTCGGCCATGCGGTCGAGCGTCGCGGCAAGCTGGCGGATGCGGCGCTGCACCGGAACGTTCAAGGCCGCGAGCGTGCGCGGGCCGACGCTTCCGGTGACCTCGAGCCCGTGCCGCGCCTGGAAGCGCCGCACGGCGTCCGCCACCGTCTCGTCGTAGAGTTCGCCGTCGATCCGTTCCGGCGCGAGATCGTCGGACAGCGCAAGCCTGCGCCGCAACAGCGCAACCTCGGTGCTGCCGGTGCCGGGCGCAAGCCGCGCGTTCGCGGGCAGCGCCGGCCAGCCGCCACGCACCTCGATGCTGGCGTAGCTCAGCATCGCTGCCTGGATGCGCTGGTGGGTGCCGTGATCGAAGGTCGGATGCGGCGAGGTCGATATCGGAGCGACGGCGCGCCGGGCGGCGGCCTCGAGCGGCCGCGAGGCCGGCAGCGGCACACTCTGGGCCAAGGCCGATTCGGCGAGAAGGAAGGAAATAGTAAATAAAATCAATGCGCTGCGCATTCCAGCCTCCCGACCAGCCTTCCGCCGCGGGCATCCAAACGGCTCGATATGGCGTTATTGGGACGGACGATTACAGCACCACGATGCCGGTGTGCTTGGCCTTGTTTTCCGGCTCCACATGAATCGTCACGACGGCGTCCGGATGCTCGGCCTTGAGCGCGGCCTCGATCCGGTCGCAGATGTCGTGCGCCTCCGACACGCTCAACGTCCCCGGCACGACCAGATGGAATTCGATGAAGGTGGCGCGGCCGGCGTGCCGGGTGCGCACGTCGTGCGCCTCCAACGCGCCATCGGCCTGCGACGAGATGACATCGCGGATGCGCGCCAGCGTCACTTCGGGAACCGCTTCGTCCATCAGCCCGCCGACCGAGTCGCGCAATACACGCCAACCGGCCCACAGGATATTGAACGCCACCAGCACCGCGAGCGCGGGGTCGAGGATCGCCCAGCCGGTGACGACGGCAAGCGCGACGCCCACGATGACGGCGGCCGACGAGACGACGTCGGTAAACAGATGCCAGCCGTCAGCCACGAGCGCGGGCGAACGTAGCTTGCGCCCGCGCCGGATCAGGACGAAGCACCAGACGCCGTTGATGACCCCGGCGAAAGCGTTGACCGCAAGACCTTCGAAGGCGGCCTCGATCGGTTTCGGATCGAGCAGGCCCGCGATGGCCGCGCGCAGAATCAGGATCGCGGCCAGCACGATCATGACGCCTTCGGCGACCGCGCTGAAATACTCGGCCTTGTGATGGCCATAG
Organism: Alphaproteobacteria bacterium; assembly: GCA_016869215.1. Classification (GTDB taxonomy): domain Bacteria; phylum Pseudomonadota; class Alphaproteobacteria; order Rhizobiales; family Xanthobacteraceae; genus Z2-YC6860. The sequence goes on along the minus strand of VGEP01000021.1, from coordinate 11,082 downwards.
GGGTGGCGGGCGTCGGCGGGCTGCGCCGCGAGCCGCACCGCCAGCAGCGCCGTGATCGCGGTCGCGACGTTGACCGTGCTTTCCAGCGCGTCCGAATAGAGTGCGATCGAGCCAGTGAGCCACCAGGCCAGGAATTTCAGGCCGAGGACGGTGACCCCGACGGCGATGCTGCCGACCGCGATCTGAACGGTAGTATTCATATGGCGATGCGGCCCGCGATCCGAATGGCCGCTGTCCTATCCGAGCGGCTCCGGCGCGACAACCCCGTGCCAGGTCCACGGGATCTCAAACTCCGCGCATCAAGACCGAGAGAACGAACCGGATGTAGAAACGCGGCGTCATTTCCTCGCGCCAGCAGCCATGGCCGACGACAACTGCCAGACCGGCGCGCCAACCGTCAAGCCGACTTGCCCGCTCCGAAGCCGGTTTTCAATCGTCATCGTGTTGTCGGCGTTCAACGTCACCGTCAGCACAAAATTCGTATGATTGAACACGATTTGATTGCCCGAGAGCTTGCCCTCCAGCGGCGAGAAGCCCGCGGGACGCTTTTGCATTTCGGGCGGCATTTTGGGCGTCGGCGGCCCCCACGAGAAGATGCCTTCCACGCGGCCGCCAGGATCGACGCGGTGAACGACGATCATGGCCTGCCGGCCGATCCGGTTGAATCCATAGTTGCTGATCCACACCCCGACAAACCGGCGTTGCGCTTCGGGCAAGCGGCCGGCCGCGGCATCGACGTCGAAGTCCGCCAACGGCAACCGCTTACGGGCTGCGATCTCGCGCAGCCGTTGCATTTCGCCGGCCGCAATGAGCGTCCGGGCCTCTTCCGGCGCGGGAACGACTGCGGTCGCCGGGACGGCGGGGATTGCGACGGCCGACACCAGCGGCTGCGGCGAAACCGAACCGCCTTTCGTGAAGTGGAAGGTGCCGGCGATCGGAGACGCCGAAACCCAAGGCTGCTGTTCGCCGCCGGTCAGGCGTTTCACTTCAAGGCCGACCTCGTTGAAAGTCCGGAAAATATCGAGGTCCGGTTTCCGGATGGCCGACACCAGCGCCGCGGCATAGGGACTGTTGCCGTCGACGCCGTCGAGCGCAACATTGCCGGGCTGCGTCGCATAGGAAATCAGCGTCCCCTCGGGGGCCTGCATCTGGGCAAGGCCGCGCTGCATCATGCGGAGGTTCCGGCTGCCGAACGGATTGTTCCGGCAGGCGTCGAGGATCACGATGTTCAGCTTGGTCCCGGCGCCGTCCATCTGCCTCAGGACCAGCGACGCGTCGAGCATCTGAAAATCCACGTCGGCCTCGCGGACGGGATTGGCATTCACCGGTACGAGATAGTTTGAACCGCGCAACTGCACGCCGTGACCCGCGTAGTAGAAGAGTGCGACGTCAGCTCCGACGATTTCACGGCCAAACTCCTGAACCAGAAGATCGAACTGCGCCTTGTCCAGGTCCAGCGCCGCCCCCCCCCGCCGATGAGCCGGAATCCCGTTGCGGACAGAGTCTCGGCGATCAGCTTGGCGTCGTTGCCCGGATTGGCGAGCGGGGCCACGTGGCGGTACGACAGATTGCCGACGACGAGCGCAACCCTCTTTTCGGCCATCGCCGGGGCCGCGGCGCAAACCGCCAAAGCGATCGCCACACCGCATCGCGACAGCCATCCTGCGAACGACATGCGCATCGATCGTCCCATCCGGACTAGCGCTTCACCTCGACTGACAAGCTGGAGCCGTCGGCGGCAACGCCGCAACTTACGTGCGCCGCACCCTCCAAGCCCATGCCGGTCCCGGCGCACGGCCGCATCGGTCCCATGGAACGGGTCGCCTTGATCGGGATTTGCAGCTTCAGATCGCGCTTCACGTAGCGGAGCGAAGCCGCAATCCGCCCGCCCATCGTACCGAGCTGATCCGGCGTGGGATTCAATTTTGCGAGCGCAGCGCCGGCGATGCCGGCGCGCCGCTGCAGCTCTTCGGACTGCCGCGCGACTTGCACGGGATAGGCTTCCCTGATTGCAATGCGATCCAGCCGGGAAAGGTCGTGCCGCTGCGTAACGAAGCAGCGAGATTTTACCCCTCTTCTGAACATCCACGCAGGAAGCGCGTAGTGCATGATCGACTCGCGGTCGTAAGGCGTCGTACGCAGGCGCTCTCCCGCCACCAGCGCGGAAAAATTAAAGCGTATCTTGTCCTCGTCCCAGCCCCAGGTCGTGCGGCCGTGGGAAATCACTCTCGGCCAGTCGAACTCGCGCTCACACCCGGATTCCGGGCTTTGGTGCTCGTGCTGCAGGCCCAGCGCATGACCCATCTCGTGCAGGGTCACTTCCCTCAACCACTTCAGGTTCACGCGGTTGAACGGCCGTCCGCCCGTCCCGACATTCAGCGAAGCACCCCTTTGGAGAATATCCGGGTGAATGCTGTCGACCCCCACGTAAGACCAGTTTCCCGCTTGCGCAAAACTGATACGGATGTCGTCGGACCTGTTGTTCGCGCAATTGCGGAAACCCACCGCCTCACCGAAGTTGATCTTGAGCGACGTGCCTTTCAGCCAATCTCGTGACGTGCGCGCAAAGAAGTCCTTTAGCCGATGATCCCCGTCGTAGAAACAGGCGTCGATGGTCGTTCCGGCCGGCCAGAGCTTCGCCGTTTCGACCACGCCCCGGATGGCGCCCGCCGCGACGTCAAAGCCACTGCGCAACGTCGCCGCTTCGGCGGCATAGAATTCCATGGGTGGCGACGGCTTGGAGTTCTTATCGATGTGATGTCCCCAGGCCGCGCAGCACGACATCGCAACAATCGCTGCGGCTGTCGTCACCCGAGCCAGCACCGGTCGCCGGATATGATCGATGGGCATTTTGGCTCCACATCTTCTGGCAACGGACAAGAGCCTATCCAACTTCATTTTCCCGGCACTGCGGTCTTTTGTCACCAGGAAGCCAGGCCGCCCGTTCGAACGGCCGGCCATGACGCGATCGAACCGGCCCCGGGATATTGACTTCCGCCGCCCCTAAATCGCAAGCATGAAACCCGAAGCATGTCGCGCCTTGCGACGCGCACTGACCCTGGGGGAACGCAATGGCCGCCATGCCGACGCCTGCCCAATTCGAATTCTTGCGCTCCATCGACACGCCCACCGTCTGCAATCTGCTCGAAGTCGTGGCGCCGGAGCGGCGCGGCTTCGGCTACACGGTGCGGCACCTGCATTGCCCGTTCCCCGACCTGCCGCCGATGGTCGGCTTCGCCAAGACCGCAACCATGCGCGCGCAGGATCGCGTTCCGCTCGGCGAGGCGGGCTACATGGCCAAGCGGCTCGACTATCTCGACTACATCGCGGCTGCCCCGCAGCCGTCCATCGTGGTGATCCACGACATCGACGAGATCGTGGGCTTCGGCGCGTTCTGGGGCGAGGTGCAGACCAACGTGCATCAGGCGCTCGGGTGCCTGGGCACCATCACCAACGGCTCGATCCGCGACATCCCGCAGGTCGCGCCGGGCTTCCAGATGCTGGCCGGATCGATCGCACCCTCGCACGCCTTCGTGCACGTCGCCGACTACGGCGTGAACGTGAACATCCACGGCATGGCGGTGCGAAGCGGCGACCTGATCCACGCCGACCGCCACGGCGCGGTGATCGTGCCGGTCGAGACCATCGAGGGCATGAAGGCCGCGTCGGAGAAGCTCGCCGCGACCGAGGCACGGATCATCGCGGCGGCGAAATCCGGCAAGGGCGTCGAGGCAATCAAAGCGGCGATGAAGGGCTAGCTACTTGGGCGGAATCCTTCGCGCCACGGCCTCTGCAATCTCAAGATCGTCGCCGTCCGCCCGCGCGTTCAACCCAGCGACCACACCGTGGCGGTCCTGCATTTCGCGGTTCTGGCTCATCTTCCACTTGCCTTCGAGCCTTGCGATGACGAAGCGAAAGCCGACGATGCCGCGCAGCATCACGTCGATGTAGCTGTCCGGCGCATCGGAGACCGCCCAGGGCGCGGCTTCGGACTTCTCCTGCCGGTCGGAGAGTTCGCCGACGTGGCGGCGCAGCCAGTCCTTGTCCTGCACGACTTCGGGGCGGCCATAGGCGTGGACCACGGCGTAGTTCCACGTCGGCACGACCTTGCCGTGCTGCGCCTTCGATGGATACCAGTTGGGCGTGATGTAGCCGTCCGCCCCCTGGAAGATCATCAGCGCCTCGCCGCCTTCGGCAAGGTCGCGCCAGTGCCGATTGGCGCGCGCGAGGTGGCACTCGACAACGCCGTGCGCGCCTTCGTCCTTCAGCACCGTCGGCAGATGCGTTGCGTAAAGTCCGAGCGAACCCGACGAAACCAGCGTCGCAAAGGGCCGCGCGTGCATCAGCGCGTGCATCTCGCCGATATCCTCGACGCGGAAATGATCGGGCACGTGCATGGCGGCTCCTTCTGCGGCTGGAACGGCAGCAGCCGCGCACATTATAGAGCGTCAGGGCCGGCAGCGGAGCCAGGGATCGTCACCCGCACTGGGCGCTCGGATGCCAGTGCGGGCGGTAGCCGGCCGCCAGCACGGCGAGGATTGAAGGCGGCGTCAGCACATCGACTGCCTGGGTGCGCGGCGTACGGTGCGATCCGGCGTAGCCCGCAGGCGTCCAGCGCAGCAGCCTGTTGTCGTGCAAGGCAAATGCCTCGCCGTCGAGCGCGACGAATGCGCCGTCTGGCAGATGGTCCAGAGTCTGCAAATGCGTCCGCTTGCTCCGGCCGTTGAGCCTTTCCGCGTGCAGCACATCGTCCATCGCCGCGGCACGCGGGCGCACGCCCATGTCCTGCGCCCGTTGCCAGCACGACGCAAAGGCTTCCGCGTCCTTTCTGCGGCATTCGAAGCAGGGACGGTGCCCGGCGGCGAGCGCGCTCACCTCGTCGAGGAAAAACAGCTCGGTGTAGCCGTCGCCCCAGACCTTGCGGCGGCGCCCGTTGAACTTGAGCCGGCAGCAGATCCATTGCTTCGACGTCCAGCGGCGGGCGCCAAGCGCGCGCACGGCGTCATGGATGCGCCCGCCGCGGTTGCCCATGAACAAGCCGCGCGCGGGCGAGGCGACGAGTTCACCAAAAGGCGTAACGCGGTTGCACAGCGGCATGGGCCTGGGTCTGCCTGCCCTTAGGATCGGGGCCAGGCGCTGCGCGAATTCCGCATGGCATCCCCGTTGCCCCTCCCCGGCAACGAACCTACCATACGTCCCGCAGCATTGAAGTCTGCGCGCGCCGCCAGGCCGCCGACATTGGGACAACGTGCTGTACGATATTTGCCGAAGGCCCCGTCATGACGCGCGTGCTTCGCATCCCCGCCATCCTGTTCGCGACGCTCGCGGCAGGATGCCCCGCCCTTGCCGACGATTTCAAAGACTGCGCGAGCACCAAGATCAGCTCCGATCGTTCCATCGCGGGATGCACCCGCGCCATCACCGGCGGAAAGCACAAAGGACGCAATCTCGCGATCCTGTTCTACAACCGCGGCGTCTCGTTCGGCGCCAAGGGCGACACCGATCGCGCCATCTCGGATTACGAGTCGTCGATCCGGACTGATGCAAGCTACGGGCCGCCCCAAACCAACCTTTGCAGCGTCTGGAACGACAAGGGCGATCCGGACCGCGCGATGGGGTACTGCGACCGGGCCATCCAGCTCAACGCCAAGGACGTTCACTCGTACAACAATCGCTGCCGCACCTACATGGCGAAGAACGATTTCGACCGCGCGATGACAGACTGCGATCAGGCGCTCCGGCTCGACCGCAAGTACGTGCACGCCTGGTACAATCGCGGCAACATCTGGCGCCGGAAGAACGACCTCGACCGCGCGATTTCGGACTACAGCGAAGCGATCAAGCTCAATCCCAACCACGGGCACGCCTACAACAACCGGGGCATCACGTGGAAGGACAAGCGCGAATACGATCGGGCGATTGCGGATTTCGACGAGGCGATCCGCATCAACCCGCAATACGCGCTTGCCTGGCGCAACCGTGGCGACGCCTGGGACGACAAGGGCGACCTCGACCGCGCGCTCTCCGACCTCAACGAGTCGATCCGGCTCGATCCGTCCAGCGCGCCGGTCTACAACATCCGCGGTCACGTGCTGCGCAAAAAAGGCGAGTACGACCGCGCCATCGCCGACTTCAACGCGGCAATCCGTATCGACCCGAAACTTGCCATTGCATTCAACAACCGCGGCTTCGTCCGGAAGCTCAAGCGCGAGTACGACCAGGCCATCGCCGATTTTGACGAGGCGATCCGGCTCGATCCGAAATACGCCCTCGCCCGGCGCAATCGCGGCGACACCTGGGACGACAAGGGCGATTTCGACCGTGCCATCGCCGACCTCAACGAGGCGATCCGCCTCAACGCGGGCGACGCCACGGCGTTCAACATCCGCGGCGTGGTCCAGCGCAGGAAGGGCGACTATGACCGCGCCATCGCCGATTTCACCGAGGCGGTGCGGCTCGATCCGAAATATGTCATCGCAATCTCCAATCGCGGCTATGCGTGGGAACAAAAAGGCGATACCGACCGTGCCATCGCGGACTACTCGCAGGCGATCTCGCTCAATCCGAAGGCGGCGGGGGCCTATGGCAACCGCGCCTCCGCGTGGCTGCGCAAGGCCGATCACGACCGCGCCATCGCCGATGCCGACGAGGCGATCAGATTGAGCCCGCGCTATGCCGCGGCCTACGAGACGCGGGCGCGGGCAAAGCTCGCCAAGGGCGACGCGACCGGCGCGCTCGGCGATGCCGACGAAGCCATCCGGACGGCGGTGAGCGCCTCGCGCCACCGCGTCCGTGGCGATGTCTTCAGGAAGCTCAACCGCCGCGCGGACGCGATCGCGGACTATCGCAAGGCCCTGGAGCTCAGGCCCGACGCGGAGACGAGAGCCGCAGCCGAGGGGGCCTCACGGAGCTGGGCCAGAAGCCGTAGGCCGACAAAAGTGAAAGCGCCCGCCTCGCGGCGGGCGCCAAAATCGCGATCGTGCGGGACCGCTAGCCTTGCGGCTGCGGCGCGACGTCGCCGGCCGGCGGCGCTTCGGGCCGCGGGCGGCTCTTGCCGGCGGGCGGCACGGCCGACGAGCGCGGCGTCTGCGGCTCGATCACCGACTCCCGGCTCGGCTTCTTGCCCGCGAGCAGGTCCTTGATCTCGTCGCCCGACAGCGTCTCGAACTCCAGCAGCCCCTTGGCCAGCGTCTCAAGATCGGCGCGCTTGTCCTCGAGGATGCGGCGCGCCTCGGCATGCCCCTCCTCGACCAGCCGCCGGATTTCCATGTCGATCTTCTGCGCGGTCGCCTCGGAAACGTTCTGCGTGCGCGCCACCGACATGCCGAGGAACACCTCGTCCTGGTTTTCGCCGTAGGACACCGCGCCCAGTTCGGGCGAGAAGCCCCAGCGCGTCACCATCATGCGCGCCAGCCGCGTGGCCTGCTCGATGTCGGACTGCGCGCCCGAAGTGACCTTTTCCTTGCCGAACACCATCTCTTCGGCGACGCGGCCGCCCATCATGATGATCAGCCGCGAGGTCATCTGCTCGTAGCTCATCGACAGCTTGTCGCGCTCCGGAAGCTGCATGACCATGCCGAGCGCGCGGCCACGCGGGATGATGGTCGCCTTGTGCACCGGATCGGTGGCCTTGACGTTGAGCGCAAGGATCGCATGGCCGCCTTCGTGATAGGCGGTCAGCATCTTTTCTTCCTCGGTCATGACCAGCGACTTGCGCTCGGCGCCCATCATGACCTTGTCCTTGGCGTCCTCGAACTCAGCCTGCGTCACCATGCGCTTGTTGCGGCGCGCCGCCATCAATGCGGCCTCGTTGATGAGGTTGGCGAGATCGGCGCCGGAGAAGCCCGGCGTGCCGCGCGCAATGGTCTTCAGGTTCACGTCGGGCGCAAGCGGCACCTTGCGCACGTGCACCTTCAGGATCTGCTCGCGGCCGACCACGTCCGGGTTCGGCACCACGACCTGGCGGTCGAAGCGGCCGGGACGCAGCAGCGCCGGATCGAGCACGTCGGGCCGGTTGGTGGCGGCGATCAGGATGATGCCTTCGTTGGTCTCGAAGCCGTCCATCTCGACGAGCAGCTGGTTCAGCGTCTGCTCGCGCTCGTCGTTGCCGCCGCCGAGGCCGGCGCCGCGATGGCGGCCGACCGCGTCGATTTCATCGATGAAGATGATGCAGGGCGCGTTCTTCTTGGCCTGCTCGAACATGTCGCGCACGCGCGAGGCGCCGACGCCGACAAACATCTCGACGAAGTCGGAGCCGGAGATGGTGAAGAACGGCACGTTGGCTTCACCGGCGACGGCGCGCGCGATCAGCGTCTTGCCGGTGCCGGGCGGGCCGACCAGCAGCACGCCGCGCGGAATCTTGCCGCCGAGGCGCTGGAACTTGCCGGGGTCGCGCAGGAACTCGACGATCTCGGCGAGATCGGATTTCGCCTCGTCGACGCCGGCGACGTCCTCGAAGGTGACGCGACCGTGCGACTCGGTGAGCAGCTTGGCGCGCGACTTGCCGAAGCCGAGCGCCTTGCCGCCGGCGCCCTGCATCTGGCGCGACAGGAATATCCATACGCCGATCAGTGCGATGAACGGCAGCCAGGAGACGAGCAGCGACACGAACCACGGCACGCTGTCGCCCTGGGCGCGCGCGGTGATCGCAACGCCCTTGCCGTAGAGGCGCTGGATCAGCGTCGGATCGTTGGGCGCGTAGGTCTGGAACGGCCGGCCGTCGGTGAAGGTGCCGTGAATCTCCGGGCCCTGGATCAGGACATCGCGCACCTTGCCCGCGTCGACTTCCGTGAGCAGTTGCGAGAACGAGATGTCCTGGGCGGACTGGCGCTGGCTCGGGTTCTGAAACAGCGTGAACAGCGCGAGCAGCAGCAGGACGATGATGACCCAGAGAGCGAAATTGCGAAGATTGGCGTTCATCCCAGAACTTTCATGGTGCGCCGGCGGCCCCGCCGCGCGCCCGTTGTGTCACAGATCGGGGCAGTTCGACATTCGACCGGCAATGTAGGTCCGCAGACGCCCCCTGCCAAGGGAACCAAGTTCCGGAAAGGCTGGTATCGCGGCTCGGAAGTTCGCCCCCGTTCTCAGCTTGCTCGGGAGCGAACTTCCGAACCAAAGCGACACTAGCAACTCTATGATTCTAGTGTCCCTTTTGGACGCGAAGTTCGCAAAAGCGCTAGCCGAGCGCTCATGCGGACTGCGGGTCCGGGACACTGGCGAATCCGAATGCATTCTACCCCGCCCGACGGTCGCCCGGAGAGCCTACCGGGGTCACCTTGGCGCTTGGTTAAGGCCGTTTCGGGGCGCGGGACCGGCGGGCGGGGGCGCGTTCCACCGTCATTTTGGGCCCGTCGATTGTGATCATCGCGCCGGCCAGCGTGCGGCGAAAACGGCAGCGCGTCCCGCTCGCCCGAATGGCGGCATGGAGCGTTTCCAGCTTGCCGAGTTCGACCGGGCCCTCGTCTCCGGCGGCCTCGACCGCCCTCAGCAGGAGCCGCAGGGCGATCTCTTCGGGCAGGACGAAGTAGGCGCAGGCGTCGAACGTCACCGGCCCGCCCTTCCGCCATCCGCCAGGCGCGACTTGCTCGCCTGCGGCGTCGATCACCACAGCCAAGGCCAAATCCATGCGCTCCACCCGCCGCGCCAGCCTGGCGAGGCGTTCGGCGGTCAACCCTTCGCGTGCCAATGCGGGCATCAACTCGCGCAGTCTCGGCCGCGTAAAACGCGGATCGCGGTTCGACGGATCGTCCGCGTAAGACACCTTGGCGGCCTTCAGTGTCGCCGTCAGGCGCGCCTTTGCGACGCCGAGCAGCGGCCGAACCAGCAGCAGTCCCCTGCCCTCGGCGACCGGCAGCGGCGCGGCATGGCTCATACCGGACAGACCCGACAGGCCGCTGCCGCGCGCCATTCGGAACAGCACCGTTTCGGCCTGGTCGTCCATGGTGTGGGCCGTGACGACACAACCTGCACCGGCCTTTTGGGCGGCACTGGCCAGCAACCGGTAGCGCGCCTGCCGCGCCGCCTCTTGAACGCCGGATTTTGGCTTGCGGCCGGCCCAGCGCAGCGTCCGGTGCTCGACGCCGAGCTTGCGCGCCAGCCGCTTGACCGCCAGCGCTTCCGCCTTCGATTCCGGCCGCAGCCCGTGATCGACGGTGACGGCAACAAGCTTCGGCGGCGTCTTGAGCGACTTGCACCAGCGTGCTGCGAGCCACAGCAGCGCCGTGGAATCGGGGCCGCCGGAGACGGCTAGGATCAGGGCCGGAAATTCAGAAAGAGCACCAAACAGCGCCTGCGCTTCGGCAGCGGAAACCGGCGTTTCCTCAACAGCGGACACGCTTCTGTTCCCGCTCCACGCCCTGCTTCACGCTGTTGGACGCGCGCGGATACTTGCGGGCGATCTCGGCGAAGGTTGCGCAGGCCATCTCGGTCTGCTTGAGCGCGGCCAGCGACTGGCCAAGCCGCAACAGTGCGTCGGGCGCTCTGGGATGGCTGCCGTGCTTGGTGGAGAGATCGAGGAAGGTCGAGGCCGCCTGGTCGTAGCGCTGGCGCTGGAACAGGCTCTCGCCGAGCCAGTAGCGCGCGTCGCCAGCGCGGCGGTCGCTCGGGAACTTGGCGAGGAAGCCTTCGAACGACTGCTCCGCCAGCGCGTAGTCCTTGCGCAGCACATAGCCGTAAGCGAGGTCGTAATGATCTTTCGGCGTGTCGGAAGGCGGCGCGACCGCCGGCACCGCGCCGGTGGCGCTGAGATTGCGCGACGGCGGCGGCGGCAACGTGCCCGCAGCCGCAGTCTGTTGAGACTGTGCGCCCGGTGCCTGCTGCGGCTGCCCTGTGGCCAGCGTCGATAGATCGAGCGGCTGACCCGCACCGCGGCCGCCCGGTGCGCCGACCGGCGGATCGGCGGTCACGACCTGCGGCGGATCGCCAGGGAGTCCGCCGAGCGTGCGCGGCGCTCCCGGTGCATTGGGGTTCTGCGCGGGATCGAACACGTCCGATCGGCGGCCCGGCGGCGGGGGCGCAACAGGCACGCCGGTTCGGGGTGGCGCGGCCGGCGGTGCGGCGCCGGCCGGGGCCGCGGACATGCGC
>VGEP01000020.1 GCA_016869215.1 Alphaproteobacteria bacterium | reverse complement strand
CCCGGCCTCCTGCTCCCGCAAAATCCCGATGATCTGCTCTTCCGTGAAACGGCTCGGCTTCATGTCCATCCCCTTCCAGGGTGATGGACTCTACCTATTTTTGGAGGAGTTCTTGGGGCTCAGGTCAGCGGCCATCGGGGTCGGCGCCGCAAGCCTTGCGCGCGCCAACGACTGCGACGGCATGAAGAAGTCGATCCAGGTGCTGATCGACAAGATCGAGGACAAGGCCGGCGACAAGACCAGCCGGCGCTGCGTCACCGCGAGCCAGATGATCGGCCTGCTGAAGAACTTCCGCTGGGTGCTCGAAGAGTGCCTGTCGGGCGACGACCGCTTCCGCCAGATGGCGCGCGGCGACGTCGTGATCCGCAACCTGCAGGGCGAACTGGACAACCTGTGCCGCTGAGGCCGCGGCTCTTTCGGGAGATTTCCGCCATGAAGGCAATGATTGTTGCGGCCGCGTTTGCGATCGGGCTTGCCGCGCTCGGCCCGGCGCGCGCCGACGAATGCGACAAGGTGATCGAGAACGTCGACGACGAGATGACGATCGCGAGCCTTGCCTATGCGCTTCGCGTCGAGGAGCTGAGCAAGAAGCCGCCCCAAAACGACGCCCAGCGCACGTCGTTCCTGAACAAGCTGTGCAACGCGGGCGGCGAGATCCTCGGCGTGCAGCGCGGCGTCCGCGCGCTTTCGGCCGAGTGCCTGAAGGGCGCCGACCGCAGAAAGAAGCTCGGCACGCTCGACGACTCGATCAAGAAGCTCGAAGCGACGCTGAAGGAAACCTGCGGGTAGCGGGCGGTCACTTCAAGAGCAGCGCAAGCCCGCTCGCAATCAGCGCGCCGGAGACGGTGCGGCGGAACGCAAGCTCACTCATGCCGTGGTGGAAGCGGTTGCCGGCGTAGAGGCCGACGAACATCGGCGGCAACAGGATCGCGGCCGCGATCAGCACTTCGCGGGTGAACTCGCCGACCATCCAGTAGCCGAAGCCGCGCACGATCGTGAGCGTCAGCAGGATCGCCGTCATGGTGGCGCGGTAATTGTCCTTGGCCAGTTTGATGGCGTCGAAATAGACCGCAAAGAACGTCGAGCCCATGGTGCCGACCACGGTGCCGGTCATGCCGCCGGCGATGCCGCCGATCGCGGCCGCGACGCGGTCGGGCAGTTGCGCCTTGGCGCCGCCGCCGAACGTGCCCCACAGCGAATAAAGCCCGTAGAGCAGGATGAAACCGCCGACCCATTTCGCCAGCGTCTCGGAATCGAGCAGCGTGAACACGTAGAGGCCGACGGCGACGCCCACGAGCGTGCCGGGCACGAGCTTCAGGAGCGCATCCCAGGCGACGTTCTTGCGGTCCGGGCCGATCAGCGCCGCGCCCGCGATCAGCGCAATGACGGTCCAGGCCGGCACCAGCACCTTGAGCGGCATCACCAGCGCAAGCAGCGGCAGCGCCGCGGCCGCGCCGAAGCCCGACGCACCGCGCGCCGAATAGGCGACGGCCATCACCACGCAGATGTAGGCGATGGCGAGCGGGGAGAGAAAATCGATGGCGGGAACTCCGGACTTGCGGCGCGAATTCTATCCGGCGCGCCCGCGCTTGTCGCGGCCAATCGCCCCGCCGCGGCGCGCCGTTGATCCACGTCAACGCCGCAGACGCCCCGCAGCCTATTTTTTGATTTGCGTCTGGAGGGTCTGAAGCGATGTCGCGCATGGGCTGGATTCGCGTGCTGACCGTGATCGTTCTGATTGCCATTTTGATCGTCCTGGTCCGGATGCATGTTGCTGCGGCGTACCCCGCGGCTGAAATGTTTTCTGCGGAGGCGCCGGCTTCGGCGCTATGGACGTCATGAGACGCAAGGCCACGCGCGCGGCGGCGTTCGCCATCGCGTGGCTTGTTGCGATTTCGCCATCGGTGTCTTCAGGGCCGTTCGACGATGGTGTCGCGGCCTATCACCGCGGTGACTATGGCGCGGCGCTCCGGGCCTGGACCCGTGCGGCAGAGCAGGGCGACGTCAACGCGCAGACCAATCTGGGCTTCATGCACGAGCACGGCGACGGCGTGGCACGCGATCTCGCCGTGGCCTTGAAGTGGTATCGGCTGGCCGCCGAGCGCGGCGGTGCGATCGCGCAGCACAATCTGGGCGTTCTGTATGGCCTGGGCCATGGCGTTCCGCAGGACCGCGCCGAGGCGGCCAGGTGGTACGGACGCGCCGCAGAGCAGGGCTATCCCCGCGCGCAGCACAACCTCGCAGTCCTGTACGAGCACGGCGAGGGCGTCCCCAAGGATCCGGTCCGGGCCCACATGTGGTTCGAGCTGGCGGCCTTGCACTTCGGCGCACGGACGGTGGACGGATTGGATGCCGCCGCCGACCGAGACAGGCTCGCGGCGTCGATGACCGCGGCGCAAGTCGCGCAGGCCAAAGCCCTGGCGCAGGAATGGCTGGCCGTCACGGAGGGGCGCGAGCCGTAGGATGGCGGCGCCATAGCGGCCATGGCATCGGGCGAACGCTCGCAGCCGCACCGCACGCGCGGCCCTTGTTCGCCGGTTTCGGGCATGGTCTTTAGTGCCGGACCTGTCTTGCAAGCGGAGGACAACGCGTGAGCCGTAAGATTGCCATTGTCGGGGCCGGCGCGGTCGGCGGTTATTGCGGCGCGCACATGGTGCAGGCCGGCGAGGACGTCACCTTCATCGACCCGTGGCCCGAGCATGTCGAGCACATGCGAAAGCACGGCTTGCGCGTCACACACGCGATGAAGGAGCCGGAGTTCAGCGTGAAGGTGCGCGCGCTGCACCTCACCGACGCCCAGCAGCTCGCGAAGGAGAAGCCGGTCGACATCGCCTTCGTCTGCATGAAGTCCTACGACACCGCCTGGGCCGCCATGATGATCCGGCAATATCTCGCGCCAGGCGGCTATGTGGTGTCGCTGCAGAACTGCATGAACGAGGAGACGATCGCCAACGTCGTCGGCTGGGGCAAGACGCTCGGCTGCATCGCAAGCTCGATCACGGTGAACCTGCCGGCGCCGGGCCACATCCATCGCGGTGCGGCCAAGCACGGCGCGGCGCACACCGTGTTCCGCACGGGCGAGGTGCACGGTCGCATCACCGAGCGCGCCGAGGAGGTGTGCCGGCTGGTGGCCTATTCCGACAGCGCCAAGGTGACGAGCAACCTATGGGGCGAGCGCTGGTCGAAGCTGGTGGCGAACTCCATGGCCAACGGCTTGAGCGCCTGCACCGGGCTGGGCGGCAAGGCGATGATCGAGAGCGATCCGATCCGTCGCTTCTCGACGAGGGTCGGCAGCGAGGCCATTCGGGTGGGGCAGGCGCACGGTTATCAGCTTGAGGAAATCCTGCACCTCGACCCCGAGACCATCGCACGCGCGGGCGAGGGCGACGAGGCGGCCATGAAGGCCTGCGACGAGCAACGCTTCAAGGATTCCTCCCGCACCGCGGGCGGCCAGAAGCCGTCCATGGGCCAGGACATGGAGAAGGGCCGGCGCACGGAAATCGAGTTCCTCAACGGCTTTGTGGTGCGCGAAGGCGAGAAGGTGGGGATCGCCTGCCGCGCCAATGCGGTGCTGACGGATCTGGTGAAGAAGGTCGAGCGCGGGGAGCTGAAGCCCGATCCGAAGCACATCACCGAGTTGCGGTTGAACTAGGCTTCGCCGCGGAAGCCAGATGCCGGAATCCTTGCAACAGGCGGTTCGCGACGCCGCCGACGTATCCGCGATCACGCAACTGGTGCTGCGCGAACGGCTCAGCCGCGATCTCGGGCTGTGGGAGCAGATGCGCGACTGCTACCACCCCGACTCGGTGGTGCGGATCAGCTGGATCGAGGCGAGCGGTCCCGAATTCGTCCGACGTTCGCAGGAGATGGCGGAGCGGAACGTGCAGGCGAGTCACCGGCTCGGGCCGGTCGCGGTGACGCTCGCAGGCGGTCGCGCGATCGCGCAGCTTGGCGCCATCGTCGATGTGCCTTTCAAGCTCGACAACACGGACGTGATGCTGTCGAGCCACGTGCGGCTGCTGCTGCGCGCCGAGCGTCGCGAAGGCGTGTGGCGGCTGTCCGGATTCGATGCGGTTTATGTGCGTGACGAAATCGCGCCCGCAATTCCGGGGCAGATCGTCGTCGTCGAGCCAGAGGCATTGACCGGTCTGCGACCGTCCTACCGGCTGCTGTCGTATTGCTTCGCCAAGGCCGGCTATCCGGTGCCAGACAACCTCGCTGGCGTCGACCGGCCCGATCTGGTCGACGCTCTGACCGCCGAGGTCTATGGCTGGGTCGGGCTTGCGCCGCCGCGGTGACACCGAAGGTTACATTGTCCCGCCGTTGCTCGACTCTTGGTGCCAGGCCAGCAGCCGCTTGCGGATCAACCCCATCGCGGCGATGCAGCCATAGCCGACGATGCCGATCTCGACGATGCCGGCAAACACGCCGGGCGAGTCGACGTAACGCGCGCTTTGCAGCATCGTGTCGCCGAGCCCGCCGCCGCCCATGATCATTTCCGTCACCAGCGCGACAATCAGCGCGAGCGGCAGCGCGACCTGCAGTCCGGTGAGAATCTGCGGCAACGCCGCAGGCAGGACGACCTCCCACAAGGTCGCGCGGTCGCTCGCCCCCAGGCTGCGCGCCGACCAGACCAGTTCCTTTTCGACGCTGTGCGCGGCCGACCACGTGCTGATGACGATCTGGAAGGACAGCGAGAACGCCACCATCAGAATCTTGGACATGTCGAACAGGCCGAACCACAGCATGAAGATCGGCATCAGTGCGATCTTCGGCATCGGCAGTGCGAACGAGACGATCGGATCGAAGAACCATCGCACGGTGACGAAGCGCGCGATCAGGAGTCCGAGTGCGACGCCGACGACGGCAGCGATCGCGAATCCGGCGAAGGCCCGGTAGAGCGTCAGCGCGACGTCCAGCAGGAGCCTGCCCGAGATCAGGTCGTCGCCGATCCGCGCGGCCACTGTCGTCATGGCCGGCAGTAGGAACGGCGTCACGATCTGCTGCCGCGCCATCAGCTCCCAGGCGAGCAGGATCGCGCCGACGGTGATGAACGGTCCGAATGTGTCGACGAACCGTCGCAGGCGCTCGCCGCGGTCGGCCGGGCGGCTCAGTTCAGTGACGGCTTCGATCGATTGCGCCACGCTACTGCCTCCACGCGGTGAGCCAGGCGGACAACGCGACCCAGGCGCGGTCCGCCGCGAAGCCCACGGCCGAGATCACGATGACGCCCGCGAACATGCCAGGGTAGTGGCCGGCCTCGCCCCACATGTTGATCATGTGGCCGATGCCGTCGTTGGCGATCACCAGTTCGCCGGCGACGATCAGGATGAAGGCCAGCGCGATGGCGGTCCGTATGCCGTTGAGGATTTCCGGCAGCGCAGCCGGCAGCACCACCTCCCAGAGCAGGCGGACCTCGGACGCGCCGAGGCTGCGCGCAGTCCACAGCAGCGTGCGGTCGACGCCGCGCGCGCCGTTGAAGGCGGCCATTACGATCGGCACCAGCGCGCCGACGAAGATCAGCGTAATCTTGGAGACGTCGCCGATGCCGAGCCAGATGATGGTGAGCGGAATCAGCGCCACCTTCGGCATCGGATAGAGGCATTGCAGGAGCGGGTTGAGCAGCACGCGCACCGGCAGGTACCACGCGATCAGGATGCCGGCGGCGACGCCGAACGGGATGGCCGCGACGATGGCGATCAGGCCGCGGCCGACCGAGCGTGCGGTGTGGTAGTAGAGGTCGCCCGCGGACAGGCCTCCGAGAGCGGCGAAGATGCTGCTCAACGCCGGAAGGGCGTGCTCCGACACCAGCCCGGTGCGGGCCGCGGTCTCCCATAGCGCAGCCAGGATCAGGACGGGCAGGGCCCGCCACAGCATCAAGGCGGCCGTCACGGCCGGCCTCCGGCGCCGGCCGCCACCGCCTCCTCGCGCACCAGGGTCCACAGATGATCCACGGCGTCGGCATATTCGCGCGAGCGCACGACTTCGGCGGAATCCGCGGCCCCAGAAAAGCGCGTGTCCACCAGGGCCTTGATCCGGCCGGGACGCGCCGTCATCACCGCGACCCGGTCGGCCAGCAGCACCGCCTCGCGCACGTCGTGGGTGACGAAGATGACCGTCATCGGCGAGCGCCGCCAGATCGACAGCAGCTCATCCTGCATGATCGTGCGGGTCTGCGAGTCGAGCGCGCCGAACGGCTCGTCCATCAGCAGCGTGCCCGGCTCGGTCGCCAGCGTGCGCGCGATCGCGACGCGCTGCTTCATGCCGCCGGACAATTGCGACGGATAGCTGTCTTCGAAGCCGCGCAGATGCACCAAGTCGATGTAGTGCTGGGCGCGGCGGCGGCACTCCTCGCGCGGCAGGCCGCGCTTCTCAAGCCCGTAGAGAATGTTCTGGATCACCGTCTTCCAGGGAAACAGCGCGAAGCTCTGGAACACGATGCCGCGGTCGGGGCCCGGCGCGGTGACGATCCGGCCGTTGACCGAGATCGATCCCTGCTGCAGCGGCATGAAGCCGCCGATCAGGTAGAGCAGCGTGGACTTGCCGCAGCCCGACGGGCCCAGAAGCGCAACGAATTCGCGGTCCTTGATGTCGAGCGAGATGTTTTCGAGCGCAAGCACCGGCCGCCCGCGCGGCGGCCGGTATTCGTAGCCCACCCGCGAAATCGATATCCCGGTTCCGGGAGCGGCGGCGCCGGCTCCCGGAACGGCAGTGGCCGGCGCGCTCACTTGAGGCGCTTCGCGGCTTCCTGCACCAGCGACATGTCGGTGTGCTTGGCCACGTCGATGCGCACCGGCAGCACGCCGAGCTTCTGCAGATCGTCGATGTTCTTCTGCAGCAGTGCCGTGTCGCTCAGCCCGTCGGGATCGTAATAGTAGCCCTTGTTGGTGAAGGCCCAATCCTTGAACGCTTCGACCGGCTGCTTGGCCGCGGTGGAGACGATCTTGATCGCCTCCGCGTTATTGGCGGGATTCATCAGCCACCGGCGGTAGCGCAAGTGATCCTCGAAGAAGTCGACCAGCGCGGCGCGGTTCTTGGCGATCCAGTCAGCACGGGCGAAGTATTGCAGCGTCTGGGTCCCGCCCAGCGCATCGGCCGTGCTGAAAATCGGCGTCAATTCGCCCTTGGCATCGGCCATCAGGTTGAACGGCTGAAGCAGCGGGGCCGCGTCCACGCGCTTGGATTCGAGCGCCGCGATCATGGCGCCGAAACGGACTTCGACCAGCCGGTAGTCGCGGCCGTCCTGCCAGCCGCGCTTGCCCATGATGGCGCGGACCGCGGCATCCATGGTGCTGCCGCGCGCGTTGATGGCGATGGTCTTGCCCTTGAGTTCGTCGACCGATTTGAATTCGCCCTTGCGCCCGTAGAAGCTCGTCTGCGGATAGCCCTTGACGCCCTGCGACATCAGTTGCGCGATCACCTTCAGATCGATCTTGGCGCGCTCGATGCCGAGCACCAGGGTCTGCGGGCTCGCGCCCGCGATCTGGAGTTCGCCCGCAGCCAGCGCCTGCAGCGCGGGTCCGCTGCCGGCGACATGCGTCGGCTCGATGACGTAGGACTTGCCGTGGTGGCGGTACACGTCCTTGGGCGCGAGCGGCAGCAGCGGCGTCAAGTGCGCCGGGACCGCCGCCCAGCTGATGCGGATCTTGACCGGCTCGGCGGCGGCCGGCGCAAGACCGGACACGGCCGCAACCAGAACGACAGTCGCCAATAGTGACAATCGCGTTGTCATCTCGTTTCCTCCCTGGTCTCGACGGCTTGTTTGGATTCCGCCTGGCGCCGGCGCATATCGCTTGCGCGCGGCGCGGCCGGTCCTTTGGGCGCCATCGTAGAACTTTTCGATAGTCCCCGAACGCCGCGACTGCGTCAATGCGACGCGACGGTTGTGCGTCCGGATTGGAGCGGCCTTATGCCGCCTTCCTGCGCTCGATGTGCTTGCCGGCGAAGTTCGGGGCCACCTCGCGCATGAAGCGGTCCATCTCTTCCTTCACCTGGCTATGGGGCTTAAGGCCGACGTTGAAGTAGAGGATCACCTCGGAGATGCCCGCGGCCTCGACCTTCTTCAGCACCTCGATGATGCGCTCGGAGTTGCCGAGCAGCACGGAGTTCTCGGTCAGGTCTTCCGGCTTCACCTTGTGCAAACGCTGCACCATGTCGACGAAGTAGAGATAGCTCTTCGGCGCGGTCTTGGGATCGCTCGGGAACGCCGGGATCACGCATTCCTTATAGTAGCGGATCTGGCGCTCGCGTTGCGCCTTCTCCTGCTGCGGGTTGTCGTAGAAGTGGCAGAAGTAACTGCACATCATGCGGCCAGGCTTGCGGCCGTGCTTGATGCAGGTTTCGTTGTAGAGGTCGGTCACCTGCCTCAGGCCGCCGTAGCTCATGGCGGCCGCGAACGGCGCGACGATCAGGCCGTATCCAAGCCGTGCGGCCAGTTCGATCGAGGGCTTGGAGAACGATCCGATGTAGACCGGCAGCGGCTTTTGCACCGGCTGCGGCGTGATGCGCACGTCCTCGAACTGGTAATGCTTGCCGTGGTGGTCGATGCGCTTGCCTTCGGCGCTCCAAAGCTTCTGCAGCACCTCCATGCCTTCCTCGAAGATGCTTTGGTTGTTGCCGAAGTCGACCTTGAACGGCGCGTATTCGCGGCTGTCGTAGCCGCGGCCGGCGGCGAAGTCGACGCGGCCGTTCGAGAGCAGGTCGAGCGTCGCCCATTGCTCGGCGACGCGAATGGGATGATGCAGCGGCGTGACGTTGACCGCGGGTGCGAGCCGGATGTGCTTCGTCCGCGCGGCGATGTAGCCCAGCACCAGCTCGGGCGAGGACAGAACGCCGAGCGAGTTGAAATGGTGCTCGCCGATCCAGGCCGAGTGCATGCCAATCTGGTCGGCGTAGAGCGCCTCGGCGGTGATGTCGGAAACGAAGGTGTTGGCGTCGCGCGCGTTGTTTTCGTAGTGGTTGTCGCTGAGCGTGAAGTAGCCGAATTCCATGTTCGTACCTCCCCATCTCGCGCCGCGTGGATCTCCGGCGTCGCCATTATCATGCAATCGCAACTGTTGCATTTGCAATAGTTGAATTCGCAAGAATACCGCGATATTTTATCCGGGATTTTAGGTCAGCCCCGCTGCCCCAACGCCTTTTGCAGGAACTCAGCCTTGGCCGAACGCGCGCATCTCGAACTCGGCAACTATCTGCCGTATCTGGTCAATCGCGTGGGCTTTGCGCTGGTGGAGCGGTTCACCGCCGAGGCGCTGAAGCCCCACGGGCTCACGATCGAGATGTGGCGCGTGCTGGCGGCGCTGTCCAACAACGGCGGCCAGCGCCAGGTCGACCTCGCGGCCATGACCTCGATCGACGCCTCGACCCTGTCGCGGCTCGTCAGCCGCCTGGTCCGCATCGGGCTCGCAACCCGCAGCCGCTCGGAAACCTCCAACCGCGAGGTGGTAGTGACGCTGTCTGGCAAGGGGCGGGCGCTGGTGCAGCGGCTGATCCCGATCGCCAGGAAGCTCGAACGGGATTCCAGCGGCGACCTGCCGGCGAAGGAGCTTGCGGCGCTGAAGCGGCTGTTGTCTCAGGTCTATGTGAATCTGACGCGCGGGCGGTAGCAGCCGTGCGCATAGCTTGGCAGAGCCTGCCACGCTAATCTGCCCGCCATGAACGTCCATCAGCCGACCGCAAGCCGCCCCAAGGGTCCGCTCGTCTTTCTCGACATGGACCAGCAGGCGCTGGACGAGGCCTACGACCAGGAAATCTGGGCGCCGAACCGGGCGCTGATCGTCGAGCGCCGCAAGGCCGCGAGCGAGCGCGCTCGCGCGGCGCTAGGAATGCCAAGGCGCGTCGCCTACGGGCCGGGGGAGCACGAGGGGCTCGACATCTTCGACTGCGGCATCGAGGGCGCGCCGGTCAACGTGTTCGTGCACGGCGGCGCGTGGCGAAGGAACGTCGCCGCCGACTACGCGCTGCAGGCCTGGCCGCTGGTGCGTGCGGGCGCACATTCCGTGTTGATCGACTTCATCAACGTCGACCAGGCAAACGGCGACCTGTTCCCGATGTACGAGCAGGTGCGGCGCGCGCTTGCCTGGGTGTGGCGCAACGCGGCGAGCTTCGGCGGCGATCCCGGCCGCCTCTATGTCTCCGCGCATTCGTCGGGCTCGCATCTCGCAGGCGTGGTTCTGACGCGCGGCTGGCCGGAAGAGGGACTGCCGGCGGATTTCTGCAAGGGCGCGGTGCTGCTGTCGGGCATGTACGACCTCGCGCCTGTCGCGCTGTCCAAGCGTTCGTCCTATGTCAAGTTCACGCCGGACATGGTGCAGAAGCTTTCCGGCGGCCGTTATCTCGACGGGCTCAACACGCCGCTCGTCCTCGGCTACGGCACCTGCGAGACGCCGGAGTTCCAGCGCCAGACCTGCGACTTCGCGGCTGCGGCGAAGGCCGCCGGCAAGCCCGTCGAGTTGCTTGTCGGCGCCGGCTACAACCATTTTGAGCTTCTGGAAACGCTCGCGAACCCGTACGGTCTTATGGGCCGGGCGATGTTCGAACAGATGCGGCTGATCGCGAAATAGAGGATCGGGAGACTGACATGCAGCAAGCCGCCACGGCGCAGCGCGCGCAGGGACCGTTGGTCTGGCTCGACATGGACCAGCGTGCGCTCGACGATGCCTACGACCAATTGGTCTATGCGCCGAACCGCGACCAGGTCCACGAGCGCAACGTGTTCAACTCCGAGCGCGTGCGCGCGCGGCTCGGTGAGCCCAAGCGCATCGCCTACGGCCCGACCGAGGTGGAGAAGTTCGACCTGTTCACCGCGAACAAGCCGAACGCCCCGATCAACGTGTTCATCCACGGCGGCGCATGGCGGCAGCGCTGGGCGAAAGATTACGCCTTCCTCGCCGAGATGTTCGTGAACGCCGGCGCACATATCGCGCTGCTCGATTTCGTCGGCGTCGACGTGACCAAGGGCGACCTGATGCCGATGGCCGATCAGGTGCGGCGTGCGGTGGCCTATATCTACAAGAACGCCAAGAGCCTCGGCGCCGATCCCGACAAGCTTTACGTGTCCGGCCATTCGTCTGGTGCGCATCTGACCGGCTGCGTCGTCACCACCGACTGGCACGACTACGGCGTGCCGCAGAACCTCATCAAGGGCGCGCTGACCTGTTCGGGGATGTACGACTTGAAGCCGGTGCGAATGTCCAAGCGTTCCGAATACGTCACCTTCACCGACGAAGTGGAGGAGAAGCTGTCCTCGCAGCGCCGCCTCGACCGGCTCAACTGCCCGCTGCTGGTCGGCTACGGCACTTTCGAGACGCCGGAGTTCCAGCGCCAGGCGCGTGAATTCGCGGCCGCGGTCAAGGCCGCGGGCAAGCCCGTCACGCTGCTCGAGGGCCAGGGCTACAACCACTTCGAAATGTGCGAGATGATCGGCAATCCGCTGAGCCTGATCGGCGACGCGGTGCTCAAGCAGATGAAGCTCGTCTGATTTCCGGGGAGGGGCCATGCCGGGTCATACGCAATTTCCACGCGCATCGGTGACGCGGCGCGCGGTGCTGGCGGGAGCGGCGGCCGCGCTCGCGGTGCCGGCTGCCGCCCAGACGCGCTTTCCGTCGGGCCCGGTGCAACTCGTCAACTCGGTCGGCCCGGGCGCTTCGCCGGACGTCATCTGCCGGCTCCTGGCCGAGCATCTTTCGAAGCTGTGGGGCCAGCAGGTCGTTGTGATTAACCGGCCGGGCGGAGCGGGTGCGGTCGCGATCCGATCGGTCGCGCCCGCGGTGCCCGACGGCCATACGCTCTATATGGCTCTTGCAACGAACTTCATCGCGCTGCCTGAATTGCAGAAGGGATTTCCGGTCGACGTCGTGCGCGATTTCGTGCCGATCGCGTTCGCGGGCGAGCATCCGCTGATGATCGCCGCAGGCCCCTCGACCGGCGTCAAGACGCTTCCGGAATTGATCGCGCTGCTCAAGAGCAAGCCCGGCGAGATCAACATCGCGGCGGGCAACCGCGGCAGCATCATCCACCTCGCTGCCGAGTGGCTGCGGATTGCGACCAATACGCAGTTCACGGTTTTGCACTACCTCGGCGGCGCTCAGGCGCTGCCCGACGTGCTGGGCGGCCGGGTGCAGATCATCATCGACGCGATCCCGAGCATCCGCGGCCCGGTCGACGGCGGTCAGGTCAGGCCGCTCGCAGTCACAAGCAAGACGCGGCTGCCGAATTTTCCGAACATCCCGGCGGTTTCGGAGACGCTCCCGGGCTACGAGGCGCTCGGCTGGCTGGTTCTGATGGCGCCGCCGGGCACGCCGCCTGCGATCGCGCAGCGGATCAGCGAGGACGTCCGCACGGTCCAGGCTGCGCCCGAATTGAAGAAGCGCAGCGAGGACCTCGGCAATTATCCGCGTATGACCACGCCCGCGGAACTGACCGCGTTTATCCAGGAGCAGATTCGCATCTGGCGTCCGGTGATCGCCGAGACGGCGAAGGTGATCAAGTAGTCCGGATTCGGCGAAGGACGCGCGCCCAACGCCGCGGCGTCGTTTCGGAGCAGGGGGAAAGCATGTCGATGCGTCTGCACGCTGCCTTGGTCCTGGCCGTTGCCGCGATCCATGCCGCGCCGGAAGCGAGCGCGCAGAACTTCCCCACCGGTCCGGTCAGGATCGTCGTATCGACCGGCCCGGGCGCGGCGCCGGACGTGCTGACGCGGATCGTCGCCGATCACCTGACCCGGCACTGGAACCAGCAGGTCGTCGTCATGAACCGCCCCGGCGGGGCCGGGGCGGTCGCGATCCGCTCGCTCGCGGACGCGCCGGCCGACGGGCATACGGTCTACCTTTCGCTGGCGTCGAACTACATCGCGTTGCCGGAGTTGCAGAAGAACTTCCCCGTGGACGTGGTGCGCGACTTCGTGCCGATCGGCTTCGTCGGCGGACATCCGATGGTGATCGCGGCGGGCGAAAGCGTCGGCGTCAAGACGCTGCCCGAGTTGGTGGCGCTCGCCAAGCAGCGCAAGGGCGAGCTCAATATCGGCGCGGGCAATCGCGGCAGCACGCTGCATTTCACCGGCGAATGGCTGCGCCAGTCCACGGGCATCGACGTGACGCTGCTGCACTACGCAGGCTCCGCGCAGACCATCACCGACGTGCTCGGCGGCCGGCTGCATGCGATGATCGATTCGTTCACCGCCATGCGCGGCGCGGTCGATTCCGGCAAGCTCAAGCCGCTCGCGATCGCGACCCGGGAGCGGCAGCCGCAGTATCCCGGCCTGGCGACGTTCGCCGAGACCATTCCGGGCTTCGAGGCGACCGGTTGGCTTGCGCTGATGGCGCCGCCCGGCACGCCCAAGCCGGTCGCCGACAAGTTCAGCGCCGACCTGCGCGCCATGCTGGCGAAGCCGGAGGTTCAGCAGCGCTATCGGGAACTCGGCTCGTTCATACGGCCCATGACGCCGGACGAACTTGTGGCCTTCATCCAGGAGCAGGTCAGGATCTGGCGCCCGGTGATCGCAGAGACGGCGAAAACGTTCAAGTGACCGCTTCCGGGCAGAGCCAAACCCGCACACAATGTGAGTCGTAGAGCACACGGAGTTCGACAATGCTGATGCGCATGCTGGCCGCGATGGCCGTGTTCGTTGCCGCGATCCAGATTGGTCCCGACGCCAGGGCGCAGAACTACCCGAACCAGCCGGTCCGGCTGATCGTCACCACCGGCGCGGGTGCCGCGCCCGACGTGATCGCGCGCATCCTCGCCGACGGGCTCGCCAAGCTCTGGAACCAGCAGGTGGTGGTCACCAACCATCCGGGCGCCGCGGGCTCGATCGGCATGCGGGTCGCCGGCACGGCACCGGCCGACGGCCACTCGCTCCTGTTCGCGCTGTCGTCGAGCTTCGTCGCGCTGCCGGAGATCGCCAAGGGCTTTCCCTACGATCTGGAACGCGATTTCGTCCCGATCGGCTTCGTCGTCGAGCAGCCGATGGCGGTCGCGGTGCCGGCGTCGCTCGGCGTCAACACACTCGGCGAATTCATCGCCTATTCCAGGGCGCGGCCGGGCCAGGTCAACGTCGCGGTGTTGAGCCGCGGCGGCATTCCGCACCTTCTTTCGGAGTGGATCAAGAACGAGGCCAAGCTGGAATATTCGTCGGTGCACTATCCGCGCACGCCTGCAGGTCTCGCCGACGTCATGGGTGGGAGGATGCAGGCGATCATCGACGGCCTGCCGAGCCTCGCCGGCCAGATCGCCGGGGGTCAGCTCAAGCTGATCGCGGTCGGCTCGGCCAAGCGGCTCGCGAACCGTCCGAACGTGCCGACCATCGCCGAGACCATGCCGACGATCCCGCGTGCGCTCGGCTGGTTTGCGCTGATGGGCACGCCCGGCACGCCGGAGCCGATCGCGCGCAAGATCAGCGAGGATATGCGCAAGGTGCTGGGTGAGCCGGAGCTGAAGAAGAAGCTCGAGGACGTCGCGAGCTACACCAACCCGATGTCGCCGGCCGAGCTGCGGCAATACATCCGCACCGAACAGGCGCTGTGGAAGCCGGTGATCGAGAAGATCGCGACCTTCCAGCCCCCGGCCGCGCCCAAGTAGGGAGTCGGGGAGGCGCCGCCGCGCCGGTTCAGACCGCCTGCGAATGGCGCTGGCGGTCCGGCTGAAGGTAGGCGTCGAAGGCCGCGGCGGCGAGCCTCACGAACGGACGGCCGCGTTCGGTGACGGTCAGCGATGAACCGTCGATCTGGACAAGTCCCTCGGACGCGAGCGGCGAAAGCCGTTCGTGCGCGCCGGGAAAGTCCCGCCAATCCCGCCCGACGTCGCGCAGGTCGACGCGCAGACCGCACATCAGCCGCTCGATGATGCCGCCGCGCACGCGGTCGTCCTCCGACAAGGCGAGGCCGCGCACGGTGGCGAGACGTCCCGCGTGGACGGCGCGGGCGTAGCCGCCTACGTCCGGCGCGTTCTGGACATAGCCCTGCGGCAGGCGGCCGATCGCGGAGGCGCCGAGCCCGATCAGCGCATCGGCGTCGTCGGTGGTGTAGCCTTGGAAATTGCGATGCAGTCGGGCGCGGCCTGCGGCCAGCGCAAGGCCGTCGTCCGGCAGCGCGAAATGGTCGAGCCCGATCGGGACGTAGCCGTGATCGATCAGCACCGCGCGGGCGGCTTCGGATTGCACCAGCCGTTCGTCGGGGCCGGGCAGGTCGGCCTCCTCGATGCAGCGCTGATGCGCCTTCATCCACGGCACGTGGGCGTAGCCGAACAGCGAAATCCGCTGCGGGCGAAGGGCCGCGGCGAGCCGCGCGGTGCGTACCGCGCGCTCGGCGGTCTGTTTCGGCAGCCCGTACATCAGATCGAAATTGAGTTGCCCGATGCCTGCCGCGCGCAACAGCTCGGTCGCGCGGACCACGGTCTCATAGGGCTGGATGCGCCCGATGGCGTGCTGGACCTCCGGCGACAGGTCCTGGACGCCGAGGCTCGCGCGGCTGACCCGCATGCCGGCCAGCGCCGCCGCCATCGCACGGTCGACGGAGCGCGGATCGAGTTCGATGGCGATCTCGGTTTCGCCGCCGATCCGGAAGGCGTGGGCCAGCGCGAACATCACCGCCACAAGGTTGTCGGCGCCGAGCAGGCTCGGTGTGCCGCCGCCGAAATGAATGTGCGTCACCCGCCGCGCGCGCGTGCGTCCGGCGGCGAGCGCGATTTCGGCCCTCAGCGTCCGGGTGTAGTCGTCGAGCGGGGCAGCCTGGCGCACCGCCTTGGTGTGGCAGCCGCAATAGAGGCACAACTCGCGGCAGTACGGCACGTGCAGATAGAGCGAGAGCGCGGCGTCGTCCGGAAGCCTCGCCAGCCAGCCGGCGTAGGTCGCGGCGTCGACGGCGGCCGAAAAATGCGGCGCGGTCGGGTAAGATGTGTAGCGCGGGACGTTGGTTTCCGCGAACGGACGGGTCAGCATGCCGCCATCAGAGCCGCCTTGCGCCGCGCGTCATTGATCTCAATCAAGCGGCGCGTTAAGCCGCTACGTTCGACCTGATCGACAGTTCCGGAGAGTCGGTGCATGGGTGAAACGCTGCGCGGCGCCGACATCGTCGCCCGCTCGCTGTCGCGGCTCGGCTGCCGGCGCGTCTATACGCTGTCCGGAAACCACATCATGTCGGTGTTCGACGCGGCGCTCGATGCGGGCCTCGACCTCGTGCACGTTCGCCACGAAGCGGCCGCCGTGCATATGGCGGACGCGCACGGGCGGCTGACCGGCGAGCCGGGCGTGGCGCTCGTGACCGGCGGTCCCGGCCACGCCAACGCGGTCGGCGCGCTCTATACGGCGCTCGGCGCGGAATCGCCGATGGTGCTGCTGTCGGGACACGCCGCGACCTGGGAGCTCGGCCGCGGCGGCTTTCAGGAAATCCGGCAGGCCGACATGGCTGCGCCGGTGACGAAGGCGTCGTGGACCGCGCGCGATGCGGGCTCGCTCGGGCGCGACGTGGGCGAGGCGATGCGGCTCGCGTGCAGCGGACGGCCGGGCCCGGTTCACCTGAGCCTGCCGTCGGACCTGCTCGACACGCGTGTCATAGAGGGCTCGATCGCTTGGCCTCAGGTCTCGGCTCGGATCGCGATGCCGCTCGCCGATACAGTCGCGGACGCGATCCTCGCCGACGTCGCCGAGGCAGCGCGTCCGCTGATCGTCGCCGGGCCGCAGCTTTCGACCGTGACAGGACGCGCGATGCTGGCAAAGCTCGAAACTGCGCTGGGCGCGCCCGCCGTGATCGTCGAAAGCCCGCGCGGCATGGCCGACGCCACGCTCGGCGCGTTTCCCGATGTCGTCCGCCGCGCCGACCTGATCGTGCTGCTCGGCAAGGCGCTCGATTTCACCGTGAAGTGGGCGTCGGGACCGGCGTTCGATCCGGCGGTCAAGGTCATCGCCATCGATCCGGACAAGGCGCTGGTTGCGCGTGCCAGGAGCGAGAAGGGCGAGGCGCTGCTGCGCGGCGTCATCGCCGACGCCGCCAGCGCCGCGCAAACGCTGATCGCGCGGGGCAATTCTTCGCAAGTCGAGCCTTCGCGCGACGGCGGCTGGTTGAAGGAGGCGCGCGCCGCGCTCGACAACCGGCCCGCGGCCTGGGGCACGATCAAGTCGCAGACCGCTGGCCGCCTGCACCCGGCCGAGGTGTTCCGCGCCTTGCGGCCGTTCGTCGAGCGCGATCCCGAGACGGTTCTCATTTGCGACGGCGGCGAGTTCGCGCAATGGGCGCAGGCCATGCTGCCGGTGCGCCGCCGCCTGATCAACGGCGTCGCCGGTTCGATCGGCGCGTCGCTGTCGTTTGCGCTCGCAGCACGCATGGCCGAGCCGCGCTCGCCGGTGTTCGCGGTGCTGGGCGACGGCACCATCGGCTTCCACATCTCGGAGTTCGAGACCGCCGCGCGGCGTAACCTGCCGTTCGTGGCGATCCTCGGCAACGACGCGCGCTGGAACGCGGAGAGCGAAATCCAGCGCCGCGAATACGGCGCAAACCGTATGCACGGCTGCGAACTGACGCTGGCGCGCTACGACCGGGCGGTGGAGGCGTTCGGCGGCCACGGCGAATATGTCGAGCGGGCGGAGGATTTGCCCGCCGCCGTCGAGCGGGCGCTCGCCAGCGGCAAGCCTGCATGCGTCAACGTCATGACCGAAAGCGTTGCGGCGCCGGCGATCCGGTTGGCGGATGTGTAACGACTTCCGATAGATTGAGTTCCGAGAATGCCGCAGGCTCGGCTCCCCCCATCCCGGAGGGGGAGGATGACCGAGATCGTGGCGCGCGCGTAGGGAGACAACGATGTTCGCGTTCAAGACCCTGAAATGGTCGCTGCGGGCTCCGGCAAGCGCGCCGGACGACAATTGCATCGGGCTGATCACGCTCAACCGGCCGGAGGCGCTCAACGCCATCGACGTGCGGATGCGGGTCGAACTTGACCTGCTGCTCGACCAGATCCGCCGCGACGACCGGCTGCGCGTCGTGGTCGTCACCGGCGAGGGCAGGGGGTTCTCCGCGGGCGGCGATCTCAGGAGCGAAGCCGCCCCGCTCGGCGCACTCGACGAGGAGCACGACTTCGGCGACTTCGGTCCCTACAAGGAACTCGCCAATTACTTCTTCAACGACCTGCGCCATGTCGTGATCCAGCGCGCGATCCGCAAGCTCGAAGAGCTGCCATGCGTGACCATCGCCGCGATCAACGGCCCCGCGGTCGGCATCGGCCTCGAACTCGCCACCGCCTGCGACATCCGCTACGCCTCCGACAAGGCCAAGCTCGGCGAGGTCGCGGTGCCCGCGGGCTTCGTCCCGGAATCGGGCGGCGCGCGCAATCTGCCGAAATTCGTCGGCCTCGGCCGCGCGATGGAAATGATCATGACCGGCGAGATCGTCGACGCCGCCGAGGCCGAGCGCATCGGCCTGGTCGAGCGCGTGTTCCCGCACGACAAGCTGCTCGAAGAGACGTTCAAGCGCGCCGACAAGATCGCGTCCGCGCCGTTCCTGTCGGTGCGCCATGCCAAGGCGCTGGTGCGGCGCTACTGGGATCATAACAAGAATGCCGAGGGTGCGCAGGCCGAGCTTGAGGCGGTGATGGAGATCACCCGCACGGCCGATTGCCGCGAGGGTATCCGCGCCTTCCTCGACAAGCGCCCGCCGAACTATCGCGGGCCGGGCTACGGCGGCTGAGGCGCTGCGAATGAATCTCGCCGAAATCGCGCTCCGGCGCGGACGCGAGCCTGCGAACGCAAACCATCCGGCGTTTCTCACCGCAGAGGGGCCGGTGTCCAATGCCGAGTTTCAGCGTATGGTGTTCGCACTGGTGGCGGACCTGCGCGCGGCAGGTGTCACGCCCGGCGGGCGCGTGATCGTGCGGATGACCAATTCGGTGGAGTTCGCGGCGGCGGTCCTCGCCTGCATCTGGATCGGCGCGATCCCGGTTCTGCAAAACTCCCAGTTCGGCCGCAGCGAATTGGAGCACATCGTCAACCTGTCGGACCCGTTGCTGTTCCTGCTTTCGGACGCCATGCGCGACGACGCCGCGACGGCGGGGCTTCGGCCGACAACGCCACGATTGATTGTCACGCGCGAAGCATTGATTGCACCGCCATCCGCTCGTCCCCGCGAAAGCGGGGACCCAGCGCAGGAAGGACTGGATTCCCGCTTGCGCGGGAATGAGCGGATGCCGCTGCCAATCGATGCAAGCCGCGACGCCGAAGCCTTTGTCGTTTTCACCTCCGGAACCACCGGCAAGCCCAAGGGCGTGGTTCACGCCCACCGCTGGCTCGAGGCGCTGGGCGACTCCAACCGCGCCCGCGTGCCACCGCAGCAGGGCGACGTCATCCTCGCCACCGGCGAGTGGAGCTTCATCAGTGCGCTCGGCCACAATGTCATGTTCCCGCTGCGCAACGGCACCACCGGCTCGATCATGGAGGACCGCGCCGCGCCGGAACGCATCCTCGAAACCATCCAGCGCGATCGCGTCACGTTGCTGCACAGCGTCGCGACGCTCTACCGCCGCATCCTCGGCACGCCGGGCATCGAGACGCGTTTCGACGTATCGTCGCTGCGCGGCTGCAACTCGACCGGCGAGCCACTGGAGGATTCGGTGCGCAGGGAATGGCAGGCGCGCTTCGGCTGCCCGATCTGGGAGCACTACGGCGTCTCCGAGGCACAAATGGTAATCGGCGACGGGCCGACCGTCGAGAAGCGCGAGGGCTCGACCGGGCGGACCTGGGGGGCGCGCGCCGCGGTGGTGGACGCGAACCTCAAGCCGCTGCCCGCCGGCGAAACCGGCACGCTCGCTTTCGGACTGGATTATCCGGGCTTCTTCCTCGGCTATCTCGGCGACGAGGACGCCACAAGCAAGGCGATGCGCGGCGGCTTTTTCGTCACCTCCGACCTCGCGCGCATGGACGACGACGGCTACGTGTTCATCGTCGGCCGCGCCGACGACTGCTTCAAGAGCAAGGGCGTCTTGATCGCGCCGCGCGAACTGGAGGACGCGATCTTAGGTCTCGGCCGGTTCGAGGAGGCCTGCGTGTTCGCGATCCCCGACCGCGAGATCGGCAACCGCATTGGGGCGGCGCTGGTGCCGCGTGCGGGAGCCGAGGCGATTGATGAGGCTGCATTGGCCAAGGCCCTGACCGGCAAAATCGCACCGTTCAAGCTGCCGCATCGCGTGCTGACGTTCGACGCCTTGCCGAAGAACGCCAACGGCAAGACCCAGCGCAGCCAGGTCGCCAGGCTTGCGCTGGAACGGGCGGCAGCGGCCGGCGGCTGACGCCACATCTCGCGAATGCCACAAGAGCCGGTTTTCCGGTCAGGTCCAAACGGCTAGTCTTTCGAGGTGGGCGTGTGCCCTTGGGAGGACATTGCCATGAGGAAATCGGCATTCATTGCGATCGCGACTGTTGCCTGGACGATGGGCTTCGGCTCCGCGCCGTCGTTGGCGCAGGAAGTGACGCTGCGCGTCCATACCTTCATGCCTCCGGTCGCCAATCCGGCGAGGCATTTCCTGCTGCCGTGGGCGGAAAAGATCGGCAAGGACTCCAATGGCCGCATCAAGGTGAACGTGCATACCTCGATGCAGCTCGGCGGCACTCCCGCGCAGCTCCTGACCCAGGTGCGCGACGGCGTCGTCGACATCATCTGGACGCTGCCGGGCTTCACGCCGGGGATCATGGTCAAGGACGAGGCGTTTGAGCTGCCGTTCCTGCACCGCGACACCAAGTCGACGGTGATGGCGCTGCAGGACTTCACGGCGATGCACATGCAGAAGGAGCTTGCGCCCTATCACCCGCTGCTGGTGCACGCCCACGCCGGCACGCTGTTCATGACCAAGAATCCGATCAACAAGGTCGAGGATTTCCGGGGCATGAAGCTGCGCACGCCGTCGCGCACCAGCGCCTGGATCGTCGAGGCGGCCGGCGGCGCGCCGCTGCAGGTCGCACTGCCCGAACTGGCCCCGATGCTCACCAAGGGCACCGTCAGCGGCGCCGTGCTGACCTACGAAATCGCGCCCGCGGTCAAGATGCAGGACCTGGTGGACTACTTCACCACGTTCGACGGTCCGCAGCCGCGCATGGGCACCACCGTCTTCATGTTCCTGATGAACAAGGCCAAGTACCAGAGCCTGCCGCCGGACCTGAAGAAGGTGATTGACGACAATTCCGGCCGCAATCTCGCGCCATTCGCGATCAAGGTCTGGGACACGATCGACGCCGACGGGCTCAAGGCCATGCAGGCGCGCTC
This sequence comes from Alphaproteobacteria bacterium, assembly GCA_016869215.1. Classification (GTDB taxonomy): domain Bacteria; phylum Pseudomonadota; class Alphaproteobacteria; order Rhizobiales; family Xanthobacteraceae; genus Z2-YC6860. Next base: position 52,961 of record VGEP01000020.1, on the reverse strand, counting down.
CAAGAACAAATTCGTGACCTTGAACGCCGCGGAAACCGCGAAGTTCAAGTCGATGGTCCAGCCCGTCTATGCGCGGTTCAAGGACGAGATCGACAAGTCCGGCACCAACGGCGCGAAGCTGATCGCGGACGCGCAGGCGCTGGTGGAGAAGTACGCAAAGTAGTGTGCCGCTGCGGCGCCGGTGCAGGGTTGCGCTCAGCGCCGCCGCGTCGCCAGCGTCCACGCCAGCATTGCGAGCGGCACGGCCGCGATCAGCGCGGCCACCGCGCCCGCGGCCGGCAGGCTCGTGCATTCGACCAGCGGGCCGGTGACGCCGGCCGCGACGACCGACATGACGCCGGCCGCGCTTTCGCTGACGCCGATGGCGCGTCCGCGATGCTCGGTCCGGGCATGGTCGGCGATCAGCGCGGTCGAGGCCACGAACGCCGCCGACCAGCCGAGCCCGACCAGGAACGTGCCGAGCGTGACCCACCAGTAGCCGTCGATGAATGTGACGCACAGCGCGCCGAGCAGCGAAATTCCGACGCCCGGATACATCACCCGCTCGCGGCCGAAACGGTCGGCGAGCCGGCCGAGCGGGATGGTGAAGGCGAACATGCCGGCGGAATGGAACATGTGCGAGAACGCGATCGCGGTCAGCGAATGGCCGTGGTGGTGCAGCACCAGCGAGGTCAGCACCATCACGATCGCCATGTTGCCCTGGCCCGCGGCATTGGAGACGATAGCGAGCCGGCTCGGCGTGTGCGCCCAAAGCTCCTTCGCGCTGAACGCGCTCTGTTGTTCGGGCGTGAGAGGGGGCGGCTGCTTGTAGTCGGGATAGTAGCGCTGGAGATTCATCCCGATCTCCTTCGGATCGGGGTTCACGAACGTCACCAGCACCATGCCCAAGAGGATCAGCGTCGGCACCATCAGCCAGGGCAGGGCGATGGGTTCGATGCCGACGCGCGGGGCGATGCCTTCGGAGAACCACATCAGGAACGGGCTGATCGCGAGGCCCAGCATCGATCCGGTCGCGACGAAGCCGAGCGCCTGGGCGCGCAGCCGCGGCGGGAACATGTCGGCCGCGCCGACGCGCAACTGCTGGGCTGCGTTCATGCCCATGCCGAACACCAGCATGCCGAGCGTCAGCCCGGCGAAGCTGTGGAACGCCATGGACAGGCCGACCGTCAGCGTCCCGATCAGCGCAAGCACCAGCCCGAGCTGAATGCCGGGCTTGCGGCCGTAGGTGTCGGTGACCTTGCCGACCGGGTACGACACCATGAAGCGGCTGATGCCGAACAGCGCGACGGTGAGCCCCGCGAGGCTCGCGGAGCCCGTGAGCGCCACCACCATCAGCGGACCCACGCCGTAGCCGAGCTGGGTGCCCGCGCCCATGAAGGACTGCGACAGCGCGAACAGCGCCGTGTTGCGTTTGATGACCCAGGGCACACCGGACACGCCGGCCGGTCGAGGGAGCGGTTGGTGCATGCGGTTGAGGGGCCGGCGCCGGGCGCGTCTGTGTTCTTGAGCTTGGAACGACGAAAGCAGTGAGCCTTATAGCGCGGCGGTGTCCGCTGCCAACGCCGGTTCCCGAATGTCTGGGTTGCCGCTTGGGATGCCGCCCGCCGATGGCGCAGTGCGGCATGGATGCGGCGTCATGTAGCAGCCGCGAAACGCGCCATTTGCGCTGAAATCTCCGCCGCAGGCCGGACGATGACGGCAAACGCGGGGTTCTGCTGCACGCGGCGCGCGGCCGAAGCTCCGGGCAAGAACCCGCTTGTCCGGGAGTGCCATGCGCCTACACTTGGATGACACCCGGCGACACGGGCGGGCACAAGCCCGAATCGCGGGGAGCAATGCCGACAATTGTTCGAACGATCAACAACGACCTCGGAGGAACTTCATGCGCAAAATTCTGCTCGCCGCACTCGCCGCCGGCGCACTCGCGACGATCGCGACGCCGTCGATGGCCCAGAAGGACATTCCGTGGGGAACGTCGGCGGTCGGCTCGGCCGGCCACAAGGCACTCGTCAATCTCGCCCAGGTTCTCAACCGCGAGATGAAGGACTACCGCATCACGGTGCAACCGACGCCCGGCGCCATCGTCACGGTGAAGGGCTACGCCACCGGCCAGTTCCTCGGCTATTACGGCGCCGACATCGCGTTCTACGAACTCGCCAAGGACATCGCGCGCTTCAAGGGCTTCAAGGCGCAGATGAAGCGCCAGCCGGTGCAGTCGTTCTGGACCTTCACGGTCGAGGTCGGCGCGGCGATCCACTCGCGCGAGAAGGGCAAGATCAAGTCCTGGAGCGATCTGAGCGGCAAGCGCTTCTTCTCCGGCCCGCTGCCGTGGGACGTGCGCGCGCATCTTGAACGCGCCTTCACCGCGCTCGGCGTGAAGCACGAGTATCAGGAGATCGATCTCTCCACCACCGGCTCGCTGCTCGATTCCGGCCGTATCGCCGGCATGATCATCTACACCAACGCCGAAGCCACCACCGCGCCATGGATCACCGAAGCGTCGCTGGCAGCCGACTGGGCGGCGCTCAATCCGAGCGCGGCCGAGATCGCCAAGCTGAAGGCGGCGGGCTTCGCCGTGACGGAAGTGCCGGGCAGCGTCTACAAGCGCAACGTCCACGTCGACAAGGTCGTGGAACTGCCGTTCTACTACGGCTTCCACGTCGGCCTGGAGATCCCGGCCAACGATGTCTACCGCATGCTCGTTGCGGTCGAGAAAAATGCCGACGAACTCGCCAAGCTCGACGGCAGCTTCTCGCAGCTCAAGGGCAAGGGCATGATCGAGATGCAGAAGAAGGGCATCGCCTCCTCGGTCGACCTCGTGCCGATCCACCCGGGGCTGGCTCGCTTCATGCGCGAGCGCAACGCCTGGGACGCCAAGTGGGACAGCCGGGTTGCCTCGGCGACCAACTGACGCCACGCCTTGACGAGCCCCGGAAGGACGCAAGCATCGCGCGCGTCCTTCCGGCCGGCCAGGCAACCTGAAGCGCGGGGCCTTCCTCCATGTCCGATAATGCCGCTTCGGCCCCGCTGCAATTGCGGCCTGCCGTCACGTACCTGTTCTACGCGATCGCCACGTTCTTCACGGTCTATCTGATCAACTACTACGTCTCCGGCGAAGGCGGGCCGACGGTCCTGGTCGTGATCCTGCTGCCGGTTACGGTCGCGCTGTTCGTGCTCGACGAACTGCGCAATGGCGAGTTCTATCCGTCGCTCGGCTGGCAGGCCAACCACGCAATCGGCGCGCTGTACATCGTGCTCGCGGCGGTGTCGGGGTTCTACGTCTGGTGGGAGTTCGTCGACATCCGGACCGTACGGGCCGGGTTTTGGAACACCAGCGACCTGGTGATGGGCTCGGTCATGGTGTTGCTCGTGATGGAGTACACGCGCAAGCGCCATTTCGCGCTGTTCGTGCTCAACGTCGTTCTGATCCTCTATGCGGTCTACGGCTGGATCGTGCCCGGCATGTTCAACCATCCGGGCCTGACCTGGGAGCGGATCGCGAGCGCCATGAGCGTCGAGACCACGACCGGCGTCTATTCGCGCCTGCCGCAGCTCGCGCTGACCCTGATCGGCTCGTTCCTGCTGGTGCTGGCCGTGCTGCGCGCGTTCGGCGCGGTGGACTCGATCCTGCTGACCGCCAAGCGGGTCGCCGCGAAATCCTCGCACGCGCTGCCGCAGTCGGCGGTGTTCGGCTCGATGGCGGTCGGCACCGTGAGCGGGAGCGGCGCAGCCAACGCCGCGACCATCGGCTCGGTCACGATCCCCGCCATGATCGGCGCCGGCATGCCGCGCGCGAGCGCGGCCGCGATCGAGACCGCGTCCTCGCTCGGCGGCCAGCTCATGCCGCCGGTGATGGGCATTTCGGCCTTCCTGATGGCGGACTTCCTCGGCCGCAGCTATTTCGACGTGGTGGCGCGCGGCTACGTGCCGGCGATCATTTATTACGCCTGCGTCTCGCTGTCGGTGTATCTGCTGGCGGTGCGCTACCAGGTCGGCGGCAAGGGCGCATTGAAGCTCGAAAGTTTCAACGCCACTCACGCAGTCAACATGTTGGCGTTCGCCGCTGTGGTGGGCGGGCTGATGGTGCTGATGGGCGCGATGAATCTCGCCGCCATGATCGCGGCGCTCTACATCTTTGTCGCCGTCGGCTCGTTCCTGTTCCTGTTCTTTATCGTGCAACTCGTCCGGGCCGGTGAGTTCAGCCTGAAGGCGCTGGTGCCGCCGATCGGCCGGCTGATCGACAACTTCACGTCCATGACCGTCGACCTGACTCTGCTGCTTGCCACGCTGTCGATCATGACCGGCGCGCTGGTTATCACCGGCGTGCCGACCAAGATCGGCGCGCTGCTGATCGAGGCCGCGGGCGTCAATCTTGCGGCGATGGTGATCGTCGCTTTCGTGTTCGGCGCGCTGCTCGGCACCGGCCTGCCGCCCGCGCCGACCTATATCCTCACCGCGCTGGTGATCGCCCCGCCCATGATCAAGGTCGGCGTCGATCCCTGGGCCGTGCATTTCTTCGCGTTCTTCCTTGCGGTCTGGGGCGAGTTGACGCCGCCGACCTCGGTGGTCGCCGCGGTGACGGCAAAGATCGCGGACGCCTCGTTCATGGGAACGCTGTGGCGCGCGCTGCAGCTCTGCGTCTGCCTGTTCACGCTGATGGCCGGAGTGTTCGTGCGGCCGGAGCTGGTGGTGCAGCCGGGCGTCGAGCAGTTTCTGGCAGCGGGGCTGATCTTGTCAGCCTCCATCGGCTTCATATTCGCCATGCAGGCGGACTTCAGCGACAACCGCAACGCCGATCTTGCGTTGCGGATCGGCCTTGCCGCGGTATCGGCGGTGGTGCTGTTCCATCCGAGCGAGGCGGTGGCGGCAATGCTGTCCGTGCCGGTGCTGGCGATGGCGGGCTACTGGTTGATGCGGCGCAAGCGGATTGCCGAAACGAGAGCATTGGAGGCGGCGTCATGATGCCGTCGCGCCGCAGTGTGCTTCGCCTTGCAGCCGGCGCCGCTGCGCTGCCTCTGCTTCCTCAATCCGCTTCCTCGCAAGCGTGGCCGTCGCGGCCGATGCGCATGCTGGTCGGCTTTCCCGCCGGCAACGCGCCTGACATCGTGGCGCGCCTGATCGCACAATCGCTGACTGAGGGACTCGGCCAGCCGGTCGTGGTGGAGAACCGGCCCGGCGCCGCGAGCAACATCGCGACCGCAGAGGTGATCCGCTCGGCGCCGGACGGCTACACGATGCAGATGACGGTGCTGACCAACGTGTTCAACACCACGCTCTACCGCAACCTCAACTTCAGCTTCGTCACCGACATGGCGCACATCGCGGGCGTCGCCAACGCGCCGTTCGTGCTGGTGGTGCCGCCGTCGCTGCCGGTCAAGTCCGTCGCCGAGTTCGTCGCCCACGCCAAGGCGACGCCCGGCAAACTCAACATGGGATCCGGCGGGCAGGGTTCGGCGACCCACATTTTCGGCGAGCTGTTCAAGGCCATGGCCGGCGTCGACCTGCTGCACGTGCCCTACCGCGGGCCGTACATGCCCGACCTGATCTCGGGGCAAATCCAGATGGTCGTGGCACCGATCCCGCAGGCGCTGCCGCTGGTTCGCGACGGCAAGCTGCGCGCGCTCGGCGTGACGACGGCGAAGCGCCTCGCCTCGCTGCCCGACGTGCCGACGGTCGCCGAAACCGTGAAGGGCTACGAAGCGATCGGCTGGTACGGCCTCGGCGTGCCCAAGGGCGTGCCGGCGGACATCGCGGGCCGGATCAATGCCGCGATCAACAAGGCGCTGGCCGATCCGAAGGTGGTCGCGCGGCTTGCGGGCATGGGCATCGAGCCGATGCCGATGACGCCCGCCGGTTTCGGCAAGTTCGTCGAGAGCGAAGCGGTGAAGTGGACAAAGGTCATCAAGGACGCAGGCGCGGTCGCGGAGTAGCGCCGCCGGTGCCTATGGCTGGATTGCTATCGAAGAAAAGAAATCCTGCCTTGTTTCTTGCTTGAGCATGATCTTGTCCGAAACCGGTTCCCATCCCGGATAGTCCGGGACAGGCTTTTTCGGGATCATGCTTTAATCGAACATCGCCACCGCCCTCGTCCAGCCTCCCGAGCCGCCCTTCACCTTGTGCGGGAAGCAGGCGACGATGAAGCCGCTGGGCGGAAGCCGTTCGAGGTTGCAGAGCTTCTCCATGTGGCAATAAGGGATCTCGCGGCCCGCCTTGTGGCCTTCCCAGATGATCGAGGGATCGCGCGTCTGTTCCCATCGTTTGCGCGTGTGGAAGAACGGCGCATCCCAGCCCCAGGCGTCGATGCCGCAGACCCGCACGCCGCGCGAGGTGAGGTAGAGCGTCGCCTCCCGGCCCATGCCGCAGCCGGCGGTGAGATATTCGTCGGTTCCCATACAGCTTGCCGCGCGGGTGTTCACCAGCACGATGTCGAACGGCTTCAACTCGTGGCCGATGCGTTTCAATTCCGCCTCGACCTCGTCGGCGCCGACCACATGGCCGTCCGGCTTCTCGCGGAAGTCGAGCTTGACGCCCGGCCGGAAAAACCAGTCGAGCGGCACCTGGTCGATGGTCATCATCGGCTCGCCGCGGACGGTCCGCGACTGGAAATGATACGGCGCATCCATGTGGGTGCCGTTGTGGGTGGTGAACTGCACCAATTCGAACGCCCATCCTTCGCCGTCGGGCAGATCCTCGGCGCGCAGACCCGGAAAGCTGTCGAGCAGCATCCAGGCGTTCTCCTTGCCGGACTTGTAGTCGATCTTCGGCCGCATCACCGGCGGATCGAGCACGGTGTCGTTGTCGAGCGGCACGGACAGGTCGAGCATGCGGCTGGGCAGCTTCATCGGCATGTCCTTGGGAGGGGCTGGGGGACACGAAATTTTCAATGCTGCGGCGAACGACGCGACCTCCTATCGCCCGCCGGAGAATGCTATGCTGTTCTCATCGTCCCCGGCGACGCGTCCGGCGTCAAATTCCGGGGCAGGGCAGGAGGAAATAGCACCATGGGCTATACGCTCGAACAATACGCCGCCGATTGCCATGCGGCCCTGGCGAAAGACCCCGGCCCCGCAGGCCGCGAGCTGGCGCGCCGCTACACCGAGCGTGCTGCTTCCGATCCGGAATTCGTCGCCAAGCATCTCGGTCCAAGTCTGGATGCCGAGCGCAAGCTGATCTACCGCGATCCCGATCTGCAATTCTGCATCTTCGCCCATCTCTACAAGGGCGCGAAGGGCAGTGCGCCGCACGACCACGGGCCGAGCTGGGCGATCTATTGCCAGGTCACCGGCGTCACCGAGATGACCGACTGGCGGCTGGTGCAGAAGCCCGAGAGCGGACAGCCCGGCAAGGTCGAGAAGGTGCGAACCTACGACCTGAAGCCCGGCACGGCACACCTTTACAACGAGGGCGACCTGCATTCGCCGCGCCGCACGGGCGACACGCGCCTGATCCGCATCGAGGGCGTCGAGCTTGCGACCGTCAAGCGCGACAAGTTCGAGGCCGCGGCGTAGGCGGCGTTGCGGGCGCGTTCGGTCGGGGCAGAACTGGATCGTGTCGATCGCCGCGCATGCCTGGAGCCGCTGTAAGGTTTTCCCTGACGATTTCAGACTTGCGAAATCGAACGCGGTCTAACGTTCGGCGTCGGGATAACGTCTGAGCCCCGACGCTTCACTGCGGGAAGGCTTCGGCCATGCGCCAAGCCTTCCTTGCCGTGCGCGAATGGCCGGCCGTGTCCCGCGGCGATCTGCTTCTTCTTATAATAGCAAAGTTGGTGTGTTGATTCGGCTGCGTTCGTTTCGCTGGCCCGTCTGACGGCGTCCGGGACGTCAGAAAGATTTCATTGTCGTCCGATCTGTGGTTTGAAACTTGCGCCTCGATCGACTCCTCAAGCCGAAGGAATATCTGGCTGCGGTTCGCATGCGCGGCCGGTCGGTGCGATTTCGGTTGTGCCTGTTCGTCGCCGCCATCCTTATCCCGTCGCTGGCCGCCGCGGGCGTCGTCGTTGTGCGCGCCGCGGAGGCCCACCGCGAGCAGATCGTGACGTCGTTGCGTGAGAAGGCGCGCGAAGTCAGGGATACGGTCGATCGGGAGATTGTCGCGGCCAAGAACCTGCTGACGGTGCTGGCCTCGTCGCGCTTCCTCCAGAATGGCGAACTGCTGGAATTCGAGCGCGAGGCGCTGCAGATTTCGCAACAGATCGGCATCCAGATCGTCTTGCGAGATTCGCGCACCGGCCATCAGGTGTTCAACACGTCGTTTCCAGGCCAGCGGTCCATCCCGCGCGGAAACCCTGCCGTCCTTGCAGCCGAGCGGGAAGCCGCGGCAATGAAGAAGGCGGTGGTTTCGAACGTGTTCCTCGCGACACCGCGCAAAGAGCATGTCGTCGTCGTCGTGGCCCCCGTCATCAGAAACGGCGCCGCCGAGCTGTTTCTCACCATGGGCATACGGACCCGCAGGTTTGCCGACCTGCTTGAAGCCGAACAGGTCGAAAGCGGCGCAATCGTCGGGCTGGTCGACCGCAACAACGTCATCGTCGCGCGATCGTTACGGCACGAGGAATACAGCGGCACAGCCATTCCCACCGAGTTTGCTGCGAACGCGTCGGCTGCGGGAGGCGTCTGGACCTCCGTCAGCCGGCTCGGGGTCTTGAACACGTGGTACTACCGGCGCTCCGTCGAAACCGGCTGGTTTGTCGCGGTCGGCGTTCCGGAGACCGTCCTGAGCGGGCCGCTGAAGACATCGCTGGCGCAGTTCGCGGGCGCGGGCGCATTGCTGTTCGCTCTGGCGATGGCGCTGACCTATCAAATCGGCGGCCGCGTCGAGCGGTCGCTCGGCGCCATGGGTGTGGATCGCGAACCCACGCGCGAGGAGTTCGCCGTGCTGTTCGATTCGTTTCCGGTCGGCGTTGTGCTGGTGAACGGCGATGGCCGGATTGCGCTGACCAACGCCGCGCTGCAGAAGCGGTTCGGGTACCGGCACGAGGAACTGGTGGGAAAGCCTATCGAAGCCATGCTGCCCGCCCCGTCCGACGGGCCGCGGGAGCCGGAGGTGCGCCCGCTGGCGCCGCGACGCGATGTGTTCGGGCGGCACAAGAACGGCGACGATATCCCGGTCGAGATCTGGTGGAACCGGATCGGCACACGTAACGGCAATTTCGCGGTGGCGACGGTCGTTGACGTGACCGCCCGCAAGCTCGCGGCGGAAAGGCTGTCCGCCGCGCTCGCCGAGCGCGACGAATTGCGCCGCCGCCTGATGCAGGCCTTCGAGGCCGAACGACTGCGGCTGGCGCACGAACTGCACGATCAGACCGGGCAGAGCCTGACCGCGGTCATGCTCGAACTGAAGGGCATCGAGCAGCGCATGGACGACGACGGCCGCGGCCAGTTGCGGTCGCTGCGCAAGCAGCTGGAGCTGATGGGACAATCGCTGCACCGGATCGCCTGGGAGTTGCGGCCCGCCTCGATTGACGAACTCGGCCTCGCGGCGGCGATCGAGAACTACGTCGCGGAATGGAGCCGGACGGCCGGAATCGAGGCCGATTTCCATTGCCGGAGCGGCTGTCTCGACCGCGTGTCGGACGAGATCCGCACCGCGATCTATCGCGTGGTGCAGGAGGCCTTGACCAACGTGGCCAAGCACGCGCGCGGCGCGACCGCCGTGAGCATCATCGTCGAGCATGCAGAAACGGGGCTGCAGCTCACCGTCGAGGACAACGGCTGTGGCTTCGACGCCGACGACAGGCTAGCTGGCGCGCGCCACGACGCCGGGCTCGGTCTCGCCGGTATGCGCGAGCGCCTGTCGCTGATCGGCGGCAACCTGATCGTCGAGTCCGCCGTCGACCTCGGAACGACGCTGTTCGCCCGTATCCCGCTGGAACCCGCAAATGTCTGATGTGACGGATCGAACGCGAATTTTCCTCTGCGACGATCACCCGATCGTGCTCGCGGGCCTGCGGAATCTGATTCTGGACGAGCCCGACTTCGAGATCGCCGGCGTGGCGACCAGCGGCTCCGCGGCCCTCAAGACGATTCGCGACTGCAAGCCGGACGTGGCCGTGATCGACATTTCGATGCCGGAGATCAACGGAATTGTCGTCACGCGCCGTCTGACGGAGGAACTGCCGGCGACCAAAGTCATGGTGCTGACGTTTCACGAGGATCGCGCCTACCTCAAGCAGGCGCTCGATGCCGGCGCGCGGGGCTATGTCCTGAAGCGCTCCGCCGCGGAGAATCTCGTTCCGGCGGTGCGCGCTGTGCTGACGGGCGGGATCTATGTCGATCCGGCCATCGTCGGGTTGATGCTGCCGGGCACGCATGCGCGCAGCGGGCGGCCGGCGGCGGCGATGCCGGACCTGACCGAGCGCGAGACCGAGGTGCTCAAGCTCGCGTCGCTCGGCTTCACCAACAAGGAGATCGCGAGGCGCCTGGACGTGGGGATGAAAACCGTCGAGACGTTCAAGTCGCGCGGATTGGCGAAGCTCGGCCTCAAGACCCCGGCCGAACTTGTGCGCTACGCCTCGGCCCGCGGCTGGCTCGGCGAGGTGTGACGGCGTTCGTTAACGGCCGGTTAATCCGTCAGGCAAAGTCTGACAGGCGCGGTGGTTAGCGCCTCGTCACGGTGCCGCTTCGTTGCGCTATTTTACGTCGAGCGCGCGTGAAAACAGCGGCGCGCTCCGTACCGGTGTGCTTCCCCCACAAACCTTTGAGGCATCGCCCCCGGCGGTCGGGAGACGGACCTCGATTCGTGCGGGTGCGGCCGGTCGGCTCTCGTGAATCGGTAAGAGGAGCAATAGGTGAGCGATCAAGCTACGGCGCCGAGCGCCAGCGTGACCCAAGGCGCTTCCAGATCCTGGGAGGCGACCGGCGCCGAATCGGCCGCTGGCGACCTCACGCAGTTTGTCAGCTTCGCCATCGGCGGCGATCATTACGCCGTCGACATCATGGCAGTGCGCGAGATCAAGGGCTGGTCGGAAATCACCCACCTGCCCAAGCAGCCCGATTACGTACGCGGTGTGCTCAACCTTCGCGGCGTGATCGTGCCGATCATCGACCTGCGCTGCCGGTTCGGCCAGGGCCTGACCGAAGCGACGCCGCTGCACGTCATCATCATCGTGCAGATCGACCAGCAGCTCGTCGGACTGCTCGCCGACCGGGTCTCCGACATCATCTCGGCCGAGCTTGCGAAGATCAAACAAGTGCCGAGGATCGCGCAAAGCGCGCGGCTCGATTTCCTCTCGGGCATCGTGACCATCGACAAGACGATGATCGCGCTGATCGATCTCGACAATTTGCTCCAGCCGTCAGTTGCGGGCCGGGCGATCGACGATGCGCCTCGTCTTGTCGCGACCCACGAAACTGCCGGAGGGTTAGCAGTCGCCTAGCCCGGAAAGTCGCGATTCGATGAACACTCACCAAACAAGACACTGCGTAACTGGCGCTGCCGCGGCAAATGCCGCCCCGTGCCTCTGCGTTCGCAACCAGCAAACAACCGCTGCCTGATCCAACAAGGGAAGACGAAATGTCCGGAATATCCAGAATGATCGGAAACCTGCGAATCGGAACCAAATTGGCGATCACGTCAGCCCTCGGTGTATTGCTCGTCGGCGCGATGCTGGCCAGCCAATTGATGGGGAATTCGGAAGTCAAGCGCGAGTACGAGAGCGCCCTGCGGCAGCTCGACATTCAGCGGTTGGCAACCGACGCGAAGTCGGCGATTCGCGGCATGCGGATCGGCATCCGCGACGAACGCCTTGCGCAAAATGTGGAGGAACTGGAGCGGGCCGCGGCATATACAGAGGCGCGAAGGCTCGTTGCCATCAAGGATGCGGACGAACTGATCGCCCTGATGGTGTTGCCGGAAAACCGGCAGCGTGCCGTCAGGGCGAAGGAACTGATGGACCAGTACTCCGCCGCAGCCAAAGAGATCGCGGCCCTGAAACGGCAGGTGCTTGCAACGGGCGCGTCTGAAACGGCCACGATCGCGGAGCTGAACGGTCAGATCGCGCGGGTTGCGAACGAACGCATGCGCCTGATCGCCACGGAACTCGAATCCATCACCGACAAGATCGTAGATGTTGCGAAGGAACAATCTGCGGTCCAGCTCAAGTTGGCCCAGTCCGACATGGCTTCGGCCGAACTGACAGCCGAACTCCTGGGCGGCTTTGTCATCCTCGTGCTGCTCGGCTCGGCGGTGTTTGGCTTCTTCGCGATTGCCAAGCCGATGCGCCTGCTCACCGGCGGCATGCTTGAACTTGCAGACGGCAACTTCGGCGTCGTTCTTCCGGGCCTGGGCCGCAAGGACGAAATCGGCGATATCGCGCAGGCCGTCGAAACCTTCAAGGTCAAGTCGGCAGAGAAGGCCCGCCTCGAGGCCGAGGAGAAGGCCGACCGCGATCTCAAGGAGGCGGCGGCCAAGGCAGAGCGCGAGCGGATCGCCGCCGAGGAGAAGGCCGAGCAGGATCGCCAGGCGACCGCAGCGCGCGACGCGGCGCTGGCCAAGGTCATGGCGGAATTCGACGCCGCCGTCGGCGGTATCGCCAAGTCGGCGATGGCCGGTGACTTCTCGCAACGCGTCCCGCTCGACGGCAAGGACGGCGTGATCCGCAATCTCGCGGAGACCATGAACGTCATGTGCGACAACATCGGGCAGGTCATGGACGATCTCGTCAAGATGTTGAGCTCGCTAGCGGAGGGCGATCTATCGAAGCGCATCGACGCCAACTACGAAGGCACCTTCGGCGCGCTCAAGGACAGCGCCAACACGACGGCGCGACGGCTCGCGCAGACCATTGCGGAGATAAAGACGGCTGCACTGGAGGTCTCCAATGCGGCGGCGGAAATCTCCACCAGCACCACAGACCTCTCGCAGCGGACGGAAGAGCAGGCCGCGAGCCTTGAAGAAACCTCGGCCTCGATGGAGGAGATTTCGGCGACGGTGAAGAAGAACGCAGAGAATTCGCAGCACGCGAATCAATCGGCGCTCGAAACGCGCGAAATTGCCAATCGTGGCGGCGAGGTGGTGTCGCAGGCGGTCAGCGCCATGGCGCGGATCGAGGAATCGTCGAGCAAGATTGCCGATATCATCGGCGTCATTGACGAGATCGCGCGCCAGACCAACCTGCTCGCGCTCAATGCGGCGGTCGAAGCCGCGCGCGCGGGCGACGCCGGTCGCGGCTTTGCCGTCGTCGCATCCGAGGTCCGGAGTCTCGCCCAGCGCTCGTCGCAGGCGGCCAAGGACATCAAAGACCTGATCGGCCACAGCACGGCACAGGTCAAGGAAGGCGTCGGTCTCGTCAACGACGCGGGCGGACAACTGCACAAGATCGTCGAATCGATCAACGGCGTGGCCTCGATCGTGTCGCAGATCGCGGCCGCGAGCGCCGAGCAGGCCGGCGGCATCGATCAGGTCAACAAGGCCCTTGCCCAAATGGACGAGGTCACCCAGCAGAACTCGGCGCTGGTGGAGGAGAACGCCGCCACCGCCAAGACGCTGGAACAGAGCTCGGCGGCGATGAGCGAGCGGGTCAGTGCGTTCCGCTTGGATGAGTCGGCCCATGCGGGCGCCGAAGAAGCCGGACCTCGCGTCAACTCATCCCCTGGCGCAGCGATGAGGTCTCGGCTTCCCACTCCGGCGACGAAGTCATCGCCGATGGCGGCATCCAACCGATCGAATGGAAGCGCCTCGATCAGGCCGCGCGGCGGCGCGCGCGGCCCGGCCGCCGCGATGCAGTCGTCGCTTGCCACGGCCATTAAGGACGAGTGGAAAGAGTTCTAGGAGGACCGGATTCGGCGGCGGCTACCGGTGTGGCCGCCGCCGCCGGACGATCCAAATTCTCCAGGCGACCTTTCCAGCCAATTGACGGTACCCAATGACAGCCATCGAAATTCTAGAACCCAATGCGGGGCATCGCCCTGATCGCATCGCGTCCGAGTCGGCGTCGCGCCTTGAAGGACCGGAGGCCGTGGCCCTGTACTGTGACCGGATCACGCAGAACCTGAATCTGCTCCGATCGGCGGCGATGGAAATGGACGCAATGCTTTTGGAGTTCAAGTCGTCTGCTTGATCCAGGAGCGAAGCGAACGAGAACCGGTGACGATCACGTGGATTTTTGATCAATCATGAAACCGCAACAGCTTGGCCTTTCGGTCATCGGCGACGCGCAAGCCCGAGCCGATGAATTGGGCGGGCGGCTCGGGGGAACGTTCGACGTTACGTTTACTCGGTTCGAGATGCTTGAAAGCATCAAGCCTGGGCCTCGTACGCTTTTCGATGTCGATCTCAACGACGATTCGCTCGTCGTCAGGATCAAAAATTGGATCAAAGCGAAGCCACGCGACGCTCGGGTGGTATTCTTGGCCGATACGACTTCACTTCTACAACATGCGCGTGCCCATGCGCTCGGGGCCACGGACGTGATCGCTCGCCCGGTTGAGGCGCACGATCTGGCGAAGGTGTTGGGTTGGCACGTGCCACCGCCGGCAATCGAACTTGCTTCGCTTGCAACGGCCAGCACGGAAATTGCGTCTGGGGCCGCGCCGGGTCTGGAAGCGGCGGCCGGTGGATTAAGAAGCATGTTTTCATCGGCGTGCTCGGGCACGCCAATCAGTCCGGAGGTTGTCACTGCGGCAGGCGAAGCGATTATAGATGACGTCGCGGAGCTCGGACTGGCGAAGTGGATCGATGCAGTGCGCACCCACCATAGCCAGACCTATCAACATTGCCTGCTCGTTACCGGTGCAGCTGCCGGATTTGGCCAGCACATCGGGTTGTCGCGCGCCGACCGAAAACGGTTGTCGTTGGCTGGCATGCTGCATGACATCGGCAAGGCGCGGATTCCGATAGCGATTCTGGAAAAGCCCGGACCGCTGACGGACGACGAACGAACGGCGATGAAAGCGCACCCGCAGTTGGGCGCTGACTTATTGCAGGCAAATGGCAGCCTCGCGCCCGAAATGCTGGATATGGTGCTGCACCATCACGAACTGCTGGACGGCTCCGGCTATCCGCACGGACTCTCGGGCAGCGAAATCTCTGACCTGGTCCGAATTATCACGATCTCCGACATATTCGGCGCGCTGATGGAGCGGCGCTCTTACAAGCCGGCAATGTCCGGCGACGCCGCATACCAGATCATGCTCGACATGGGTGTGAAGCTCGATCGGGATCTGATGCGTGCGTTCCGCCCGGTTGCTCTCGGCGTCAAGCAAACCTGATCGGCCTCCGTGTTCCCGGATTTCCAACATGGAGATCGCCCGGCGCTTGGACGTGGGGATGAAAACCGTCGAGACGTTCAAGGCGCGCGGATTGGCGAAACTCGGCCTCAAGACCCGGGCCGAACTCGTGCGTTACGCGTCCGGTCGCGGCTGGCTTGGCGAGGTGTGACGCCGATCGTTAGCGGCCGGTTAATCCGTCAGGCAAAGTCTGACAGGCGCCGCGGTCCGGAACCCGCGCGGCATTTCTTCGTTGCGCTAAAGTAATTACGTTTGCCGCGCGTGGAATCGCGGCCTGCGCCATGAGGGGATCATGACAGGGTTGGCACGCGATAACGGGGCAAATTCCGGCGGTGCCGGTCCGTGGACGGACCGCGACACCGAGATGCTTCTGCACGTCAAAAACGAGTATCTGTTCGAGCACAATCAATTGATCGCCGCGCAAGTCCGGATTCTGAAGAGACACCTGGAGCAATGCGCGCGGGCCGTCGCCACCGGGCCGGACGGCGCGCATCGCCCGGCGCTGACGGACGAGATGATCGCGGCCTTGCAGATGGTCGACAATCTGCTCGACGAGCTCAATCGTCGGCCCGGTTGATTCGCTCCCGGTCTTGACGCCGCATTGGGACAGCACGCGGATGCGCGAGCCGCGCCGCAGGAACTTCAGCCGGCGGCTGCGCCGCTACGCGCGCATCGCCGTCGACGCCGGCTCGCCCGCGTTGCCGTGCATGATCGTGGACATGTCGGAGACTGACGCGCGGTTGATGGTCGGATCGGTGGCCGACCTGCCCGACGAATTCACATTGTTGCTGGCCGCAAACGGCGCAGTCGAACGGCATTGCCGCGTGACGTGGCGTGATGAAATTGAAATCGGCGTGCGTCTTTGCCGGCCGGTCCCCAGCGAGCGCGCCGCGCCGGGCGTTCCGGCTGCAAGGCAGGCCGTGGCGCCGGACGGGGAACCCGCCGTTCTCACGCCATCGCCCCCGGAATCCGGCATCGTTCCGGCGCCTGGGCCGCGTTGAATTTCCCGCCCGCCGCTGCGACACTCGCGCCCGTTCGTAACCGGAAAGGCGGAGCGCGATGAAGGCGGCGTATATCGAGCAGAACGGCGGACCCGACGTGTTTAAGTATGGCGACCTGCCGGACCCGAAGGCCGGGCCCGGCGAGATCGTGGTCGACATCGTCGCCGCGACCGTCAACGGCGCCGACTGGAAGGTGCGCAACGGCGATTACGGCACGGCGCTGAAATTCCCTTACGTGCTCGGCCGCGACTTCTCAGGCACGGTTGCGGCGGTGGGCGAGGGCGTCGCGGATTTCAAACCGGGCGACGAGGTGTTCGCGGTGCTCCCGGCAGGCCAGGAGGGCACCTACGCCGAGAAGATCGCGATCAAGGCCGAGTACGTGGCAAAGAAGCCCGCGGGCGTGTCGCACGTGGACGCGGCCGCGCTCGCGCTCACGGGGCTGACCGCGATCGACGCGGTCGACAACACGCTCAAGCTGAAAGCCGGCGAGACGATCCTCATTCAAGGCGGCGCGGGCGGGGTCGCGGGTTTCGCCATTCGCTTTGCCAAGCACCTCGGCGCGCGCGTGATCTCGACCGCGAGCACGGCCAATGTCGATTACGTGCGCGCGCTTGGGGCGGATCAGGTGATCGACTACACCAAGGAGGATTTCACGAAGATCGGCCGGGTCTGCGATGCGGTGTTCGAGACCGTGGGCGGCGAGGTCGCAACGAAATCCTACGAGGTGCTGAAGCCCGGCGGCCGCGCGGCCTTCATCGCCTCGGGCCCCAAGGCGCCGCCGACCGCGCGCACCGACGTGCAGGGGCTTCGTCCGGGCGTGCCGCGCACGCGCGCCGCGATGGAGCGGATCGGGCAGCTCGCAGCCTCGGGCGCGGTGAAGGCGCCGGAGGTGCGGCTGTTCAAGCTTTCCGACGCGGCCGAGACGCACCGCATCAGCCAGGGGCGGCACTTTCGGGGGAAGCTGGTGTTCAAGGTGAGGTGAGGGGACACGGCGGGATCGCGCGCCCTCGTCTCAATCACAACGCCATCGTCGCCACCGGAAATTTCCTTTCCGCCAGCTTCGGGATGCTCTTGATCAGCCCGCCCAGCTCCCCGGACGTCAGCAGCAGCACGACGTCGTCGGCCTTCAACACATCGCCGAGCCGCCGCAACGCATCGTCCGGCTCGACGATGGCCTCCGCGTCGAAGCCCGCGCGCCGCACGCGGGCAACGATCTCCTCTTGCGTCAGTTGCGAATGCGTGTCCGCGCCTTGCGCGGCCGGGTGGTAGATCAGCGTCCGCGCCGCGCCGTCGAACACATCGTCGTAGGCCGCAATCGCCTGCCGGTTGCGCCATGTGAAGGTGTGCGGCTCGAACACCACGATCAGGCGCCGCGCGGGGTAGTGCAGCCGGATCGCGGCGATGGCGCTCTTCGCCTTCTCGTAGGACGAGCCGAAGCCCTCGAACACCGGCACCGCCGACGCTTCCGTCAGCAGCTCCATGCGCCGCTTGACGCCCTTGAACGAGCTTAATCCCGCCCGCAGCTCGTCCGGCGTGAGCAGGCCTTTTTCGAGCAGCATCGCGCTGACGCCGACGGCGTTCTCAAGGTTGTGCGCGCCGAGCAGCGGGGTCGTGAGCCGCGCGACGAATTCGTCGCCACGCATCAGATCGAATTCGGCCGCTGGGTTCCGCGTGACGTTTTCCGCGTGCCAGTGCGCCGGGCCGTCGAGCGAATAGAACACCGCTGCGCGGCCCACTTCGCCGACCAGCGCGCGGGCGTGCGGCTCGCCGCAGTTCGCGACCAGCACGCCGTCGCGCGGCAGCGACGTTAGCAGCGCACGGAACGGCGCGAGATAGTCCGCATGTGTCGGAAACACGTTGACGTGATCGTGTGTCGCCGAGGTCAGCAGCACGTTCCTGGCGTTGTAATGCAGGAACTTCGACGTGTTGTCCCAGTTCGACGACGGATATTCGTCGCCTTCCAGCACGAACGTCGCGCCCAGCCCGCGGTGGGCGTATCGCTCGAAGCCGTTCGTCACTTCGCCGATGAAGTAGCTCGGGTCTTTCCCGGCGCTTTTCAGGCACCACGACAGCAGCGCGGTGCAGGTCGACTTGCCGTAGGAGCCCGCCACTACGACGGTGTCCGAGCCTGCCGTCATGTCGTGCAGCACGTCGGCGAACGAGCGGATGAGCTTGCCGCTCTCGAACGCGGCCCGCACCTCCTCGTTGGTCTCGGTTATGAGCCTGGCGTTCTTGCCGACGATGACGACGTCGGCGTCGGCCAATATGTTCTCCTTGCGGTAGCCCTTGGCGAAGGCGATGTTCGCGTTCAGCAGGTAGTCGCTCACCGGCGGATAGAAGCCCTCGTCGGAGCCGCTGATCGCGACACCCATCTGCTTCAAGAGCAGCGCGGTGGCGCTCATGCCCTTGCCGGCGATGCCGATGAAGTGCGCCTTCGAGTAGTTCATTGCTCCCGCGTGCCCCGTTACCGCCGGCGAACGCCGGTAGCCACGGTCTAGCTTACAGCACCGCCGGCGTCCCGCCGCAACACCGCCCCCGGCAGCGCCTCGGTGTGCCTGGCGTTCTCCACCACCATCGTGCCGTTAACGATAACGCAGGTGCGCGCGCCCGACGGAAACTGATGCGGGTCGGCGTAGGTCGCGCGGTCCCTGAAATCCTCCGGGTCGAACACCGCGACGTCCGCGCGGAAGCCTTCCTTGAGCAGCCCGCGGTCCTTCAGCTTCAGTGCCCGCGCGGTCGCGCCGGTCATCTTGTGAATGGCATGTTCGAGCGGCAGTGCGCCGCGCTCGCGCACGTAGTGGTGGATGATGCGCGGGAAGGTGCCGTAGAAGCGCGGGTGCGGCATGCCCTTGCCGACTACGCCGTAGGGCGCGACGCAATTGCCGTCGGAGCCGATCAGCGCGCGCTCCGACGCAACGATATGCTCGATGTCGTCTTCGGAGATCGAGGTGACCAGCACGCGGGTCGCGCCCTTGTCGTTGACCAGATAGTCGCAGAGCGTATCGACCGGGTCGGCTCTGCGCTCCTTCGCCAGTTCCAGGATGGTGCGGCCGGCGTGCTGCGGCAGGTTCGGCGAAATGGAAATCCGCACGCAGTCCCAGTCCGGGATGCGGCCCCAGTTGTTCAGCCCCTCGCGCTCGATGTCGGCCGCGATCTTGCGCCGCGTGTCGTTTTCCTTCAGCCGCTTGAGCATCGCGTCGACGCCGCCCGACTGCACCCATTGCGGCAGCAGGTTCTTCAGCGGGTTTGAGCCGGCCGCGTAAGGGTAGGCGTCGCAGTCGACGTCGAGGCCGCGGGCGCGCGCGCCGGAAATCATCTTCAGCGCGTCGCGCGCTTTCCCCCAGTTGTCCATGCCCGAACATTTGAAGTGCACGATCTCGACATGCACGCCGCATTGTTCGGCCATGTCGATCGCCTCCTGCACCGCGTCGAGCACCTGATTCGATTCGTCGCGCAGGTGGGTGAAATAGGCGGCATTGTGCTTTTTCAGCACGCGCCCGAAGGCGTGCATTTCTTCCGGTTGCGCGTAGCTTCCCGGCGGTGTGAAAAGTCCCGAGGACATGCCGAGCGCGCCGGCGCGCAAGCCGTCTTCGAGGAGCGCGATCATGGCGTCGAGCTCGGCCTTGGTCGGCGCGCGATCCGCCATGCCCATCACCATGAGCCGCAGCGTGTTGTGGCCGACCAGCATGCCTGCGTTCACCGAGGTTTTGGGAAACGTGTCGAGGTATTGCGGAAACGTGAGTTCTCGGAACGGCGTCCAGGGCGCCGATGGCGACAGATAGTCCTTCAGGAGCTCGACCTTGCCCGGCAGGCACGGCGCGACCGAGAAGCCGCAATGGCCGATGATCTCGGTGGTCACGCCCTGCCGCACCTTGCTCTCGGCCTTGGGATTGATCGGCAGGGTGAAGTCGGAGTGGGTCTTGATGTCGATGAAGCCCGGCGCGACCGCGAGCCCTGCGGCGTCGATGACCTTCGTCGCCGTGCCGTCGACGCGACCCACGGCCGCGATGCGACCATCCGCGACGGCGAGGTCGCCCGGAACGCCCTTGCCGCCCGCGCCGTCGTAAAGCGTGCCGCCCTTGATCAGGATGTCGTAGGTCATGCGTGTCCCGGCTTGGTTCGTTGCGTGCCGACGGTAGCGGCAGCGCCGCGCGAACTCAATTCTTGCCGGACGCGCGGGGCGTGAGCAGTTGCCAAGAAAAGTACGGGGCCGCCGTTTCCGGCGGCCCCGCGCGTGGCGCGTCAACGTGGCGTGCGCTTACCAGCCGCTGAAGAAGCTTGACACGCGGCTCGCCACCGTACCGGGGATGGACGACCAGATGCCGCGATCGACCATGGCATTGCCGAAGGCGCTGATGCCGCTGGTGCTGGTGAACACGTTTCCGATCTCGGTCCAGCCACTCTTGTCGGTGAGCGGCTTCCAGCCGGCCGCGGTAAAGATGTCCGGCTTCTTCATCCCTCCCGCCACCTGGTCGAGATCCTTCTCGCCCAGTTCGTCCGGCAGGATGCCGTCGCGCCGCATCATGGTCAGCGCGCCTTCGCGCACTTGGTAGGCCTCCTCGGCGGTGAACTCGAAGCCATGCTTCTTGCCCAGCGCCGCGACGGCGGCGCTCGCGGCCTTCGGGTCCTTGCCTGCGACGGTCTTGGCTACCTCCTCGTGCAGAGCGGGCGACTTGACCATCTTGGTGGTGAACTGAACGGCGGATTCGAGACTCATGTCATTTCCTTTTACGGTTCAATGGAACTGCGCTTGCGGCTCTCCGGCCGCTGCATGTCTTCGCTGCCCGGCCTTCGCCATTTGCATTTATCCCGGGGATGGCCGCTGTGGGCATTGCCACACGGGGTGCGGAAAAGCCCGGCGCTGATAAAGAAAGTGTGAGGCCGCCGTTTCCGGCGGCCTCCATGGATTGTGCCGGCTCGGCGTTTCCGGGCGGGCTCACCAGCCGCTGAAGAAGCTGGTGGCCTTGTTGGAGATTTGGTTGCCGACATTGCTCCAGGTGCTGGCGCTGACCATGCTCTGGCCGGTGCCCTTCCAGGCATCCTTGCTGACCAGCGTGTCACCGGCCCACTTCCAGTCCGAGGACGAAGTGGACCACAGCGGCGCCCAGCCCTCGCGCGTGAAGAAGTCCGGCGTCTTCATGCCGCCCGACACCTTGTCCAGGTCCGCGGCGGGCAGCTCGTCGGTCACCATTCCCTCTTTCCGAAGCAGGTGGAGCGCGCCGGAACGGGCCTCGAACGCCTCCTCGGCGGTGAACTCGAAGCCGTGCTTCTTGCCCAGCGCCGCGATCGCCGTGCTCGCCGCCTTCGGATCCTTGCCGGCGACGGTCTTGATGACCTCGTCGTGCAATTCGGGCGCCTTGACCATCTTGACGGTGAATTGCAATGCCGATTCCAAACTCATGTCGCTTTTCCTTTCGCTCGAACCACGCGGCCCACCCCAGCGGCGTCCGCAAACTGAAACTGCGTTCCGGCCGCTACCAGCCCGTGAACATCGGCTTGTCGACGTGCTTGGTCCAGCCGGGCGCGGCGGCCGGTCCGGGCTTGGGCACGTTGCTCGTGAACTGCGCGAACGGGTCGGTGATGGTCATCATGCCGCCGGCGACCCGCTCCAGCTCGTCGTCGGTCAGTTCCTCGCCGGTGCGCTGCTTGACGATCAGCATCAGCGTCCTGCGGACCTGCGCGGCTTCGTCCGCGGTGAAGTCGAAACCCTCGTTCTTGCCGAGCGCGACGACCGCGGCGAGCGCCGACGGCTCGTCCTTGCCGGCGGTCGCGTTGCGGACCTGCGCGTGCACCGCCTCCCGCGTGGCGATCCGCTCCGCGAATTTCATGGCGGCTTCGATGCTCATGGCGTCGCCCTCGGTCCCCAAGCCGATCCCCGATCTTATGTGGAAGTTGCCGTGCTGCCGCGGCTGCGGCTGTGAGAATTCTCACAGGAAGGAGCCGGGGCGGAAAGGCTTCAATTTCAGCGGGCAGCCTGCCGGGGGCAGTGTGCGCGGAGGCTGACACCGAAGGGCGGCGGGAGACGGTGTCGGCCGGTCCCGTTCGGGGCAGGGCCGCCGCGGCGCGGACGCGTGACGCAACGCATTGATCGGTTTCGGCTTTCTAGGAAACCATTGCCGCTCGCAAGAACATATTGCGAACACGGAACAAACAGTGTACAAGAGATTCTCAAACGCAACAGGGGTGCCCCTAACCGGGAACGGCGCCCCGTTTGTCGGTCTTTCGAATCCCGGTTAAGGAGCGAGACGATGGCCCCCGCCGCACTGCGCGTGATCGAAGGAGCTTCAATGGACAAGTCGAAGGCGCTGGACGCGGCGCTGTCTCAGATCGAGCGCAACTTCGGCAAGGGCTCGATCATGAAGCTCGGCAAGGGGTCGAAGTCGATGGAGGTGGAGACGGTCTCCACCGGTTCTCTCGGCCTCGATATCGCGCTCGGCATCGGCGGCCTGCCGCGCGGGCGGATTGTCGAAATCTACGGCCCCGAATCCTCCGGCAAGACCACGCTCGCCCTGCACACCGTCGCCGAGGCCCAGAAGAAGGGCGGCATCTGCGCGTTCATCGACGCCGAGCACGCGCTCGACCCGGTCTATGCCCGCAAGCTCGGCTGCAACGTCGACGACCTCCTGATCTCGCAGCCCGACGACGGCGAGCAGGCGCTGGAGATCGCCGATACGCTGGTGCGCTCCGGCGCGGTCGACGTGATGGTGATCGATTCCGTTGCCGCGCTGGTGCCGCGCTCCGAACTCGAAGGCGAGATGACCGACAACCAGCCCGGCACCCAGGCGCGGCTGATGTCCAAGGCGCTGCGCAAGCTCACCGCCTCGATCAACAAGTCGCGGACCATGGTGATCTTCATCAATCAGATCCGGATGAAGATCGGCGTGATGTACGGCTCGCCGGAAACCACCACCGGCGGCAACGCGCTGAAGTTCTACGCCTCGGTGCGGCTCGACATCCGCCGCATCGGCGCGATCAAGGAGCGCGACGAGGTGGTCGGCAACCAGACCCGCGTCAAGGTGGTCAAGAACAAGCTCGCGCCGCCGTTCAAGATGGTCGAGTTCGACATCATGTACGGCGAGGGCGTGTCCAAGACCGGCGAACTGATCGACCTCGGCGTCAAGGCCGGCGTGGTCGAGAAGTCCGGCGCCTGGTTCTCCTACGACAGCCAGCGCATCGGCCAGGGCCGGGAGAACGCCAAGGCGTTCCTAAAGGCCAATCCGGACGTTGCGAACAAGATCGAGGCCGCGGTCCGCGCCAACTCGGGCCTGATCGCCGAGCAGATCCTGGCTGGCGAGAAGGAAGAGGGCGAGGACGACGACGAGGCCGCGGAAGCGTAGGCCGGCGCCTCTCGCCGGATCGGGCTCGGTCGGTCTTGCAGCGGGCCTGGCAGGTTTGGGCAGGGCCGTGCCATACCATTCGAACGTCACCCCCGGGCTTGACCCGGGGGTCTTTTTTTGAGGCCGGCCACTGTCCCGGGCGCTGCGATCGGCGGCTCGGATGGCCGGACCGCGATGAAGGCGTGGACCGCTCGCGCCTCGTATGGGCGCCATTCCTGGACTCGCGCCGACCCCGCCGCTAAATACAGGCCCGAAACCTCAAGCCGGCCCAATGCTTAGGCCGGACCCGGGGATCGGGACCTTGGGGGCGGGGCGACTTTGCGCGTGAAGGCACCAAAGCAACCATGAGCGGCGTCAACGATATCCGGTCGGCATTCCTCGGCTATTTCGCCAAGGCCGGGCACGAGATCGTGCCGTCGTCGCCGCTGGTGCCGCGCAACGACCCGACGTTGATGTTCACCAACGCCGGGATGGTGCAGTTCAAGAACGTCTTCACCGGCCTCGAGAGGCGTCCCTACCAGCGCGCAGTCACATCGCAGAAATGCGTGCGCGCCGGCGGCAAGCACAACGACCTCGACAACGTCGGCTACACCGCGCGCCATCTCACTTTCTTCGAGATGCTCGGCAATTTCTCGTTCGGCGACTATTTCAAGGAGCGGGCGATCGAACTGGCCTGGAACCTGATCACCAAGGATTTCGGGCTGAAGAAGGACAAGCTCCTCGTCACCGTCTATCACACCGACGATGAGGCGGCCGGCTACTGGAAGAAGATTGCGGGCTTTACGGACGACCGCATCGTTCGCATCGCGACGTCGGACAATTTCTGGGCCATGGGCGACACCGGTCCGTGCGGCCCGTGCTCGGAAGTCTTCATCGACCGCGGCGAGCACATCTGGGGCGGGCCGCCGGGCAGCCCGGAGGAGGACGGCGACCGCTTCCTCGAATTCTGGAACCTGGTGTTCATGCAGTACGAACAGGTTTCGAAGGAGGAGCGCCAGCCGCTGCCGCGGCCCTCGATCGACACCGGCCTGGGGCTGGAGCGCATGGCCTGCATCCTGCAGGGCGTCGACAGCGTGTTCGAGACCGATCTGTTTCGCCACCTGATCGACGCGACGGCCACTGCGCTCGGGCGCGGGCCGGACGATCAGAACGCCGCATCGTACCGGGTCATCGCCGACCACCTGCGCTCGGCGGCGTTCCTCGTCGCCGACGGCGTGCTGCCGTCGAACGAAGGCCGCGGCTACGTGCTCCGCCGCATCATGCGCCGCGCCATGCGTCACGCGGAATTGCTCGGCGCCAAAGACCCGCTGATGTGGAAGCTGGTGCCCGCGTTGACCCGCGAAATGGCCCAGGCCTATCCCGATCTGACCCGCGCCGAGGCGCTGATTACCGAAACGCTCAAGCTTGAAGAGACCCGCTTCCGCGCCACGCTGGCGAAAGGCCTGTCGATCCTCGACGAGGCGTCGAAGTCGCTGAAGAAGGGCGACACGTTCGATGGCGAAACCGCGTTCACGCTCTACGACACCTACGGCTTTCCGCTCGATCTCACGCAGGATGCGCTGAAGTCGCGCGGCATCGGCGTGGACATTTCCTCGTTCACCGACGCCATGGAGCGCCAGCGCGAGCAGGCGCGGTCGGCGCGCTTCTCGTCGGGCGAGACCGCCACCGAGGCGATCTGGTTCGCATTGCGCGAGAGGCTCGGCGCGACCGAGTTTCTCGGTTACGACACCGAGACCGCCGAAGGCGTGGTCACGGCGCTGCTGCGCGACGGCCGGGAAGTGGCCGAGTTGAAGGCCGGCGAAAGCGGCCTCGTGATGCTCAACCAGACGCCGTTC
Organism: Alphaproteobacteria bacterium; assembly: GCA_016869215.1. Classification (GTDB taxonomy): domain Bacteria; phylum Pseudomonadota; class Alphaproteobacteria; order Rhizobiales; family Xanthobacteraceae; genus Z2-YC6860. Next base: position 27,561 of record VGEP01000020.1, on the reverse strand, counting down.
TACGGCGAGTCCGGCGGACAGGCCGGCGACACCGGCGCGCTGACGGGCGAGGGCGTCCGCTTCAAGGTCACCGACACGCAGAAGAAAGCCGGCGATCTGTTCGCGCATGCCGGCACGGTCGAGCAGGGCGCGCTGAAGGTCGGTACGGCGCTCGCGCTCGAGGTCGACCATTTGCGGCGTTCCGCGATCCGCAAAAACCACTCCGCCACGCACCTCCTGCACGAGGCGCTGCGCCAGGTGCTGGGCGACCACGTTGCGCAGAAGGGCTCCCTCGTGGCGCCCGACCGGCTGCGCTTCGACTTCTCCCACCCCAAGCCGATGTTGGCGGAGGAGATCGAGCGCGTCGAGGACATGGCCAACGACTACGTGCTGCAAAACTCAGAGGTCGTCACCCGCCTGATGGCGCTCGACGATGCGCGGTCCTCGGGCGCCCGCGCGCTGTTCGGCGAGAAATACAGCGACGAGGTGCGCGTGGTCGCGATGGGTGAGGGATCGGGCAACACGCTCGGCTGGTCGGTGGAACTCTGCGGCGGCACCCATGTTCGCAGGACGGGCGATATCGGCTTGATCACGCTGGTGTCCGACGCGGGCGTGGCGGCGGGCGTGCGCCGGATCGAGGCGCTGACCGGCGCCAACGCGCGCAAGGCCGCCAACACGGCGATCCAGACCGCCAAAGCGGCGTCTTCGGAGCTTAAAGTGTCGCTTGAAGAGCTTCCGGCACGAATCGCCTCGCTGCTCGACGATCGAAAGAAGCTCGAGCGCGAACTGTCTGACGCCAAACGCAAACTCGCCATGGGCGGCGGCGCGTCGGCGGGCGGCGACGACGGTGTGCGCTCGGTCGGGGACGTCAAGCTGATGGCGCGCGCGGTCGCGGGCATCAGCCCCAAGGACCTGCCGAGCCTGATCGACGAGGGCAAGAAGAAGCTCGGCTCCGGCGTGGTCGCGATCGTGGCGGTAAGCGAGGAAGGCCGGGCCGGCATCGCGGTCGGCGTGACCGAGGACCTCAAGGCGCGCTTCAACGCGGTCGATCTGGTGCGCAAGGGCGCGGAGGCGCTCGGCGGCAAGGGCGGTGGCGGCCGTCCCGATATGGCGCAGGCCGGCGGCCCTGATGGGTCGAAGGCGGACGCCGCGCTGTCGGCGATCGAGGCGGCGCTCGGCGGCTGAACTTGACGCGGGCGCGGTCGTTGGGGCCCGCGCCGAATTGCGTTAAGAATTCCGCCGAGGCCGGGCGCGGCGGCATGCGCCAATCGCACGGCGGAGCCTAAATCGGCCCATGACCCATCCGTTCACGTCGGTATTCAGCGAGATCGCGACGCTACTTGGACTCGCGGCGGGCTTCGGCGTGCTGGCGTTGTTTCTGCGCCAGCCACTGATCGTGGCCTTCATCGCGACCGGCATCGTGGCGGGCGGCAGCGTGCTCGGTATCGTGCATTCGGCCGAACACGTCGGCGTGCTGGCCGAGATCGGCATCGCCGCGCTCCTGTTCCTGGTCGGGCTGAAGCTCGACATTCAGATCATCCGCAGCCTCGGCCGCGTGGCGGTGGCGACAGGCCTCGGCCAAGTGTTGTTCACGGCCGGCGTCGGCTTCTTCATCTGCCTCGCGCTCGGCATGAACATGGTGACGAGCGGCTACGTCGCGGTGGCGCTGACGTTCTCCAGCACGATCATCATCGTCAAGCTCTTGTCCGACAAGCGCGAACTCGACTCGCTGCATGGCCGCATCGCGCTCGGCTTCCTAATCGTGCAGGATATTGCGGTCGTGGTCGCGATGGTGGCGTTGTCGGCATTCGGCGTCGGAGCGTCGAGCGGCGGCATGGGCCTCGGCGTTGCCGGCGTGCTGGGCGGCGCCGTGATCATGATCGCATCCGTCGCCGCCTTCATACGCCACGGCGCCGATCCGCTGATGCGGCGCATTGCGCGCATGCCGGAACTGCTGGTCACCTTCGCCATCGCCTGGGCCGTGCTGTTCGCCGCTGTCGGCGACTGGATCGGCTTTGGCAAGGAACTGGGCGGGCTTCTCGCCGGCGTTTCGCTCGCTTCCACTCCGGTGCGCGAAGCCATTGCCTCGCGGCTCGCCAGCGTCCGCGACTTTCTGCTGTTGTTCTTCTTCATCGGATTGGGCTCGCGCCTCGACATGAGCCAACTCGGTGCGCAGGTGCCGTCGGCGATCGTGCTGTCGCTGTTCGTGCTGGTCGGCAATCCGCTGATCGTCATGGCGATCATGGGCGCCATGGGTTACCGCAAGCGCACCGGCTTCCTGGCCGGCCTGACGGTGGCGCAGATAAGCGAGTTTTCGCTGATTTTCATGGTCATGGGCATGAGCCTCGGCCACGTGCAGGGCGACGCGATGGGGCTTGTGACCTTGGTCGGGCTCGTGACTATCACGCTCTCGACCTACATGATCATCTATTCGCATCATCTCTACCGCTGGCTTGAAGGATACCTAGGCTGGAGCGCACGCAGGGTGCCGCAGCGCGAAATCGCGATGGAGCGCGACGACGGCGGCGGAAAGTACGACGTGATCCTGTTCGGGCTCGGCCGCTACGGCGCCGAAATCCAAAAGCGGCTGCTGGCGCGCGGCGCGTGCGTACTCGGCGTCGATTTCGATCCGGAAGCGGTGGCGCGCTCGCACAAGCGCCGCCGACCGGCGATTTACGGCGACGCGGAAGATCCCGAATTCGCCGCGACCCTGCCGCTCGACGGCGTGCGCTGGGTCATCATCGCCACCACCCCCGCGGCACAGGGCGTGGTGCACGAGGACAACCGCGTCGTGCTGATCAAGGCGCTGCGCGAGGCGGGCTATCGCGGCTGCATCGCGGTCCGCAGCCACGACGCCCGCGACACGCGGCGGATGCAGGCGACCGGCGCGGACCGCGTGCTGCTGCCGTACTCCGATGCCGCCGAGCAGGCCATCGATCTGCTGGGTTTCTCGCCGGTCATCGCCGAGGAGATGCCGGAATACGCGGTGCGCGAGCAGGCCTTGGCGGAACCGCATGGGGCGGCTCTGGATCACAAATGACATGGCGCGAACCGGGGCCCCGGGTCTGCAGCGCACAGTCATAGCGCGCCGCGGGCGCGCTATTGGCGCTGCGCCGCGCCCGGAACAAGGTAGGTCACGCCATCGCCTTCGTCAGGTTCTCGTCGATCTTGTCGAGGAAGCCCGTGGTGGACAGCCACTTCTGGTCGGGGCCGACCAGCACCGCGAGGTCCTTGGTCATAAAGCCCGCCTCGACCGTGCCGACGGTCACCTTCTCCAGCGTGCTCGCGAACCTGGCGAGGTCGGGGTTGTCGTCGAGCTTGGCGCGGTGCGACAGCCCGCGGGCCCAGGCGAAGATCGAGGCGATCGAGTTGGTCGAGGTTTCCTGGCCTTGCTGGTGCTGCCGGTAGTGGCGCGTCACCGTGCCGTGCGCGGCTTCGGCCTCCACCACCTTGCCGTCCGGCGTCATCAGCACCGAAGTCATCAGGCCGAGCGAGCCGAAGCCCTGCGCGACCGTGTCGGATTGAACGTCGCCGTCGTAGTTCTTGCAGGCCCAGACGTAGCCGCCGGCCCACTTCATCGTGGCGGCGACCATGTCGTCGATCAGCCGGTGCTCGTAGGTGAGCTTGTTCTTGACGAACTCGGCCTTGAACTCCGCGTCGAACACCTTCTGGAACAGCTCCATGAAGCGTCCGTCGTACTGCTTCAGGATGGTGTTCTTGGTCGACAGATAGAGCGGATAGCCGCGCGCGAGCGCATAGTTCATCGACGCCCGCGCGAAATCGACGATCGAATCGTCGAGGTTGTACATCGCCATGGTCACGCCCGATCCCGGCGCCTTGAACACCTCGCGCTCGATCGTCTTGCCGTCGTCGCCCACGAACTTGATCGACAGCGTGCCGGGGCCGGGGAACTTGAAGTCGGTGGCGCGGTACTGATCGCCATAGGCGTGACGGCCGATCACGATCGGCTGGGTCCAGCCCGGCACCATGCGCGGGATGTTCTTGCAGATGATCGGCTCGCGGAAGATTGTGCCGCCGAGGATGTTGCGGATGGTGCCGTTCGGCGACCGCCACATCTCCTTGAGGCCGAACTCCTTCACGCGGCCTTCGTCAGGCGTAATCGTCGCGCACTTCACCGCGACGCCGACCTCCTTGGTCTTGTTGGCGGCGTCGACGGTGATCTGGTCGCCGGTCTCGTCGCGCTTCCGGATGCTGAGATCGAAATAGAGCAGATCGAGGTCCAGGTACGGATGGATCAGCTTGTCCTTGATCAGCTTCCAGATGATCCGGGTCATCTCGTCGCCGTCCATGTCGACGATGGGATTCGTGACCCTGATCTTCGCCATTGAAGAACCTCTTGTGAACCGAATGCCCTCCGCCGTCGCGCGACTCCGTGTCAGAGCGCGGCGAGGGCTGCGTTCAGCGTGGCGCTCGGCCGCATCGCAGCCGAAGCCATGGCGTCGTCAGGCAGGTAGTAGCCGCCCGTGTCGACCCGTTTGCCTTGTGCGCCGATCAACTCGGCGTTGATCTTGGCTTCGTTTTTGGCGAGCGTCTCGGCCAGCGGCTTGAAGCGGGCTTGCAGTTCCTTGTCCTTGGTCTGCGTGGCCAGCGCCTGAGCCCAGTACAGCGCGAGGTAGAAGTGGCTGCCGCGGTTGTCGATCTCGCCGACCTTGCGTGCGGGATTTCGGTTGTTCTCGAGGAACTGGCCGATGGCCGTGTCGAGCGCCTCGGCGAGAACCAGAGCCTTGGCGTTCTTGTAGGTATGGCCCAAATGATCGAGCGACGCGCCCAGCGCGAGGAACTCGCCGAGCGAATCCCAGCGCAGATAGCCCTCCTGCTGGAACTGCTCGACGTGCTTGGGCGCCGAGCCGCCGGCGCCGGTCTCGAACATCCCGCCGCCCGCCAGCAACGGGACGACCGAAAGCATCTTGGCCGAGGTGCCGAGCTCCATGATCGGGAAAAGATCCGTCAGATAATCCCGCAGAATGTTGCCGGTGACGGAAATCGTGTCCTGGCCCTTGCGGATGCGTTCGAGTGAAAATTTCATCGCATCGACCGGGGCCAGAATGCGGATGTCGAGCCCCTTGGTGTCTTGATCTTTGAGGTACTTCTCGACCTTGGCGATGAGCTGTGCGTCGTGCGCGCGGTTCTTGTCGAGCCAGAACACCGCAGGGGTGTTGGTAAGGCGCGCGCGGCGCACGCCGAGCTTGACCCAATCCTGCACGGCGGCGTCTTTGAGCTCGCACATGCGGAAGATGTCCCCGGCCTCGACCGGACGCTCCAGCAGCACCTTGCCGTCGTCCGCGACGACGCGGACCGCGCCGCTCGCAGGGACTTCGAACGTCTTGTCGTGCGAGCCGTATTCCTCGGCCTTCTGCGCCATCAGGCCGACGTTCGGGACCGAGCCCATGGTCCTGGGGTCGAACGCGCCGTTGGCCTTGCAGTCCTCGATGACCGTCTGGAACAGCCGCGCGTAGGCGCGATCGGGGACCACGGCCTTGGTGTCGTGCAGCTTGCCGTCGGGGCCCCACATGCGGCCGGACTCGCGGATCATCGCCGGGATCGAGGCGTCGATGATGAAATCGCTCGGCACATGCAGGCCGGTAATGCCCTTGTCGGAATTGACCATGGCGAGAGCCGGCCGCTTGGCATAGACGGCCGCAATGTCGTCCTTGATTGCCTTCTTCTCGGCCTCCGGCAGGGTCTCGATCTTGGTCAGCAGATCGCCGAAGCCGTTGTTGAGATTGACGCCGAGCTTCTTCAGCGTGGCGGCGTGCTTCTCGACCACGTCGGCGAAGAACACGGAAACGACATGGCCGAACACGATCGGGTCGGCGATCTTCATCATGGTCGCCTTGACGTGCAGCGAGAACAGCACGCCCTGCTTCTTGGCGTCGTCGATCTGCTCGGCGAAGAATTTGCGCAGCGCCTTGGCGCTCATGACCGCCGCGTCGATGATCTCGCCGGCATCGAGCTCGGTCTTGGCCTTCAGCACCGTGGTCTTGCCGCCGGCTTCGACCAATTCGATGCGAACGTTGGTCGCCTTGTCGACCGTGGTTGCGATTTCCGAGCCAAAGTAGTCGCCGCTCGACATGTAGGCGACGTGCGATTTGGAATCCTTGCTCCAGACGCCCATTTTGTGCGGGTTCTTGCGGGCGTAGTTCTTGACGGCTGCGGCCGCGCGGCGGTCGGAATTGCCTTCGCGGAGAATCGGGTTGACGACGCTGCCGAACACCTTGCCGTAGCGGGCCTTGATCTCCTTCTCGGCGTCCGTCGCCGGATTGTCCGGATAGTCCGGAACGTTGTATCCCTTGCCTTGCAGTTCCTTGATCGCGGCCTTGAGCTGCGGGATCGAGGCCGAGATGTTGGGCAGCTTCATGATGTTGGCTTCGGGCCGCAACGTGAGATTGCCGAGTTCGGTGAGCTCGTCGTTGATGCGTTGCGCAGGCGTGAGCTTCTCGGGGAAGGTGGCGAGGATGCGGCCGGCCAGCGAGATGTCCTTCAGCGTCACGGACACGCCCGCTGCGCCCACGAAGGCTTTGACGATCGGCAGCAGGGAATAGGTCGCGAGCGCCGGGGCTTCGTCGACCTTTGTCCACATGATTTCGAGATTTGGCATGCTGGTACCTCTGATCGCCGTGCGTGTTTGGACCGACCGGAAACCGATCATCGATGGGTGCTGGGAAAGGCTTCTTTCCCAGGCCCTCAAATGAATTGTTTTCGGCGCGGAATCGCCAATCGGGAATCCGACTGACGGGAATTCGGCGCGCGCCCTATAGCATCCGCGCTCCGCTGGCAAAAGCCTTGTTAGCAGGTGCGAGATAGACGCCGGCGCGCCGTTCCCGCGCGCGCGGCCATAGGTTTTGAGCGTCCTCGGCGAAAGCCGAGCCTTTGGTCAGGAATCCCGTCCCGCGGGGAGGTTCGGGAGGTGCCCGGCCGCCGCCAGCCGTCGCAGGAGATTCGCGCGCGCCTTGCCCTCCGGCATGGCGCGGACGAACAGCGTTGCGAACGTCGGATCGGTGCGCGCAAGGTCCTCGGCCATCTCGCGGTAAAGCCGCGCTGCGCGCCAGCTCCGGTCCGGATGGCAATGCGCCTGCACGGCCGCGAGGACGGTTTTCCGCATCTCCGCGGTGCCCGCCGATTTGACGACGGCCCAGAGCCAGCCCAATGCCGCCGCCCGCGACGCCATCGGCTCGACCGAGGGCGTCCGCGCCAGGATGTCGCCGAGGATGTCGCGGACGAGCTTGCCGCGTCCGCGCTTGATGGCCGCGTGTAGCGTTACGGCAAGGACGGCGGTCTGCTGGTAGGCATCCTCGCCCGCGGCGGCCGCCTCGCGCGCCGCCTTGAAGGCCTTGTCGGCAAGCCCATCGGGTGCAGCCTCCGCAATGGCGGTCATGGCCTGGCAACGGTACCAGCCGTCGGGAATGGTCCTGGCGAGTGAGAAAGCGTCGTCCGGCCGGCTGCGGGCGATATCGTGCACCCGGCCGCGGTTCACGACCGATTCCCGGCGCGGCTCAAATCGTTTCTTTTGCTCGGGCCACATGGCGGTCATGCGCGCATTCTCCCGGCATTGGTCGCGCCAGGACCGGTCTGCGTTCAGCGGCCAAGAAGGCCCGCGCCATGTGATCGACTCGCTCCTGCCGATGCGTTAGGTCGTGCGCGCAGCACGCGTTACAGAGCCGTCAGATGCCAGGCGCCGGAACCGACAAGACCAAGACGTGGGTGGAGCAGCCCGGACCCATTGTGGTTCTGGTCGCGCCGCAGCTTGGCGAAAACGTCGGTGCGGCGGCGCGCGCCATGGCGAATTTCGGGCTCGGTCGCCTCCGTCTGGTCAAGCCGCAGTTTCGGTGGCCGAGCCCGCAGGCACACAAGATGGCGTCCGGCGCCGACCGCGTGCTCGACGGCGCTACGCTGTTCGATACGCTGGAAGCGGCCATTGCCGACTGCACGCTGGTGCTGGCGACCACGGCGCGTGCCCACGACCAGGCCAAGCCCGTGGTGGACGCGGGCCAGGCTGCGCAGGCCGCGGCGACGCACGTCGCGAACGGCGAGAACGTCGCGATTCTGTTCGGGCGCGAGCGCGCGGGGCTTGAAAACGACGAGGTCGCGCTCGCCGACCGCATCGTGACGCTGCCGGTCAATCCGGCCTTCGCCTCGCTCAATCTGGCGCAGGCCGTGGTGATCGTCGCCTACGAGTGGTTCAAGCTCGCGACCGGCGGTGCGCTGCCGTTCGCCGCGCCCGAGCGCTCGCCGCCCGCCAGCAAGCAGCAACTGGTGGCGTTCTTCGAATTCCTGGAGCGCGAACTGGAGAAGGTCGAGTTTTTCCGTCCGCCGGACAAACGCGACACCATGCAGATCAACCTGCGCAACATCTTCACCCGCATGCAGCCGACCCAGCAGGACGTCCGCACGCTGCACGGCGTGATCGCTACGCTCGTGGAGGGCCGCAAGGGGCCGGCGCGCGGCGGCATTCTCGACGGCGCGGAGGCCGAGATGCTGCGCACGCTGCTAGCCGAGCACAACCAGGGCAGGGTGCCGGGCGAGCGCGGCCCGGTGCGCGGCCTGTCGCGGCTCCTGCGCCGCAATCCGACCGACGCCGAGCGCGCGTTCTGGGACGCGCTGACCCGCGACCGGCGCTTCGCCGGCCGCGGGTTCAAACGGCAGGTGCCGGTCGGCCCGCACATCGTCGACCTCGTATCGTTTCCGCTGCGCCTGGTGGTGGAACTCATCCCGCCGGACGAGACCGAGACAGCCGCGCAGTCGCGCGCCGCGCGCAAGGCGTGGCTCGCCGAGCGCGGCTATCGCGTGATCGAGATCGCGGTGAGCGCGATCGAGAGCGATGCGGGTGCGGTGCTGACCGGACTTGCGGCCTCGTTCGCCGAGGACACGGCTTCCAAACGGTAAACGGCCGGCGCCAAACCGCGCGTAATCGCTAACCCGTTCCCAAGCTTTGCAGGCTAATCCGGCGCTTTCCATTCGGGAGTGCAAACATGCCGCGCCGCCTGGTTTCGATGACCATCCTGATGAGCGCCCTGGCGCTGAGCCTCGGCCCCGCAGCCGCGCAGGACAGCGCGGGCCGCAAAGCGGCGCTCACCGCCGCTTCGACGCAGGGCGAGCAAGTTCGCGTGAACATGTCGCTCAACATGTTTGTGCCCGGGCCGTCGGGGCTGACTGAGGCGGGCATTCAGGCCCAGGAGCAGGCGCGCAAGGCGGTCTATGCACTTGCCGTTCGGGAATGCGACATCATCCTGGATACCATCGGCAACCAGTGTCGGATCGAAAACCTGAACATCAACGTCAACCGGCATCAGGGGCAGCAGCCGGAAGGCTTTCAGGTCGGGATGAACGCGGCTTTCCGTGTGACGCTGAAGTAGTTTCCGCGCGGCCGGCCTATTTCGTCAGGACTACGTCGAGAAACATCATCAGCACAAGTCCGATCATCAGGCCGAAGGTCGCCGGTCCCTCGTGGCCGCGGCGGTGCGTCTCCGGCACGATTTCGTTGGAGACCACGAACAGCATCGCCCCGGCCGCAAACCCAAGCCCCCACGGCAGCAGCGGCTGAAACACCGTGACGGCGGCGACGCCGAGCAGCCCGCCGACCGGCTCGACGAGGCCAGTTGCCGCGCCGACCGAGAACGCAGCGAGCCGGGAGTAGCCGAGCGACAGCAGCGCCACGGCCACCGCCAGCCCTTCGGGGATGTTCTGCAGGCCGATCCCGATCGCAAGCGCCGTGCCGTTCGCAAGGTCGCCGCTGCCGAAGCCGACGCCGACCGCGAGCCCTTCGGGAAAGTTGTGCAGCGTGATGGCGATGACGAACAGCCAGATGCGCTGCAGCAGCCGCGCGTCGACACCCTTCGGACCGAGCAGGAAATGCTCGTGTGGCGCGTAGCGGTTCATGACCGCGATCGCCGCGGCCCCGGCCAGCAGCGCAACGATCACGATCAGCGCCGCCAGCACCTTGCTGCCGGTGCCGGCCTCGGCGTGCTGCATGCCCGGAATGATCAGGGAAAAGAACGACGCGGCCAGCATGACGCCGGCTGCAAAGCCGAGCAGCCCGTCGTTGAGGGCGTCGGAAATCCGGCGCACGAACAGGACCAGCGCGGCCCCCAGGCCGGTCGCCATGCCCGCGGCGACGCTCGCGCCAAATCCGATCAGGATGACTTGTCTGTCCATTCCCGCCGTCCGCCGCGCCATGCAAAGCGCGTGTAGGCGTGGATAGACGACCGGCGGAGGCCGGGTTCTGATTTAGATCATGGATCGGTGTCGGGTCTGCGGGCGGGGATCAGGCACCCTTCAGCGTCCTGACCTGCGCGGCGGCGCCCGCACGCAGGAAGCCGAGGTCGGAGCCCACGGCGAGAAAGCGGAAACCGCGCTTGGCGCAGGCCGTGGCGCGCTCGGCGTTGGCGCAATAGAGGCCGGCGACCTTGCCGGCTTTCTTGCAGGCGGCGACGATCTTCTCCAGCGCCGCTTCGACCGTGGGAGAGTGCGGGTCGAGTTCGGCGCCGTCGCTGAGCCCGATCGACAGGTCGGACGGACCCACGAACAGCACGTCGATGCCCGGCGTGCCGGCGATGGCGTCGATGTTGGCCATGGCGGTGCGGGTCTCGATCATGGCGAGCGTGACGGTCGCGGCATTGGCCTCGCGCAGGTACTGCTTCATGTCGGGAACGCCCGCGAGCGTCATCGCCCGTGTCGGGCCCCAGCTCCGCTCGCCGATGGGCGGAAACTTGGCCGCATTCACGAAGGCCTTGGCGTCGGCCACGGTGTTGATCATGGGCGCAACGATGCCTTCCGCCCCCATGTCGAGCGCGCGGCTTGCGGTGTCGAAGGCGCCCAGCGGAATGCGCACGACCGGTGCCGCGCCCGCCATCCGGATGGCCGCGATCCCGGTGACGGTGGCCGCGGTGTCCCAGAGCCCGTGCTGCTGGTCGATGGTGACCGCAGGGAAGCCCTCGCGCGCGATCGTCTCAACGACGACCGGGGCGGGAAGCGTGCACCAGCCGGTGTAGACGGTTTCGCCGGCCGCGAGCCGGGCGGCGAGCGAAAAGCCTGGGAGCGCGGTCATCGGTGTCGCTGCCTTGCTGGTTCGGGCGGCCCGCGGCGGCCGGTCAGGCGCCGGCCTTGATCTGGGCGACGGCCATTTCCAACAGCTCGTCCATGGTGCGGCGGATCTGATGGTCGGACTGCGCCACGCCCTTGGCGTCGAAGTCCTTGCGCACCTTGCGGAACACGTCGTCGTCACCGGCCTCCTCGAAGTCGGCCATGACGACCTCCTTCGCGTAGGCCTCGGCCTCCGCGCCGGTCAACCCGAGCTTCTCGGCCGCCCATGCGCCGAGCAGCTTGTTGCGCCGGGCGCCGGCCTTGAAGCGCAGCTCTTCGTCGTGTGCGAACTTCTTCTCGAAGCCTTCTTTACGATTGTCGAATGACGTCATGTGGGCCTCGCGCAATATTGCGAAACGATCCGTGAAGTCACGAGATCTTCGCGCCTTGCATACCGGGGCAGGGGCGTCAAGGCAATCCACCGCGGCAGGAACTTGTCCGTTGCGCGCGGTGGGAAGTCGGCCTATGTCGATTGTACTGCCCCATTCGATCGGATAGTTTGCGCGTGTGAACGGTGCGGCCGTCCGATTGCGTATTCGTAGAGCCCTCCGCTTCGGCCGCCGCGGACCTCGTATTCGCACTGGAGCCCCGGCATTCATGGACATCAACAAACCACGGTACACTCCGATGAGCCGCCGTCGCCGCATCTATGAAGGTAAGGCGAAGGTCCTCTACGAGGGCCCGGAGCCTGGCACGCTGATTCAACACTTCAAGGACGACGCCACCGACTTCAACGCCAAGAAGCACGACGTGATCGAGGGCAAGGGCGTCCTCAACAACCGCATTTCGGAATGCCTCTTCCAGCGCCTCAACGACATCGGCGTGCCGACGCATTTCATCCGCCGTCTCAACATGCGCGAGCAGCTGATCCGCGAAGTCGAGATGATCCCGCTCGAAGTGGTGGTGCGAAATGTCGCGGCCGGGTCGCTGTCGAAGCGGCTCGGCATCGAGGAGGGCACGCAGCTGCCGCGCTCGATCATCGAGTTCAACTACAAGAACGAACAGCTCGGCAATCCGATGGTGTCGGAGGAGCACATCACGGCGTTCGGCTGGGCGACGCCCCAGGAGATCGACGACGTCATGGCGCTCGCCATCCGCGTCAACGACTTCCTCTGCGGGCTGTTCCTCGGCGTCGGCATCAGGCTGGTCGACTTCAAGATGGAGTGCGGCCGGCTCTGGGAAAACGATCTCATGCGGATCGTGGTCGCCGACGAGATTTCTCCGGATTCGTGCCGGCTGTGGGACATCAAGTCCAACGACAAGCTCGACAAAGACCGCTTCCGCCGCGACATGGGCGGGCTGGTCGAGGCCTACACCGATGTGGCCCGCCGTCTCGGCATCCTGGGCGAGAACGAGCGGCCGCAGGGCGCGGGTCCGGTGCTGGTGAAGGGCTGACGTTCCGGCACCGGCCCGACGCAGGCGCACGGCAGGGCCTTGGCCTGTCGAAGGCCGGCGAGAGATCGCCCATTTTGGCCCGTCCGAGACGGCCGCAAATGCCCTTTTGCCCGGCCAACCGCGCCTTTACGATGCGGCGAGGCACGTCTGAAACGTGCGCGCTTGCAGGGATCGCGGGTTTGTCGGGGAGGCGCAGATGTGGCGACGCGGATTGGCGGTGGCGGGCCTGCTTTGGATCGGCATTGTCGTCTGCGGGACGGCTGCAGCCCAGGACTATCCCACCCGCCCGGTCAAGATCGTCGTGCCGTTCCCGGCGGGCGGCGGGACCGATGCGCTGACGCGCGTCGTCGCCAAGGGCCTGGAACAGCGGCTGGGCCAGCCGTTCATCATCGAGAACCGCGGCGGTGCCGGCACTACGCTCGGCGCGACCGCGGTCGCCCGCTCCGCGCCCGACGGTTACACCATCATGGTAGGCACCGCCTCGACGTTCGCGGTGGCGCCCGGTCTCTACAAGCGGCTGCAATACGACCCGACCAAGGACTTCACGCAGGTGATGCTGTTCGCGACCGTGCCGTTCGTGCTGGTCGTCAATCCGGCGCTCGGCGTGAGCAGCGTCAAGGAGCTGATCGCGCGCGCCAAGGACAAGCCCGGCGATCTGGCGTTTGCTTCCGCGGGCGTCGGCGCAGTGCATCACATCTACGCCGAACTGCTGATGCACATGACCGGCATCAAGATGCGTCACGTTCCTTATCGCGGCGGGGGGGCCGCGCTCAACGACGTGGTCGCCGGCCACGTGCCGATCTATTTCGCCGACGCAGGACCGGCCGCGACGCTGATCCGGGAAGGCAAGCTCAAGGCGCTCGGCGTCACCACTGCGCGGCGTGCGAGCCACCTGCCGGATGTGCCGACGCTGCACGAGGCCGGCGTCACCGGCTATGAGGCCAACACCTGGCAGATGCTGGTCGGCCCGGCGCGTATGCCGGACCCGATCGTGCAGCGGTTGAACGGCGCGCTTGCCGAGTTCATGCGCACGCCGGAGGCGCAGAGCTACTTCACCGGGCTCGGCATGCAGCCGATGACCGGCACGCCGGCGCAGGCGCACGAACACGTGCGCGCCGAGTCGGAGCGCTGGACCAAGATCATCCGGGGGATAGGCTTGAGCATCGACTGAAACTAGAGTCGGTGCGGCAGACAAGCGGAGTGGAACGCGACATGCGAAAGCAACTCAAGATCGGGCTGGTGGTGCCGTTCGCGACCGATAAGGTTCCGGTCGAAGGTCTCAAGATGTATCCGGAGGTGACGTTCATCCCGCGCGGCGTGGGCGTGCGTGCGTTGACGCCCGAAGGCTATGACGCGGCCTGGAACGGCATCGTCCCGGCGGCGAAGGAACTCGCAAAGCTCGGCGTCGACGCCATCATGGTGATCGGCACCTCGCTGACCTTCTACCGCGGCTACGACGCGCATCAGCAGCTGCTCGAAACGCTGCGCAAGGAAACCGGCCTGCCGGTCTCGACCATGACCGAGGCTGTGATCGATGGCCTGCGCAGCGTCGGCGCCAGGCGCATCGCGGTTGCGACCGCCTATTCCAAGGTGGTCAACGACCGGCTCGCCGATTTCCTCAGGCGCTCCGGTTTCGAGGTTCTGGCGCTGGAGGCGTTCGGGCTCACCGGTTTCGGCGACGCCGAGAAGCAGAGCGAGCAGGACATCATCGACCTCACCGGCAAAGCCATTGCCGGGGCGAAGGCCGCCGACGGCGTGCTGATTTCCTGCGGCGGGCTGATGACGCTCAATTGTGCCGATCCGATCGAGAGCCGCTACGGCATTCCGGTGGTGACCAGCACGCAGTCGGCGTTCTGGAAGGCGCTCCGGCTTGCCGGCGACGACGGCAAGCTTGCGGGCTACGGCCGGATGCTGGGGCAGGGCGAAGCGGTGCCTGTGAATTGAGCGGCATTCGGCGCTGCCCGGCATTTCGGGCTGCGATAGTCTTCTTGAGTGCTGTGAGCGTCGGATGCACCCAGGACGAGTTGTGAAGTCGGTCGTTGGATTGGCGGCGCTATTTCTGGCGGCGATTGCACCGGCATCGGCGCAGCCGGCATATAGCTGGACCGGTTTCTACGGCGTCGTGCATCTGGGTTGGGGCAGCAGTCCGATCACATATTACGACCCGGCATTTCCCGACTGGTACTTGTCGCACCGACCGCACGGCCTGATCGGCGGCGGTCAGGCCGGATTCAACTACCAGAATGGGCGATGGGTCTTCGGCGTCGAGGGCGACCTGTCCGGCGCCGCCATCACGAAGTCCGTGGTCGACGACAAGCCGGGCTTCGCCGGCGATGTGTTCGAGGCCGATGTGAAATGGATCGCAACCGCGGCCGGCCGCGTCGGATACGCCTGGGACCGGTGGCTGATTTACGGCAAGGGCGGCGCGGCCCGGGCGCATTCGGAACTGCGCTTCCAATACGTCCAGCAGGCCGGTTTCGGTCCGACCAAGCTGCAATCCACCCGGACCGGATGGATGGCCGGCGGTGGCGTTGAATATGCATTCCGCCCCGGCTGGTCGCTCAAGCTCGAATACAACTACGTCGATTTCGGACGCAGCGGCCTCGTGACGTTCCTGCCGCTGCCGGACGGTTTCGTGGCGACCTTCTCGCAGCGCCTGCATCTCATTAAATTCGGTCTGAACTACCGCTTCTGGACCTGAGCGCCGCGCCCTCCGCCGCCGATAGCCGGGGACAGCCGCAAATCCGGGCATTCCGGGTCCGCTCCGCGCATTGAGGCCGTCCGCAATCGGTGCTAACGGCAGGGCCGGATCGTTGCCGGAATCGGGCCTCGCAAGCATGAAAGCACGCGTCACCGTCACGCTGAAATCCGGTGTCCTCGACCCGCAGGGCAAGGCCATCGAGGGCGCGCTGAAATCGCTCGGCGTGTCCGGTGTGGCCAGCGTCCGCCAGGGCAAGGTGTTCGACATCGAGGTCGAGGGCGCCGACCGCGCCAGGGCCGAGGCCGCGCTGAAGGACGCGGCCGAGAAGCTCCTGGCGAACACAGTGATCGAGAATTACCGAATTGAGGTCGTGGGCTGAGGGATCGGACCGAGTCATGAAATCCGCCGTCCTCGTCTTCCCCGGCATCAATCGCGAGCGCGACATGGCGCGCACGCTGCGCCTGATCTCGGGGCAGGAGCCCGCCATGGTCTGGCACGCGGACACTGCGCTGCCCGCTGGCACCGATCTTGTGGTGATCCCCGGCGGCTTCTCCTACGGCGACTACCTGCGCTGCGGCGCGATCGCCGCGCGCGCGCCGATCATGAACGCGGTGCGGGAGCACGCCGCACGCGGCGGCCTCGTGCTCGGCGTCTGCAACGGGTTCCAGATTCTCTGCGAGACCGGGCTTCTGCCCGGCGTGCTGATGCGCAACGCGGCGCTGAAATTCATCTGCAAGGACGTCTACCTGCGGGTCGAGCGTTCCGACACGCCGTTCACGTGCGGCTACAACGCAGGCCAGGTGATCCGCGTTCCGGTCGCGCACGGCGAAGGCAATTATGTCGCCGATGCGGCGACCGTCGCGGCGCTGGAAGCGGGGGGGCGGGTGGCCTACCGCTATTGTGCGCCAGACGGCGCCCTCGATCCGGCCTGGAACGTCAATGGCGCGATCAATTCCATTGCCGGCATCCTCAACGAGCGCGGCAATGTGCTGGGCCTGATGCCGCATCCCGAGAACCACGTGGAGTCGTCGATCGGTCCGACCGACGGTCGCGGGTTGTTCGCGGGATTGGTGCAGCACTTCGCCAAGGCGGCGTGATACGGGGCTGCGTGATGCGATGCCGCTTAGGGCGCGCGGCGCCGGCGGCGGGCGGATACGGGTCATGGAGTCGCTGGACCACCGCGTCATAATGTCGATTGCCGCAGGGCTCGTGTTGCTCGCGGGCGGCGGCTTTTACTTCGCGCTGACGCCGCGCGCGCCGGAGAGCCTCGCGCCTGTCTCGCGTCCCGCACCGGCTTCCGCCCCCGCACCCAGCGCACCGGCCGCCGCGGCCAAGCCGCAGCCCGCAACGCCGGAGAGCGTCGAAGCCGAAATCGCCAAGTCGGACCACGCCGAGTTGCAGGCGCTGCTCAAGCGCGCGTTCCCCGACGAGTACCGGGATTTGATAGCGGCCGCCGTGCAAACTCGAAACGAGGGCGCCTCCGACGCCGACGTCGGCCGGGAAACCTTCACCAAATTCCAGTCCATCCTGCGCGCCAACCTGAAATTTGCGGTCGGCGCCAGCACCGCGGCCATCGACCGGCTGGCGGCCAACGAAATCCGGCTGTTCGCGGCACTCGGAGCGGCGGGGTCGGACTATTGTCTTGCGGTGCTGGGCCGTTCGGAGAACCAGGGCCCCGTGGTCCCGCCCGACGACATCCGCCGGCTGATGCGGCTTGCAACGCTTCATCGCTTTGAGGCCATCGTGGAGGGCCGCTCGCGCATGGTGACGGTCGACGCATTGTCGGCCGAGGAACTGAAGGCCTTCGAAGCCGTTCTTGCGAAGGCAGGCCTGACGCTGAACGAGATTCGCTCCGGGGAGTTCCTCAACAAGGAGGGCGACGGCCCCGGCAAGCCCTGCGTGATGGTGGACCGCCTGTACCGGGCGGTTGCGCAACTCGACGAAAGCCCGCGCTGCAAGCTGTTCGTCAGCATGTTCTTCATGGGCCGGGACCGCTGAAGGCGCGAAGTCCGGCGGCGCCAACAATTAGGCGTGGAAGCCCGCCGCGGGCGGGTGAAATCGCCGGCCGCGCACGCTAGATAACGGGCGTGATCCGAAACGAGCCCCCCATCACGCCCGAGCTGGTCGCCGAACACGGCCTCAAGCCGGACGAGTACCGGCGCATTCTCGACCTGATCGGCCGCGAGCCGAGCTTCACCGAGCTCGGCATCTTCTCGGCGATGTGGAACGAGCATTGCTCCTATAAGTCGTCCAAGGTCCACCTGCGCGGATTGCCGACCAAGGCGCCCTGGGTGATCCAGGGGCCGGGCGAAAACGCCGGCGTCATCGACATCGGCGACGGGCTTGCCGTCGTGTTCAAGATGGAGAGCCACAACCATCCGAGCTACATCGAGCCCTACCAGGGGGCTGCGACCGGCGTGGGTGGCATCCTGCGCGACGTGTTCACCATGGGCGCGCGGCCGATCGCCTGCCTGAACGCGCTGTCGTTCGGCGATCCGAAGCACCCCAAGACCCGGCATCTGGTGTCGGGCGTGGTGGCCGGAATCGGCGGCTACGGCAATTCCTTCGGCGTGCCGACGGTCGGCGGACAGGTGCGCTTCCATACCCGCTACGACGGCAACAATCTCGTCAACGCCATGGCGGTCGGGCTCGCGCGCACCGACGGAATATTCTACGCCGCCGCCTCGGGCGTTGGCATGCCGATCGTCTATCTCGGCTCCAAGACCGGCCGCGACGGCATTCACGGCGCCAGCATGGCGTCGGCCGAGTTCGGCGAGGGCGCGGAGGAGAAGCGGCCGACCGTGCAGGTTGGCGATCCGTTTTCGGAAAAGCTGCTGCTCGAAGCCTGCCTCGAAATCATGGCGAAGGATTGCGTCATCGCGATCCAGGACATGGGCGCGGCGGGGCTCACCTGCTCGGCGGTGGAGATGGGCGCCAAGGGCGACCTCGGCGTCGATCTCGAACTCGACAGCGTGCCGTGCCGCGAGACCGGCATGAGCGCCTACGAGATGATGCTCTCCGAAAGCCAGGAGCGCATGCTGATGGTGCTCAAGCCGGAGAAGGAGAAGGAGGCCGAGGCGATCTTCCGCAAATGGGGCCTCGACTTCGCTATCGTGGGCCGCACCACGCCGAGCAAACGCTTCATCGTCAAGCACGGCGGCGACGTGATGGCCGACCTGCCGATCAAGGAACTCGGCGACGAGGCGCCGGTCTATAACCGGCCGTTCGTCGAGACGCCGAAGCAGCCGGCAATCAAGGCGGAAAGCGTCAAGCCGCCGATGTCCACCGCCGACGCGCTTGAGAAACTGATCGCTTCGCCGGATCTCTGCTCCAAGCGATGGGTGTGGGAGCAGTACGACCACGTCATTCTCGGCAACACCGTGCAGCGGCCGGGCGGCGACGCCGCGGTGGTGCGGGTCGAGGAGGGCCCGAAGGGGCTCGCGCTCACCGTCGACGTCACGCCGCGCTACTGCGAGGCCGATCCGTTCGAAGGCGGCAAGCAGGCGGTGGCGGAGGCCTGGCGCAATCTCGTCGCCGTCGGCGCGCGTCCGCTCGCGCTCACCGACAATCTCAACTTCGGAAATCCGGAAAAGCCGGAGATCATGGGCCAGTTCGTCGGCTGCGTGCGCGGCATCGCCGAGGCCTGCAAGGCGCTGGACTTCCCGGTCGTGTCCGGCAACGTCTCGCTCTACAACGAGACGCAAGGCCGCGCGATCCTGCCGACGCCTTCGATCGGCGGCGTGGGTTTGCTGGACGACTACACCAGGTCGGCATCGCTCGCGTTCAAGGCCGAGGGCGAGGCGATCCTGCTGCTCGGCGAGACGCAGGGCTGGCTCGGCCAGTCGCTCTATCTGCGCGAAATCTGCGGGCGCGAAGAGGGCGCGCCGCCGCCGGTCGATCTGGTCGAGGAGCGCGAGAACGGCGACGCGGTTCGCGCGCTGATCGCAGGCGGTCGGGTCACTGCGGTGCACGACCTGTCCGACGGCGGGCTGCTGGTGGCGCTTGCCGAGATGGCGATGGCATCGGGCATCGGGGCGGCGCTCGATGCGCCGCCTTCCGATACGCCTGCGCATGCGTACTGGTTCGGCGAGGATCAGGCGCGTTACCTCGTGACGGTGCCGGCCGCGGACGCCGAAGCGGTCATCGCCATCGCGCGCACGGCAGGTGTCCTGGCGGCGCGGATCGGCACGACCGGCGGCGCGGCAATTGCACTTCCCGGTGAGCGGGCGATTCTGGTAAAGGCACTGGCTGAACGGTTCGAAGGCTGGCTGCCGAACTACATGGCGGGCGGGCCGAACTGATCGGTTCCGGGCGGCACAGGAGGCCGCGCCACATGCCGATGAATGCGAACGAGATCGAGCGTCTGATCAAGGCCGGAATTCCCGACGCCGAAGTCACCATTCGCGATCTGGCCGGCGACGGCGATCACTATGCGGCGACCGTGATCGCGGAGAGTTTCCGCGGCAAGTCACGGGTGCAGCAGCATCAGCTGGTCTACAACGCCCTCAAGGGCCAGATGGGCGGGGCGCTGCACGCGCTGGCGCTGCAGACCGGCACGCCGGAACGCTGATGGCATAGCCGCCGGACCTCAAATAATCCGCCGAACGGCCGGATGCGGCCCTTGGGAAGGCCCGACTCCTACGCTAGATAGGGGCTACGGGCGCGCTTGCGCCGAACGGTAATTCCAAGGGCAAATCCAAGGAAACTTCCATGGCGATCGACCGGTTCATCGACAACGAGGTCAAGGGCAACGAGGTGGTGCTGTTCATGAAGGGCACCCCGCAGTTCCCGATGTGCGGTTTCTCGGGGCAGGTCGTGCAGATTCTCGACTACCTCGGCGTGTCCTACAAAGGGCTGAACGTCCTTGAGTCCGACGACCTGCGCCAGGGCATCAAGTCCTACTCCAACTGGCCGACTATTCCGCAGCTCTACGTGAAGGGCGAGTTCGTCGGTGGCTGCGACATCGTGCGCGAGATGTTCCAGGCCGGCGAGTTGCACTCGCTGCTCAAGGAAAAGGGCGTCGCGGTGAAGGACCAGGCGCCGGCGTAAGCTTCGCTCGCGCGAACGTCAGCGCAGGCGCTGCATCACCAGATAGACGATGGCGAGAATGACGCCGATGCCGATCAGGCTCGGCGTGGGCATGCCGCCTGCGAACTTCATCACGTTGTCGGCGACCGATTTGACGAAGCCGCCGGAATTGTCGCCGAGGATCAGGTAGATCAGGATCAGCGACAGGATCGTCAGGAAACCCAGCTCGACGAACAGCCACAGAAAGCGCCGGGTCTTTTCGAGCAGGTCCATCATGGTTCGCCCCCCCTTGTCGGGTGGGGAGCGCGAACTCCCCACCCGGGCTTGAAACCAGGAAGACTTAAATCAGGAACGGCCCGCGGCGGCTCAGCGCGCGGCGCGGGCCGGCGTCAACGCGCTCAGGACAGATTGCGGTTCGAGAACAGCCACAGGATCAGGCCCAACGCGATCAGGCCGACCAGGCCATTCGCGCCCAGGTCCTTCACGAAGGCCATGATGTTGGCCGCGACATTGCCGAAGAACGGAATGTTCTGGCCGCCGACCAGCAACGCACACACGATGCCCAATGCGAGCAGCATCAGGCCGAGTTCCGTCAACGCGCCGACCCACGACTTCAAGGTTTGTATGGCGTTCATGGGCGATTTCCCCTTTCGCGATCGCAAGGTCTTGTTACGCGCAGGTTCACAAATCGCACCGGCCATCTACTAAATATGGTGCCCGTCTTCAAGAAGGCGCACAATATCGGCCAATTTCAGAGGCTTATGCCTAATCCTTGGGCGGCCGGACGGCGGGGAAACCGTCCGCCTCGTCAAAACCCCCGCCGATTCGCGCCAACGAAAAAGGCCGTCTGCAAGACGGCCTTTCGTCGTATCGGGGGTGGAACGCCGATCAGCGCGAGTAGAATTCGACGACCAGGTGCGGCTCCATCATCACCGGGTACGGCACGTCGCTGTGCCCCGGAATGCGGGTGAGCTTGGCGGTCATCTTGCCGTCGTCGACTTCGATGTAGTCCGGCACGTCGCGCTCGGCGAGCGCGCGCGCCTCGAGCACCAGCGCGAGCTGGCGCGAGGCTTCCTTGACCTCGATCACGTCGCCGACCTTAAGGCGGTAGCTTGCCACGTTGACCCGGCGGCCGTTCACCTTGATGTGGCCGTGGTTGATGAACTGGCGCGCCGCAAACACAGTCGGCACGAACTTCGAACGATAGACCACGGTGTCGAGGCGCCTCTCCAGCAGGCCCACCATGTGCGCGCCGGTGTCGCCCTTGAGGCGGCGCGCCTCGGCGTAAATGCCGCGGAACTGGCGCTCGGAGATGTTGCCGTAGTAGCCGCGCAGTTTCTGCTTGGCCTTGAGCTGCACGCCGTAGTCGGAGAGCTTGGTCTTGCGGCGTTGGCCATGCTGGCCGGGGCCGTATTCGCGCTTGTTGACGGGGCTCTTCGGGCGGCCCCAGACATTCTGGCCCATGCGGCGGTCGATCTTGTACTTCGCCTCGTGGCGCTTGGTCATCGCGTCCTCATTTTGGTCGTCGTTGTTGACGCATGACCTTGTCCGAAAACCGGTACCCGTTTTTCGGGGGCATGCGCCGGTTGAGGATCGCGCCCTCCTCTGTTGCCCCCGGACGGGAGCAACCGACAGGCCCGGCAGCCAAAGCGCAAATCGTTGCGGAAACTGGCCGGACCGCGGGTCGCGAAACGTCAAACGGGCCCAAACGGCCCGTCAGCCGGCGCGTTTCTAGGGCCAAAGCCCGGGGGTGTCAAACGCCGGCGGATGCGCCTTCGGCGATCCCGAAATTCGCCAGCGCAGCCCGCAATGGCGGCTCCGGCGCCCGCCCGGAGGTGAAAACGAGGCGGGCAGGCTGGGTCGAAGCCCCGGCAACCGGGGGCGGCAGCAGGTCCGCCACCCGGCGCGCGATCGCCGCGGCGGGGTCGATGAAATTAACCGGCCAGGGCGCGAGGCGGTTGAAGCGGTCGAGCAGCAGCGGGAAGTGGGTGCAGGCCAACACCACGGTATCGGTGCGGCGGCTGCCGCTCCCGACAAAACAAGGCGCGATCTCGGCTGCGATGTCGGCGTCCGCGGCTGCCTCTCCCTTGAGCGCAGCCTCGGCCAGTTCGGCAAGCCGCGGCGAGCCCACGAGCGTGACCTCGCAACCGCCGCCAAAATCGCGGATCAGCGCGCGGGTGTATTCGCGCTGCACGGTCGCCTCGGTGCCGAGCACCGATACCATCCGGCTGACCGACGCCGCGCAGGCCGGTTTGATCGCAGGCACGGTGCCGACGAACGGCACCGCAAAGCGCGTCCGCAATTGCGGCAGCACCAGCGTCGAAGCGGTGTTGCAGGCGATCACCACCAGGTCGGGCCGGTGCGCGTCGATCAGTTCCTGCATGACCGCGAGCACGCGCGCGACCAACTCCGGCTCGCCGTGCCTGCCGTAAGGAAAGAACGCGTCGTCGGCGGCATAGACGAACTGCGCGTCCGGCCGTGCCCGGACCGTCTCGCGGAAAACGGTGAGGCCTCCGAGTCCGGAATCGAACACCAGGATCGTCGGGGCCGCCGTCATGGCGCAATGGATTGCAGAGAATTCGGCGAGTCGCAAATGGCCGCGGCGCCAGGGAAGGCCGCGTCAGGCGTCGTCGGAGAGCACGGCGCGCGTGGCGAGATCGGGGCCGAAGTCGCCGGGATTGTCGATGCCGAGCAGCTTGGCGAGACGGGTGCGCGCCCGGTTGACGCGGCTCTTGATGGTGCCGACCGCACAGCCGCAGATGTTGGCCGCTTCCTCGTAGGAGAAGCCGGATGCGCCGACGAGGATCAGAGCTTCGCGCTGGTCGTCGGGGAGCTTCGCAAGCGCGTTGCGGAATTCGTTGAACTCCACGTGGCCGGGCTGCTCGGGTTGCGACTTCAGCGTTTCGGCGTAGCTGCCGTCGGCGTCCTCAACCTCGCGGCGGCGCTTGCGGTATTCGGAGCGGAACAGGTTGCGCAGAATGGTGAAAAGCCACGCCGGCATATTGGTGCCCGGCTGGAACGAATGAATGTTGGCAAGCGCACGCAAAAGCGTTTCCTGCACCAGATCGTCCGCGCGGTCGACGTTGCCGCACAGCGATATGGCGAAGGCACGAAGGCTGGGGACCGCCGCGAGCATCGCGTCGCGGATTGAGGGGTCCAAGCTCATTCGGGGGTTTCCTTGTCGCCAGGCTTTTCGAGCCTGCGCAGGAGATCGGCGAACCGGTCCGGCGTGGGCTCGATCAGGCCGTCGTAGTAGGCGCGCAGCTGCTGGCCGAGCTTCGATTGAATCTCGCGGCCGAGCGCTGCGTCGCCCCGCTTGCCCCGTCTTGCGTGTGGTTGTTCTTGCATCGGTTCTTGGGAATCTGCCCCATCGGGCGGTTTTCGCTCTTTCATCGGTAACCCCCGCGCCCATATCTCCGGTTGATGGCCAAGCTACGGGCCTGGGACGAGCCAATCGGCCCCAGGCTCGATGACCGGCGGCTAAGGACGCCTCTACGATGGTACTGAACGTCCCAAACGCGCCGGGGTTCCCGGGCCGGGAACCTTTTTTGAACTGGTGAATTGACTGCGAACCTGGGGTTATTCTGCCCAAAACGGGAGGGTTTCCATGTCGCCGTCGCAAGCCGTCGCTCAACATTTGCCGTTTCTGCGCCGTTACGCCCGTGCGTTGGCGGGCGGCCAGGGCTCCGGCGACGCCTATGTGGCGGCCGCGCTCGAGGCCCTGATCGCGGAGCCGGGGCTGCTGCAGCAGGCACCGTCGCCGCGAGTCGCACTATATCGCTTGTTCACCAAGGTCTGGGGCTCGATTGCGCTCAACGGCGGTTCAGGCCCGGAGCTCCAGGTCGAGCGGCGCATCGCCAACATCACTCCGCTGCCCCGGCAGGCTTTCCTGCTGGTGGCACTGGAGGGCTTTTCGGAGGAGGACGCGGCCGCGATCCTGGAGGTGGACGTGGCGCAACTGCGCACGCTGGTCGAGGAAGCCGGGCGCGAGCTTGCCGCCGAGATCTCGACCGACGTGCTGATCATCGAGGACGAGACCTTCATTGCCATGGATCTGGAGGGCCTCGTGGAGTCGCTCGGCCATCGCGTGCTCGGCGTCGCGCGCACCCATGCCGCCGCGGTCACGCTCGCCAAGGCCAGGCGGCCGGGGTTGGTGCTCGCCGACATCCAGCTGGCCGACGGCAGCTCGGGCCTCGACGCCGTCAACGAGATGCTCGACTCCTTCGAGGTGCCGGTGATCTTCATCACCGCCTATCCCGAACGCTTCCTCACCGGCGAGCGGCCGGAGCCGGCGTTCCTGATCGCCAAGCCGTTTCAGCCCGCGACCGTGTCGGCGGTCATCAGCCAGGTGCTGTTCTTCGAGCGCAAGGCCCAGAGCCCGCAGCGCCGCGCCATGGCGTGATTGCCGCGGCCGGGCTGTCCGTCAGAGTTCGGTGATTCCGGGGCCGCTCAGCGGCGGCCGGAGCGCCGCAACAGTCAATATTCGATCATCACCGCTTCGACCATCATCGCGATCTGCGCGAATTGCGTCTGGCGGCGCAGCGCCTCGTCGCCGCCGGCGCGCGTGCTGAGGGCGGCGCTCAACGCTGCGCCATTGCGGCGCTCCGCGCGCGCCAAGTGAAGCATGAGCAGCGTGCCCCCTGCGAGCAGAACGAATGCGCCGCCGACGATGAGCCGCGCATAGACGCCGCCGACCTTAGGCTCCAGCGCCAGCACCGACGCTGAGGCGAGCATGACGACCGCGCCGAGCGCGCAAACGGCCGCGACCGCAAGCGCGGTGGCGTCGCGGCAAGTCGTTGGATGAAAAGAAAGTCTGCCCGAACAACTGCGGAGACGCCGGAGCGTTCCATGCGGCGCAATTGCCCCAGTATGGCCCGCGCGCTGTCAAACTATGTTCGTACAGCCGCGCTATCGGGAGTCTCACAAAGGCGAACTGGAGCGACGTCATCCGAACGAGGCTGTCATGGGCATTTTGATGATCCGCTGCCCGCGGACCGGGCGCGGGATTCCGACCGGCTATGAGATGAACGGCGACGAGTTTGCGCGCGCGCCGGTGTTCTTTGCGCGTACGCGATGCGCGCTCTGCGGAGGCGACCACGAATGGTTCGCGCCGCAGGCTTGGGTTTGCGAAGACTCCCAAGACGATGCGGCACCCCGAAGCCACGTCCGGCGCGGTACGGCGCGCGCGATGCCCGAAGCGGTGTAATGCGCCGGACGGCTTCTGTCGGGGGGAGGGGGGAAGGCCGCCCGGCGCCGCGCGATCGGAAACCCGACCGCGTTCGTGGGGTCAACGCAGAGGCTGCGTGGCGGTTCCGGAATTGAACGGTCGAGCAGCATTGCCGCGGTATTGCCCAATTCGAACGCGCGCAACGCCGCGGTCGGCGAGCCGCCTTGTGCATTTGCAGCCGTCCTGCGCTCCGTCTGTTTCGACATATTCCAGGGCGCGGGCCTTTTTCCCGTGCGCGTGAGGCAATACAGATGCGGCGGCGAGATCGGTGCCGCGCGCCGCCGTCGGCCGGATGCGGGGTGCCAGCGCAATGCTTGGCCAGCGGCCCAAGATCGATGTAACAATGTAACATTGGCATCGGGCCGCCTTAGCGTTGGAAATTCGTGATGAGCCGCAAAGGGATGAAAATCGTGTGGCGGCCCGCTCTTCGATCCGCCGTGGCCGTCGCGGGCCTGACGTTGGCGGGGGGCGCGTTCGCACAGGATGTAGCGCCGGCCCCGGCTCTCGCGGTCGCCGATCTGCCGCGCGACCTGTCGCCGTGGGGCATGTTTCTCAACGCCGATGCGGTGGTGAAGGCGGTGATGGTCGGGCTGGTGTTCGCCTCGCTCGTCACCTGGACGATCTGGTTCGCGAAGGTTGTGGAATTGCGGCTGGCCAAGCGCTACGCGCGGGCGGCGCTCGCAGCGCTCAACGAGTCGCGCACGCTCGCGGAGGCGAGCGCGCTGATCGGCGAGCGCAGCGGAGCGGTGTCGCGGCTCTTGCATACGGCGCTCGCGGAGCTGAACGCATCGCCTGGCGCCGACCCCGAGGGCGTGAAGGAGCGCGTCGCCTGGCTCCTGCAGCGGATCGAGGCCGAGGCCGCGCGCGGCGTCGGCCGCGGCATGGGCGCGCTCGCCACCATCGGCGCGACCGCGCCCTTCGTCGGCCTGTTCGGCACCGTCTGGGGCATCATGAACAGCTTCATCGGCATCTCCAACGCGCAGACCACCAATCTCGCGGTGGTCGCGCCTGGCATCGCGGAAGCCTTGCTCGCAACCGCGCTCGGCCTGTTCGCCGCGATCCCCGCGGTCGTCATCTACAACGCGTTTGCGCGCTCGATCGGCGGTTTTCGCGCGCTGATCGGCGACGGCTCGGCACTGACCATGCGGCTGCTCAGCCGCGATCTCGATCGCGCGCCGATGGCGCTGCCGCGCGCGGCGGAGTAGGGCGATGGCGATCCGGCTCGCACACGACGACGAGGATTTCGTCGAGACCCACGAGATCAACGTCACCCCGTTCATCGACGTGATCCTCGTGCTGCTGATCATTTTCATGATCGCGGCGCCGCTCGCGACCGTCGATATCGCGGTCGATCTGCCGGCCTCGACCGCGCAGCAGCAGCAGCGGCCTGACAAGCCGGTCTATCTGACGGTCAAGGCCGACCTCACGCTCGCCATCGGCGAG
The DNA here is from genome assembly GCA_016869215.1 of Alphaproteobacteria bacterium. Taxonomy (GTDB): domain Bacteria; phylum Pseudomonadota; class Alphaproteobacteria; order Rhizobiales; family Xanthobacteraceae; genus Z2-YC6860. The sequence continues at coordinate 688 of VGEP01000020.1, read as the reverse complement.
CAGGCGGTCGCGCGCGAAACGCTGGCCGCGGCGCTCGCTGCCGTCACCAAGGGCAACCGCGACGAGCGCATCTTCCTGCGCGCCGACCGCTCGGTGAGCTACGGCGAGGTGATCGCGGTGATGAATGCACTGCGCGAGGCGGGTTATCTCAAGGTCGCCCTCGTCGGGCTGGAGAGCCGGAACGGACCATGACGGCGCGGGCGCTGACGGTGGCGGACGGTGCTGCCGGCGCGGAGCTCGGCCGCTGGACAATCGCGGCCGCGGTCGCGGTCGCTGCGCATTCGGCGCTGGTCGCAGCCTATGTTCTGGCGCCGCTGCCGCGGCCCGAGGGCGCGGCGATGGCGCCGGCGGTGATCGTCGATCTTGCGCCGCTTGCGGCTGCGCCGCAGTCGCAGGCCGATGTCGCGCCGGGACCGGAGATGATCGAATCGCAGGCGGTGCCCGAACCGGCGCCGCAACCGGTCGAGCGGCGGGAGGTGGAGCCGTTGCCCAAGGTCGAAACTCCTGCGGTGGTGACGCTGCCGCAGCCGCAGCGGCCAGCGCGCGAGGAACCCAAGGCCGCCGAAAAGCAGCCCGAGCGGCCGCCGGAGCCGAAGCGGGTCGAGCAAAGCGCGCCCGCGCCGAGGACCGCTGCGCCGCAACGCTCCGAGAGCAGGCCCGCGCCGGTCGCCCGCGCGCCGAGCCCGGG
>VGEP01000019.1 GCA_016869215.1 Alphaproteobacteria bacterium | reverse complement strand
GGATCGCCTCAAGCGCGACCTTGGCTTTGAACTCCCCGGAAAACCGTCTCCGCGTCCTCATGGTGGATTATCCTTCGCATCGGCGAATCCACCTTAACCGCCTGTCTCAGGAAGTGGGACCACCTCATTTTCCCCACGCTCCTGATTGCCGGGTACTACCTGTCGAAGAAGTACCCCAACCGACGCCTTCGTAGTCACGAAGTATTCTGGGTGAGCGTACTGGTTTCGCTCGCAGTTTTTTTGATCGTCGCATCGTATCTGAAATCGGAGACAGCGACGGCAATCCTGCTCGGTGCTTTTTTTGCGACCGTGGGGTGGCTGTACACCGGTTATCAAACAACAAGAAATGCCCGCAAGTCGCATACGATGACCATTTTGGTTCAATTGCGAAACAGCGAGACATTTCAGAAGCATCGCATTGCAGTTTTAGCGAGGTTCCCTAGCGGTCGGAAAGTTACCGCGGATGATCTTCCGGCGCTGCGAAGCGAGACGGTCGATCCGCAAACCCAAAGACCGCCGACCTTGGAATCTATCATCTACATTGCTAACTACTACGAATTCATATCTGTTGGCGTGAAAACTGGCGATCTTGATCGCGAAATGATCCAGCAAACGCTCAGGGCAATCTTGGTGTTGTGGTACGATCATTTTGAAGCGCTGCTTGATGAGCGGCGAAGAACTAACCCAAAGGCGTACATTGCTTGGCGCGAATTAGTAGCTGTGTTCCGCAATCTCTAGACGAGATTCTCGACGGATTGCAACGCGAACACCTGCCCGAAGAGTTGCGGGAGATGACCTACGAAGGACGGGTCCGCCGGTATCGCGATCCGTTCGAAGCCTAGCCGTGTAGGAGGTCGCTTCACTCCCTCGGCACGTCGGAAAACTCGCTTGCCACGAACTGCCCGCGCTTCGCCGCCGTGCGCGCGGACCGGCGCGGCGCGGGCTTGATGTCGTCCGCTTTCGCCTCGGCGACCGCAACTCCCGTCGTCTCCGCCGCGCCCGCGACGATTACCGGCGCCCAGCGCGTCAGATGCCCGCAGGCGATGCGCGGATGCGGATGCGCCGCGCGGCTGATGACGCCGATCAAGGCGCCGCCGCGCATGACCGCGCCGCCGGAATCGCCGAAGCAGGCGCTGGCGCCGATCGAGCCGGTGCGTGTGGGATCGACCAGTGCGCGCGGCTCGGCTGCGACCAGGCGCGCCTCGCGCAAGGTGCCAAAGGAGAAGCGCGCAGCCTCGTTCGGAGTGCCGAAGCCCGCGATGGTGTAGCTGTCGATGGCGTCCTCGCTTCCGTCTTCGGCCACCGGAACCGGCACGACGGACGCGGGCAGTGGCGATGCCAGCCGCACGATGGCGGCGTCGCCTTGCACGCTGACGCGGCGGCCGTCGTCGAGCGTGCCGCTCTGGCCGATCCGCGCGACGCCGATGGAGCGCCCGCCGGCGACGATCCGCATGCCGCCGGTCACGCAGTGCCGCGCGGTGACGATCTTCTGGCGGCCGATGGCGACGCCGGAGCAATAGTGACCGGCATAGATGCGCACCACATGCGCGCCGAGCGCCGACGGCTGGCCTTTGACCACGGCCTGGGCCGCGGAGGGCAGGACGAGCAGCGCCGCGGTCAGGAGTGCCGCCAGATGCGCGCCGTATATGCCGTATATAAGGTGTGCGCGCGGCCGGCGTGAGCGCGACGCAGTTATAAGGAGTGTGCGGCGTCCCGCCGCCGCGCGCCCGGATAAGAACATGAAGGCCCCCGCCCGGTGCGGAGGCTAGAGGCGCCTTCCCGCGGGACAAAGCGGGCCTGTGGATAAGTCGGGGGAGAGGGGCCGGCCAAAAGGGGTGCGGGGTCTCTCGCCGACTGCGCGCAACGATCCAGAACAACGCAAAGGCGCGGCTGCTTGGGCCCGGCATTTTTTTGTCGCGTCCGGCTCGGCCGGGCCGAGGAATTCACAACATGACGCGACACAACGACGCCTTCGTGGCGGCGCAGCGCCGGCGCTTTACGCGCGAGAACGCGCACCTCCATGTCCGGCACGACGCCCGGCTGTTCATGCAGCCGGCGGCGTACAGGCTCTGGAAACAGGAGCGGGAGGCGAAGGCGCCCGAGCATGAGCCGGAGTCTGTGCGCACAGACGAGTTGAAGACCTTGCTGCAACTGAAAGCCGAGGTCGCGGCGCTCAACGCCGAGATTAAGTTCCGGAAGCTGCTTGCTGTTCTGAAGGCATACAACCCCAGCCAGCCGCGCGTGCCGGCCGGGAGTTCCGATGGCGGGCAGTGGACGAGCAATGTTGGTGCCGGCCGGAACGACCCTCGCATTCTTTCGGATGCGTCTCCTGAAGCGCCGCCGAGACCCGGTGACGTGTATGCGCAACTTCGCCCGCGCTCCGGCCCGATCCTCATCAACGGTCGTTGGGTTCAGCCCACACCAAGTCAAGCGGCACGTCTGGCAGCAGCTGAAGCGCGATCAAGAGACGCAATCCGACGCGTTCGCGAGCGCGATCCAAGTTGGCGTCCGCAACCGAGCGCATATGAGAGTGTCGAAGGGCTCATCCGGGCACATCAGGCAGAAGCGCGCCAAGCGGAAGCATGGCTTGCTCAATTGTCTCGGGCCGGCATTGGACCCGGTCCCTACGCGGGCGAATCAATTCCAGCACGTGGACCGGAGCGGGACTTTACGGCCAGGGAGCGCGGTGAAATCAATCGTATAGGACGGCAAACCGGATGCCATACGTGCGGTACGATGGAGCCCGGAACGAGATCGGGCAACTTTGTCTGCGACCATCAGTTCCCCAATGCACTTAACCCCGCGGGCTGGCCTCAGCGTATTTATCCGCAGTGCATGGCTTGCAGCGATAGGCAGGGCGGTTACGTTCATCGACTTGGAAGGGGGCGCTAAAATGAGACAATCGATCAGAATTAGACCCCTCAACTCGATTCTGTTCATCGAAGATGTCGAAGGCGGGCAGGTACCCGAAATTACTCGCAACGAGCGGCTCTGGTTTACGCCTTCGTGCATATGCATCGGTTGCTTGATGGAGCAGGACGGTGAAACGGAAGTCACTCTGGGTGCGTCCAACGAGATCGATATCGGCGCCCCTCCTGTGTTCGACGGTCAACTCGAGACTCCAGGCCGTGAAGTTGTCGTCTCAACAGTGGAAGGAAAGAAGCTTCTTTGCATGCCTGTCTCGGAGATCCGTACGCGCGTGCGAATTTGGGCTAACCGCGCAATCGAACCTGACAGGGTTCTTGTAGGGCTTGGCTAGTGGTGCCGCTGTTGCTGACGGCTGGACTTGGGAACCAAAATGTTTGCAGCGGCTGGCCGGGAATGGGCTATGTCTGAGTCTGGCAGGATCGCTCACCGCCCCAACGCCACGCCCATCTTCTTCGCCGTCTCCGCGATCCAGCCGCGGTACTACGACAGCGGCGTGACGCCAGTCACGGCATCGGCGGCCGCGATCTAACGAACGCCTGTCCTCGTCGAGTTTCAGGTCAGAGCAAAGCGACAAAGGCGCGGCCGTCCGGCCGCGCCTTTGTTTTTGCGGCGACCGGCTAGGCCGGGCCGAAGGACTTCACCTATGCACCGATCCGACGACGCCTTCGCGGCGGCGCAGCGCCGCCGCTTCACGCGCGAGAACGCGCACCTCCATGTCCGGCACGACGCCCGGCTGTTCATGCAGCCGGCGGCGTACAGGCTCTGGAAACAGGAGCGGGAGGCGAAGGCGGCTGAGCATGAGCCGGAGTCTGTGGGCACAGACGAATTGAAGGCCATGCTGCAACTGAAAGCCGAGGTCGCGGCGCTTAGGGCCGAGATCACGTTCCGGAAGCTCATTGCGGCGCTGAAGGCTTACAACCCCAGCCAGCCGCGCGTGCCGGCCGGGAATTCCGACGGTGGGCAGTGGACGAACGATCTTGGTGCTGGCCGGAACGACTCTCGCATTCTTTCAGATGCGTCTCCTGAAGTGCCGCCGAGGCCAGGTGACGTGTATGCGCAACTTCGCCCGCGCTCCGGCCCGATCCTCATCAACGGTCGTTGGGTTCAGCCCACACCAAGTCAAGCAGCGCGTCTGGCAGCCGCAGAAGCTCAATCCCGAGACGCGATCCAGCGCGTTCGAGAACTTGACCCGAACTGGCGGCCTCAACCGAGTACATATGAAAGTGTCGAAGGGCTCATCCGAGCACATCGGGCAGAAGCGCGGGAAGCCGAGGCGCGGCTCAGGGAGTTGGCAAATGCCGGAATTGGGCCTGGCGAGTTTGCCAAGGAATGGATACCCGCTCGCGGGCCAAACCGGAGTTTCAACAAGTACGAGCGTGACGCCGGACTACGAATATTTCGATTGTGGGGTTGTCACACGTGTGGGTCGTTCCAAGCCGGCACGCCGTCGGGTTTTCCCGTTCTTGACCATCAATATCCTACCGCGCTGATATCTCCAGGTACTGCGCAGCGCTTGTATCCGCAATGTCTGTCATGCAGTTTGAGGCAAGGCGGTTCGGTCCAACAGCTTAAGAGGTCCCCGGTGATATGCAGCGCTCCACCAAAATCTCGCCGCCGAATTCGATAGTGTTCGTCGAGGACTTGAAAGGCGGAGAGCCACCCAACCCCATATGGGGAGCGACGATTCTAGCAACGCCATCCTGCATTTCCGTGGCTTGTTACCCGGAGCAGGACGGTCCGACTGAAATTGCCTTGGGAAACGTGCCGGATGTCGATCCGGGATTTGAACCGGAGTTTGACGGCTATCTCGAGACGCCGAGCCGTATCGTCGTCGTTTCGACAGTCGATCAGAAAGTGGTGCTCGATGTTCCTGCACCGGCATCGAAAAGCCGACTGCGCATTTGGAGAAATCATCCCAAGTGGCCGACCAAAGTGAACATAGGACTAGGCTAGAATTTGGGTGACCTTGCGTCCGACAGGATGTTTGCCAGCGAACGCCTTGACGATTTGACAGTCACCGCCCCAACGCCACGCCCATCTTCTTCGCCGTCTCCGCGATCCAGCCGCGGTACAGCGACAGCGGCGTGACGCCTGTCAAGCCGCCGCAGCCGTCGGAGCCGGCGGGGCCGGTCGACCAGCTCACCACGCCGATCACGGCGTAGCGGCCGTCGCTCTCGACGAATGCAGGCCCGCCTGAGTCGCCGGTGCAGGCGCCGAGACCCGCGCTCCGGTCGCGCGTCGCCGGGTCCATGAGACGAATTTGCAGATTGCCCGGCCGGCCGGTCGCGACGAGAGCGGCTTGGCGCGGCACGCCGATGCCGGTCTCGCTTTGATGCGCGGTCGAGCCGATGCCAGCGACCGTGAAACGGTCGCCCGCCGCCACCTTGCGGTCGGGCGCGAGCGGGGCGGGTACGACCGAGGCCGGCAGCGGCCTTTCGAGTTTCAAGAGCGCGACGTCCGCGGTGACGCGGCCCGACTTGTAGTGCCCCGCGTCGTAGCGCGGATGCACCGCGCGGCTTGCGAGCGCGAGGCCCGGCGCCGCGATCCCGTCGGCCATCACGCGATAGGTCGCGGGCGGTTCGACACAATGCGCGGCGGTCAGCACCAGGTCGCGCGCCAGCGCGGTGCCGGTGCAGATGTTGTTGCGGGTCGAGACGATCATCACGACGTGGCGGCCCGCGCCCTGGTCGCGCGCGACCGGTGCGCCGCCGACGAGGGCGGCCGCAGGCGCGGCGAGCGAAAGCAACAACGCGAGGGCTGTGGCGGGACGGCGCATGACGCCGCCGTTTGAGCCTTGCCGCGCCGAGTTTGTCAACGCCCGGCGTGTCCCGCACGCGGCGCAGCGCCATAAGCGCGTTTACGCGCGTCTGGCGCGCGCTACGGCGGTGCGCCGCAGATGCGGGACCCCGGTTTGCTGCATCGAAATAACCGGGGTCCCGGGTCTGCAGCGCGTCATTTCATGCCGCGCTGCGCCCGGGACACACCTCAGAAAGGTTGAAGCATGTCCTCCATTCTCCTCACGCCGCCCGAAGTCGAGCCTATCGCGCTCGCCGAAGCCAAGCACTACCTCCGTGTCGAGCACGCGGACGACGATGACATTATCGCGGCGCTGATTGCGGGCGCGCGCATCCATGTCGAGGCGCTGACGCGGCGCGCGCTGATCGCGCAGACCTGGCGGCTGGTGCGCAACCGCTGGCCGGCGGATGGACGGATCGCGGTGTTTCCGGTGCCGCTGCGGGCGCTCGCGGCGGCGCGCGTTTGCAAGGCCGACGGCACGGCGCAGGCGCTCGACGTGGACGCCTTCAACGTGGACACGGTGGGCGGTGTGCTGTCGTTGGCGCCGGGCGTTCTGCCCGCGCCGGGACGTGTTGCGGGCGGCATCGAACTCGATATCGACGCGGGCTACGGCGAGGCGCCGGACGACGTGCCCGAGCCGCTGCGCCAGGCGATCCGCATGCTCGCGGCGCACTGGTACGAGAACCGCGGCGTGACCGGCGAACACGCGGCCGTGCTGCCGCAGGGCGTGACGGCGCTGCTCGCGCCGTTCCGCGCGGTGTCGCTATGACCGATCCGGGCAGGCTCAACCGCAGGCTCGCGCTCGAGGCGCCGGTGGAAACGCCGGACGGTGCGGGCGGCGTGACGCGCACCTACGAGACCGCGGCGACGCTGTGGGCGTCGGTCGAGGCGGTCGCCGCGCGCGGCGCGGTCGAAGCCGGTGCACTCGGCGCCAACGTGACGCACCGCATCCGCATTCGCTTTTCGCCGGACATCACCGTGCGGCATCGCTTCCGCGACGGCGCGCGGGTCTATCGCATCGCGAGCCTGCGCGTGCGCGACCGGCGCTTCGTCGACATCGACGCCGAAGAACGCACCGACTGATCGGGAGCATCATCCATGTCCACCGCATCCGCGGCGCTGCGCGCCGCGATCCATACCGCATTGTCCGGCGACGGCGCGCTGGCCGCGTTGCTCGGCGGCCCGAAAATCTACGACGAGCCGCCGCAGGCCGCGGCGTTTCCCTACGTCACGCTCGGCGAGGCGCGCGTTGCCGACTTCTCGGCGGGCGACGCGCCGGGCGAGGAGCACCAGCTCACGCTGCACGCCTGGTCGCGCCAGGGCGGGCACCGCGAGGCGCACCTGATCGCGGGAGCGCTGCTGCAGGCGCTCGACGACGCGCCTTTGGAACTGGACGGCCACAGGCTCGTCAACCTGCGCTTTGCGGTCGCCGACGTGCGCCGCGAGGCCGACGGGCGGACCTATCACGCACTGGTGCGGTTCCGCGCCATGACCGAACCGGAGTGACTGAACCGACCTGATGCCGCGCGTGTCCCGGATGCACCGCAGCGCGGCAGCGGTGCGGTGCTGATCCGGGACCCAGCTTCCTGAACTGCAATTTCAACCGGGGTCCTGGGTCTGCAGCGCGTCATTTCATGCCGCGCTGCGCCCGGGACACGAGCCCCAGCAAGAGGACATTCAGATGTCTGCCCAGAAAGGCAAAGACCTGCTTATCAAGATCGCCGACGGCGAGAGCTTCGTCACGGTCGCGGGCCTGCGCTCGCGCCGCATCGCCTTCAACGCCGAGACGGTGGACGTCACGCACGCCGAAAGCGCGGGGCGCTGGCGCGAGCTGCTGGAAGGCGCGGGCGTCAAGCGCGCCTCGATCGCGGGCCGCGGCCTGTTCAAGGACGCAAGCTCCGACGCGCTGATGCGCGCGGCGTTCTTCGACGGCGCCGTGAAGGAGTACCAGATCGCGATCCCGGACTTCGGCACGGTCGAGGGCGCGTTCCAGATCGCGAGCCTGGAGTTCGCCGGCGAGCACAACGGCGAGGTGACCTATGAGTTGGCATTGGAGTCGGCGGGCGCGCTGACGTTCGCGGCGGGGTGAGGCGATGCCCAACATTCACCGCGGCGAAATCGAGGCCGAGATCGGCGGCGCGCGGCGCCGCCTGGTGCTCACGTTGGGCGCGCTCGCCGAGCTCGAAGCCGCGTTCGGCGCGGACGATCTGGTGGCGCTGGCCGAGCGTTTCGGCTCGGGCCGGCTGAAGGCGCGCGATTTGACGCGTATCATCGGCGCGGGGCTTCGCGGCGCCGGCGAGGACGTGCGTGACGAGGACGTGGCGGCGATGGCGGTCGGCGGCGGGGCTGCGGGCTATGTGCGGATCGCCGCCGATCTGATCGGCGCGACGTTCGGCAGCGAGGCGGAGAATCCGGAGCGTCCCGCGCGCCCTTTAGCGTAACACCGGGCGCGGCCTGGCCTTCCGCGCGCGCACCCTTTCCCTGGCGCGAGGCGATGGGCTTCGGGCTCGGCACTTTGCGGCTTTCGCCCGGCGCGTTCTGGGCCATGACGCCGCGTGAGCTCGCCTGCGCGATCGAGGCCGTGACCGGACGCGGCGGCGCGCCGCCGTCGCGCAGTGCTTTGCTCGAACTGATGACGAGGTATCCCGATGGCGGACGATGACTTTCAAGGCGGATTGCCGACCTACGAGAACATGGCGACGCTCCATCGCGTCGATCAAAAGATCGCGCAACTCACGATCAGCACCAACGCGTTCGCGTCGGCCATGACGCGTGCGTTCCAGCAGTCTGTCGTCGGCGGCAAGCAGTTCGACGACGTGCTCAAGTCGCTCGCGCTGCGGCTCTCCAGCATGGCGGTGGCGGCGGCGTTCCGGCCGATCGCGCAAAACATCGCAGGCGGGCTGAACAATCTGTTCTCCGGCCTGTTCGGCGGCGGCGGACAGGGCGGAGGCGGCGGCTCGGGCGGAGGCGGCGGCGGGACCGTGGCGGCGTTCGGCGGCATCAAGCCGTTCGCGGCTGGTGGCGTGATCGGCACCCCGACGTACTTCCCTCTGATGTCCGGCGGTACGGGACTCGCGGGCGAGGCCGGCCCCGAGGCGATCCTGCCGCTGCGGCGCGGGGCTGACGGCCGGCTCGGAGTCGCAGCCGGCGGCGCGCGCTCCGGCGCGAGCGTCACGATCAACATCGTCACGCCCGATCCGGAGAGTTTCCGCCGCTCGGAATCTTACGTGACCGGCCAGATCGCGCGCGCGGTGGCGCGCGGCCAGAGGAGCCTGTGATGACGGCGGCCTTTCACGAAGTGCTGTTTCCGCTCGACGTCGCGCTCGGCTCGGCGGGCGGGCCGGAGCGGCGCACCGAGATCGTCGCGCTCGGCTCCGGCCGCGAGGAGCGCAACGCGCGCTGGGCGCATTCGCGCAGGCGCTACGACGCGGGCTACGGCATCAAGACCTTCGAGGCGCTGTCCGAGGTCGTCGCGTTCTTCGAGGAGCGGCGCGGGCGGCTGCATGGCTTCCGCTGGCGCGACCGGCTCGACCATTCGTCGGCCGCGCCGGGCGTGGCGGTGTCGCCGACGGACCAGGCGCTGGGCGTCGGCGACGGCGAGACCGCGGCGTTCGCGCTGAAGAAGACCTATGGCGGCGCGTACGCGCCCTATGCGCGGCCTATCGTCAAGCCCGTGCCCGGCAGCGTGCGCGTCGCGGTCGCGGGCGTGGAGGCGGAGGCGGGCACGGCGTTCACCGTCGATACCGCGGCGGGCACGGTGACGTTCCTGCCGGGGCATGTGCCGGACATCGGCGAAGCGGTGACGGCGGGATTTACGTTCGACGTGCCGGTGCGCTTCGACACCGACTATCTCGAAGCCGACCTGTCGGCGTTCGCCGCAGGAGCGATCCCGAAGATCCCGCTGGTGGAGATCAAATCGTGAGAGCAATCCCTCCCACCCTGCAAACCAAACTCAACTCCGGCGTCACCATGCTCTGCCGCTGCTGGCGCATCGTGCGCCGCGACGGCGAAGTGCTGGGCTTCACCGACCACGACGAGGACGTGTCGCTCGACGCTCTCGTCTGTCGCGCCGGAACTGGGCTTACCGGCTCCGAGGCGACGGCGCGGCTCGGCCTGTCGGTCGCAGGCTCGGAGATTTCCGGCGCGCTCGACGGAGAGGTGCTGAACGAGGCCGATCTCGCCGCGGGCCGCTACGACGCGGCTTCGATCGAAGTTTATCTGGTCGACTGGAGCGAGCCGGAACTGAACGTGCTGCTGACGCGCGGCACGCTCGGCGAGGTCAGGCGCGAGGGCGCGGCGTTCGCGGCGGAAGTGCGTTCGCTCGCCGACAAGCTCAATGAGGAGCGCGGGCGGCGCTACACGGCCGCGTGCTCGGCCGATCTCGGCGACGCGCGCTGCGCCATCGTGCTGTCCGCGCTCGCGTTCACTGGCGCAGGCGCGATCGAGACGCTGCGCGGCACGTCGAGCCTGATTGCGTCCGGCCTCGATGCCTACGCGGACGGCTGGTTTACCGGCGGGCGATTGCAGTGGACAAGCGGCGGCAACGTGGGGCTGGCCATCGAAGTAAAGAGCCATCGCGTGACGGACGACGGCGCCGTGCTCGATCTCTGGCAGGCGATGCCCGAGCCGCTTTCCGAGGGCGATGCGTTCGCCGTCACCGCCGGCTGCGACAAGCGTTTCGTCACCTGTCGCGACCGCTTCGATAACGCCGCGAACTTCCGCGGCTTCCCGCACATCCCCGGCAACGATTTCGTCGCGCGCTATGCGGTGTCCGGCGAGCCGGGGAACACGGGGAAGAGTCTGCAGGGCTGAGCCGCAGATACGGGTCGCCTCTCCCCGCAAGCGGGGAGAGGTCTGATCGCGAAAGCGATCCGGGTGAGGGAGCGCTGCAGCGAGATCGACTTTTCAGAATCGCGAAGACTCCCCCTCACCCCGACCCTCTCCCCGTAAACGGGGAGAGGGAGCGCACCGCGCTTGCTGCCTCACTTCTATGCGAGCACACCATGATCACCCGCCCCCTCATCGTTGCCGAGGCCCGCTCGTGGATCGGCACGCCGTACCGCCATCAGGCCTCGCTGAAAGGCGTGGGCTGCGACTGCCTCGGCCTGGTGCGCGGGGTGTGGCGCGCGGTGCTGGGCGACGAGCCTGAGCGCGCGCCGCCGTATTCGCGCGACTGGGCGGAGGCGTCCGGCGCGGAGACGTTGGCGCGGGCGGCGCGGGCGCATCTGGTCGAGATCGCGCCCGGGGATTTCGCACCGGGCGACGTGCTGCTGTTTCGCTATCGCGCGCATTATCCTGCGAAGCACGCCGCCATCGTGACGGCGTGTGTGCCGGGCGCGCCGGCACTGATGGTGCACGCGCATGACGGGGCTGCGGTGGCGGAAGTGGCCATCGCGCCGTGGTGGCGAAGACGACTGGCTTACGCGTTTCGGTTTCCGGACGTCGGCAATTAGCCACCGAGCGCGCGGCAGACGCAGCGCGCTCCCTCCCCCTTTCGGGGGGAGGTAAGCCGCGCCGCTGCGGTTCGAACGGACGAGGCATCCCCATGGCAGCACTTCTTCTCTCCGCGGCTGGCGCCGCGGCCGGCGGCGCCGTGTTCGGACAGGCCGGCGCGCTCGCGGGCAGGCTTGTGGGCGCAGTCGCCGGCAACATGCTCGATCAGTCGCTGTTCGCCGAGCGGCGCGACATCGCGCGCTCGGTCCAGGGTCCGCGGCTGTCCGACCTCGACGTCATGGCCTCGACCGAGGGCGCGCCGATCCCGCGGCTCTACGGCCGCGCGCGCATAGCGGGCGAAGTGATCTGGGCGACCGAGCTGGAGGAGGTGGTCGCGACGCGCACCGAGACCAGCGGTGGAGGCGGTGGCGGCGGCAAGGGCGGCGGGGGCGGCGGTACGACCGTCACCACCACCACGACGACCTATTCCTATTTTGCCAACGTCGCGGTCGGGCTTTGCGAGGGGCCGGCCGGCCAGGTGCTGCGGGTGTGGGCCGACGGCAAGCCGCTCGATCTCGAAGGTCTCACCATGCGCTTCCATGCGGGCGCGGAGAACCAAGAGGCCGACCCGCTGATCGTTGCGAAGGAGGGCAGCGCGCCGGCCTATCGCGGCCTCGCTTACGTCGTGTTCGAGCGCCTGCCGCTCGGCGACTTCGGCAACCGCATTCCGCAGATGTCGTTCGAGGTGGTGCGGCCGGTCGGGCGGCTGGAGCAGATGGCGCGTGCGGTCACGCTCATTCCGGGCACGACCGAGTTCGGCTACGAGCCGTCGGCGGTGGTGCGCGTGCTGGGGCCCGGCCAGTCGGCGCCGGAGAACCGCCACGTGGCGCACGCAGCGTCGGATGTGGTCGCCTCGCTCGACGAGTTGCAGGCGGTGTGCCCGAACCTGGAGCGCGTCGCCATCGTCGTCGCCTGGTTCGGCAGCGACCTGCGCGCGCAGCATTGCGATCTGCGTCCCGGCGTCGACAACCGCGACAAGTCCACCCACGGGGCGAGTTGGACGGTCGCGGGCCTCGACCGTTCGACGGCGCATCTGGTTTCGACGGTCGAGGACCGCGCGGCGTTCGGCGGCACGCCGTCGGACCAGAGCGTGACAAACCTGATCGCCGAGTTGAAGGCGCGCGGGCTGAAGGTCACGCTCTATCCGTTCGTGATGATGGACGTGCCGGCGGACAACGAATTGCCCGATCCCTGGACCGGCGAAGCGCCGCAGCCGGCCTATCCCTGGCGCGGGCGCATTACCTGCGATCCCGCGCCGGGGCTGGCGGAATCTCCGGACGGCACATCCGCCGCGGGAACGCAGGTCGATGCGTTCTTCGGCGACGGCTCCGACTGGCGGTATCGTCGCATGATCCTGCATTACGCTCCGCTCGCGCAGAGCGCGGGCGGGGTCGATGCATTCCTGATCGGCTCGGAGCTGAAGGCGCTGACGCGCGTGCGTTCGGGCTCCGGCGCCTATCCCGCGGTGACGCAGCTTGTGTCGCTCGCCGAGGACGTGAAGGACATTCTCGGCGAGGATTGTCTCGTCACCTACGGCGCGGACTGGACCGAATACGGCAGCCACGTGATCGATGACGAGGCGCAGGAGGTGCGCTTTCCGCTCGATCCGCTGTGGGCGTGCGCGGCCATCGGCGCAATCGGTATCGACTATTACGCGCCGCTGTCGGACTGGCGCGACGGCGCGGAGCATCTCGACCGCGCGACGGCGTCCGCGATTGCGGACCGCGATTATCTTACGGCCAATCTCGACGGCGGCGAGGCCTACGACTGGTTCTACGCCGACGGCGAGGCGCGCGCGGCGCAGGCGCGAACCGATATCGCCGACGGCCTCGGCAAGCCGTGGACGTTCCGCCAGAAAGACATCTGGAGTTTCTGGGCCAACGCGCATCATGAGCGCGTCGGCGGCGCGGAGCTGGAAACACCGACTGCGTGGGTCCCGCAGAGCAAGCCGGTCTGGCTCACGGAAGTCGGCTGCCCCGCGGTCGACAAGGGCTCGAACCAGCCGAGTGTGTTTCCCGATCCGAAGTCTTCCGAGGGTGCGTTTCCCTATTTCTCCAACGGCCGGCGCGACGACCTGATCCAGCGCCGCTATCTCGAAACGATCGTGGCCGCATTCGATCCCGCATTCGGCGCGAGCGATGTCCTGAACCCCGAGTCGAGCGTGTACGACGGCCGCATGGTCGATCCGTCCGGGCTGCATCTGTGGACTTGGGACGCGCGGCCCTATCCGGCGTTCCCCGCCGCGATCGACGTATGGAGCGACGGGCCCAACTGGGAAACCGGGCACTGGCTCACCGGACGGCTCGGCTCGACGCCGATGGAAGGCTTGGTGTCGGCGGTGCTGGCCGACTCGGGCGCCGAAGGCTGCGACGCCGCCGCGCTCGGCGAGGGCCCCGACGGCTATCTCATCGACCGGCCGATGGCCGCGCGCGCTGCGCTCGAACCGCTCGCGTCGGCCTATGCGTTCGATGCCGCCGAGCTGTCCGGCACGCTGTCGTTCAAGCCGCGCGGCGGCGTGCCTGCGGCCGAACTCACCGAGGACGATCTGGTGCTGCCCGACAGCGGCGCGCCGTTTAGGCTGGTGCGCGCGCAGGAAACCGAGCTGCCGCGCGAGATCGCGCTTGGCTTCAGCGACGGCGGCGCGGATTACCGCCGTGCGGTCGCGTACTCGCGGCGGCTGGTCGGCGGCGCCTCGCGCGTGGCGCAGGCGGAACTGGCCGCGGTCACCGGCGACAATTCCGCCGAGCGCCGCGCCGACATCTGGCTGCAGGACCTGTGGGCGGGGCGCGAGAGCGCGGAGTTCGCGCTGCCGCCGAGCCTGCTGACGCTCACGCCGGGCGACACGCTGGCCGTGACGCTGAACGGGCGGCGGCGGTTGTTCGAAATCCGCGAGATCGTCGACACCGAGCGCCGCGCGGTGAAGGCGCGCTCGATCGATCCGGAGGTGTTCGACCTGCCGCTCGCCGCGCCGCGCCGGATCGCGCCGGCCGCGCCTGCCGCCATCGGCCCGGTTCATGCGCTCCTTCTCGACCTGCCGCTGCTCGATGGCGAGGAGTCGCCGGTGCTGCAATGGCTCGCGGTGTTCGCCGATCCGTGGCCGGGCCCGGTCACGGTATGGCGCTCGGCGGACGGTCTCAGCTTCGAGCGCGCGGCGACGGCGCTTGCGCCCGCGATCGTGGGTGAGACGCTCGACCCGCTGCCGCGCGGGCCGGTGAGCCGTTTCGACCGGCACAGCAAAGTGCGGGTGCGGCTCTACGGCGGCGCGCTGTCGTCGGTGTCCGACAACGTTCTGCTCGGCGGGGCGAATGCCGCGGCGGTGCGCCGCGAAGACGGCGCCTGGGAGGTGCTGCAATTCGGCAACGCGGAACTCGTCGCCGCGCGCACCTACGAACTGAGCCGGCTGCTGCGCGGCCGAGAAGGCAGCGAATGGGCGATGGGCGATCCGACGCCCGAAGGCGCGCCGTTCGTGCTGCTCGACCGGCAGGTGATCCCGGCTGCGCGCGGCGTCAACGCACTCGGCCGCAGCACGACACTGCGGATCGTGGCGTCCGGCCGCGACCACGGCGACATGGCGGCGGTGACGCTCGCAGCGCCCCCGCAGCCGACCGCGCTGCGGCCGCTGTCGCCAGGGCACCTGCGCGCAAGGCGCACGGCGGACGGCCTTACGCTGTCGTGGATCCGGCGCACGCGGCTGCCCGCGCACAATCCGCAGCTTCGCGAAGTGCCGCTCGGAGAGACGCGCGAGGCCTACGCGGTCGAGGTGCTCGACGGCGAGGACGTCGTGCGCAGCTTCGAGACGCCGGTTCCGAGCGTGCTCTATCCCGCGGCCGGCGAGATCGCCGACTTCGGCGCGCCGCAGCCGAGCGTGACGTTCCGCGTCGCGCAAATCTCGGCGCAAGTCGGCCACGGCGTCGCTTCGCAAGCCACGCTCGTTCCATAGCGCGGAACCGGGATCGCGTGTCGGCAGCGCACCGTTTCACGCAGCACTGCGCACGGGGAAAGCATCAAAGGACCGAACCATGACAGACCTGCCCGACACCTCGCCCAACCTTGGGCTGCCGTTCTACCTGACCAAGCAGAACGAGTTCGAGGTCCAGCACAACGAAGCGCTGCTCATTCTCGACGCGCTGGTGATGCTGTCCGTGCTCGACCGCGATCTGGCGTCGCCGCCGGCGGAGCCCGCGCTCGGCGACCGCTACATTGTGGCGTCTCCGGGTACGGGCGCGTTCGCCGGCAAGGACAACCGCATCGCGCAATACGACGTGGGCGGCTGGAACTTTTACGCGCCGCAGGAGGGCTGGACCTGCTACGTGCGCGACGAGAGCGCGCTGCTGGCCTGGGACGGCGAAAGCTGGGCGCCGGCGATCGACGCTCTGGGCGAGGTCACGGAACTCCAGAACCTCAACCGCCTCGGCGTCGGCACCGAAGCCGACGCGACCAATCGATTCGCGGCCAAGCTCAACAACGCGCTCTGGGTCGCGCGCACCGACGCCGAAGGCGGCGACGGCGATCTGCGCTACAAGCTCAGCAAGGAAAGCGCCGGCAACACCCTGTCGATGCTGTTCCAGACCGATTTCGAAGGCCGCGCCGAGATCGGGCTCACCGGCAACGACGACTTCCGCTTCAAGGTCTCCGCCGACGGCGAGACCTGGCTCGACGCCATCGTGATCGACCATGCGACGGGCGAAGTCACGATGCCGCAAACGGCGCCGGCCGGCGCGCCGGCCGATCTCGACGTCACGCTGGCGGGCCTGGCGCTCGGGATTGCCGACGCGCTCAACGTGGCGCAGTTCATGGGCGCCGCCGGCAACCGCTTCGCCGATTCGTTCGACGCGCTGACCTACGTGAATGTGGCCGGCGCAACCGGCCTCGACACCGGCACGGCGGGACTGCTCAAGCCGGCGGTGTCGGGCGGACTGATCTCGCAGGGCGCGGGCAGCGTCATCGGCGGCACCAACGGGTCGGCCTGGTCCAACACCGGCGCGGCGTTCGACGGAAACACCAGCCAGACGCGGCTGGTGGGCGCGAACAGCGACAACGCAACGGTCGCCTACATCGGCAAGGACTATGGCGGCTCGCCCAAGACCGTCACCGGCTTCAAGGTCTGGGGTTCCAGCGACGAAGGGTTCAAGCAGGCCAGCGATCCCACCATCGCGGTGCAGCTCTACGGCAAGAACGGCAGCGCGCCGGGCAGCAGCACCGACGGCACATTGCTCGGCAGCGCGTCGAACACCGACGCCAACAGCCTGCTGCTGCAGAACCTCGCGATCTCCAACAGCACCGCCTACCAGTACGTCTGGCTGCGCATCGACGCGCCCAACTCAAACCGAATCTGCGTCGCCGAGGCGGAGTTCTACGAATCCGCCGGTTCGGGGGGCATGACGGTCGCCTCGACCGCGCTGACGGCGGCGGCGGAGCCGGTATCGATGAAGATCGTGTCGCGGGTGAAGTTCGTCGATGAGATCGCGCTCGGCGACGACCTGATCTTCGAAGTGTCGCGCGACGGCGGCACGACCTGGACCGAAGCCGCGATGAACGACCGCTTCACCTGGGGCGACCTGCATGTGCTGGAGAGCGATCCGGTCGATCTGAGCGCACAGCCGTCCGGCACCAGCGTCAAGTGGCGCATCGCGATCGCGAACGACAAGGCCGCCGAGGTTCGCGACATCTACCTGTATTGGGCCTGATCGACGGTTTCGATCCCGAAGTGACGGGCCGCGGCGACGCGGCCCTTTTCGTTTGCGGAAGGAGGCAATTTGCGATGGCCCGTTCCAACTACGACGAAGCCCTGCGCCGGGTGCTCGGCCACGAGGGCGGCTACGTCAACCACCCGCGCGATCCGGGCGGCGAGACCAACTACGGCATCACCGTCGCGGTGGCGCGGCAGAACGGCTACGCCGGCCCGATGCGCGACATCCCGATGGAGGTGGTGAAGCGCATCTACAAGGCCAAGTATTGGGACGCGCTGCGCTGCGACGAACTGCCGGCGGGCGTCGATTACGCCGCGTTCGACTACGGCGTGAACTCCGGAGTCGGGCGAAGCGGCAAGGTGCTGCGGCGCGTGACCGGGCTGCCGGACGACAGCCATGTAGTGACGCCGGCCGTGCTCGAAGCGGTGCGCCGCCGCGACCCGGCGCTGACGGTGCAGGCGATCTGCGACGAACGCATGGCGTTCCTGAAACGGCTGTCCACCTGGGACACGTTCGGCAAGGGCTGGTCGCGGCGCGTCGCCGAGGTCCGCGCCGCGGGCCTGACCATGGCGCGGCGCAAAAGCGCGGCCGAGGAGCAGAGCGGCGTGCCGCAGCCCGCGCCCGGAAAAGCGCAGGACCGGGGCGAAGCGCCGAAGCCCTCCGCGCTGCAATCCATCGTTGCGGCCTTTGCCGCGCTGTTCACCAAACGAGGCTGACATGACCTGGCTCAAAAACGCATGGAACTGGTCGCGCGCCGTGTTCCTGAATCTGCTGTCGCTGCTCATGGCGGCGGGCACCGAACTGATCGGCTTCGCGCTCGGCCTCAACTGGGCGAGCGTGATCGACAATCCCAAACTGCTGTTCTGGTGGGTGCTGGCGATGAACGCGGTCAACATCGTGCTGCGGCTGGACACCCGCGGCCCGGTGGGGAGCAAGTGAGATGCAGATATTCTTCGGCATTCTGCTGATCGTTCTCGCCGGGCTGCTGGCCTTCGCGCAGGAATTCGCGCGCGGCATGACGGCGGCGCCGTCGCTGCATCCGGTGCAGCACTGGCCGTCCTATGCGCTGGCGGCCGCGGGGCTGGCGCTGCTGCTGCACGCCTGCGCGGGGGACAGGTAGATGCTCGGCGCTCTGCTCGGCCTCATCAATCCGCTGTCGCGCATCGCTGAGAAAATCGCCGATGTGAAGGTGGAGCAGGCCCGCGCCGCCACCGACCATGAGCGCATCCGCGCCGAGGAGCGGGTGAAAACGCTGGAGGCGCGGCGCGCCGTCATGGTGGCGGAAAGCGGCTCGCGGCTGAACGGCCTGATGCGGGCTGGCTTCGCGCTGCCGTTCGTGATCTACAACGCCAAGCTCGTGCTGTGGGACAAGGTGCTGGGATGGGGCACAACCGACGGGCTGTCGGCGGAGCTGTTCCAGGTCGAGATGGCCTGCATCGGGTTTTATTTCTTGTATGAGGTTGCGGCGCGGATCAGGCGTTGAAGCGCCGCCCGGCCGTGCCCACATGGCGTGCTGCTGCGGACGGTCAGGAATGGCGGTGTCCAGGCCGGGCATGGCTAAACGGCGCGGAAACGACGCCGAAAGGCGGTCAATCAAGCGTGATCGGCCGTTCATGCGGCATTCACCGGGAGGCGTCTAAGACCTTGTCATGGCGCGGAAACTTGCCTTTGCAGCAGGTCTGATGGCGATTGTCGCGGCAGCTCCCGCAGGCGCGGCCGAGCAGCGCTGCCTCACCAAGGCCGAGCAGCGGGCGGCGATTTCCAGCGGGCAGGCGATCACGATGGCGGCCGCGATCAAGGCGGCGCGCGGGGTGTCGGCGCGTGAGCGCAAGGCGCGCGGGCGGGGCGCAAACGAAGTAGTGCGGGCAAGGCTGTGCCGCGGGGACAACGGCCTCGTATACATGCTGACAGTGCTGGCGCGCGATGGCAAAGTGACCCGGGCGACCGTCGACGCGCGCAGCGGCAAGGTCGTCGAAGCCCGCTGACCGGAGGGAATTCCCCTTGCGTCTCCTCGTCATCGAGGACGATCCCGACCTCAACCGGCAACTCGCGACCGCGCTGACCGACGCGGGCTATGTGGTGGACCGCGCCTTCGACGGCGAGGAGGGCCACTACCTCGGCGAGACCGAGCCTTACGACGCGGTGATCCTCGACATCGGCCTGCCGAAGATGGACGGAATCTCGGTGCTGGAATCCTGGCGCCGGGCCGGCCGCTCCATGCCGGTGCTGATGCTGACCGCGCGCGACCGCTGGAGCGACAAGGTCCAGGGCTTCGACGCCGGCGCCGACGACTATGTGGCCAAGCCCTTCCATCTCGAAGAGGTGCTGGCGCGCATTCGCGCGCTGCTGCGCCGCTCCGCCGGCCACGCCAAGAGCGAACTGAACTGCGGGCCGGTCCGGCTCGACACCCGCACCGGCCGCGTCTCCATCGACGGCAACCCGGTGAAGCTGACCAGCCACGAGTACCGGCTGCTGTCCTACCTGATGCACCATTCCGGCCGCGTGGTCTCCCGCACCGAACTCGTCGAGCACCTCTACGACCAGGATTTCGACCGCGACAGCAACACCATCGAGGTGTTCGTCGGCCGCATCCGCAGGAAGCTCGGCGTCGAGATCATCCAGACCGTGCGCGGGCTCGGCTATCTGCTGACGCCGCCCGATGTGCGTTAGGGCGCCCTAGAAGAGACATGCGCGCCAATTCGCTCGCGCTGCGGCTGTTCCTCTCGGCGACGGTGTGGACCGTCATCATTCTCGCGGTCACCGGCGTCGTGCTATCGGGCGTCTATCGCGGGGCGGTCGAGCGCGCCTTCGACCGCCGGCTCGACGTGTACGTCAAGACGCTGATCGCCGACATCGCCGCGCCCGACGTCCCGATCGAGAACACCGGCCAGATGCTGGGCGAGCCGCTGTTCGAGCTGCCGCTGTCGGGCTGGTACTGGCAGGTCACGCGGACCGACCGCGGCAAGCCGGAGACGACGTCCTCGCGCTCGCTGTGGGACCGCGCGCTGCCGAACCTCTCCGACCAGGACGCGCCGAGCGACATCGACGGCAGCCGCAAGAGCTATGTTCAGGGTCCGGAAGACCAGCGGCTGCGCATGCTCGAACGCAACATCGACCTCGGCGACGAGGGGCTCTATCTCGTGGCGGTCGGTGGCGACACCGCCGAGATCGAGAACGAGATCGCCGAGTTCAACCGCGCGCTGGCCACGACCTTCGCCGTGCTGGCGGTGGTGCTGCTGCTCATTACCGTGTTCCAGGTGCGCTTCGGCCTGGCGCCGCTCAACCGCATATCGCGAGGACTGGCCGCGATCCGCTCCGGCCGCGCCGAGAAGCTCGAAGGCCGGTTCCCGGTCGAGATCGCGCCGCTCGCGCGCGAAACCAATGCGCTGATCGACGCCAACCGCGAGATCGTGGAGCGCGCGCGCACCCACGTCGGCAATCTCGCGCATGCGCTGAAGACCCCGCTGTCGGTAATGATGAACGAGGCGTCGGCGCGGCCGGACGAAGCGCTCGCCGCGAAAGTGACCGAGCAGACCGGAATCATGCGCGACCAGGTGATGCGGCATCTGGAGCGGGCGCGGATCGCGGCCCGCGTCGCGGTGGTCGGCACGCTGACCGAGGTGACGCCGGTGGTGCGGGCGCTGGCGCGCACGATGGAGAAGACCCATCACGGCAAGGACCTCGCGATCGACGTCGACATTCAGGCCGAGACGCGGTTTCGCGGCGAGCGGCAGGACCTGGAGGAGATGGTCGGCAATCTCGTGGACAACGCCTGCAAGTGGTCGGCGGGCCGGGTGTCGATCGAGGTCATGGCGGAGCAGGCGGAGCCCGGCCGCGAGCGCGTGCGGATCGTGGTCGACGACGACGGGCCGGGGCTGTCTCCGGCCGATCGCGAGCAGGTGGCGCGGCGCGGGCGGCGGCTCGACGAGAGCAAGCCGGGCTCGGGGCTCGGGCTTTCGATCGTGCTGGAGCTGACGCAGCTCTACGGCGGGACGCTGAACTTGGGCACCGCGCCGATCGGGGGGTTGAGGGCGGAGCTGGTGCTGCCGGCGGGGTAAGAGGCGGGACTTTTTGTTTGTTTGTTGGAGAGATTGACAACATCCTGATGTTGGAGTAGTGTCCAACATGCCGAGTGAGGTGTTGCTCCGGGAACGTCACGTCCTTGCCGAGGACCTTTTCGTCGAGATCGTGATTTGGCGCGTGCCGCGCGCGGTCCGAGGATCGGCGCATTCGTTCAAGTACAGGCTGGCGCTTGTGGCTGCCGGCCGGTGCGTTCTGCGTTACGACAACGAAGCGGGGAAGGGCGACCATCGTCACGTCGGGGACGTGGAACGTCCTTATGCGTTCGCCAGCTTCGAGACGTTGATTTCCGATTTCTGGTCGGACGTTGAGAGTTGGAGGCGGACAGCGAAATGAGCACCGTGATCCTGGAAGTTGCCTCGTCCGCCGACGTGAAGCGCCGGGCGCTCGAAGCGTTGAAGGGCCGCAGGCAGGGCGCGCGGATCAGCTTCGCCACGCCGGAACTGCTGTGGAAGGTGCTCACCGCCAAGCGCTGGGAACTGCTCAAGGCCATGGCCGGGCAGGGGCCGCTGACGATCCGCGAAACCGCACGGCGCGTCGGCCGCGACGTGAAGGCGGTCCACGGCGACGTTCACGCGCTGCTGGATGCCGGGCTTCTGGACAGGGCGGACGGCAGGCGGATCGTGTTTCCGTTCGATGCCGTGCGGGTCGATTTCACACTGCACGCGGCTTGATATGTCGCCGCTCCGGCGGCTCTACTTCTTGGCGCGAACCTTCCTGCGGCCGGCTGCCGCGCGCTTTGCTCCCGCCTTCTTCCCCCCGCCCTTCCTCCACAACTCCCGGCTCGCGAGCTTCGCGCCGTCCGTCAGCGCCTGAAGCTTCGCCCACACGATCGACGGGTGAACTTCCTTCGACCCTGCGAACGTCGCAAAGCCGCAGTCCGAGCCCGCGATCACGCGCTCCTTCCCCACCAGCGAGGCAAACCGCGCGATGCGCTCGGCGATCAGTTCCGGGTGCTCGACCAGCACGGTCGAATGGCTGATGACGCCCGGGATCAGCACCGAATCCTTCGGCAGCTTGGCGCTGCCCCAGATTTTCCATTCGTGCTCGTGGCGCGGGTTCGCGGCCTCGAACGAATAGGCGCCGGCGTTGATCTTCAGAATAATGTCGAGCAGGTGCTTGACCTCCATGTCGTGCACCCGCGGCCCCATGTTGATGCCGTAGCAGGTGTGGTGGCGGATGCGGTCGCGCGGGATGCCGCGCAGCGCGTGGTTCAGCGCCTCGACGCGGACGTTCGCCCACTTGCGGCATTCGGCGATGCTCGCGCCCGGGCGCACCAGGTAATAGGACACGAGCCGCGGGTCGTCGATCTGCAGCAGGAAGCCCGCGTCGGCGATGGCCTTGTATTCCTCGCGCATCGCCTCGCCGATGGCGTAGAGATAGTCCTCGTCGGTCTTGTAATAGGCGTTGCGCTGCCACTCCTCGACGTTCGACGGCGAGATCGCCGGCACGAAGGCCTCGACCTTGGACCCGCCGAGCGCGGCCTTGAGGTTCTTGAGATCGCGCTGCAGCTGCGCCTGGCCCTTGTAGGTGACGGGCGAGGTGCAGACCATGCGGTTGGAGCGCGAGCCGACGTGCAGCGCCGAGTAGAATTCCGGAAACGCGATCTCCTCGCGCGAGCCGACCCAGGGACCGCGCCGCGGCGCGGCCGTGTCGATCTCGAAACCGCCGAGCCGCTCGTTGACGTAGGTGACGAAGCTCGGCTTGGAATATTCGCCGTCGTCGACCACGTCGATGCCGAGCTCGATCTGCTTTTGCACCACGTCCTTGACCGCGAGCGGCAGCTTCTTCTCGCGCTCGGCCTCGTCGACCGGCTGGCCGGCTTCCTTCGCGGCCAGCATGTCGAGCAGGTCTTTCGGGCGCGGCAGCGAGCCGGCGTGGGTGGTGAGGATGCGGCGGGTCGAGTGCTGCACGGCGGCCTCCCGGAATGACCTTGCTTCCTGGCCTGCAAGGCTAACGAGGCCACGGGAGATTGGCCACCAGTGTCCCGGACCCGAAGTTCGCACGATTGCTCAGCAGGCGCTCTTGCGAACTTCGGGTCGAAAGGGACACTGGAATCATACAGTTGCAGTGTCGCTTTGGTTCGGAAGTTCGCTCCAGAACAAGCTGAGAACTCGAGCGAACTTCCGAACCGCGACACTGGTGGGCAAGGGCTTGCCGCGCGGTGGGCCGGGGTCGGCCGCAACCTTCGGGCGAACAGAGTTTCGCCCCAATCCGGGCCTCTAGCTCTCGCGCCGGCGGGGGCCGGCGGTGTTGTGGCGCGTGCATTGCGCCGTCATAGGCGAGGGGATGGCAATGACTTTCAGGATCGTGGCGGTTGCGCTCGCGTGTGCGGCGCTCGCCGCCTGCGCGGGCAACCCGGAAACCGGAACCGGGCCGCGGGAGAACACCGGCACATTGCTCGGCGCGATCGGCGGCGCGGTGATCGGATCGCAGTTCGGCGGCGGTCCGGGCGAGCGGGTCGCGGCGGGCCTTGCAGGCGCTGCGATCGGCGGCCTGATCGGCAACCGCATCGGCGCTGCCATGGACGACGAGGACAAGAAGCGCGCCTATGAGGCGCAGATGGATGCGCTCGAACGCGGGCCGTCCGGCCGTCCGGTCGCCTGGCGCAATCCGGACTCCGGCCGCTACGGCTCCATCGTACCCGGTCCGGCCTACGATAGCCGCGGCGCCAAATGCCGCCAGTACACGCACACCATTTACATCGACGGCCGCCCGCAGACCGCGCGCGGCGCCGCCTGCCGCAATCCGGACGGAACCTGGACGCCGGTCGGCTAAGCCCGGCGCGCCGGTAAAGAAGACGGGCGGCGCAGGCCGCCCGTTTTCGTTATAGAGGGGAGGGAACGGGACGCGGATTCGGATGCAATATCTCAGCCGGCCGGAGGAGCGGTTTTCGTTCACCGTCGCCGTGGCGATCTACGCCGCGGCCTTCGCGGCGCTGTCCTGGCCGTGGCTGTCCGGCACGGTCGCGATCCCCTACGACGCCAAGTCGTCGTTCTATCCGCAGCTTGCGTTTCTCGCCCGCTCGATCGCCGAAGGCCAGTGGCCGTTCTGGACCCCGAACGTCTATGCCGGCTGGCCGCAGATCGCCGATCCGCAGTCGCAGATCTTCTCGCTGTTCCATGTCGCGGCCGCCTGGCTCACGCCCAAGATCGGACCGGAGCTGACCGACCGCGTGGTGTTCGCGCTGTTGTTCTTCGGCGGCGTGGGTGTGCTCCTCTTCTGCCGCGACCGCGGCTGGCACATGGGCGGCGCGCTGGTTGCGGCCATCGCGTTTTCGTTCAGCGGCTCGGCCGCCTCGCGCATCCAGCACATCGGGCAGGTCGAGAGCCTGGTGTTTCTGCCCTGGGCGCTGTTGTTCCTGACCCGCGCGCTCGACCGCTCGTCTTTGCTCGCGGGCGCGGCGGCGGGACTGTTTGCGGCCTTCATTGTGCTCGGCCGCGACCAGGTGGCGCTGCTCGCGGTCTATGTGCTCGCGGGTTTCGTCGCGTGGCACTGGTTCTCCGGCGCAGGCATAGGCTTATGCATGAAGGCCAGCATCAAGCCGCTCGCAGCCGGCGCCGTCGTCGGCCTTGCGATCATCGCCGTGCCGGTGGTGCTGACCGCGCTGCTTGCCGGAATCTCCAACCGGCCCGAGATCGGCTACGCCATGGCGGGCCGCGGCTCGCTGCATCCCTCGCATCTGCTGATGCTCGGCTTTGCGGGCGTTTACGGAGCGGGCGATTTCAAGCGCGACTTCTGGGCGCCGCCGGCGTTCCAGTGGCACGACGTGTTCGGCCACACCGACCTGTTCGCGGCGCAGAACGCGGGGCAGGTGTACGTGGGCGCGCTCGCGATCGCGGCCATTGTCGGCATCGGACTGACGCGCGGGCTGATCTGGTCGCGCGAAATCCGCTTCTTCACCGTCGCGGCCGTGCTTGCGATCCTCTATTCGCTCGGCAAGTACACGCCGGCGTTCCGCGCCATGTACGAGGTCATGCCGGGCGTGTCGCTGTACCGGCGGCCGGCCGACGCGAGCTTCATCTTCTGCGCGCTGCTGGCGCTAATCGGCGGCTACCTGATCCACCGCATCCTGACCGACGTGCAGCGGCCGCCGGCGCGCTGGCAGCGTCTGATCGAGGTCGCGTTCTGGGGCGCGCTTGCTGCGTTGGCGTTCTGGCTCGCGCTCAAAGTCAACATGCTGCACGAGGCGTTCCTGCCGATCGTGTGGGGCGTGGCGTTCGTCGCGCTCGCCATCGGCGCGCTGCGGCTCGCGCAGGCGGTTGCAAGCCGGGACGCGTTTTCGGCGGCGATGCTGCTGGCGGTGTTCTGCACCGCCGACCTCGCCTGGAACAATGCGCCGGACGAATCGACCGGCCTGCCGCCCGCACAGTTCGAGGCGCTGAAGGCCGACACGTCCGATGAGACGATCAAACTGCTCAAGGCCAGGCTGAAGGAAACAGCCGCGCCCGACCGCCGCGACCGCGTCGAACTGGTCGGCGTCGGCTATCACTGGCCGAACATCGGGCTGATCCACGACCTCGACCATCTGCTCGGCCACAACCCGCTGCGGCTGGCCGACTTCACCCGCGCCACCGCCGCACCCGACACGGTTGCGGGTCCCGACCAGCGCGTGTTTTCGCCGCTCCTGCCGTCGTTCAAGTCGACGATGGAGAACCTGTTCGGCGTGCGCTTCATCGCGATCAGCGTGCCGATCGGGCAGATCGACACCGCCCTCAAGCCCGGCGACCTGAAGCAGATCGCGCGCACAAAACAGGCCTATGTCTACGAGAATCCCGACGCGCTGCCGCGCGTGATGCTGGTCGGCGACTGGCGCAAGGCGGATTTCCAGGGCCTGCTTGCGGCGGGCTTCCCGCCGGGATTCGATCCAAAAAAGACCGTGCTGCTGGAGCGCGAGCCGAGAGGCTTCGGCCCGACGCAAGGCTCGGGCACGGCGCGGATCGTGAGCTACCGCAACACCGAGGTGGTGGTGGAGACTGAGAACGCCGCGCCGATGTTGCTGCTGCTGAACGACGTCTGGCATCCGTGGTGGCGCGCGAGCGTCGACGGCGACCCGGTGGACATCCTGAAGGCCAACGTGCTGTTCCGCGCGGTGGTCGTGCCGGCGGGCAAGCACACGGTGCGATTCACCTTCCATCCGTTCGAAGGGGCGTGGGAGGAGTTGAAGGCGAAGGTGGGGTTGGGGAAGTAGACGGCGCTCAGTCGATTTTTGGCAGCGTCGGGTCGGGTGTCAGCACCAGCGTGAAGTGGCCGAGAAAATCCGCGCCGAGCGTGTAGTGGAACGGCGCATAGAAGCGCATCAACTCCTGTTCGTATTTCGGCACGCTCTCGATCCGGCAGATCAGGAGCTTGGCCGCGGCCGTGATGCTCTCGCGGTCGACGATGCACAGCGCGCGCATCTCGGGATGGCGATTGAGATACTCGATCACCGTCACGATCAGCGTCGGGTAGCCCGGATGCAGCATGTCGTCGAGCGCGATGACGCCGTCGGGATGCAGCACCGCGTGGGCGAGTTCGAGATCGTTGCGGAGGCACTCGGCGTTGTGCTCGCCGTCGACGTGGACGAAGCGGGCGCGGCCCGCGGGCAGCTTCGCGCGCAGCTCGGCTGCGGAGATTTTGAGCGTGTCGACCTTCCAGGCGGTGGTGCTGCCGGGCTTCAGGCCGTGGTTCGCGCAGTTCTCGACAAAGTGGTCGTAGACCTTCTCGCTCGGCCAGGTGAACACGTCGATGCCGAGCGCGTGCTCGCCGGCCTGCAGGAGCTTTGCCATGGCGACGAAGAACCGGCCCTCGAAGGTGCCGATCTCCAGAATGTCGCCGCCGATGCCGATGTCCGACTGCCGCTTGATGACGTGGCCGCAGATCGCCGCGGCAAAGCGCGAGGACATGCCGCGGATCTGCATGTAGCCGCCGGCGAGGAACGCATCGAGAGCCGCGTCGCCGCTGGTAATGTCGATAGGGGCGGCCACGGCGGCGCTACTTCTTCGGCGCGTTGAAATCGCGGAACACCATGTCGGGCGCGCTGGTGTTGTGGCGCGAGGGCACGAGCCGGCCGGCCCAAAGCTCGGACGCGGTCGCGCGCTTGAACTCCATCAAGCCCGCCTGCTGCCAGGCTTCGCTGCCCTTGGCGCGCCAGCCGATGCGGGCGACGTCGGAATTGCCTTCGCTGACGAACATCGAGCGCAGCGCCGCGAACGGCCGTGTCGCCGGAACGGTCTGCGACAGGTTCACGTCCAGCACGATGCGCTCGTCGTCGAGCTTTTCGACCCGCAAGGTCGCTGAGCCGCCGCGCACGAAGCTGGTCGTGAAGGTCTTGGTCTCGGGGTCGTAGGAAATGTCCTTGATATCCACGATAGGGCGGCCTTCGGTCTCCACCGGCCCGATCAGGAACGACGAGCCGTAGGCGCTCCAGCGCAGGTTCGACGGGGGCTTCGGGCGCGCCCGCCAGTAGCCGTCGGCGGGGTAGAGCACCAGCACCTCGTCGGCGCGGCCGTCGACCCAGGTCCAAAGCTGCAGCAGGTGCAGTCCGTTTTCGACCCGGTTGCCGACGCGCACCGGCACCTGGTTCGGCCGCCAGAAGCTGTCGAAGGTGTGCCCGACCAGCCACCACTCTTCCGTCTCGTAGATCGTCACGCGCCGGCGCTGGAACTTGAAGGCCGGATCGCTCGACATGTCGCATTTGGTGAAGTCGGGCTTCCAGCGGTCCACGAGGATCGTGCCGATATAGGCCGGATGCACGGCCTCGACGGTGAAGCGCCGCGCCTCGCCGGACTGCAATTTCAGATAGACATTGTCCTTCTCGGCGCAGAGCGTCGGCTCGCTTTCGTTGATCACGTCGACCGCGAGTGCGTCGGAAGCGAGCGCTGCAGCTGGCAGCGCAAGCCACAACAGCGCCGCCGCCAGTCCCTCACGCCATGCGCGCATAGATATCCCCCGAATTGGCCTCGTGCGGCAGCGCGTCGAGCCAACGCGCGATGTCCTCGGCCGAGCGCCATTGCCCAAGCTCCTGGCTCTCGCCGATGGCGGCATTGTAGCGCGCAAATCCGAGCGCCGCGCAGCGCGCGATACAGGCCTTCGCCACCCCGCGCTGGATGGTGGTGAACTCGAACGACAGCGCGGCGACCGGCCGCGTCAGCCCCGCCAGCGCCTCCTCCTCGAAGCCCTCCACGTCGATCTTCACGAACGCCGGAATCCCGTGCGCTGTAATCAGCGCGTCGAGGGTGGTCACCGGCACCTCGATCGACTTCCCCCAGACTTGCCCCTCCCAGCCCGCGGCCCCCCTCGATGCGTCGATGAACGCGTCCGAGGCGGTGGAGATCGTAGGATTGTCGACGTTGATCTTCATCGCGAGCGTGCCTGCGCTTCTCCCCACCGCCTTGCCTTCGATCGTCACGTTGCGGTCGCGGCCGTAGAGCGTCTTCAGCGTGAACACCAGTGCCGGCTGCGGCTCGACCGCGACCACGCGCGCGCCGAGCCGCTTGAACGACGCCACGCGGTCGCCGACGTGGGCGCCGACGTCGAACACCAGATCGCCCGGCTTAACGAACTCGCGATAGAGGGCGTCTTTCTCCGCCGAGCGGCTTTTCCTGCCGTAATAGACGCCGAGCGACCGCAGAACGCCGCGTGCGGTGCGTAGCATCTCCAGCATGATGTCACACGGTGCGCGCGGCTGCGGCGAGCGCGGGCAGCGACAGCGCGGCGAGCGCCCGTGGCGGCGCGGTCTCCTCCGGCAGCCGTCCGATGCCGATGCGCGCCAGCGCGTGCCCGACACGGGGGATCGCGGTGACGACGGCGAGCGGTACCGACACCGCGAGTCCGCCCGCGATCAGGAGGAAGGCATAGACCGCCGCGACCGGATGCGTGGCGGCGAGGATCGCAAGGCAGATCCAGCCGAGCGTCATGTGCGGCCAAAGCTGCTTCGCCGCGACCGGCCACGGCACGGTGTGATCGTCGCGCACCTGGCCGATCCAGCCGATCACCTTGCCGAACGGGAGCCCCGCGAGGAACAGCGTGTGGCAGAACCACATGATCGGCGATAGCAGAATGAAGAAGCAGGTTTCGGTGACGACGCTGGCGAGGAAGCGCAGCGTTCCGCCGAAGGCGCGGCGCAGTTCCGGGCGCGTCAGCACGTCGATGACGGTTGCGATCTTGGGCGCAAACCACATCACCAGCACGACCGCGAGCAAAGTGTAGCCCGCGTCGGCGCGGATGAACGCTTCGGTCGAGGGCGAGGTGGCAATCGCCAGCGTGCCGACCACGAGCAGTCCGATCCAGGCCGGGGAGCCGAGAAACATCAGCATGGCGAACGCGAGCTGGAAGCGGCCGACGAACTTCAGGCCCGGCTTGAACAGGAAGAAGCCGTATTGCAGCGTGCCCTGGCACCAGCGTTGGTCGCGCCGGATGAACTCGATCAGCGTCGGCGGGTTTTCCTCCCAGCCGAGGTCTTCCTCCGGCAGCACGCGCACGTCGTAGCCGCCGCGCCGCATCAGCGCCGCCTCGATCTGGTCGTGGCTGAGCACATGGCCGCGCAGCACGCCCTTTCCCGGAAGCTCGGGAATCTCGCAATACGTCTTGAACGGCGCGATCCGCAGCGCCGCGTTGTGGCCCCAGTACGGGCCGCAATCCGCCTGCCACCACGCGCTGCCGATGGTCCATGAGCGCATGCCGAGCCGCATGCCGAACTGGAAGATGCGCGCGAATGCGCTGGTGGACGGCAGGCCGACGACGAGGCCTTGCAGGATGCCGAGCTTCGGATCGGCCTGCATGATGCGCACCATGCGCATGATCGCGGCTGCGGTCATGAAACTGTCGGTGTCGAGCGTGACCGCGAACTCGTGATCGTCGCCCCAGCGCTGGCAGAAGTCCCAGAAGTTGCCGGCCTTGAAGCCGGTGTTGATCTCGCGGCGGCGGTAGGTGACCGGCATGCGGCCCTGCCACTCGGCCTTGAGCGCGGCGAAGCCTTTTTCCTCCAGCGCGGCGATGTCGGGCAGGCCGGTGTCGCTCAGGACGTAGAGGTGGAACTTGTCGGCGTAGCCGGACGCGGCAAGCTCGCGCATCATGGCGTCGAGGTTGCGGATCACGCGGTCCGGCGGCTCATTGCGCACGAAGATCGTGATCGCGGTCGAGGCCGTAATCGGCTCGTCGTTGCGCACGCGCGCGGCCGACGGATTGACGGCCGCGACCGGATCGCGCGCGAAGCGCATGACGAAGAAGCCGATGGTGGCGTTCCAGAAGCCGATCACCGACCAGGGCATGGTCAGGCCGAACAGCAAGAGCAGTACGCCGTCGGCAAAGCCGAAGCCGCCCGCCGACAGCGCGTAGCCCGCAAGCGCCAGCAGGGCGAAAATGGTTAACAGCACCAGGACCGCGAAAAACACCCGCCGTCCGAAGACCGCCCGGCCGGAATCCTCAGCCGCCGCAAGTCCCGCAATCGAACCGTCGCTCACGTTGAAAAGCTTTCTTATCTCTTTGCTCAAGCACGATCTTATCCGAAAACCGGTCCCCACTTTTGGGATCATGCTCTGGTGTGCCGGACCCGAAGTTCGCTATGAGCAAACGGAGAATTCAGGCGAATTTCGGAACTGCGGCACCGGCTAGTGGTCCGCTTCTAACATTCGCCTCCCTTCCAGGCGGGTTTTCCGCGAATGTTAGAAGCAAAGGACCACTAGCAAGTATAGGTTTCTAGTGGAGCTTTGGATTTGACATTCGCATGGCAAGCCCGCGGCGTGGTGGGTGGCGAATGTCAAATCCGCTCCACTAGGGGCAGGATATAGCGGTGTGCCGGCGGGAAATCCAACGCAAGGAGACGGCGTGGCGGACGGCGACGCGGAGGCGGAGGCGCTTTGGTATGTGGGGCCGGGCCGGGCGGAGATCCGCCGGGAACGGCTCAGCCCGCTGGCCGACGGCATGGTGCGGGTGCGCGCGCTCCATGGCGCCATCAGCCGGGGCACCGAATCTTTGATCGCCGCCGGAAAGGTGCCCGCCAGCGAATACCAGCGCATGCGCGGGCCCTATATGGGCGGCAACTTCCCGTTTCCGGTGAAGTACGGCTACGCCACGGTCGGCCGGGTGGAGGCGGGGTCCGATGCCTTGCTGGGCCGGACGGTGTTCGGACTGCACCCCCACCAGACCTATTTCGACCTGCCGGTGGAGGCCGCCGTCCCGGTGCCCCCGGAGGTCCCCGCGTCGCGGGCGGTGATGGCGGCCAACATGGAAACCGCGCTCAACGCCACGTGGGACGCCTCGCCGTTGCCGTCCGGGGCTATCGCCATCGTGGGCGCGGGTGTGGTCGGGGCACTGACCGGCTTTCTTTGCGCGCGGGTGCCCGGCGCCGAGGTGACGCTGATCGACGTCAATCCGGCGCGCGAAGAACTCGCCCGGGCGCTGGGGCTCCACTTCGCCACGCCCGACAGCGCGCCGGCCGATTGCGAACTGGTGGTGCACTCCAGCGCGACGGCAGCGGGCCTTGCCACCGCGATCAACATCGCCGGAGACGAGGCGACGATCGTGGAGCTGAGCTGGTACGGGGCGGGGATCGTGCCGGTGCCGCTCGGCGGCGCGTTCCACAGCCGGCGGCTCAGAATCGTATCGAGCCAGGTCGGCAAGGTCGCGCCGTCGCGGCGCGCCACCACCAGCCACCGCCAGCGGCTGGAGCTTGCGATCGAACTGCTCGCCGATCCAAGGCTCGATGCGCTCTTGACTCCCGTGGTGCCCTTCCTTGATTTGCCCGAACGCCTGCCCGATATCTTCAACCGGCAGAACGGCGTACTCTGCCCGCTGATCGCATATCCCTGACAATCGAAGAGGTTCGAAGTGTTTGCCGTCGAAGTCCGCGACCACATCATGATTGCCCATTCGTTCCGCGGCGAGGTATTCGGCCCGGCCCAGAAGCTGCACGGCGCGACCTTTGTGATCGACGTGGCCTTCGTCGCCCAAACGCTCGACGGCAATGGCATCGTGGTCGACATCGCACGAGCCCATGATGTGCTGAAGTCGGTGCTGCAACCCCTGAACTACAAGAACCTGGACGAGCTTGCCGAGTTCAAGGGCAAGAACACCACCACCGAGTTTCTGACCAAGTACGTGTTCGACAAGCTCGCCGCCGCCGCGCGCGCGGGCGAGCTTGGCCGCGACGGCCGCGAGCTGGGCGCGATCCGGGTCGAGATCGCGGAATCGCACGTGGCTCGCGCCTGGTACGAGGCCGCTCTGTGGTGAGGCGCATCGCGTTCGCGGTGCCGGGCGATATCGCGACGCCGACCGGCGGATACGGTTACGACCGCCGCGTGATCGCGGAATTGCAGGCGCAGGGCTGGCAGGTCGACGTGATGTCGCTCGGCGATGGATTCCCGCGGCCGAACGCCGAGCAGCGCGCCTTCGCGCTGGCGCGGCTCAAGGACGTGCCTGAGGGCGTGCCGGTGGTGGTCGACGGACTCGCGTTCGGCGCGCTGCCGAAGGAGGCCGAGGCGATCCGCGGGCGCGCGCCGATCGTTGCGCTGGTGCATCACCCGCTGGCGCTGGAAACGGGGCTGTCGCCCGCCGCCGCCGATGCGCTGTTCGAAAGCGAGCGCGACGCGCTCGCCTGCACGGAGCGCGTGATCGCCACCAGCCCCTCGACCGGACGGCTGCTGAGCGAGGACTACGATGTGCCGCCGGATGCCATCACGGTGGCGCCGCCCGGCACCGACCGCGGCGCGCCCGCCAGGGGCAGCACCGACGGCATCGTGCGGCTGCTCGCAGTCGGCGCGGTGGTGCCGCGCAAGGGCTTCGACGTGCTGATCGCGGGCCTTGCGCCGCTTGCCGATCTGCCGTGGCGGCTCACCGTCGCGGGCGATCTGACCCGCGACCAGGGCGCGGCGGCGAAGCTCGAAGCCGACATCGCCGAGCATCGGCTGGTCGGGCGCGTCGAACTGCTCGGCACCGTTTCGCCGGAGCGGCTCGGTGCGCTCTATGCCGCGTCGGACGTTTTCGTTCTGGCGTCGCACTTCGAGGGCTACGGCATGGCCTATGCCGAGGCGATGGCGCACGGGTTGCCGGTGATCGGCACCACCGGCGGTGCGATCGGCGACACCGTGCCCGCGAACGCCGGCGTGCTGGTGGAGCCGGGCGACGTCAAAGCGCTGACGCGCGCGCTGCGGCTGATGATCGAGAACGAGGCCGAGCGGCGCTGGTTTGCCTCCGGTGCGCTCGCGGCCGCGGCCGACCTGCCGACGTGGGAGGAAACCGCCCGGCGCTTTGCATCCGCGTTCGAGGGGCTCGCGTGAGCGGCTTTTCCGCCGACTGGCTCAAGCTGCGCGAGCCCTA
This sequence comes from Alphaproteobacteria bacterium, assembly GCA_016869215.1. Classification (GTDB taxonomy): domain Bacteria; phylum Pseudomonadota; class Alphaproteobacteria; order Rhizobiales; family Xanthobacteraceae; genus Z2-YC6860. The sequence continues at coordinate 51,387 of VGEP01000019.1, read as the reverse complement.
CGACCTGCGGGCGCGCAACGCCGCCGTGCTCGATGCGGTGACGGCGCTGTTCGAGGACAAGCCGTCGGCGACCATCGTCGACCTCGCCTGCGGCACCGGCTCGACGTTCCGCGCACTCAGCCCGCTGATCCCCGTGCGGCAGGACTGGCGGCTGGTGGACAACGACCTGAGCCTGCTGGCGCGCGTGCCGAAGCCGTCGCCGCCGAACCGCAACGTCACGGCGGTGCCGGTCGATCTCAACCGCGATCTCGAAATGGCGCTCGACGGGCCGGCCGATCTGGTCACGACGTCGGCGCTGCTCGATCTGGTGTCCGAGGAATGGCTGACGCGGTTCGCGGAAGAGGCCGCGGCGCGGCGGCTGCCGGTCTATGCGGCGCTGAGCTACGACGGGCGCGCAGAGCTTGTGCCGTCCGATCCGCTCGATGCGCGGATTGTCGCCGCCGTGAACCGTCATCAAAAGACCGACAAGGGCTTCGGTCCGGCGCTCGGACCCGACGCCGCCAAAGCCGCGATCGCGGCCTTTGAGCGTGTCGGATATTCGGTCACGCACGGCGAGGCCGACTGGACGTTTGGCCCGCAGGACCGCGAAATCCAGAACGAGGTCCTCTCAGGATGGTCGGTGGCCGCGCGCGAGATCGGCAGCCTGCCGCCGAACGACATCGTCGGCTGGCTGACGCGCCGCCGCGAGCATGTCGCCGCCGGACGTTCGTCGATCCGTGTCGGTCACGTCGACTTCCTGGCGCGGCCGACCGGCACGCGCTGAGCCGACAGGTCGCAGTCGAACAGCACCTCATCGTCGAGGCGGTGGACATGCATCGGCATGCGCATCGCCTGATCGGCGCGTTCGATCGGCGGAAGGTTAATGCCGGTCCGCCCGGAGCCGAGCACGATCGGCGCCACCACCACATGCAGGCGGTCGAGGCAGCCCGCCGCGAGGAACCGTGAAACGGTCTCGGCGCCGCCTTCGATCAGGATGCGGCGAAGCCCGCGCTCGGCGAGTGCCTTCAGGATGGCGGCCGGGGCAATCCGGCCGCCGGCTTTCGGCAGCGGCACGACCTCGATGTCGGGCGGCAGCGGCGGCCGGACGCCGGCTGCGGCAATGACAATTCGTCGCACTCCGTCGGCCGCCAGCAGCCGGGCGCCCCCCGGGAGCCTACCGCCCGGATCGATGACCGCCCGCGCGGGTTGCGGACCGGCCACCCGCCGCACGGTGAGCTGCGGATCGTCGGCCAGGGCAGTCCCGATGCCGACCACGACCGCATCGGCGAGAGCGCGCAGCCGGTGCAAATGGTCCAGCCCGGCGGGGCCGTTAATGTAGTGGGAATGGCCTGTCGGCGTGGCGATGCGGCCGTCGAGCGACTGCCCGATCTGGCCGACCGCCACGATGTCGTCCACCGCACCCGCGCGCAGCGGACCGAACAAATCCTCCCACGGGGCGGGCAGGCGCGCCGCTCCGGATCGAAACGTTTCAGGAACAAATCCCCAGGATTCCATGCCTGATGCGCCTTGTCGCGTGGCACCTGAACGGCTGTTAAGCAAGCAAAAACAGTATGATCGCTGGGACGGGGAACTAGAAAATGTCATAATGTATTGTCATGCCATGTCCAAGCGAAGCGACTCTGGGGACAAAGAGCGCGCACCGGAACAGAGTTCCTTATTCCCGCAATCAATCGATTCGGTACGCCAAGGAGTGAAACTACTTTCTATGCGTAATGGTGGGGGCGACGTTAGTTCCATCTTGTGTGGAACGCGCGAGCAGATCGGTGTCGGTCGAGGGCTTGCGGAATTTCGGGCTGGACGGCCGATCGTCATCGCCGGAAGCGGCGAGGCACTGGTCTGCTTGCCGGTCGAGGGGCTGGACAAGGACAGGCTCACCGCGTTTCGCACGCTGTGCGCGCCGGTTCGGCCGCGCCTGGTGCTGACGGCCCGAAGGGCCCGCACGCTGGGCATCGATGCCGACGAACCGGTGGCGATCGAATTGCCGGACGAGGTCGACACCAGCACGGTCCTTGCGCTGGTGGCCGACGCGAAGTCGGCCTATCAGTTCCTGCCCGAGCCCGCGGGGCCATCGGCAGCGGCCGCAATCGATCTCGTGAAACTTGCACAGATCCTGCCCGCGGTTCTGGTCGCGGACACCAATCCGGCGCTCGCCAATGCCTTCGAGCCGCGAATCATCACGGTCGAGGCCAAGGCGGTGGCGCGGTTCCGCCACGACGCAACGCAATCGTTGGCCATCGCCGGCGAGGCGCACGTTCCGCTGTCGTCCGGCATGCGCACGCGCTTCGTCGTGTTCCGAGACTCGTTCGGCGACGATCCGGTGGCGGTCATCGTCGGCACGCCCGACCTGTCGAAGCCGGTGCCCGTCCGCATTCACTCAGCCTGCCTGACCGGCGATGTGTTCGGTTCCAGGCGCTGCGACTGCGGCGACCAGTTGCGGCTGGCGCTGGCGCGCCTTCAGGAAGTCGGCGGCGGCATCATTCTCTATCTCGCGCAGGAAGGCCGCGGCGTCGGCCTCGCCAACAAGATGCGCACCTACAAGCTTCAGGACGCGGGCCTCGACACCGTCGACGCCAACACCACGCTCGGCTTCGACGACGACGAGCGCGAATATGGCGTGGCGGTGCGCATGCTCCAGATGCTCGGCGCAACCCGCGTCATTCTGATGACCAACAATCCGGCCAAGCTCGACGGGCTCGCCAAGTCGGGCATCGAGATCGCCGACCGCATGCCGCTGGAAACCCCGATGAACGCCGACAACCGCCGTTATCTCACGGCGAAGGCGTCGCGCGCGGGCCATCAGCTCGGGCACGTGATCGCGGCATTGGCCGAGGCTGCGCCGCCGGTGCCGGTCGAACAGGTGGTGCCGCTCGCACCCTGAGGGCGGCGTTGCCGACTGAAGGGGGCGCGACATGGCCGCCGGCGAAGCGCAAGGTTACTCGCCTGCCGCGCGCGGCTTTCACTGGGTCACCGCGGCGCTGGTGCTGACCATGATTCCGGTCGGCGTCGCGATGGCGAACGCCGATTTCGGCGCGGCGCAGGACACGCTCTATCACATTCATCGCTCGATCGGCGCGCTGCTGCTGCCGATCGCGCTGGCGCGGCTCTATTACCGCTGGCGCAATCCGGCGCCGCCGCTGCCGGACGACGTGCCGGCGGTGCAGCGTCTTGCGGCGCAGACCGTTCACTGGGCGCTCTATGCGCTGCTGATCGTGCAACCTTTGATCGGCTGGATCGCCACATCCGCGTACCGCGCGCCGGTGCTGTTCTTCTGGATGTTCGAGCTGCCGCCGATCTGGAAGGTCGACCAGCCGTTTTCCGAAGCGATGTTCCAGGTGCACCGGGCGCTCGGAATTATCATGGCTCTCCTGATCGGCGCGCATATCGCGGGTGCGCTGTACCATTATTTCGTTCGCAAGGACCGGATTCTCATGCGCATGGTCAGCGGCTGATCCGATGCCGGGCGCACCTGAGAGCCGCATGGTCGGCGATCTGGCCTCCGGCGACGTGGCGAAGTCGCTGCGGTCGTCCTCGGTGTTGTGCCTGCCGATGGGCTCGATGGAGCAGCACGGTCCGCACCTGCCGCTCGACACCGACACCGTCATCGCCGAAGCCATGACCCGGCGGATCGTTGCGCGCTGGGGCGCCGAATTCGACCTGTGGCAGTTGCCCGTCGTGTCCGTGGGCCTGTCGCGCGAACACGACTGGGCGCCGGGCACGCTGTCGCTGTCGGTCGCGGGCATGACGGCCTATCTGCGCGACCTCGGCCGCGAGATCGCGCGCGCGCTGCCCGCCCGCAATCTCCTGATCGTCAACGGCCACGGCGGCAACCGCGGCATTCTCGAAGCGCTGACGCGCGAGATGCGCGGCGACTTCGGCCTCAACATCGCGACCTTGCACCTTGGTGCGGCGATGAGTCCGGACGCGGGCACAGGCGCGCCCGAAATTCATGCCGGCAAGGACGAGACCTCGGTGATGCTGGCGCTGGCGCCGGACTTGGTGCGGCGCGAGGCGCTGGCGGCGTTAACGCCGCCGCCGGACGGCGCCGCCGCCCGCGCGCTGGTGCTCGATCCGGCCGCGAGCTATCCGTGGAGCAGCAACGATCCGCGGCTCGGTGTCATGGGCGTGATGGGCGACGTGCGCGGATCGAGCGCGGAGCATGGCGAGGCGCTCATTGCGCGGATGCTGGAGATCGCGGGCGGCGCAATCTGCCAGCTGATCGAGAACGAGCCGAAGGCGCGGGGCTAGTCTGGCTGTCCGGCGGTTGACGGCGATTTTTCCATTTCCAGCGCATGGGCCTTGCGGCCGCCGCGTTCGATCGCGGACGGAGCCTCGTCCTGCGCGATCAGGTGTTTCGCAAGATCGATGCAGCGCCTGGCCAGCTCTCCGGCGCCCTCGGCGAGATCCTCGGAGTCGCGCACGATCTCGACGTTGCGCTCCATGTCCTCGCGCGACCAGCCGCGCGAATGCGCGACAAACGGGAACTGCGGGAAGATGAATCCCAGCTCGGCGAAGAACCCGAGCATCTGGCCGGCGACCCCCTGGATGTTGTCCTGGCCGCCGACGATGATGAAGCCCGCGACCTTGTTGCGGATCAGCACCTGGTTGCGGATGGTGATGGCGTTCTGCACGCAGTTCAGCCGCTCGGCCATCTTGAAGTAGAGCGAGGACGCCGCGCCCCAGCGGATCGGAGTCGCCACGATCACGGCGTCGGCCCAGTGCACCAGCGCCTCATAAACGCGGTCGAGCTCGTCCTGCGGGTCCATCTGCGTGATCGAACACGGCCAGGTGCAGGCGTGGGCGGACTTCGAGTAGTAGCCCTCGCAGGACCGGAAGCTCAGCGCGCTAAGCCGGATCAGCCTGGTTTCCACGCCATGCGCGCCGCAAGTCTTCAGCGCGTGATCGAGCAGGTGGTCGGAGCCCGAGAAGCGCGGATTTTTCTCGTCCATCGGCGAGGTCGAAATGCCGGCGAGCCGGATCGGGCCGGGCGCGCGCTCGATTTTGCGCGCCAGCGGATGCGGCGCGTGCGGCTTGCGCTTTCGCCGCGTGCCCGAGGCCATGTCGACCAGCACGCGGCCGCTTTCGACCTTCACCGGATAGGCCGGCACGGTGTCTTCTTCGAAGCCAGGCTCGCCGATCCCGGTGCAGCGGTGGAATTTCCAGCTGTGCCAGGGGCAGGTGACGTAGTCGCCGTCGAGATGGCCGTCGCCGAGCGGACCGCCGACGTGATTGCAGGCGTTCGACACGACGCCGAAAGCGCCGTCCTTGTACGACAGCGCCAGCTCGCGGCCGTTTACGGTCATGCGCCGCAGCGGCGACTGCGCCAAGTCATCGGCCGCGCCGACGTCTGTCCAGTTCGGTTCGGCCATGGCGGCTCCTGTCGGGGTTCGGGTGCGTCGCTGCGCTCAGAAGAACGGCCGCGCCGGATCGCGGCCGAGACCGAATTCGATGCGCCCGTAATGCGCGTAGTTCAGCTCCGGATTGACGCTGATGTGGGACGCCGCGAAATGCACGTCGCGCCAGACCCGCTGGATCGGACTGGACGATGCGAAGCCCGCGGTGCCGCTCATCGCCAGCAGTTCGTCGGCCGCCGACACCGAAAGCTCCGAGACGCGCGAGAAGTCTCGGATCGAGCGCGCCAGCGACGCCTCGATCTCGTTCGCGGCAACCTCGTGGGCGCGGGCGGTGCGGCGGAGCAGCAGGCCGGCCGCGTCGATATCGGCCGCGGTGCGGGCCAGCCGCACCTGGACGCCGGTTTTCTCCGCGACCAGCGAGCCGTCGACCGCCCGGCGGGTCTTCGTTCCGTCGACGAACGCTGTGTAGGCGCCCTGCACGGCGCCCAGCATCGGAGCCGTGAACGTCAGCGGCGCATAGAAGAAGAACGGCACGCGGTAGAGCGGGTTTGCGTTGACCGCGCCGCCCGGTCCCTTGCCCGGCCTAAGATCGGCGAGGCTGAGCACGCGGCTGTCGGGCACGAATACGTCGTCGGTGACGATGGTATTGCTGCCGGTGCCGCGCATGGCGGCGGTTTGCCAGGTGTCGCGGATGGCGAACTGCCCCGGCGGAATCATGAAGAACTTCCATTCCGGCGTTTCGTCGCCCTGCGTCATCGCGCCGACCATGACCCACGCGGCATGGCCGACGCCGCTGGAGAACGACGAGTCCTTGCCCGAGACGCGATAGCCGCCGGCGGCGCGCACGGCCAGCGCACGCGGCGCAAACGACGCCGCGATCGGAACGTCGGGGCCGTCCTTCCAGACCGCCTGCTGGCACTCTTCCGGAAACTGCGCGATCAGGTGGGCGTGGTGGACGAACAGGCTGGCGCACCAGGCGTGCGAGGCGTCGGTCCGCGCCAGCTCCAGCACCACGTCGAGCCATGTGTCGAAATCGAGTTCATAGCCGCCGAAGCGCTTGGGCATCAGGATGCGCGCAACGCCGGCCTCGAGCATGTCGCGCGCCGACTCCGGCGGTATCTGCCGTGCCTCTTCGCCGGCGGCGGCGCGCTTGCCGAAGACCGGCGCAAGCGCGCGCACGCGCTCCATCAATTCGCTTGCGGTCGCGGTTTGCGGCATTGCGATCCCCTTTCCCCACAGCGTGACACGGCGGCGGGCCCTTACGCCAGTGGCGCGCCGTTTGGCAGGTGGATCGAAGCCGGCGTGCCGGGCGGCAGCGGATGCGGGTCGACCTCGAGCGTGCCGCCGCTCAGCCGCACCCTGTAGGTCGCGAGTCGCTCGGTAAACGGCGCCGGTGCGCAGCCGTCCGCGAGTCGATACTGGTAGCCGTGCCACGGGCAGGTGACACAGCCGTCGATGATGCGGCCCTCGCCGAGCGGGCCGTTCTGGTGCGCGCAGAGATTGGTGAGCGCGCCGATCTCGCTGCCGTCGCGGAACACCGCGATGCGCTCGCCGCCGGGCGCCACCACGATGCGCGCGGCCTTGTCGGGGATCGAGGCCGGCGGCCCGACCGCGATCCAGCCATCTGCGGTGAGGGTAGGGCCGCGGTCGCCGTGGCGCTCGCGCCAAATGGCAAGAAGATGCAGCGCGGCCACCGCGCCGAAGCACACGATCAGCATCGCCGGGATCAGCGGGCTTCGGTCGTACTGCATGATGCCGAGCGCCACGTGCATCACCACCATGGCGTAGGCGGCATAGAGCAGCATGTGCAGCGCCTTCCACACCGGCGGAGTGAGGAAGGCGAGCCAGAAATCGTGGCTGGTCGCGGCCATCAGGAACAGGATCAAGAGCGCCGCGATCCCGAGCGCCTTGAACGGGAATCCGATGAACTTGCCGTAGTCGGCGAGCGTCATCAGTTCGGGCATGAGCGTGTGCAGCGCGTCCTGTGCCGCGAACCACTCGATCATCAGCCAGCCGTGGACGCAGGCGACGAAGAACGTCAGCACGCCGAAGTGCCGCCGGTTGTACAAGAGCGTCAGGAAGCGCCGGTCGAGCCGCGCCAGCGGACCGATGCACAGGATGACGGTGAGCATCAGGAACGCGGCGGTGCCGAACGCCCTGATCCAGACGTCGATGGCGTCGGGAAGATTCTTCGGCGGATTGGCGGTCCAGACGATTGCGGCAAAGCCTGCGATGTAGATCGCCGTCGCCGCGATCAGGATCGCGTCATAGACGATCTTGTCGCGATTCCATTGGACGGCGCGAAACCCCACGCTCATTTCGGCGCCACCGTTGCGGCGGGCGGCGGGTCGGGCAGCGGTCGCAGCGCCAGCGCCATGACGACGCCAAGCCCGATGGCGACGGCCAGCACCGGCCAGATCAAGCGGTGGGCAAGGCGGTGCGAGCGGGTCATGTGCGAGACATTGAACGGCGGCGGCTCACGGCTGCCGCAGCGCGCGGCGCCAGCGCAGCAGCACGTAAGGCCAGAGCGCGGCCGCGCCGGGCAGGATCAGGAGGCGTGCGCCAAACGTGAACGAAACCGGCTGAGATGCCCCCGGCGCACTCAGCACCCGGCCGGCGGCCACGGTCACGAACGCCGCCCCGACGGCCAGGCCCGCGGCACCGTAGACTGCAACGGCGAGGAACAGGACGATTTCGGCGCTCATCTCGGGACGCTCATGGTGGATCGTCTTGGTGAATTATCTTGGCGGATTGTCTTGGCGGATTGCCTTGGCGGGTGGCGGTCGGGCTGCGGCCGGCCGGCGCGGCGGATCGTACGATTTGCGAAGGCCTAACGATTGCTTAATCCGGGAGGGATATCCAGTCCAGGATTGAGTGGTATCGGATGGTGCCGATATGTCCAGCGATGGCCAGCCCATCATCGAACGCCTGCGCGCCTTCATCGGCGACCTCGAGCCCGGCTCCCGCGCCTTGCTGATGGCGGAGCTCGATCGCGGCACGAAAGGCGGCGGCGAGTCGGCCGCGCTCGAACTCGCGGTCAGCGAACTGCGGCGAAGTCTCCGGGCCGAGGGTATCCGCAAGCCCGAACTCGGCGCACCCGCACAGATGTTCCTGGCGCCGCTCGAACCGTTCGCAGTCGACGATGCGGACGGCGGCGCGCTCCGCGGACGGATTGCGCATTTGACGTTCGAGCCGGTCTGGCGCTGGATCGAGACCACGCTGCTGCCGGCGGAGGCGAAGGACTACGTCGCCCAGGTCGAGACTGCGCTGGCGGCCGGCGACGAGGACAAGGCGGATTACCTGGTGCGGACGTTTCAGGACCTCGCGGTCCGCCGCATCAAGCAGGCGATGGCCGATCTGCAGGGCGACGAGGAAGGCCGGTTGCGCCTGAGCGGCCAGCTCGGCACCCGGCACGCCATCGACGTCCTGAACGCGGTCCGCGGCGTGCTCAATGTGCGCGATGGGCTCGCCATGCTCGGCGTGCAGCTTCCGAACCTGATCCGGAACTTCTCCGGGCCGCACGTCGAGAGCGTGCTGGCGCTGGTCGACAATCCGCTCGGCATCCGGTCGGACCTGTTCGTGTATTCCCTGAATCTGGTCAAAAGCCGCCTTGCGGCGCCGTGGCAATTGGTCCGGCTCGCCGTCAGCGCGGCCGGCAGCGACGAGGGCGATCGGATCGCCGCGACCTCGTATGCGGTCACCGTCGACATCGTCATGGACGAGATCGAGGAGCGCATACGCGCGCTCGCGGCCGACCTCAAGGCCGGGCGCGGCGCCGGCAACGACTCGCTGCTCAAGGAAATCCACGACGCGGTGCGAGGCCTGCGCACCGAGTTGAACATCGACTCGGAATCGGCCTGGGGCCGGCGGCTCGCCGCGATCCGCACCGAAGTGTCCGACGTGCTGACCGCGGAAATCGAACTGGCGCCCGGCCGGGTGCGCCGGCTGCTGCGGCCGCGCTCGCTGACCGACATCGCCGGCGCCGCGGCGCTCGATCCGCACGACGTGGCGGAGACCGAGGCGCTCATTGCGTTGGCGATCGCCAGCCGCAACTACGCGGGCGAGCTTGCGGTGAACGAGGCGGGCTTGCGCATCTTCGCCGAGCTGCAGCGCCTGCTCGACACCAACACGCGCGCGCTGCTCGACGGCCTGCGCGGCGCGGACGAGCGCGAGCGCCCGTTCCGGATGTCGCAGATCGACGCCGCGGTGCGGTTCTGCAACAAGGTGTTCGGCGGCGAATACGCGGGCCTGCTCGCCAAGGCGGCCGACGTTGCCGTGCACGGCGGCGAGCGCAGGCCGCTTCCGCCGCTGGAGGAGCCCGCCGAGCCCGCGGCCGCTACGCAGCGACGCTGATCGTTCCCTCGCGGTTATCGACCATCACCGGCGAATGCAGGTACTCGATGCCGGGCGGCGAGCCGTACTTGTCCGCGACGAAGGCCTTCCATTCCGGGGTGTACATGCGGTCGGCGTCGGCGCGCGATTCCCAGACGTAGATGCCGCCGGCGCGCCGGCCGTCCTCGCTCATCCAGTAGTTCTTGCGCAACAGGCCCGGAACGCCGCGGTACTTCGGCGCGGTGCTTTGGAACGTGGCAGTGATTTCGGCCAGCGTCGCGGGCTTGGGAAGCTGGAATGTGACGATGGTGACGATCATTTGATGCTCCTGCCGTGGCGGGCGCCGGAAATATGCGCGGCAAGCCTATTTTGCGCCCGGCGGCCGTGATGTAAACCCACGCCCATGATGCTCTGGCTCGCGATTGCGCTGATGACCGGGGTCGCGATCCTTGCGGTGCTCTGGCCGCTGTCGCGGCGCGCGCCGGCGTCGGCGGGCAGCGATATCGAGGTCTATCGCGACCAGCTCGACGAGATCGAACGCGACCGCGCCGCGGGCCTGATCGGGGTTGCGGAGGCCGAGGCCGCCCGCGTCGAGGTCTCGCGCCGGCTGATCGCTGCGGCCGATGCGGCGGGCGCTGAGGCGGCGCCCGGACCGGACGCGGCGTCCAACGCGAATTGGCGCCGCCGCGCCGCCGCGATTGCGGCTCTGATCGTGCTGCCGCTGGTCGGCGCGGGCTTCTATCTGCCGCTCGGTTCGCCGGACCGGCCGGGTCAGTCGCGGACGGATGTGCGCGAACTGTCGCCGGAGCAGCGTTCGATCGCCGAACTGATCGGCCGGGTCGAGGCGCATCTGGAACAGAACCCCGACGACGGCCGCGGCTGGGAGGTGCTGTCGCCGGTCTATATGCGGCTCGGGCGCTTTCAGGACGCGGTGAAGGCGCGGCGCAACGTGCTGCAATTGCTCGGTGTCACTGCGGACCGAGAAACCGATCTCGGCGAGGCGCTGGCGGCGGCGGCCAACGGGGTCATCACCGCGGAGTCCAAGGCGGCGTTCGAACGCGCGCTCAGGCTCGACCCGGCCGACGTGCGGGCGCGATTTTTCATGGGGCATGCCGCCGAGCAGGACGGCCGCCCGAACGACGCCGCGGATATGTGGCGGAAGCTGCTCGCCGAAGCGCCGCCCGGCGCGCCGTGGGTGGGGATCGTGCGCGAATCGCTGGCCCGCGTCGATCCGTCGTCGCCGGCGCCGCGCGGGCCGAGCGCCGAGGACGTCGCGGCGGCGGCCGAACTCGCCCCGGAGCAGCGCGCGGCGATGGTACAGGGCATGGTCGAGCGGCTTGCCGAGCGGCTCAAGCAGGATGGCGGCGACGTCGAGGGATGGCTGCGGCTGATGCGCGCCTATATGGTCATGGGCGACAAGGCCAAAGCGCAGGCGGCGGCCGCAGACGCGCGGCGCGCGCTTGCGGGCGACGCCGAGAAGCTCCGCCGCGTGGACGAACTGATGAAGGGACTGGGCCTCGAAGGATGACACGCAAGCAGCGCAGGCTGACACTGATCGGCGCAAGCTTGGGCGTGCTGGCGCTCGCGGGTGTGCTGGTCTTGAGCGCGCTTCGCGACTCGATCGTGTTTTTCAATTCGCCGACCGACGTGATCGAAAAGAAGGTGCAGCCCGGAACGCGCATCCGGCTCGGCGGGCTGGTGAAGCCCGGCACGGTGCAGAAGGGCGAGCAGCTTCAGGTGCGGTTCGAGGTCACCGACGGCAACAGCGCCATTCCGGTGACGTACCAGGGCATCCTGCCCGACTTGTTTCGCGAAGGGCAGGGCGTGGTGACGGAGGGCGTGCTGGTGTCGGCCAATCTGTTCCGGGCCGACTCGGTTCTGGCCAAGCACGACGAGACCTACATGCCGAAGGAAGTGGCCGACGCGCTCAAGAAGCAGGGCCACTGGAAGGACGAGCAGGGGGCGAAGAAATAGCCGGAAGACTCGAGGCTGGCTCGGTGCGACCCTCTCCCCTTGAGGGAGAGGGTGGTCCGAGCGAAGCGAGGACCGGGTGAGGGGTATGGTCGCGACGAATGTGAAGCGTTTGCGAACAGAAATGACGGACGCCGAGAAGAAGCTCTGGCGTGCGTTGCGGTCGCGCAGCATCGGGCCGAAGTTCCGCAGGCAGGTCCCGCTCGGGCGCTATATTATTGACTTTGTCTGCTTTGAATCGAAGGTGATTGTGGAAGTCGACGGCGGACAACATGCAGACAGCAGGTCGGATGCGGTTCGCGACGACTATTTTGCTGCCCGTGGATATCGGGTTCTGCGATTCTGGAACAACGATGTCCTTCGTAATCTCGAAGGTGTCCTGACTGTGATTGCGCAAAGCCACCCCTCACCCGGCACGCCGCTGCGCGGCGTGCCACCCTCTCCCGCAAGGGGAGAGGGTAACCGTGCCCGCGGCACCGCTGGTGCGTCATGATCGCCGAGATCGGCCATTTCGCGCTGGTTCTGGCGCTGGGGCTGGCGCTGATCCAGGCGCTCGTGCCGCTCGCGGGCGCGCACTGGCGCGACGCCGCGCTGATGAACACCGCAGGCCCGACCGCGCATGCGCAACTCGCGTTCGTCGCGATCTCTTTCGCCGCGCTGACCGCCTGCTACGTGATGTCCGACTTCTCGGTCGCCAACGTGTTCGAGAACTCGCACTCGCAGAAGCCCCTGCTCTACAAGATCACCGGCGTGTGGGGGAACCACGAAGGCTCGATGCTGCTGTGGGTGCTGATCCTGGCGCTGTTCGGCTCCCTGGTCGCGGCATTCGGCGGCAATCTTCCCGCGACGCTGAAGGCCAACGTGCTGGCGGTGCAGTCGTGGATTGCGGCGGCGTTCTACCTTTTCATCCTGCTCACGTCGAACCCGTTTCTGCGGCTCGACAACCCGCCGTTCGAAGGCCGTGACCTCAACCCGATCCTGCAGGACATCGGGCTCGCGGTGCATCCGCCGCTGCTCTATCTCGGCTACGTCGGGCTCTCGATCTCGTTCTCGTTCGCGATCGCGGCTTTGATCGAAGGCAAGATCGACGCCGCCTGGGCGCGCTGGGTCAGGCCGTGGACGCTGGCGGCCTGGATGTTCCTGACGCTTGGCATCGCGATGGGCTCGTACTGGGCCTATTACGAGCTTGGCTGGGGCGGCTACTGGTTCTGGGATCCGGTGGAGAACGCTTCGCTCATGCCCTGGATCGCGGGCACGGCGCTGCTGCATTCGGCAGTGGTGATGGAGAAGCGCAGCGCGCTGAAGGTCTGGACCGTGCTGCTCGCGATCCTGTCGTTCTCGCTGTCGCTGATCGGCACGTTCCTGGTGCGCTCGGGCGTGCTCACTTCGGTGCACACATTCGCGAGCGACCCGACGCGCGGCGTGTTCATCCTGATGATCCTGGTCTTGTTCATTGGCGGCGCGCTGGCGCTCTATGCGTTTCGCGCGCCGGCGCTCAAGCAGGGCGGGCTGTTCGCACCGATCTCGCGCGAGGGCGCGCTGGTGTTCAACAACCTGTTCCTGACCGCGGCCTGCGCCAGCGTGTTCATCGGCACGCTCTATCCGCTGGCGCTCGAAGGGGTGACCGGCGACAAGATTTCCGTCGGCGCGCCGTTCTTCAATCTCACCTTCGGGCCGCTGTTCCTGCCGCTGTTGATGGCCGCGCCGTTCGGGCCGCTGCTGGCCTGGAAGCGCGGCGACCTTTTGGGCGCGGCGCAGCGGCTGATGGCGGCGGCGGGCATCGCCGTCGTGGGCATCGCCGTGACGTTCGCCGTATCGGGCGGCGGTCCGGTGCTGGCGCCGTTCGGCGTGGGCCTTGCCGTGTTCGTGATCGCGGGGGCCGCGACCGACATCGTGGAGCGCACGGGCGTTCTGCGTGCGCCGCTGGCGGTCGCATTTGCGCGCGCGCGCGGCCTGCCGCGATCGGCCTACGGTTCGGCCGTGGCGCATGCCGGCCTCGGGGTTACGCTGCTCGGCATCGTTTGCGTGTCGACCTGGGGCACGGAGCGCATCGTATCGCTGAAGCCGGGCGCGAAGGTCGAGATCGGCTCCTACGCGCTGACGTTCGAAGGCATGGTGACGCGCCAGGGCGGCAACTATCGCGAGCTGATCGCGCGGTTCACGGTGCGCGAGGGCGACACGCTGCGCGGCGTCATGAACCCATCCAAGCGCACATTCCCCGCGCGCTCGACCTCGACCACGGAAGCGGCGTTGCTGACCCGCGGCGTCAGCCAGATCTACGTCTCGCTCGGCGATCCCAACGACGACGGCTCGATCGCCGTGCGCGTCTATCACAAGCCGCTGGTGCTGTTGATCTGGCTCGGCGCGGTGGTGATGGTGCTGGGCGGACTGCTGTCGCTGTCGGACCGGCGGCTGCGGGTCGGCGCGCCGAAGCCGGCGAAGCCCGCGCGGCCCGCGATGCAGCCGGCGGAGTAGGACATCGTGCGCCGCACCGGTTCATGGCTCGTTTTCATTGCGGTCGCCATGGCGCCGCTCGCCGCGGATCCCGTGCGGGCGGTGCAGCCGGACGAAATTCTCTCGGATCCCAAGCTGGAGGCGCGGGCGCGGGTGCTGTCGCGCGAACTGCGCTGCATGGTGTGTCAGAACCAGTCGATCGACGATTCGGACGCGCCGCTCGCCCGCGACCTGCGGCTCCTGGTGCGCGAGCGTCTCGTGGCCGGCGACAGCGACGACAAGGTGATTGCGTTTTTGACCGCGCGCTACGGCGAGTTCGTCCTGCTCAAGCCGCGCTTCAACTGGAGCACGGCGCTGCTCTGGCTCGCGCCGGGCGCGCTGGTGATCGGCGGTATCTTCGGGATTGCCATGACCATGCGGCGGCGGCGGACGGCGCCGGTTGCGAGCGCGCCTTTGACCGAAGATGAAAAGCGCCGGCTGCAGGAACTTGTCGGGCGTTAGGCCGGGCCGGCGGAATTCGCGATAAAGTTCGCGATTTCAATAAGTTATACCTTATCCACAACCTTACCAAAGTTTAATTCCGCCGCCACTCCCAGGTAAGGCGGCCGGACCCATGTTCTCACCCATGCAAGGCGCACGGACGCGCCTCACGAACGTCGGTTGAGGACATAGGACCATGAGCGTCGAAATCCATTCACGCCCCCGCATCCTTTCGGTGCGCCGCTTGGCTCTGCTCGCCACCACCGTCGCCGGGCTTTCCGCCGGCGCCTATCTGTTCGCTCCCCACAACGCGCCCTATGCGCCGGCCGCGCTGGCGCAGAATTTGTCCGAGCAGACCCAGGGCGTCGCCCGCCCGGCCGGTTTCGCCGACATCGTCGAGAAGGTGAAGCCCGCGGTGATCTCGGTGCGGATCAAGACTGCGGCACCTGCCGAGACCACAGGCACCGAGAATTCGCCGTTCCCGCGCGGCTCGCAGATGGATCAGTTCTTCCGCCGCTTCGGCATGCCCGAAGGCCCGCCCAACACGCCGCGTGGCCGCCGCTTCGGCCAGGCGCAGGGCTCCGGCTTCTTCATTTCGGCCGACGGCTATGCGGTGACCAACAATCACGTGGTCGAGAACGCCTCGACCGTCGAGATCGCAACCGACGACGGCAAGACTCACACCGCCAAGGTGATCGGCGCCGATCCGCGCACCGACCTCGCTCTGATCAAAGTCGAAGGCGGCAGCTTCCCCTACGTCAAGCTCGCCGATAACCCGCCGCGAGTCGGCGACTGGGTGCTCGCGGTCGGCAATCCGTTCGGCCTCGGCGGCACCGTGACCGCGGGCATCGTGTCCGCGCGCGGCCGCGACATCGGCGCCGGCCCCTACGACGATTTCATCCAGATCGACGCGCCGGTGAACAAGGGCAACTCCGGCGGTCCCACGTTCGACGTCAACGGCTCGGTGATCGGGGTCAACACCGCGATCTTCTCGCCGTCGGGCGGCAACGTCGGCATCGCATTTGCGATCCCGGCCGAGACCGTGAAGACCGTGGTCGCCCAGCTCAGGGACAAGGGCGCGGTTACGCGCGGATGGATCGGTGTGCAGATCCAGCCGGTGACGCCCGAGATCGCCGAAGGCCTCGGTCTGAAGAAGGGCACCGGCGGCGCGCTGGTCGCCGAGCCGCAAAAGGACAGCCCAGCGGTGAAGGCCGGCATCGAGGCCGGCGACGTGATCGTGTCGGTCGACGGCAAGCCGGTGAAGGATGCGCGTACGCTGTCGCGGATGATCGGCAGCATGGCGCCGAACACGACGATCAAGCTCGGCATCGTCCGCAAGGGCGCCGAGAAGGCGCTCAATCTGACCCTCGGCGAACTGCCGAATACGCGCGAGGCGCGCGCCGACACCGGCAATCGCGGTCGCGACTCGCGTCGCGGTAACGAGCCGCGGCTCGGCCTTTCGCTGGCGCCGGCCGGCAGCGAGCCGGGCGTCGTGGTCGCCGAGGTCGATCCGAACGGGCCCGCCGCGGACTTCGGCTTCAAGGCCGGCGACGTGATCCTCGAAGTCGGCGGCAAGACCGTCGGCACGCCCGATGACGTGCGCAAGGCCCTGGGCGATGCGCGCTCGGAAGGCAAACGCAGTGTGTTGATGCGTGTGAAGTCCGGACAGGGCACGCGTTTTGTGGCTGTCCCGCTGGGCCGTGCCTGATCGGGCGGCCTGGCCAGACATTGCGCCGCGTCCCGGAGCCGTCCCCATGGACCGTTCCCCAAGCGCGGTAACGAGAACGGGGCCGTCCCGTCGGCAAACGTCGCCCCCGCCGACGGTGCGA
The DNA here is from genome assembly GCA_016869215.1 of Alphaproteobacteria bacterium. Lineage (GTDB taxonomy): Bacteria > Pseudomonadota > Alphaproteobacteria > Rhizobiales > Xanthobacteraceae > Z2-YC6860. Next base: position 34,970 of record VGEP01000019.1, on the reverse strand, counting down.
ACCCGGGGGGCGGGCCCCGAGCCCGTCCCCACCCATGCTGTCCTTGTTCACCGGTATCCGTCGCCCCCGCCGGGTGCGAGGACAGTCGGAGGGGCGGCGGAGCGATCCGCCGCCCCTCGCAGTCTTTTTCCCCCGGAAACCATTGCGCCGGCCGGCCCCTGCGCCGCGACACCGCGCGCCTTCGCGGGGTCCGATCCTGCCTTCGAAAAGAATCGCGCCCATGGTCTAAAATGGCCCGGAGAGCGAATCCCCATGCGACTTCTCATTGTCGAAGACGACCGTGACGCGGCGGACTACATCGCGCGGGCGTTCCGCGAGGTGGGTCACGTCGCGGACCAGGCCTGGGACGGCGACGAAGGGCTCGCGCTTGCGCTGGAGCGCAAGTACGACGCCTTGATCGTCGACCGCATGCTGCCCAAGCGCGACGGTCTTACGGTGATCGGCGAACTGCGCGAAAAGGGCATCGAAACCCCTGTCCTGATCCTGTCCGCGCTCGGCCAGGTCGACGACCGCGTGAAGGGCCTGCGCGCCGGCGGCGACGACTATCTGCCCAAGCCCTATTCGTTCTCCGAACTGCTGGCGCGGGTCGAGGCGCTGACGCGCCGGCGCGGCGCGCGCGGCGAGGAGACGGTCTATCGCGTGGCCGACCTGGAGCTCGATCGGCTGTCGCACCGCGTCGCGCGCGGCGTGGACGAGATATCGCTGCAGCCGCGCGAATTCCGCCTGCTCGAATATCTGATGAAACACGCGGGTCAGGTCGTGACGCGCACCATGCTGCTGGAAAACGTCTGGGACTATCACTTCGATCCGCAGACCAACGTCATCGACGTGCACATTTCCAGGCTGCGCTCCAAGATCGACAAAGGCTTCTCGCAGCCGCTGCTGCACACCATCCGCGGCGCCGGGTACATGATCCGTGACCGATAACACCGCCATCGAACGCGACGTTGCCGCCGGTGCAGGCGAGCGCGCCGCGCCGGTGCGGGGACTGCGTGAGCGGCTCAAGGCGGCCGCGCCAGTGCGCTGGCTGCGCTCGCCGGGCGCGGGCGGGTTGCGCAAGCTGTTCAACACCACGGCGTTCAAGCTAACGCTCGTCTATCTGACGATCTTCGCGCTGTTCGCCGCCTGCCTGCTGGCCTATTTCGCCTGGAACACGCGGCGCCTGATCACCGAGCAGATCACCCGTGCGGTCGACATCGAGATGACCGGCCTGGTCGAGCAATACAACCAGGGCGGCGTCCGGCGGCTGGTGCTGATCATCGACGCGCGTGCGCGGCGGCCCGGATCGAGCCTCTACCTCGTGACCACCTTCACCGGCGACGGGCTTGCCGGCAACGTCGGCCTGCTCGGCGAGGGCGTGCTCGACCATTCCGGGTGGACCGAGACGGTGTATCGCAGGCTCGACGATCCGGACGGGCACGAGCAGCACGCGCTGGTGCGGGTGTACCAGCTTCCCAGCGGTTTCCGCCTGCTGGTCGGGCGCGACCTTGCCGAGCGCGAGCGGCTGTTCGACGTCATCGTCGCCGCGGGCCAGTGGTCGATCGCGCTGGTGATCGTGCTGGGCCTGACCGGCGGCTTCTTCGTGGCCCGGCGGGTGCTGCGCCGCGTCGACGCCATGACCGAAACCACGCGCACCATCATGGCGGGCGACCTGTCGGGCCGGTTGCCGGCCACGGGCTCGGGCGACGAACTCGACCGCCTTGCGGTCAATCTCAACGCCATGCTGGAGCGTATCGAGGCGCTGATGCGCGGCTTCAAGGAGGTCTCCGACAACATCGCGCACGACCTTAAGACGCCGCTGACGCGACTGCGCAACCGCACCGAAGAGGCGCTTCGGACCGCCAAATCCGAGCCGGATTATCGCTACGCCCTGGAGGCCACGCTCGAAGAGTCCGACGAACTGATCAAGACCTTCAACGCGCTGCTCACCATCGCGCGCACGGAATCGGGCCAAGCCTCGACGCCGCTCGCCGAGTTCGACGCCGCCGACGTTGCGCGCGGCGTGGCCGAGCTCTACGACCCGCTGGCCGACGAGAAGGGGCTGTCGCTCGCCGTCGCGGCGCCGGCTGCCATTCCGATGCGCGGCAATCGCGAACTGCTGACCCAGGCGCTCGCCAATCTGGTCGACAACGCCATCAAGTACGGCGTGCCGGCGCAGCCGGGTGGCGAGGCCGCGGTGACGGTGTCGGTCGTATCCGATGGCGGCTTTGTCCGGCTGGAGGTCGCCGACCGCGGTCCCGGCATCGTCGCCGAGGACCGCGCCCGCGCAGTGGAGCGCTTCGTGCGGCTGGAACAGAGCCGTTCGGAACCCGGTTCGGGTCTGGGCCTGAGCCTTGCCGCCGCGGTCGCGCGATTGCACGGTGGCGAATTGATCCTCGGCGACAATGCGCCCGGTCTCAAGGTTACGCTGGTGCTGCCAGCGGCGGGCCCAAAGCTGCCGCAGCCGTCCGAACAAGCTTAGCCCGGCGGACATGGCTGAGGCTGCGGCGCGGCGCTTTCCCGCCGCGCGGGAACGTGGTCAAACTCCGCCGTCATGGCGCGCACTGTGAAGAAGGCGGCGGCGAAGCGTCCGGCGAAGGCCGAGCGGCCGCTCGTCGAGCGCCTGAGCGAAGCGCCGCGGGTGTCGTCGGCCAAGGCCGCCAATGCCCGTGTCGCGGAATGGCTTTCCGACATCGGGAAGGACCCGGCGGCCAAGCGCCTGAAGCGCCACTTGGCCGATGCGCCCAGACTCGAAGCGCTGCTGGCTGGGCTTTGCGAAGGCTCGCCGTATCTCTGGGACCTGGCGAGCGCGGAGCCCGAACGCTTGTGCGGCATTCTCGAAGCCGAGCCCGATACGCATTTCGAGGAGTTGCTGGCGCGCAGCGTGAAGGCGGTCGCCGCGGCCAAGTCCGAGGCGCAGGCGATGAAGCTCCTGCGCCAGATGAAAGCCGAAGCCGCGCTCCTGATCGCGCTCGCCGATATCGGCGGCGCATGGCCGGTGATGCGGGCGACGCGCGCGCTCACGGAGCTGGCCGACGCAGCGCTCACCGGCGCGCTGCGCTACCTGCTGCGCGACGCCGTCAAGCGCGGCAAGCTCAAGCCCGCGAAGCCCGACCGCCCCGAAGAGGGTTCGGGCCACATCATGCTCGCCATGGGCAAGATGGGCGCCTTCGAGCTGAACTATTCCAGCGACATCGACCTGATCGTGTTCTACGACCCCACAGCGCCCGCGCTGGTGGACCGCGACGAGGCGGCAGCGTTCCACGTGCGGATCACGCGCGGCATCGTGAAGCTGCTTCAGGAGCGCACGCCGGACGGCTATGTGTTCCGCGTCGACCTGCGGCTGCGGCCGGATCCGGCGTCGACCGCGGTTGCGGTGTCGGTCGATTCGGCGGTCGAGTATTACGGCAGCGTCGGCCAGAACTGGGAACGCGCCGCCATGATCAAGGCGCGCGCCTGCGCGGGCGACATCGCGGCCGGCGAGGCGTTCCTCCTGCAGCTCTCGCCGTTCGTCTGGCGCAAGTATCTCGACTATGCCGCGGTCGCCGACGTCGAGGCGATGAAGCGGCAGATTCACGCCTACCGGGGCCACGACGACATCGCGGTCGAGGGCCACAACATCAAGGTCGGCCGCGGCGGCATCCGCGAGGTCGAATTTTTCGTCCAGACCCAGCAGCTCATCGCCGGCGGCCGCCACCCGGAGCTGCGCGGCCGCGCCACGCTCGATATGCTGGCGGCGCTGCTCAAGGGCGGCTGGATCGGCGCCGACGCCCGCGCCGACCTCGAAGCGGCGTACCTGTTCCTGCGCAAGGTCGAACACCGGCTGCAGATGGTCGCCGACGACCAGACCCACACCTTGCCGTCGACGCCGGAGGAGATGGATCGCTTTGCGCGGTTCTGCGGCTTCAAGGACCGCGACGCCTTTGCCGAGACGCTGGTCGGCCATCTACGGAAGGTGCAGCGGCACTACGCGCAATTGTTCGAGGGCGAGGCGCAGGCGCGCGCCGAAGAGACGCTGTCGTTCCCGCCCGACGCCGACGACCGCGACACCGTCCTCCGGCTGACCGACATGGGCTATCGCCAGCCACAGGAGGTTTCGGCGACCGTGCGCCGCTGGAAGGCAGGCGGCTATAAGGCGCTGCGCAACGAGGGCATCCGCGCGCAGTTCTCCGAATTCGTTCCCGTACTGCTCGATCGTCTCGCGCGGGCGGAGAACCCCGACGCCGCGGTCAATGCTTTCGATCTGTTCCTCGGCGGCCTGCAGCGCGGGGGGCGGCTGTTTTCGCGGCTGCGGCAGAACCCCGACCTGGTGTCGCTGGTTGCGCTGACCATCGGAACGGCGCCACGGCTCGCCGACATCCTGTCGCGCCATCCGGAGGCGATGGATGCGCTGCTCGAGCCGACCTTCTTCGGCGCGCTGCCGGACGACGACAAGCTCGCCGCCGAGCTCAAGCGCGCGCTCGGCGCGTCGGAATCCTACGAGGACTTCCTCGACCGGCTTCGGATGTTCGGCCAGGAGCAGATGTTCCTGGTCGGCGCGCGCATTCTGTCCGGCACGGTGACTGCGGAGCAGGCCGGCGAGGCGTTTGCGCGGCTTGCCGACGTGGTGATCCGGGCGCTGCACCGGATCGTCGAGGACAATTTCACCAAGGCCCACGGCCGCATCCGCAAGCAGGAAACCGCGCTGCTGGCGCTCGGCAAGCTCGGCGGCCGCGAGATGACCGCGACCTCCGACCTCGACCTGATCATCGTCTACGATTTCGACGAGGAAAATCCGCAGTCCGACGGCGAACGCTCGCTCTACGGTGCGCAATACTTTGCGCGGCTGACGCAGCGGCTCATCAGCGCCCTGTCTTCGCAGACCAACTACGGCGCGCTCTATCAAGTGGACATGCGGCTGCGGCCGTCGGGACGGTCGGGGCCGGTCGCCACCAGCCTGGAATCGTTCCTGAGCTATCAGGAAAGCGAGGCCTGGACCTGGGAGCATCTCGCGCTGACGCGCGCGCGCGTGGTGGCGGGCAGCCCCGCCTTCGCGCAGCGCGTCGAGGCCGCAATCCGCAAGGTGCTGGGCCGCGAGCGCGACCGCGAAACGGTCGCCGCCGACGTCGCCGACATGCGCGCCGCCATCGCTCAGGAGAAGGGCGACGGCAACCGCTGGGATCTCAAATATGCCGCCGGCGGGCTGGTCGACCTGGAGTTCATCGCGCAGTACCTGCAGCTCGTCCATGCCGAGCAAACGCCGGACATTCTCGACACCAACACTGCGCGGGTGCTGGACAAGGCCTGGCGGCTCGGCGTGCTGTCGCCGGAGGACGCAGACGTGCTGCGGCCGGCAGCGCGGCTCTATCACAACCTGACGCAGATTTTGCGGCTGTGCCTGCCCGGGCCGTTCGACGCCAAGACCGCGGGCGCGGGGCTGCTGGGGCTGCTGTGCCGCGCCGCCGACCTGCCGGACTTCGGCACGCTCGACGCGCATTTGACCGAGACGCAGCAGAAGGTGCGCGCGAGCTTCAATCGGATTTTGGGATCGTCGCTTTAGGAAAGACTACGCCGCCGCGGCCGCGCGCTTCCGCACGCTTTCGAGCAGCGAGGCGCGCAGCACATAGGCGCGATGCGCGGCCGGATCGTTCATGGTCGCGCGCAATTGCTCGTTGCTTCTGGCGCGCGCGGCCGGGTCGCGCTCTTCCATGCGCTTTTTGTTGGCGATGGTCTGCTGCTGGACGAACTCGACATTCAGCGGACGGCGATGGCGGTCGTAATCGTCGAGGATGTCGGCGGACGCGCCCTTGTGAACGATGCGGTCGAGCAGGCCGGTCAGTTCTATCACGTCGTGAATGCCGAAGTTTAGGCCGAGCCCGCCGAGCGGGTTGTTCACGTGTGCGGAGTCGCCTGCGAGGAATACGCGGCCCTTGCGGAAGCTCGCGGCGACGCGCTGATGCACGTTGTAGAGATTGCGGTGGACGATGTCGTAGGGCGAATCCTTCGGCAGGAAGCGCTGCATCCGCTTTTCGGTTGCGTCCGGGTTCATCAGCTCTTCGTCGGTCTGTTCGGGCTGCGTTGCCGACAGCACGCGCCACAGCGGCCCGCGCTCGTCGCCGCTAACTTTGAAGATCGAGAACCACTGTTCGGGATCGGTGATGTAGTTGCGCGTGCAGCCGGGATACATGGTCCCGAGATCGAAGGTCGTGGTCAGGATCATGAACCGTTCGGGATGCGTGTAGCCCTCGAAGTCGATGCCGAGCGCCTTGCGCACCGTCGAGCGGCCGCCGTCGCAGCCGATGAGGTGGCTGCCTGTAACCTTGCGCGGCCCGTCGCCGTCCTCGACCGTCGCCTCGACGCGATCGCCGAATTGCTCGAAGCCGGTCACGCGGGCCGAGAACTGCACGCGCACCTGCGGCATTGCGCGCAGGCGCTCCAGCGCCATGCTGGCGAGCTTGTGCTGTTCGCATTGCACGGCGAACGGGTAGGGCGTCTCGTTCTTCAGCACGCCGAAGTCGAACTCGGCGATGATGCTGTGGGATGGGCGGTCCCAGATGCGGAACTTCGGCTCGACGTAGCCGCGCCGGATCACCTCGTCGACCATGCCGAGGCCTGCGAGCATCTCCAGCGTCGCGGCGTGGGTCGTCGCCGCGCGCGGCATGTCGTTGATGCGGGGTTCGGCTTCGAACAGCTCGACCGCGAAACCCTTCTGCGCCAGCGCCAGCGCCGCGACAAAGCCGACGGGGCCGCCGCCGGCGATCAGAATAGGAAGTTCCTTCGCCATGAGATGCAAATGACCGGTGTGGACGGGGTTACTTGGCGCTGACGCCGGCGATTTTCACCGCCTCGCCCCACACCGGGATTTCCGACGCGATCATCCTGGCGAAAGCGTCCGGCCCGCCGCCGATCGGGTCGATGCCGTGGCTGAGCAGCTGGTCGCCGAACTTCGGGTCCTTGATCGCAAGATCGATCTCGTCGGCGAGCCGTTTCACGATCTCTTTGGGCGTGCCCGCGGGCGCCAGCATTCCGGTCCAGGACACCGCGTGATAGCCCGGATATCCGGACTCCGCGATGCTCGGAACGTCCGGCAGGCGGCGCGATCGCTTTTCGCTCGACACGGCGAGCAGCCGGACATTGGCATTGGCGCGCTGCGCGTGCGCCTCCGACATCGGGCCGAACATCACCGGAATGTGGCCGGCGATCACGTCGGCGAGGGCGGGCGCGCTGCCGCGATAGCTGACCGCTGTCATCTCCAGTCCTGCGCGCTTCAGGAACAGCGCCATGATCAGATTGCCGGCACTCCCCGGGCCGCCGCCGCCGCCATAGGCGAGCTTCTGCGGCTGCGCCTTGGCGTAGGCGACGAATTCCTGCACGGTCTTGGCCGGCAGCTTGGAATTGACCATCAGCACCTGCGGGCTCGAGCCGAGCGCGTTGACCGGCGCGAAGTCCTTCACCGGATCGTACGGGACCTTGTTGGTGTGCGGGGTGATGGCGATGACGTTGGTGCTGGCCCATAGCAGCGTGTAGCCGTCAGGCGCAGAACGCGCGACCGCCTCGGTCGCAATGATGCCGGCGCCGCCGACCCGGTTCTCGACCACGAACTGCTGGCCGAGCCGCTCGCTGAGGCGTGCGGCGACGAGCCGCCCGGTGACATCGATGTTGCCGCCGGCGGCGAAAGGCACCAGCACCTTGACCGGACGTTGCGGCCAGGATTGCGCCTGCGCGCCGCCGGGGAGGGTGAGGGTTCCAAACGCTATCAGGGCGAGAGTGGCGCCGAGGAAGCGCCGGCGCGCCGCGCGTGCATGCTTTGTCATGCGCGCATTGTAAGGCCGCAGGGCGGTGAACCGCAACGTGGGCCTGGGTGCGGGCGATCAGGCCGCGTGCGGGGAGCTCTGCGCGCCGTTGGCGTCGGACGCAGGCGCATCGATCGGCAGGCGCACCACGACCGTGGTTCCAATTCCGGGCGCCGAGCGGATGCGCATCGTGCCGCCGTGCAGTTCGACCAGGGACTTGGCGATGGCGAGGCCCAGCCCCGAACCCTGCTGGGTCTTGGTGAGCTGGCTCTCGACCTGTTCGAACGGCTTGCCGAGCTTCTTCAGCGCGTTGCGCGGGATGCCGATGCCGGAATCCTGGATGCCGATGGTCACGCCGCCGCGTCCATAGCGCCCGCGCACGGTGATGGAGCCGTTTTCCTGGGTGAACTTGACCGCGTTGGAGAGAAGATTGAGCGCGATTTGCTTGATCGCGCGGCGGTCGGCCTTGAAGCGCACGTTGGGCGCGATCTGCGAAGTGACCTGAAGCTGTTTGTCCTGCGCGCGCGCCGTGACCACGCGCAACGCGTCGGCGAGGACGCGGTCGAGTTCCACCTCCTCGCGGTCGAGCTTGAGGCGCCCGGCCTCGATCTTCGACATATCGAGGATGTCGTTGATGACGTCGAGCAGGTACTGGCCGCTTTCGCGGATGTCGCGGCAATACTCATGGTATTTGTCGGCGCCGAGCGCGCCGAACATCCCGGATTCCATGATCTCGGAGAAGCCGATGATGGCGTTGAGCGGCGTGCGCAACTCGTGGCTCATGTTGGCCATGAACTTGGACTTGGCCTGGTTGGCTTCCTCGGCGCGATTCTTCTCTTCGGAGTACTTCTGCGCCATATCGGTGAGCTGGCGGGTCTGGATTTCCAGCTTGTGCTGCGAGTTGCGGAGGTCCGCGACGGTTGCCATCAGGCGCTGCTCGCTGTCCACAAGCTTCTTTTCGTGCAGTTTGAGCGGGGTGATGTCGGTGCCGACCGACACATAGCCGCCGTCCTTGGTGCGCCGCTCGCTGATCTGCAGCCAGTGGCCGTCGTCGAGCTGGGCCTCGAACGTATGCGCGCCGGGGATCGCGGCATCGTCGTTGGTGACGTTGGTGCGGACCACGTGCTTGCGGCCCGCGGCCACCACGTCCTCGTAAGGCGTGCCGGCTGCGACGGTCTCGTCGGGGAGGTTGTGCATTCGCTGGAAGTTGGAATTGCACAACACCAGGCGGTTGTCGTGGTCCCAGAGCACGAAGGTTTCGGGTACGGTCTCGATCGCGTCGCGCAGCCGCAGGTCGGCGGCGGCGGTCTTCTCGACCAGCGACTTCTGCTCGGTGATGTCGACTGCGATGCCGATCAGGTGCTGGCCCGAATCGCCGCGCTGCGGCACCAGTTCGCAGCGCGCGCGTAGCCAGACCCATTTGCCGCTGGCGTGCAGCATCCGGAACTCGTGGTCGATCGCGCTGGCCTTGGCGTCGGCGAGCTGGGCTGCGATCTCGTAGAGCCGGATGTCGTCGGGATGGACCAGCCGGCTGACTTCGCCGAAGGTCATCAGGTCGTCGCGCGGCGCAATTCCGAGGATCGCGAACATGGAGTGCGACCAGAAGATGCGGCCGCGGGCGAGGTCCCAGTCCCACAGCCCGCAGCGGCCGCGATTGAGCGCAGTGTCGATGCGGCTGCGGACGGTGTCGTAGATGGCGTCGGCCTCGCGCGCCCGGGTCGCCTGCCAGTGGAACGCGAAGCCGAGGATCAGGAGCACGAAGCCGGTGGTGGCGGTGAGGGTGACGGTCAGCGTGGTTTCGGCGCGCCACCGCGCGAGCGCGTCGTCGCGGGACTGATAGACCGCGATCTGGCCGCGGCCCGAGGCGAGCGTACGGACGGTCGCAAGCGCCAGCACGCCATTGCCGAGTGCGATTTCCATTACGCCCGCGCTGGCGCCGAGAATGGTCAGAGGCTGGGTATCGCCAAGCGCGTCGATCAGGCGCGTGCCGACGAGGCTGCCGGACGGTGCGGCGCCAACGATCTGACCCTCCGGATTGGAAAGCAGCACGCGGCGGCCCGACGCCAGCGCCCGTGCCGACAGCGCCCGGTCGAGGAGATCGCGCGGTGCCGTCCCGGTGGGCGCGGACTGCGCCAGGCGGTCGTAACGTTCCGAAACGAAGTCGGCGGTGGTTCCGATGTCCCCGATCGCCTCGCCGATGGCCTGGCGGCGCTGGTCGAGGACCTGCACGACCGCGCCGACGCCGATGGTGAGAAGGAAGGCGACGATCAGCGCCGGAACGGCGCGGCGCAGCGCTGGCTCCGCGGTCAAGAGCCGGCGATACGCGGGCTTGGCGATCGATTGCGCCAGGCCCTTGATCGAATCCGACCGTGCGGACGCACTCGCCGCTTCGGCGCGCGCCATGCCCTTGCCCCCGTAAGGATGGTCCCCAGAAATACGCACGCGAGTCGGTGTGCCGCGACGACCCGAATCACCTGCTATTCGAATCGATGCGGCGACTCTTGTCGAGAGTCCGAGGTCAATATTTTTCGTTAACGCGGATTACGAAATTAACAATTTTGTCGAAGCGTGCCGGCATCGCAAAACGAGACGCTGTCTGCGATCGCGTGTCGTGCGTGAGCGTCGCACGTCGGTCTACGGCTCCGCCAGCGCGCGGCCGGCGATGTCGCCGACGTCGCGCGACAGGCCGGGCGCCGCCGCAATTCGCCGCAGCGCGGCCTCGGCCCGCACGCGGCGGCCCGGCTCGAGCGCGCGCCAGCTCTTGAACGCCGACGCCATGCGCGCGGCGACCTGCGGGTTGGATTGGTCGAGCGCGATCACCTTCTCGGCGACGAAGTCGTAGCCCGCGCCGTCGGCGCGGTTGAACTGGGTCTGGTTGCCCTGGGCGAATACGCCGATCAGCGAGCGCACCCGGTTGGGATTGGCGAGCGAGAACGCCGGATGCGCGGTCAATTCGCGCACGCGGCCGAGCGTCGCCGGATCGGGCGAGGCGGCCTGCAGCGCGAACCACTTGTCGACGATCAGCGGGTCCGCCTTGTAGCGCGCATAGAAGTCGTCGAAGGCTGTGGCGCGCTCGGGCGCGTTGTGCAGCGATAGCGTGGACAGCGCCGCGATCCGATCGGTCATGTTGTCGGCGGATTTGTACTGCTCGGCCGCGAGCGCGATGGCGTAGCGTTCCTGGGTCGCTGCAAGGAGATCGAGGCAGACGTTGCGGAGCGTGCGCCGGCCCGCGCTCTCGGCGTCGGGACTGTAGGCGCCGCGTCCCGCCAGCGCCCTGTAGCGTTCCGTCAGCGCGGCGTTGAGATGCAGGCCGATCAGCGCGCGCAGGCTCATGCGGGCGCGGAAGATGGCGTCCGGATCGACGTCGCGGCCGATTTCCCTGGCGATGTCGGCTTCGCTCGGCGGGGTCAGCGCCTCGGCGACGAAGGCCGGTTCGAGCGCCGTGTCCGCGAGGATCGCGCCCAGCGCTTCGAGCAGGCCCTCGTCGATCTCAGGCTCCTGGTCGGCGCGCAGCCGCGCGACGTTGCCGACCAGCAGGGTTGCGGCGAGCGTCTGCACCGCCTGCCAGCGGTTGAACGGGTCGCTGTCGCGCGCCGCCATTAGCCTCAGATCGTCGGAGGTGAGGTTGGCGGTCAGCTTGACCGGCGCGGAGAAGCCGCGGTTGATCGATAGCACCGGACGTTCGGGCACGTTCGCAAACACGAAGTCCGCAGCCGGCTTGTCCAGCACCAGCACGCCGCCATCGATGCGTCGCCCGTCTTCGAGCGTCAGCGGCAGGTCACGTCCGTCGCGTCCGATCAGGCCGGTGACGAGCGGGATTACCACAGGCTCCTTTGTGGGCTGGCCGGGCGTCGGCCGCAGAATTTGCGCGAGCTCCAGGCGGTAGGTCCTGGCGCGGGCGTCGTAGTGGCCGGAAGCGATCACCTCGGGCGTGCCGGCCTGCGCGTACCAGCGCAGGAACTGCTTGAGGTCGCGTCCGCCTGCATCGGCGAAGCACTGCACGAACTGTTCGACGGTCGCGGCCTCGCCGTCGTGGCGCTCGAAATAGAGGTCCATGCCTTTGCGGAAGGCCGCCGCGCCGAGCAGCGTGTGCAGCATCCGCACCACCTCGGCGCCCTTCTCATAGACCGTCGTGGTGTAGAAGTTGTTGATCTCGCTGTAGACCTCGGGCCGCACCGGGTGGGCGAGGGGGCCGGCGTCCTCGACGAACTGGTGCGCGCGCAGTCCGCGCACGTCGCCGATTCGCGTGACCACACGCGAGCGCTGGTCGGAGGTGAATTCCTGGTCGCGATAGACCGTGAGACCTTCCTTCAGGCAAAGCTGGAACCAGTCGCGGCAGGTGATGCGGTTGCCGGTCCAGTTGTGGAAATACTCGTGTGCGATGATCGACTCGATGGCGAGATAGTCGTTGTCGGTCGCGGTCGCGGGCGAGGCCAGCACGTACTTGTCGTTGAAGACGTTGAGGCCCTTGTTCTCCATCGCGCCCATGTTGAAGTCGGACACGGCGACCACCATGAACACATCGAGATCGTATTCGCGGCCGAACGCCTCCTCGTCCCAGCGCATGGAGCGCTTGAGCGAATCCATCGCGTAGGCGGCGCGGTCCTCCTTGCCGGGCTCGACGTAGATGCGCAGCGCGACCTTGCGGCCAGATTTCGTGACGAACGTATCCTCGATGTGGCCGAGCCTGCCGCCGACCAAGGCGAACAAATACGACGGCTTCGGCCACGGATCGTGCCACACCGCGAAGTGGCGGCCGTCCGGCAGGTCGCCGCTCTCGGTCAGATTGCCGTTGGCGAGCAGCACCGGCGCTTCGGCTTTGTTGGCCACGATGCGCGTGGTGTAGACCGCCATTACGTCCGGGCGGTCCGGGAAATAGGTGATGCGGCGGAAGCCCTCGGCCTCGCATTGCGTGCAATAGGTGCCGCTCGACCGGTACAAGCCGGAGAGCTGGGTGTTGGCGGTCGGATCGACCAGCGTCTCGATCTGAAGCGTGAACGGCCGGTTCGGCGGCTGCGGGACAGTCAGATTGTCCGGCGTCGCAGTGTAGTTTTCCGCGCTGAGCGACGCGCCATCGAGCTTCAGCGAAACGAGCGTCAGCCCGTCGCCGTCCAGCACCAGCGGTGCGGGGGTCGCGGCCGCCGGATTGGGGCGGAACTTCAGCGTCGCGCGCACCGGCGAGCGCGTCGGATGCAGCAAGACCTCGATATGCACGGTCTCGACCAGCCAGTCGGGCGGGCGGTACTCGGACAGTCGGACGGGGCGGGGCTCTTCGGTGCGCATTGTCATCTGACTAAGAGTTTCGGGAAGTGGGCAGCGTTCTAGGATGGAACGGTGGGCAGAGTCACGCCGCTGGATCGTGAACACCGGCGGGCCTAGCATGGCCAAAACGCCCGCGTTTCAACATAGGCGCGGACTGGGGAGGAAGCCATGTCGCATCCCTTCAATTCCGGTTGTGCGTGCTGCATGCCGCGCGGAGGATTGTCGCGGCGTCAGTTCCTGTGCGGTACGGCGAGCGCCGCCGCCGCGGTGCCGCTGTTCACGGCAGGCTTTGCCGGCGATGCGATGGCGCAGGGGCGCCGTCGCGCCGGGCGGCCGATCCTGCTCAAGGGCGGCATCGTTCTGTCGCTCGACAAGGCCGTCGGCGACTTCGAGCGCGCCGACGTCCTGATCGAGGGTACGAAGATTTCGGCAGTCCGGCCGGACATCGACGCACCCAACGCCCGCGTGATCGACGCGTCGCGGTCGATCGTGATGCCGGGCTTCGTCGACACCCACCGTCACATGTGGCAGGGCTTCCTGCGCGGCGTGCTGCCCGACGGCTCGCTGCAGGACTACATCCAGACGGTGCAGCGCAAGTTCGGCGCCAACTTCGTGCCGGACGACGTCTATGCCGCGGAGGTTCTGAGCGGTCTCGGCTGCATCGACGCCGGCGTGACCACGGTGCTCGACTGGTCGCACATCCACAATTCGCCCGAGCACACCGACGCCGCGATCCAGGGCCTCAAGGACTCCGGCGTGCGCGCTGTGTTCGCCTACGGCACGCCGCAGACCGTCTCGGGCAACTGGCGCGAGGCGCCGAAGCAGAAGTATCCCGGCGATATCGCGCGGCTGCGCAAGCAGTATTTCAACAGCGGCGACCAGCTTCTGACGTTGTACCTCGCTTCGCCCGGCGGTGCGCCGGACCAGGTGATGCCGATCTGGAAGGCCGCGCGCGATGCGGGCGCGCCGATCACCATCCACGTCGGCGTCGGAACCTTCGGGCGCAGCGCGTTCCTTGAGAAGATGCACGCCCTCGAACCGCTGAAGTCCGACACCACCTATATCCACTGCTGCACGCTCAACGACACCGAGTGGAAGCTGATCAAGGATTCCGGCGGAACCATCTCGATCGCGGGCTACGTCGAAATGCTGATGGGCCACGGCAATCCGCCGACCCAGAAAGCGCTCGACATGGGCATCCGGCCGTCGCTGAGCGTCGATGTGGAAACGTCGGTGCCGAACGACTTCTTCACCCAGATGCGGTCGGTGTTCTCGCTGCAGAAAAACGAGGTCTGGGCCAAGCGGCTTGCGGGCGAGAAGACCGTTCCGGAGTTCCTGAAGGTGCGCGACGTGCTGGAATTCGCCACCGTCGAAGGCGCGCGCGCCAACGGTCTTTCGAAGAAGGTCGGAACGCTCACGCCCGGCAAAGAGGCCGACGTGATCATGCTGCGAACCGACCTGATCAACGTGACGCCGATCAACAGCGCGGTCGGCGCGGTGGTGACCAGCATGAGCCCGCAGAACGTCGACACGGTCCTGATCGCGGGCCGGGTGGTCAAGCGCCGCGGCCGCCTTGTCGGCGTCGACATGAACCGCGTCAACCGGATGGGCCGCGAGGCGCAGGCGCGCGCCTACAAGGCAGCCGGGCTGCCGGACAAACGGATCTGAGCCGCCCATGTCCGAACGTTTCGACATCGTCGTTGCCGGCGCCGGCCACAACAGCCTGGTGGCCGCGGCCTACCTGTCCAAGGCCGGCTACCGCTGCCTGGTGCTGGAGGGCCGCAGCGTGCTCGGCGGCAACTGCTGCACCGAGGAACTGACGCTTCCGGGCTTCCGCCACGATTCCTGCGGCACCGCGCATGTGCTGCTGCAGGACAGCCCGATGCTGCGAAACGACGAACTGGGCCTCGCGGACTACGGGCTCGAATACATCCATCCGGAGATCGTTTGCCACATGCCGTTTCTCGACGGCTCCTGGCTCACGCAGTACCACGACATCGACCGCACCTGCGCCGAGTTCGCCAAATTCTCGAAGAAAGACGCCGAGGCGTACCGGCGCATGATCGAGGACTACGAGCGCGTCAAGCCGCTGTTCGACGCGGCGGCCTACACGCCCGTCGGCTTCGGCAAGCCGGTCAACGAGCGGCTCGCCGAGCACCCCGACGGCAAGAAATGGTTGCGGCGCTCCGCGCAGTCGGCGTGGGAAATCATCCGCGACAATTTCAAGGACGATCACTGCCGCTCGTTCATGCTCTGGATGGCGTTCCAGACCGTGACGCCGCCGGAATGGCCGATGACGGGGCGGCTGGCCTATTCGCTGGTGCAGGGGCGGCAGCGCTGGAGCTGGTGCGTGCCCAAAGGCGGCTCGGGCGCGTTCACCGACTGCCTGGTGCGGCTGATCGAGGCGCACGGCGGGGCTGCGATGACCGGCAGGAAGGTCGAGCGCCTGATCGTCGAGGGCGGTCGCTGCACCGGGGTCGAATGCGCCGACGGCACGGCGTATCGCGCTGGCAAGGCCGTGCTCTCGACCATCCACGTCAAGCATCTGATCGACATGGCGCCGCGGCAGCTCTGGGCCGACGACTTCGTCGAAGGCGTCGGGACCTACCAGGGCGGGCCGACGCTGTTTGTGACTCACTACGCGCTGGATGGCCCGATGACGTTCGAAGTCGACGGCGGCCGCAGCATCGCGCCGATTGCGGCCTCGATCCTGTCCGCGCCGACGCGCGCGCTGCGTATGGGCTACGACTTCGCCTGCGGCGTCGCGAACACGGACGAGCCGGTGCTGCTCGCGGTCCAGCCCACCGTCGCCGATCCCTCCCAGGCGCCGCCCGGCAAGCACATCCTCAAGGTCCTCGGCACCCAGCCCTACGATCTCAAGGACGGCCCACAGCAGTGGGACGCGATCAAGGACCGGGTCGCCGACGCCAATCTTGCGTTCCTGCGGCGTTTCACGAAGAGTCTCGCGGACGGCAGGATCCTGGCCCGCGTGGTCGAAAGCCCCCTCGATTTGGAACGCCGGAACCCGCACAATTGGCGCGGAAGCTGCCATGGCGGCGCGCAGAACGCAGCCCAGGCGGCCGCATTGCGCCCGGCGCCCGGCTGGGCGCAGCACCGCATGCCGATCCCCGGCCTCTACCAGACCGGGGCCACGACACATCCCGGCGGCTCGATTTCGGGCGGCCCGGGAAGAAATGCGGCGGCGGTGATGTTGAAGGATTTGGGCGGAAGCCTTGAGGCCGCAGTCAGCCGCGGAACGTTCGTTGCAGCAAAGCCGGCCGCGGTGCCGGCGAAATGACGAAGTGGAGGAGAAACGCCATGAGATTGTTCAAGCTTGTTCTGGGGGCCCTGCTGGCTGCGACGTTCGCGGCCGCGCCGGCGGCTGCGCAGAATTTCCCGACGCAGCGCGTCACCATCGTGGTGCCGTTCGGCGCCGGTTCCGTGACCGACATCCTGTCGCGCATCCTCGCCGAAGATCTGAGCAAGCGGTGGAACCAGCAGGTCATCGTCGAAAACCGCCCGGGCATTGCCGGCACGGCGGGCGTCGCCAAGTCGGCGCCGGACGGCCATACCATCCTGGTGACGTCGAACGGGCATACCGTCGCCAACATGGTCAGCAAGTCCGCGCCGTTCGACTCGGTCAAGGACTTCGCCGGCATCACGCGTATCTGCAACGTGCCGCTCTATCTCATCAGCCATCCCGGTTCGCCGCCGCGGGACCTGAAGTCGCTGATCGCGCTCGCCAAGGCGAAGCCCGGCACGCTCAACTTCTCGTCGCCCGGTCTCGCCAGCACGACCTTCATCGCCGGCGCGCTGTTCCGCAAACAGGCCGGCATCAACATCGTGCACGTGCCGTTCAAGAGCGCGCCGGACGCGGTGACGGCGGTGGTGCGCGGCGACGCGCACATGTACTTCGCGCCGGTCAATCTCTCCAAGCAGCTCGCAGGCGAGGGCAAGGTGATCGCGATCGCGGCAGCGACCGCCAAGCGCATCCCCGACATGCCGAACGTGCCGACCTTCACCGAAGCGGGCCTGCCGTTCGTCTACGACTCCTGGTTCGGTGCGCTGGTGCCGGCGGCCACGCCGCGCGCGATCGTCGAGAAACTGAACCAGGATTTCGTCGCCTCGCTCAAGAGCGCGGCCGTGGACGCCAGGTTCAAGGCGCAGTTCGTGATCCCGCTGACCGACACCACGGCGGCTTTCGATAAGATCAACCGCGAGGAAACCGCCAATCTGGCACAGGTGTTCAAGGAGGCGGGCATCTAGCACGCCGCGACACGCTTGGAGACCGCAGCGGCCGGCGGCAACCCGCCGGCCGCTTTCGCATGCGCGCACGGATCGTCACTCGGCAATTCCGGGCTGTTGTACCGGCATACGGGCCAAGCGGCATCTCGGCGCAGGGCAAGGCATTTCAAGAAGGCCGAATTGCCTTGTTCCGTGGGCAGTGCCCACCTAATCTGACTCCAAATGCTCGTTAAGGGAGGAACAAACTGATGCTTCGTTTGATGCGATCCGTCGCGTTCGCCGCGCTTGCGCTGGCCGCATTTGGCCTGCATGCGCCGGCGCGGGCGCAGAACTATCCAACCAAGAACATCAACCTGATCGTGTCGATCGGTCCCGGCACCGGAATGGACGTGCTGGCGCGTCTCTATGCCGAGAAGCTGTCGCAGGCGTTCGGCCGGCCGGTGGTGGTCGAGAACAAGCCGGGGGCCGCGACCATGCTGGCCGCGACCATGGCCGCGCAGTCCGAACCCGACGGCCACACGATGGTGATTCTGACCAGCGGCGCGCTGGCGATCAATCAGCACCTGTACAAGAAGATCAACTACAACCCGGAAACCGATTTCACGCCGATCTCGCTTTATGTGAAGTCGCCGCTGATCCTGGTGGTGAACCCGAAGCTGCAGATCAAGGACGTCAAGGAGTTCGTCGCTCACGCCAAGCAGGCCAAGCCGCCGCTCACCTACGCCTCGGTCGGCGCCGGCGCGTTCCAGCACATCACGATGGAGTTCGCCAAGCAGCGCTTTGGCTTCGACGCGACCCACGTCCCCTACCGCACCACCGGGCAGTCGGTGGCCGATATGATCGCCGGTCACGTCGCGACCGGTTTCGTCGAGGCGGGCGCGTCGATCCCGTCGATCAAGGAGGGCAAACTGCGCGCGCTTGCGGTGTCGTCGCTGACCGAACTGCCGCTGCTGCCCGGCGTCCCGCCGTTTGCGAAAGCGGCCGGCGTGCCCGATTTCGAGTCGGTGTCCTGGCACGCGCTGATGGTGCCGTCCAAGACCCCGAAGCCGATCGTCGACCGGCTGCACGCTGAGATGAAGAAGATCATGAGCGATCCGGTCATGGTCAAGCGCGCGGCCGACATCGGCTTGATTCCGTTCGAAACCCCGTCGATCGACGGCATCAACGCCTACATCAAGTCCGAGCGGGTCAAGTGGGGCACGCTGGTCGACAAGATCGGCCTGCGGGGCTCGCAGTAAGTCTCGGTTGGCGGCGGGCCCGGCATGCCGGGGCGCTTGCAGGATAAGGTCGCGCTGGTCGCCGGTGCGGGCTGCGTCGGCCCCGGCTGGGGCAACGGCCGCGCCATCGCCGTCCGTTTCGCGCAGGAGGGCGCGAAGGTGTTCGCGGTCGACAAGAATGCGGACGCGATGACGGAGACATTGGATCGTGTCGCCCAATTTGGCGGCACGATCCGCGCCCACACCTGCGATGTCACCCAAAGCGCAGCGGTGAGGGGCATGGTCGACGCCTGCCTCGACGCGTTCGGCCGCATCGACGTTCTGGTGAACAACGTCGGCGGCTCGGCCGCCGGCGGGCCGGTCGAAATGTCCGAAGAGACTTTCGAAGGTCAGCTTTCCTACAATCTCAAGAGCGTGTTCCTTGCGCTCAAGCACGTCATTCCGGTGATGGAGCGCCAGGGCGGCGGCGCCATCGTCAACATCGCCTCGACGTCCGGCATGCGCTGGACCGGCTCGCCGCAGGTCGGCTACGCCTCGTCGAAGGCGGGCGTGCTGCACCTGTCGCATGTGGTCGCCGTGCAGTACGCGGCAAAAGGCATCCGCGTGAACACGGTGGTGCCGGGCCAGCTTCACACGCCGATGGTGGAGGTGCGGCTGGCGGGACAGCGCACCGGCGGTGACGTCGATGCGCTCTTGAAGTCGCGCGTCGAGCGCATCCCGCAGGGCTTCATGGGCGACGGCCGCGACACGGCCAACGCTGCGCTGTTTCTGGCGTCGGACGAGGCGCGGTTCGTCACCGGCACGGAGATCGTGGTCGACGGCGGGATGATCGCACGGTGCGACTAGAGCATGATCCCGAAAAGTGGGAACCGGTTTTCGGACAAGATCATGCTCAAATGTAATGAGACTCAGCTTCGCAGCCCCGGCGCCTCGTGGCCGGTGCGCGCGACGTATTCGGTGTAGCCGCCGCCGTACTGGTGAACGCCCTCGGGCGTCAGTTCCAGCACGCGGTTCGACAGCGCGGCAAGAAAGCGCCGGTCGTGGGACACGAACAGCATCGTGCCTTCGTACTGCGACAGCGCCTCGATCAGCATCTCTTTCGTCGCCATGTCGAGATGGTTGGTCGGCTCGTCGAGCACCAGGAAGTTCGGCGGGTCGTAGAGCATCAAGGCCATCACGAGGCGCGCCTTCTCGCCGCCCGACAGCACGCGGCAGGTCTTCTCGATGTCGTCGCCGGAAAATCCGAAGCAGCCGGCGAGCGCGCGCAAAGAACCTTGCCCGGCCTGCGGGAACGCGTCTTCGAGCGTTTCGAAGACCGTGCGCTCGCCGTCGAGCAACTCCATGGCGTGCTGCGCGAAATATCCCATCTTCACGCTGCCGCCGAGCGCGACGGAGCCCGCGTCAGGGTCGGCGGCGCCCGCGACGAGCTTGAGCAAGGTCGACTTGCCCGCGCCGTTGACGCCCATCACGCACCAGCGCTCCTTGCGGCGCACGGTCAAATCGAAGCCGTCGTAGATCGTCCGGTCGCCATAGCGCTTGCCGACCCGCTTGAGGCTGACCACGTCCTCGCCCGATCGCGGCGCGGGCGGGAATTCGAACGTCACGGTCTGCCGCCGCCGCGGCGGCTCGACCCGGTCGATCTTTTCGAGCTTCTTGACGCGGCTCTGCACCTGCGCGGCGTGCGACGCACGGGCCTTGAAGCGCTCGATGAAGCGGATTTCCTTCGCCAGCATCGCCTGCTGGCGCTCGAACTGCGCCTGCTGCTGCTTTTCGGCGAGTGCGCGCTGCTGCTCGTAGAACTCGTAGTTGCCGGAATACGAAGTCAGCGCGCCGCCGTCGATCTCCAGCACCTTGGTCACGATGCGGTTCATGAACTCGCGGTCGTGCGACGTCATCAGCAGGACGCCCTCGTAACCTTTCAGGAACTGCTCCAGCCAGATCAGGCTTTCGAGGTCGAGATGGTTGCTCGGCTCGTCGAGCAGCATGGCGTCCGGCCGCATCAGCAGGATGCGCGCCAGCGCGACCCGCATCTTCCAGCCGCCGGAGAGCGCGCCGACGTCGCCGTCCATCATCTCCTGGCTGAAGCTCAGGCCCGCGAGCACCTCGCGCGCGCGGCCCTCCAGTGCATAGCCGCCGAGCTCCTCGAAGCGCGCCTGCACCTCGCCGTAGCGCGCAACGATGTCGTCCATCTCGTCCGCGCGGTCCGGATCGGCCATGGCAGATTCGAGATCCTTCAGCTCGGCCGCGATCTCACTCACCGGACCCGCGCCGTCCATGACTTCGGCCACGGCGCTGCGCCCCGACATTTCGCCGACGTCCTGGCTGAAGTAGCCGATGGTCGTACCGCGATCGACCGACACCTGGCCCTCGTCAGGATGGTCCTCGCCGACGATCATGCGGAACAGCGTGGTCTTGCCGGCGCCGTTCGGCCCGACGAGCCCGACCTTTTCGCCGCGGTTCAGCGCGGCGGAGGCTTCGATGAACAGGATCTGGTGGCCGTTCTGCTTGGTGATGTTGTCGAGGCGGATCATTTCGGGGCGGGGCTGGGGGCGATTTGCGGCGCTCTTATGCCACGTTGCGGGCGTTATGGAAGGGTCATTTGCATCGTGCCGGCGATCCGGCGGCACGTCGAGACCGATCCGGTGTGGAAGGCCGCAGTGACTTGCGCAGCAGAGCACTGCGGTGCTGCACGGCGCTTTTGCCGTTCGCCGAAGTCCACCGGCGCGTTCGATGGAGCGCGCTCGGTGGCGATGCCTCATGGAGCGGCGGCTTCGCTCGCGCCCAGGCTTCGATGGAATCAAAGCCGGCTCTTCGCCAGCATCCGGTTTCGTTGACACCCGCCCAAGCGCGCACGTATGCTTTAATCTCGCATGGCGGGATGTGAAATCGTCTGGCCCCATCGTCGGCCGCAGCCCGAATGGGTGTGGTCCACCTTCAGCGGAGCGAACTTTGTCATGAAAGCACGAGGATTGATTTTGGCCGCAGCCGCCGCGATCGCGCTCGCGGCACCGGCTTCGGCGCAGCAGACGGAGACGATCCGGCTGACCATCGGATCCAGCCACCCTCCGGTGATTCCGTGGGTGCTCGCGATGCGCAACACCGTGGTGCAGAAGACCAACGCCGCGCTGCAGGCGAAGGGCTCCAAGTACCGCATCGAATGGAACGAAGCCTACGGCGGCGTGCTCTACAACTTCGAGAACACGATCGAAGCCATCGAGCAGGGCATCGCGGACTTCGGCTGGGTCGGCACGCTGTGGGAGCCGGCCAAGATGCCGCTCCAGAACATCATGTTCGCCACGCCCTTCGTCACAGACGATCCGAAGATCGCCGTGCGGGTGATGGACCAGCTCATGGAGAAGAACCCCCACTTCAAGCGCGAGTGGGAAACCCAGAACGCCATCTACTTCTCGGCCACTTCGTCGGATTCCTATCAGCTCTTCACCAAGTTCCCGGTGAAGTCGATGGCCGACCTCAAGGGCAAGAAGATACTGGCTGCCGGCGCGGTCGGCGCGTGGATGGAAGGCCTCGGCGCCACCGCCGTCAACGCAGGCATCCCGAACTTCTACAACATGATGCAGACCGGGCTCGGCGACGGCGTGGTGCTGATCCCATCGGGTGCGGTGCCGATCAAGCTGCATGAGGTCGCCCCGCACGTCACTTACGCCAACCTAGGCGCGGTGACCTTCGGCGCTTTCGCCGCCAACAAAAAGAAGTGGGAGAGTCTGCCGCAAGAGGTGCGCGACACGATGCTGCCGATCGCCCGCGAATACGCGGCGACCAACATCGGCATCGTCCAGCAGCGCGAGAAGGCCGGCCTGGAGCGCATGAAAAAGGAAGGCGCGCGGATCGCCGAACTTCCCGCCGACGAGCGCAACCGCTGGGCCGCAGCAATGCCGAACCTCGCCAAGACCTGGGCGGATGCGGCTGAGAAGCGCGGCCAACCCGGCAAGCAGATCATGCAGGAGTATATGTCGCTGATGCGCGCGGCTGGCGCCAAGCCCGCCCGCGACTGGGACAAGGGGCTCTGATCGAGGAGCCGCGCCGGATCCAAGCCGGCCTGCGTCCGGGCGCAAACGCAGCGCCCGGACGCTTCGTTTGCGGTGGGGGGGCCGCGGCTGTGCCGCGGGCGGAGCAGCCGAGCATGAACACGCCGGCCAGGCAGCAGGCGGTCGCACCGCCCCACGCGCTCGAGCGTTTCGACAAGCTCATCAACTTGATGCTGTCGATCGTCAGCGCGGTCTGGATATTTGCGATAATGGCGCTGGTCTGCGCCGATATCTTCATGCGCAACGTCTTCAACGCGCCGATTTCCGGCGTGGCCGAATTCATCGCGCTGTCGGTACCGGCCTGCGTGTTCCTGCAACTGCCGTCTGCGATCGCGCAGCGCAGGCTGGTGCGCGCCGAACTGACCATCGGCGCGCTGGAGCGGCTGCAGCCGCGCGCCGCGGCCGCGCTCAATCTGGCGTTCGCGCTGGTCGGCATGTTCGTCTTCTGGAAGATGCTGGTCTGGGCATGGCCCGACTTCCAGAAGTCCTACGCCGGCGGCGAATATTCCGGCGTCCAGGGCGTGTACCAGATCCCGACTTGGCCGTTCAAACTGACGCTGATCGTCGGGGCGGTCTTCGGCCTGATCCAGTTCGCGCGCCAAGTCGCAGAACACGCACTGGGCGTGGCGGGCCCCGGCGTTCGCCGCCGCGCCGACGGCGCTTCGGAGAACGTCGCTCGGAGTGCGGCGATCATGCTCGGCTTCGTCGCCGCCGCCGCAGCCTTCATCGCATTCCTCGCCATCACCAATCCGCGGCCGGTGACGACCGGCGCCTATTCGCTGGCGGCGATGTTGGTGCTGGTCATTCTCGGCATGCCGATCCCGCTCGCGCTGATGGGCGTATCTTACCTGGGCATCTGGATAATCCGCAGCAGCGAGCAGCTTTCGATCAATACGCTCGGGCTCGCGACCTCCACGGGCGTCGCCTCCTACGAGTTCGGCGTCATCCCGCTGTTCATCATGATGGGGCTGGTGCTGGAAAAGGCCGACGTCGGCCGCGACGCGTTCCAAGTGGCGGCTGGGCTTCTGCGCAAGCTGCGCGGCGGGCTGGGCATCGCGACCGTCGGCGCCAACGCGATCTTCGCCTCGATCGTCGGCAGCTCGATCGCGTCGGCCGCGGTGTTCAGCCGGATCGCGGTGCCGGAGATGGTGAAGTACGGCTACACCAAGCGGTTCTCGGTCGGCACTGTGGCGGGTTCTTCGGTGCTCGGCATGCTGATCCCGCCGAGCCTGCTGCTCATCGTCTACGGTCTGGTGGCGGAAGCCTCGGTCGGGCGGCTATTCATCGCCGCTGTCGTGCCGGGAATCCTGCTCGCGGTTTCGATGGCGCTTGCGATCTATGTGATGACCTACCTCACGCCGCGCTTCGTCGGCAATGTGCGGGCCGTGGAAGACGCCGAACGGGTGACCTGGGGTCAGATCGCAAACCAGCTCTTGCCCATCCTGGTCCTGGTCGCGCTCGTGGTCGGCGGCATTTACGGCGGTCTGTTCACGCCGACGGAGGCGGCGGCGGTCGGCACCGCACTCGCATTCCTGCTTGCTTTCGCCAAGCGCCGCATCGGCTGGAAGGAGGTCCAGGCGATCGTGCTGGAGACCTCGTTCGTCTCGGCCTCGATCCTGTTCCTGATCGTCGCGGCCAACCTCTACACCCGCCAGATCGCGCTGACCGGCATTCCCATGATGGTGTCCGACTGGGTGACGGGCGCCGGACTCGAAATGTCGGCGTTCCTCGCGGTCTATTTCGTGCTGACGGTGATCCTCGGGATGATCCTCGACTCCGTCTCGATCATCCTGATCGTTCTGCCGATCATGCTGCCGATCCTCGATGCGCTCGACGGCGACAAAATCTGGTTCGGAATCGTCACGGTGATCGCAGTCGAAATCGGTCTGCTCACGCCGCCGTTCGGCCTGTCGGTCTATGTGGTCAAGAGCGTGCTTGAGAAGGACTCCGTCACGCTCGCCGACATTTTCATCGGCACCATTCCGTTCGTGATCGTGATGGTGCTGGTGACCATCGTCGTGATGGCGGTACCGGACCTGAGCCTCTGGCTCTTGAGGCTCTGACGGGCGGCTGCTTGCTGCCTGTCCGGCGATCGAGCTTGCGCCGGATTGGCGACCAAATCTGTGAAGCCGCCTTTGCGATCGTCCCAAGCAGCGGTTGCATCTGTCCGGTGTTATGTGGCGGTCGTCATCGGCTTGGCAGCACGAAAAGTGATTGGACCGGAGCGGCACGAATAGCTATTTGAAGACAGTATGTTAGATCGAAAATTCGCCATTGCCCCGATGATGGAATGGACCGACCGGCCCTGCCGGTTTTTCCATCGCCTGCTGACGCGCCGGGCGCTGCTCTACACGGAAATGGTGACGACCGGCGCGGTGCTGCACGGCGACCGCATGCGGCTGATCGGCTTCGATCCGGCGGAGCATCCGGTGGCGCTCCAGCTCGGCGGCTCCGATCCGAAGGCGCTGGCGCAATGCGCCCGCATCGGCGCCGATTTCGGCTACGACGAGATCAACCTCAATGTCGGTTGCCCGTCGGACCGCGTCCAGGAGGGCCGCTTCGGGGCGTGTCTCATGGCGGAGCCTGTGCTGGTCGCCGACTGCGTCGCCGCGATGAAAGCGGCGGTTGCGATCCCGGTTACGGTGAAGTGCCGCATCGGCATCGACGACCAGGATCCGGAAGTGGCGCTGGAGACACTCGCCTCGGCCGTTAAGGCCGCGGGCGCCGATGCGCTGATCGTGCATGCGCGCAAGGCGTGGCTGAAGGGGCTGTCGCCGCGCGAGAACCGGGACGTCCCGCCATTGGATTACGACATCGTGTTCCGTCTCAAAGCGCGCCATTCCGACTGGCCGATCGTGCTCAACGGCGGCGTTTCGACGGTCGAGGCCGCGTGCGAGCACCTTTCGATGCTCGACGGCGTGATGATGGGCCGCGCCGCCTATCAGGAGCCGTGGCGGCTGCTCGCGGTCGATCCTGAGGTTTTCGGAGAGCCTGCGCCGTATGCGTCGGCGCGCGAGGCGGCACTTGCGCTGCTCCCCTACATCGAGCGCGAACTGTCGCGCGGCGCGCGCCTGCATTCCATCACGCGCCATCTGCACGGTCTGTTCCACGCCGTGCCCGGCGCGCGGGCGTTCCGCAGGCATCTCGCGACCGCCGCAGTCAAGCCCGGCGCATGCGCGGACGTTCTGGCAGAGGCTCTGGCGCTGGTGGTGGACAGCCCCGCCGCCATGGCGCAAACCGCAGCCGCTTAAGCCGCTGCCACCGCCGTCCAATCGGAGCGCTTGATGCTGGGGGTCCCGCTCGGGGAGTTGGCCGTGCTCGCGGCCGCGATCGTCGTCGGCGGCGTGGTGACGGGCCTGCTCGCGGGGCTGTTCGGGGTCGGCGGCGGAGCGGTGATCGTTCCGGTGCTCTACGAAGTGTTCCGCATCCTCGGCGTGCCGGAGGATGTGCGCATGCAGCTTTGCGTCGGCACCTCGCTTGCGATCATCGTGCCGACCTCGCTGCTGTCGTTTCTCGCCCACCGCGCCAAGGGCAGCCTTCCGGTCGAAATCATCCGCGCCTGGGCACCGCCCATGATCGCAGGCATTGCGGTCGGTGCGGTCACGGCGGCGTTCGCGCCGAGCTGGGTGTTCAAGCTCGCGTTCGTGGTTGTGACGTCGCTGGTGGCGCTGCGCATGTTCCTGGTCAACGACCGCTGGCGGCTTGGCGACGCGCTGCCGGGACAGCCGGCGATGTCCGGCTACGGGCTCGTGGTCGGGCTCTATTCCGGCTTGATGGGCGTCGGTGGCGGCTCGGTGTCGACGCTGATCCTGATGCTTTACGGCACGGCGATCCACACCGCGGTCGGCATTTCCGCAGGCGTCGGCGTCGTGATTTCGGTCACCGGCACGATCGGTTATCTGCTCGCCGGCATTCCCTATCACGACCTGCTGCCGCCACTGTCGGTCGGCTATGTGTCGCTCATTGGTGTGGCGATCATGGCGCCGGTGTCGAGCTATGCGGCGCCTTTCGGCGCGCGGCTCGCGCACCGGATGCCCAAGCGCAAGCTCGAAATCGCGTTCGGCGTGTTCCTGCTCGCGGTGGCGGTGCGGTTCCTGTTCAGCCTGCTGTGACGATCATCGTTTGCCGCGCATCACGAGTTTGTCGCCGCGCACCTCCCAGCCTTCGAGGCGGCTGAGGAAGCTCATGCCCAGGAGGCTGACGCGCAGCTGGCCGGGTTGCGCCACCAAGGCCGGCACCCGCCGCTCCTCGATGTCGCCGACCGTAATGCGGTCGATGGTGACGGCGGCCGCGCGGGTCCGGCCGTTGGCAGTGTCGACATTGACCGAGTAGGACAACACTTCGAGCGGCAGGCCCGCGGCCTTGGCGGCTTCCTGCGTCAGCACCACCGCGCTTGCGCCGGTGTCGAGGACCATGGCGATGCGCTGGCCGTTGACCTGCGCCGCGACCTGAAAATCGCCGGCGCGGCCGCGCACGATCTCGACCATGCGTGCGCTGCGCTGCGCGGCGCGGCCCGGCATCAGTTCCGCCAGCACGCGGTCGGACACGTCGCGCAATTCCATGCGGTAGGTGTAGCCAACCGCAATCGCAAAACCGATGACGATCCAGATCAGGGCGGCCTGCAGCGCCTTCGCGAAGCGCTCGCGGAACATCACCAGCACGCCGCTGCCGATGGCGACGATCAGCGCGAGATAGAACACGAGCGAGCCGAATTCGCCGGTGTCCAACCCTCGGACCGTGCCTGCGTCGTGGCGCGCGATCAGGACGATCGCGCCGACGCCGAGGACGATCAAAACGATCCAGAGCAGGCGGGGCACAGCGCCGGTCCCTCAGGCCCGCGCCGGGGCTGCGCGCATGGCCTCAAGCCGTGCCGGGAGCTCGGCCATGACGTGCGCGCGCTCGGCGTCGCTGTACGACAGCCAGCGCTCGATTTCGTGAAGACTGCGGCCGCAGCCGACGCACAGCCCGGTTGCGGGATGCACGGTGCAGATCTTGTCGCAGGGCGAGACGACGGCGGCCATGTCCGGATACGCTTTCCGTCCTCAACATAGGCGCGGCGGCGCGGAACGCAATCGGCGGTCGGCGGGCCGCCGCCGTGGCGGCGCTCAGCCGCCCATGCGGAACAGCGAGCGCATGCGCTTGCTGACGCTGTTGCCGGTGGAGCCGTTACCGGGGGGCGGCGAGGAGGGCTGGCCGCTGTCCTCGGTCC
Organism: Alphaproteobacteria bacterium; assembly: GCA_016869215.1. Lineage (GTDB taxonomy): Bacteria > Pseudomonadota > Alphaproteobacteria > Rhizobiales > Xanthobacteraceae > Z2-YC6860. The sequence continues at coordinate 7,240 of VGEP01000019.1, read as the reverse complement.
CTGGCGCGATCGACGGCGCGGGCTCCGCCAGCGGCGGCAGCGCGGCCATGACGCGCTCGGGCGGGAACGTTGCAATGAGCTCGGTGCCGATCCGGACCTTGGACTTGAGCGTAAAGGTCCCGCCGTGCAGGTCGACGAGGTTCTTCGCGATCGGCAGGCCGAGGCCGGTGCCTTGCTCCGCCGACTTGATCGCGTTCGATCCTTGCCCGAACTTCGACAGAACGACCGGAAGCTCTTCCTCGGGGATGCCGGGGCCGGTGTCCTTGACGCTGAGATATTGGCCGCCCGAGGCGGTCCAGCCGACTTTCAGCCACACTTCGCCACCCGACGGCGTGAACTTGATCGCGTTGGAGAGCAGGTTGAGGCAAATCTGGCGCAGCGCACGCTCGTCCGCCCACAGCCGCGGCATTTCGGGCTCGAACACCTCGTGGATGGTGACGCCCTTGTTCTTGGCGCGCAGTTTCAGAAGATGATGGCAGTCCTCCACCACGATCGCGAGCGAAACCGGCTCCTCGTTGAGTTCGTATCGTCCGGCTTCGATGCGCGACAGGTCGAGAATTTCGTTGATCAGGTTGAGCAGGTGTTGGCCCGAGTTGTGGATGTCGTTGGAGTATTCCTTGTAGGCCGGCACCTGATGGGGCCCGAACACCTCGGTCTTCATCACCTCGGAGAAGCCGAGAATGGCATTGAGCGGCGTGCGGAGCTCATGGCTCATCTGCGCCAGGAACTGCGACTTTGCGATGTTGGCGCCTTCCGCGCGGCGGCGCGCCTCGTCGGAGATCGCCTTGGCTTGTTCGAGCTCGGCGATCAGCGCATCCTTTTCCGCACGCGCCACCAGCGTCGCCAGGCCGGCCGAGTAGAGGCGGTGCGCAAGCAGGGTGAAATAGCATTGCGCCGCGACCGCCATGATGCCGAGGATGTAGTTGTGCAGGTCGCCTTGCAGCGCGAAGTTGAGCGCCACTGCGAAGGTGACCGGCACGGTGGCGGCGAACACCGCGATCGGCAGGCTCGAGGCCAGCATGCTCGACACCGCCACCACCAGCAGCATGACGAACAGCATGAAAGTGCTGGAGCCCTCGTCGGTGCCGAACGGCTGGATCAGGTTGAACATCCAGGCGAGGCCGTAGCAGAGGTCGAGCGCGATGAAGCGCACCCGCCAGCGGCGCAGGTTCTGCGGCGCCTGGGGTTCGGACAGGAACTGCCGGCACTTGGTGACGATGATGGCGTGGATCACCAGCACCGCCGCGGTCCAGGCGCCTGCGATCACGGCGCCAGTCCAAAGGCTCGACAGGAAGCCCACGGTGCCGACCAGCAGCAGGATCACCAGCGACGCCGACAGGCGGTTCTCGGCGTACTGCCGCAGCAACTCGTAGTCGAACGCGACGCGGGTGCCGGTGGTCGAGGTCAGCCGGTCGCGCGCCTCGCGGACGCGCTGCGCGGCCAGCCGCCGGCGCTTGGCTTGCGGCTTTTCGGTCGGCATCGGGATGTCGGACGGTTCGTTTACGCTCACGATGACGCCACAGTTTTGGAAAATTCGGGCTAAACTGGCGCAAAAACCTTAAGAGCAAGCTTAGGCGACCCATGAAATCAGGGCCTATTCAGTGGTTAACGGCAGGTGACGCATGAAGCTTTACGACGGGGGCCGGGCCCCCAATCCGCGCCGGGTGCGGGTGTTTCTGGCGGAGAAGGGCATCTCCGTGCCCCTGGAGCAGGTCGATCTGGGCAAACTGGCGCACAAGGCGCCGGCCTATGCCGCGGTTAACCCGCTACAGCGGGTGCCGGCGCTCGAACTCGACGACGGCACGATCATCACCGAGTCGATCGCCATCTGCCGCTATTTCGAGATGCTCCACCCCGAACCGCCGCTTTTCGGCGTCGGTCCCAAGGACGCGGCAATCGTCGAAATGTGGCAGCGCCGGGTGGAACTGCACCTGCTGTTTCCGGTTTCGCACGTGTTCCGCAATTCGCATCCCGCAATGGCCGCAATGGAGGTGCCGCAGGTGCCGGCCTGGGCCGAGGCCAACAAGCCGCGCATCGCGGAGTTTCTCGACGTGCTCGATACGCAGTTGAAGGACAACCGCTACGTCGCGGGCGACCGCTACAGCGTCGCCGACATCACCGGCCTCTGCTCGGTCGACTTCATGAAGCCGGCCAAGCTTTCGGTGCCGGACAATCTCGCCCACATCAAGCGCTGGCATGCCGAAGTGTCGGCGCGCCCGAGCGCGCAGGCCTGACCGTGCGATTGACCGTCATTGGCTGCGGCGACGCATTCGGCTCCGGCGGCCGGTTCAACACATGCTTCATGATCGAGGCGGGCGGGCGCACCGTGCTGCTCGATTGCGGCGCGTCGACGCCCGTGGCGCTCAAGCAGCGCAACATCGACATCAATGTCGTCGACGGCGTGATCTTGAGCCATCTCCACGGCGACCATTTCGGCGCGTTGCCGTTCCTGATGCTCGAATGGCAGTTCCACGCGCGTCGCGAGCGCCCGCTGACCATCGCCGGCCCGCCCGGCACGCGCGAGCGGCTCAATGCGGCGATGGAGGTGTACTTTCCGCGCTCCAGCAAGAACGAATGGCGCTTTCCCTACGAGGTCGCCGAGATTCCGCCCGGCGTTCCGGACGAGGTGCTGGGCTTCGCCATCCGCACCGCCGAGGTGATCCACCAGTCGGGCGCGCCGTCGACCGCCGTGCGGCTGACGCAAGGCGGCAAGGTGCTGACCTACTCCGGCGACACCGAATGGACCGACGCGCTGATCCCGATCGCCGATGGCGCCGACCTGTTCGTGATCGAATGCTACGACCATTCCCGGAACGTGCCGGGGCACATGAATTTCCAGACGCTGAAGGAGAAACGGCCGCTGTTTCGGGCCGGGCGGATCATGATCACGCACATGAATCCCACCATGCTGGCGAAGGTCGATGAGGCGCGCAGGGAGGGATTCGTGGTGGCGGAGGATGGGATGGCGGTCGAGGTTTAGGTTCCCACCGTGGCTCCGAACCTAGATGCCGGAAAACTTCACGACCAGCGCCAGGCCTGACGCGACTCCCAGCACCGCGGCGATTCCCCAATGCCGCCAGAGCAGCAGATAGCCGCTCACCAGCGCCAGGACCGTGACCCGCCAGTCGAGCGTCGCCAATTCCGGCAGCCAAAGCTTCAAGCCCGACGCATCGACGAGTTCGACCTTTCCGAAAAAGACATGCAGCCCGAACCAGACCGCCAGATTGAGGATCACGCCGACGACGGCGGCGGTGATCGCGGCCAGCGCGCCGCGGAGCCGCGGCTGTGCGATGATCCATTCGATGTAAGGCGCGCCTGCAAATATCCATAGGAAGCAGGGCGCGAACGTCGCCCACAGCGCCACGAAGGCGCCGAGAAGTCCCATCGCGAGCGCCGGGTCTCCGCCATGGCGATAGGCCGCGAGGTAGCCGACAAACTCGGTCACCAGGATCAGCGGCCCGGGCGTGGTCTCCGCAAGGCCGAGCCCGTCCATCATCTGCCCGGCTTCGAGCCAGCCGTGACGGACCACGACATCCTGTCCCATGTAGGCCAGCACGGCGTAAGCGCCGCCGAAGGTGACGACGGCAAGCTTCGAGAAGAACCAGCTCAACTGCGAGAGCACGTGGTCGCGGCCGAATACGGCGGCTAGGCCGGCGAGCGGAACGATCCAGATCGCGAGCCAGACCGCGACCGTTCTCGCGGTTCCGGCGACGGAAGCGTTCAACTGAACCGGAGGAGCATTGTCCTTCGAACGATCCCCGACAATGAAACCGATCAAAGCCGCCATTGCGATCAACAACGGAAACGGCGCGCCAAGAAAGAAAATCGCGACGAACGATAGCAATGCAAGTCCCCAATGCCACGACGCCTTGAGTGCGCGCCTCGAAATGCGCAGTAGAGCCTCGATGACAATGACGAGAACGGCCGCCTTGATGCCGAAGAACAGCGCCTCGACCACGGGCACATTGCCGAAGGCCGCATAGATCATCGACAGCGCGAGCACGACGGCGGCGCCCGGAAGGACGAACATGAGTCCCGCGGCCAGTCCGCCTTTCAGGCCGTGGAGCCGCCACCCCGCGTATGTGGCAAGCTGCATCGCCTCCGGACCCGGCAGCAGCATGCAGAAGCTCAATGCATTGAGATACTGCCTTTCGGACAGCCATCGCTTCTCGTCGACGACGATCCTGTGCATCAGGGCGATCTGGGCCGTCGGACCGCCGAAGGACAGCAGGCCGATGCGGGTCCAGGTCTTGAACGCTTCGCCGAAGCTCGGGTCGGAACGTCCGCCGGCATCCGACGCATTGGGAGTGGGTTCTTGCGGCATCGCTCCCTCTCAGCGCGCCGGCTGGCTTGTCGGCCAGTTGTGCGTTTCGTCCGTCGCGTCGCGTGCCCATCGGTAGAGGCTGTCATAGACCGTCATCGCGGCGGCGAGCTGTTCGAGATCGTCGCGATACATCCGGGACAGGCCGAGCGACACCGAGAGGAGGCCCGCCGCCTCGGGCGCGAGATCGAGACGCGCCGTGTCCGCGCCGCGAACGATCGCCGCCACGCGCCGGAGCGCGGGAATGTCGAGGCCGAATTCGTCCACCATGGTGTCGAACGTACACGTCTCGCCGCGGTGACTCCAGAACACCCCGTCGATGTCGAACGGCGTTGCGGAGAACCGCTCGGCTACGGCCTGCACCTCGGAGGCGCCAACAAACAAAAAGACAGCGTTAGGATCGACAAAGCGCCGAATGAGCCAGGGACAAGCGACCCGATCGATCTTGGGGCGCGCCCGCGTCACCCAGACGGTGCGGCCCTGGGCGTCGCGCTTGGGGAGCTTTTCGGTGCGAACCAGTGGCTGCTTGTCCGCCTTCCAGGCCTCGAAGCCGCCTTCGAGAGTCTCTGTTGCAATGCCCGCATGGCGAAGCCAGGCGGCGGCTCCCTGGCTCAGCTTGGCGCCTCTCTGACAGACCACGACGGCGGGTTTTGCCGCCAGGCTTTGCGCCCACTGCGCCGGGTCCAAGGCCGGACGCCGAATGGCGCCCGGCAGCAGCCTTGGATCGGCTTCGAAGTCCTGATCGGTCCGCACATCGACGATCGTCGGGCACTGCGGGAGCCCGACGAGACGAGACAACTGGGATACGGTGATTTCCGTTGGAGACGGCATGCGCGTCCTCCCTCCTGATACGAAGGTTGCTGGACGCGATCTTTCGGCTGTCGCCTCACGGGGACGTCGCGAGACCCCACGAAAGAGTCGATAATACGGTCCGGCGCACGCTGTCAACAATTCCCGGTCAAGCCGATCGCAGCGCTCGCGGGCGCTGCCGCCGAAATCCAGCCACACCGCAAACCCTTTGAAATCGCAAGCTGAACGCTCGTTCAGCCGCAATTGCGCGGCAATCTCGCCGCGCTGGCGCTACACTCCCATTTGAGTCTAATGCAAGCGTGCCGGCGCAACTCCGCGGCCGGTTTGGAGAGTGTCGATGCTGCGCCGGCTTTGGATGTTCGCAATCGGTGTCGTTCTGATCGCCTTCGGATTCGGCGGGCCGTCGACGGCGCAGCAGACCGAGCCGCGCATCGCGCTGGTCATCGGCAACGCCGGCTACGGGCCGGGCGCGCTGCCGACCGCGCTGAACGACGCGGGGCTTGTCGCCGAGGCGCTGCGCTCCATCGGTTTCCAGATCGTCGAAGGCGGCGATCTGAGCCAGCCCGACATGCTGCGCGCAATCCGCGACTATCTGGAGAAGGTCGAAGCCGCCGGCCCCGACGCCATCGCGGCGGTCTATTTCTCAGGCCATGCGGTGACGTTCGAAGGCGAGAACTTTCTGCTCGGCGTCGACGCGCGGCTCGACCGCGAGAGCGACATTCCGATCGAAGGCGTGCGCCTGTCGGACCTGCTGCGGCCGCTTGCCGACGCACCCGCGGTCGCGAAATTCGTGATGATCGACGCCGCGCGTCCGTTGCCGTTCAAGCCGCAGGGCAGGGGGCTCGCGCCCGGTCTTGAGGCGATCGAGGCGCCCGAGGGCGTTCTGGTCGCCTACTCGAACGCGCCCGCGACCGTCGCGCCCGACCGGCCCGGAAACTACGGCGCCTACGCCACCGCGCTCGCCGAAATGCTGCGCTCCCCGGGCACCGATCTCGACACCGCGTTCACCCACGTGCGCAGCCGCACGCATCTGCTGACACAGGGCGAGCAGACGCCGTGGCACGATTCCGAATTGCGCGAACAGATCGAACTGGTGCCGCCGCAGGCCGCGGGCGCGCTTGCGGCCACGAACCTGCCGCCGCCGCCGCCGCCGATTCGCGCGGTGCGGCCGATGCGCGGCATCGGCCCCGAAGAGGCTTACGCTATCGCCATCGAGCAGGACACGCTCGACGGCTACGTCGAGTTCGTCGAGGTCTATCCCGACCATCCGTATTCCGAACGCGTCTGGTACATCATCCGCGCGCGGCGCGAGGCGATGGTGTGGCGGCGCGCGCTGGTGCTGAACACGCGTGAAGCCTACTGGACCTATTTGCGCCGCTATCCGGACGGCATCTACGCCTATGACGCCGAGCGCAGGCTGCGCCGTCTATCGGCGCCGCTTTCGCCACCGGCGGGATTCGCCATGCTGGCGCTCGCTGGCATTCCGCTGGCGCTGCGCAATGAGCCGCGCGATTTCCGGCGCTCGCTGCGCGTCGGCCCGCCACCGCCGAGTCGGCTGCTGCGCGCCGCGCCGGCATCCATCTCAAACCTGGCGCCGCCGCGCCGCTCCGGCACCGACCGCCGCAGCCTGCCATCGATGACGACGCCGATTTCGCTGGTGACCAATCTTGTGCCTGCGCAGCGGCGCGAGCGCACCGATCCGTCGCGGACGCGGCGCGACCGCACGCGTTCGGAGCGCGCGCCGAGCGCGACCTTGACGCCGTCGACCACCACTGCGCCGACGATGCGCACCGCACCGTCCACCACGACGATCGCGCCGTCGACGACCGCGCCTGCCACGACAACGCGCACGCCGACCATCGCGCCCAGCACCGTGACGCCATCGCCGGGGACGGCGACGCGTACGCCCGCGCCAGGTGCGATTGCGCCGTCCACCGCGACATCGCCGGCCACAACGCCGACCGATCCACGGCGTCCGCCGGGTTGGGGCGACCGGCGTCCCGGCACGCCGTCAACGACGACGGCGCCGACAACGCGCAGCGCGCCGTCCACGACGACCGCTCCGACCACACGGATCGCACCGGCAACCACGACCGCGCCGTCCACGAC
>VGEP01000018.1 GCA_016869215.1 Alphaproteobacteria bacterium | reverse complement strand
CCCGGCCTCCTGCTCCCGCAAAATCCCGATGATCTGCTCTTCCGTGAAACGGCTCGGCTTCATGTCCATCCCCTTCCAGGGTGATGGACTCTACCTATTTTTGGAGGAGTTCTTGGGGCTCAGGTCAGCGGGGCTACCAGCGCGGGCCGTCCGCCACAAGCACGCTTCGTTAACGATGCCGCCACCCGACTGGATGGGGCGAACCCGGCGCAGTTTGCCCGGTGGGTGGCTCCGCTGCCGCCCGGTAGTTCCGAATTAATGCTATCGGGCGATTCCCGTTCGTCGTTCACGGGACACCCGCGCATTTCGTCTAAAATGCCGGCGGTTGAGGGGGCTTCGGGGCGATTCATGGCGTTGCAGACTATTCGACTGATTGCGATTGCCGCGCTGGGGCTTGCGGCCGTGGCGCCGGTACGCGCCGCCGACACCGGCCCGGTCTATGTCGTGCCGACGCGGCCCGGCATTCCGGTGATGATCAACGGCCGCGACGCGTCCTATGCCATCGTGGAAGGCGATTGGGGCCTGGCGCGGCCGGGCCACATGAGCGTCACCATCATCGGCGGGCACGCGCCGCGTGCGAGCTCTGAGTATGCGCCGCGCCGCAGCTATCATCCGCGCTACGGTCGTGCGCCCGAGCGCGGCCGCAACGAGGTCGAGCCGCCGCCGGACCGGCAACTGCCGCCGCCGGCCGAGAGCTACTCGCGCTCGTGGTCGAGCCACACCGGGCCGCTGCCGTCCTACGTCCCTCCGCACTACGCCCCGTCCTCCTATGCGCCGCCGTCTTTCGCGCCCTCGTCCTACGCGACCCCGCAGCCGGGCGACGGCGCGCCGCGCGGCGAGCCGCAGTCGTTCGCGCCCGGCATCGACATCGTGCCACCGACCATCCACGAGCCGCAGCCCTATATGCCGCCGATCGTGGTGGTGCCGGGGCGTAGACCTTAAGTGACCCATTCACCGCCCGCGCGGCCACCGCGGGTCAACACAAGAGCCATCGAGATGCGGAACGAAGACAAGACACGGGGAGAACCATGTCCCGCCGCATCGCTTTTGGCCTTTTGGCCGCTTCCGCCGCGCTGACCGCAACCGCCGCGCTCGCCGACCGCGAGTGCTTCGACAAATCCTGCAAGCTGATGCCGGCGGTGGTCGAGCCGCCGCCCGCCGCGCCTGCGGCATCCGCCGCGACGCCGCGGGAATTGCCCAACGTGCCTCCGGAGACCGAAGTTGGCGCACCCGCCGAGGCGCGCGCCGAAGCGCCGGTTCGCGCACAGCCGCGGATGGTGGTCGATCCGGCCCCGCGCGAGCAGGCGTTGCAACCGCCGCCGCGCTACGACGACAACGCGCGCCCGCAGCCGGTGCGGCCCGTGACGCCGAAGCCGCTTGTCCGAGAGACTGTGGAACACTGTCCCGCGCCGGGCGTCGAAGACCGGCCCGCGGTGAGGGTGGTGCACAGGACGCGGCCCGCGCCATACGCACGTCCGCCGGCGGGAAGCGCCTACGATCGCCGCGCCGAATACAGCTATCGCGTGACGCCGGGCTACGCCATCGCGCCCAACGCGCGCATCATCGCGATCGAGGCGGACGACTAACCGCGGTTTCGGGTGGCGATATAGAGCGCGAGCGCGGCTGCGTTCGAGACGTTGAGGCTCTTGATCTCGCCCGGCAGGTCGAGGCGCGCGACCCGGTCGCACGATTCGCGCGTGAGCTGGCGCAGCCCGCGGCCCTCGGCGCCGAGCACCAGCGCCAGCGGATGCTTGAGCGGCAGCGCCGCGAGTTCCTCCGTGCCGTCCGCGTCGAGGCCCACGACGAGAAACCCGCGCTCCTTGAGCGTCGCGAGCGCGCGGGCGAGGTTCTGCACCGTCACCAGCGGCACGTGCTCCAGCGCACCCGATGCGGCCTTGGCGAGTGCGCCGGTCGCCTCCGGGCTGTGGCGGGCAGTGAGCACGATGGCGCGTGCGCCAAAACCTGCAGCGCTGCGAAAGATCGCCCCGACGTTGTGCGGATCGGTCACCTGGTCGAGCACCAGCACCACGCCTTCGGGTTGAAGCGCGTCGATGCCGGGCGAGGGCAAGGGGTCGGCTTCGAGATAGAGGCCCTGATGCACCGCGTCCGATGGCAGGCGGCCGGCGATGGCGTCGGGCCGCACGATTTCCGGCTGTACGGCGGACGGAGCTTCCTCGGCAAGCCGCCGGGCGGCGTTCTCGGTCGCGAGCAGGCGGCGGATGCGCCGGCCGGGGTTGGCGAGCGCCGCAAGGACCGGATGCCAGCCGTAGAGCACGGCGACGTCGTTACCCGGCCGCAGGCTGTCGCGCCGGGCCTGCTCGAAACGCGCCCGCCGATCGACTTGCTCGCGGGTTGCACCGGGCTTGGCGGAGGTTCGTGGCGGTCGGCTGGCCATGGCGGACGGTGGTAGCCGTGGCCGAGGGTTCCCGCAATCGGGTGGCGGCGCATTCGGCTCCATTGACTTCGCGCGGGGCGCTGACCATAAAGCGCGGCGTCCGAACGGCCGGCAGGCCAAGCCCGTTTGTCTTTCGGGATCAACGTGGTGCGACGGTTTGGGAGAGTGTCCCGAGCGGCAAAGGGGGCGGACTGTAAATCCGCTGGCTTACGCCTTCGCAGGTTCGAGTCCTGCCTCTCCCACCAGCCTCCGCGCCTTCGGCGCTCCGGCTGGCAAGCCTGCGATAACGGAGGCGGGCCTGCCCGCCGAAGCGAAGCGTAGGCGGGTGTAGCTCAATGGTAGAGCAACAGCCTTCCAAGCTGATGACGAGGGTTCGATTCCCTTCACCCGCTCCAATACTTTGCGAAGCTTAGGCCCTCATTTTTCGTTCCGGCGTGACTTCCGGGTAACCCCATCGCTGGCGGGCTGGCGCTCCGAGATTAGGATTTCCTAGCCGTCGATCAGGGGGCTTGGTTTGGCGCAGCGTTGCAGCGCCTCGCGGTCGACGATGACGATCTCGCGTCCGGTGCCCTCGACCCCGTGATCGCCGAGGATCGCGAGGCTGCGCGAGAGATTCTCCGGCGTCATCCCGAGCCGTGAGGACAACGTCCGCTTGTCGTGGGCCAGCACAATGCGGCCGCCGCCGCCTTCGCTGCGGTCCATCGCCAGAATCCAGTTGGCCAGCCGCTCGACGCTGGTGCGCAGCTTCCGGTCCTTCAAGACCCGGACGATCCCGCGATAACGCAGGGCCAACTCGCTGACGATGGCGCGCGCAAACCCCGCGTCGCGCCCGAATATGTCCCGGATGGCTTCCGACGGGATCATGAGGATGCGCGCGGCATCGATCGTACGCGCCGACTTCAGGTACACGTCGTCCTGGATCACGGCCGCGAGGATGAACGTCGTCACCGGGCGGATGATGTCGATGGTCGTCTCGCGGTCTTCCCATCGCGAATAGAGCTCGACCGTACCCTCGACCACGATGTGCAGGAAGTCAGGAAGCTCGCCCTCGCGGATGAGAACGGTGCGCGCGGGGAATTTCTGCAGCAAAGCCGCGCTCATCAAGGTCGAGAAATGAGTTTTGGTCATTTCCCGAAACAGCGGCAGGCTTCGGACCTGTTCGATATCGGATCGGCGCATAGCAAAAATACATCCGATGCTGACGCGATCATCTTTGACAATTGTCAATTCATAATGGTGATCGCGTCAAGTCGAAGAACGACAAACAACAATGCGACATTTGTGCAGTATTCGGCGGCGCCGATTGGCAGCGTTGCTTGACCTGCGTCAACATTCGGCCTGCCGATATCGAGCATGTTGTCCGCTGAAACTTCGATTCTTTTCGGGGCGAGGAAAGCGCATGAACGCGATATCGGCCGGGCGCGCACAGCAGCAAGTGGCGCTTTGGATGTCGACGCTGGCCTTCACGGTCTGTTTCGCCGTTTGGACGATTTTTTCCATCATCGGCATTCAGATCAAAAGCGACCTCGGTCTCAACGAGACGCAGTTCGGCCTGTTGGTCGGTACGCCGATCCTCACCGGTTCGCTGGTGCGCATCTTTCTCGGTATCTGGACCGACCAATACGGCGGCAGGCTGGTTTACACCGCGACCATGCTCGCGGCCGCGGTTGCGACCTGGCTCCTGACCTACGCCACCACCTATCCGCAGATGCTGATCGCAGCGCTCGGCGTCGGGATTGCCGGCGGCTCGTTCGCGGTCGGCGTCGCCTACGTCTCGCGCTGGTTCCCGATCGGCAAGCAGGGCACCGCGCTCGGCATTTTCGGCGCCGGCAACGTCGGCGCCGCCGTCACCAAGTTCATCGCGCCGTTCGTGCTGGTCGCCTACGGCTGGCACGCTGTGGCGCAGGTCTGGGCGATCGGCATCGCGGCGATGGCCGTTATCTTCTGGTTCGCAACCAGCGACGATCCGGTGCTGCGCGAGCGCCGTGCCCGCGGCGAGAAGCCAAGGAGCGCTTGGCTCGAGCTTGAGCCGCTCAAGAACGTTCAGGTGTGGCGCTTCTCGCTCTATTACTTCTTCGTGTTCGGCGCCTTCGTTGCACTGGCGCTCTGGCTGCCGCGCTACCTGATCGGCGTCTATGGCGTCAGCATCGAGGCCGCCGGCATACTCGGCGCGGCCTACTCGGTGCCAGCCAGCATCTTCCGCGCCTACGGCGGGCATCTGTCCGACAAGTACGGCGCGCGGCGGGTGATGTACTGGACGTTCCTGGTTTCGGTGATCGTCACCTTCATCTTGTCCTATCCGCCGACCCAATACACCATCAAGGGCATCACCGGTCCGATCTCGTTCCATATGGAGACCGGCGTCGTCACCTTCACGGTGCTCGTGTTCGTGCTCGGCTTTTTCATGAGCCTGGGCAAGGCCGCGGTCTACAAGCACATCCCGGTCTACTACCCGAACAACGTCGGCTCGGTCGGCGGGCTGGTCGGCATGATCGGAGGGCTCGGCGGCTTCGTGCTGCCGATCGCGTTCGGCATCCTCAACGATCTCACCGGCATCTGGACCAGCTGCTTCATGCTGCTGTTCGTATTCGTGTCGGTCGCGCTCCTGTGGATGCATCTCGCGATCCAGCGCATGGAACGCGAGGCGATGCAGCCGACGCTGCGCAGGCTTCCGGAACTCCCGGAGATGCAGCCGATCCATGAGGAAAGGCACGTCGGTGCGCTTGGCGAGCACGTCCTCGAAGACTGGCGGCCCGAGGACAAGGACTTCTGGGAATCGAGGGGCCGCGCCATCGCGCGCCGCAATCTCTGGATCTCGATCCCGTGCCTGCTGCTTGCGTTCGCGGTCTGGATGGTGTGGTCGGTGGTGGTGGCGAAGCTCCCGGCGGTCGGCTTCAAGTTCACGACCGACCAGCTGTTCTGGCTCGCGGCCATGCCCGGCCTGTCGGGCGCGACGCTGCGCATTTTCTACTCGTTCATGCCGCCGATCTTCGGCGGCCGGCTGTGGACGGCGATCGCGACATGGTCGCTGATGATCCCGGCGGTCGGCATAGGCTTGGCGGTGCAGAGCCCCGACACGCCCTACATCATCTTCCTGTCGCTCGCGGTGCTGTGCGGCTTCGGCGGCGGCAATTTCGCCTCTTCGATGGCGAATATCAGCTTCTTCTTCCCGAAGGCGGAGAAGGGCAATGCGCTGGCGCTCAACGCCGGCCTCGGCAACCTCGGCGTCAGCGTGGTGCAATTCGTCATTCCGCTGGTCATCACCGCGGGCGTGTTCGGCTGGCTTGGCGGCGATCCGCAGTCCGCGGCCGAGGCCGGGGCGACGACCAGGCTGTGGCTGCAGAACGCGGGCTTCGTCTGGGTGCCGTTCATCGCGGCCTCGGCGACCGCGGCGTGGTTCGGCATGAACGACATTGCCGCCATGAAAGCCTCGTTCGCCGATCAGGCGGTGATCTTCCAGCGCAAGCACAATTGGATCATGTGCTGGCTCTATACGGGAACCTTCGGCTCGTTCATCGGCTATTCCGCGGGCTTCCCGCTGCTCGCCAAGACCCAGTTCCCGCAGGTCGACTCGCTCAAGTTCGTGTTCCTCGGGCCGCTGGTCGGCGCGCTGTCGCGTTCGGCGACCGGCTGGGTTTCCGATCGCTATGGCGGCGGCCGCGTCACGTTCTGGGTGTTCGCGCTGATGATCGCGGCGGTGGCGGGCGTCCTCTACTTCCTCGGCATCAAGGATCAGCCGCACGCATTCTGGGGCTTCTTCGCGATGTTCATGGTCCTGTTCTTCGCGACCGGCGTCGGCAACGCGTCCACGTTCCAGATGATCCCAGCGATCATGCGCCAGGAGATCCCGCGGCTCGCTCCCGGCATGAGCCCGGTTGAACGCGCACGCCAGTCCGAGATGGAGTCGGCTGCGATCATCGGCTTCACCTCGGCGGTCGCGGCCTACGGTGCGTTCTTCATCCCGAAGAGCTACGGCACCTCAATCTCTCTCACGGGCGGCCCCGAAGCCGCGCTGTGGTGGTTCCTGGCCTTCTACGTCAGTTGCCTCGCCATCACCTGGTTCTTCTACACGCGGCGCGGCGGGCTTCTGCACGACATCGAGCGCGGCGGCTCGCTGCCGCCCGCAGCCCCGCAACCCGCGCAGTAACGGAGCGAAGGCCATGAGCCATTTCCTCGATCGCCTGACCTTCTTCCGGCAAGCCTCCGAACCGTTCTCGAACGGGCATGGCGTCACCACCGGCGAAGACCGCCGTTGGGAGGACGGCTACCGCAAGCGCTGGCAGCACGACAAGATCGTGCGCTCCACGCATGGCGCGAACTGCACCGGCTCCTGCTCGTGGAAAATCTACGTCAAGGGCGGCATCGTCACCTGGGAGACGCAGCAGACCGACTATCCGCGCACGCGGCCGGAGCTGCCGAACCACGAGCCGCGCGGCTGTTCGCGCGGCGCGAGCTACTCCTGGTATCTCTACTCCGGCAACCGGGTGAAATACCCGCTGGTGCGCTCGCGGCTGCTCAAGCTGTGGCGCGAGGCGAGGGTGGTCCGCACGCCGGTCGCAGCCTGGGCCTCGATCGTCGAGAATCCCGAGAAGCGCAAGGCTTACACCGGCAAGCGCGGTCTCGGCGGTTTCGTGCGCGCGACATGGGACGAGGTCACCGAGATTATCGCGGCCGCCAATGCCTACACGGTGAAGAATCACGGCCCCGACCGCGTCGTCGGCTTCTCGCCGATTCCGGCGATGTCGATGGTCTCGTATGCGGCGGGTTCGCGCTATCTCTCGCTGCTCGGCGGCGTCTGCATGTCGTTCTACGATTGGTACTGCGACCTGCCGCCGTCGTCGCCGCAGACCTGGGGCGAGCAGACCGACGTTCCCGAAAGCGCCGACTGGTACAATTCGGGTTTCCTCATTCTCTGGGGTTCCAACGTCCCGCAGACCCGCACCCCCGACGCGCACTTTTACACCGAAGCGCGCTACCGCGGCGCGAAAAGCGTCGTGATCTGCCCGGACTATTCGGAGGCTTCGAAATTCGCCGACCTCTGGATTTCGGTGAAGCAGGGCACCGACGCAGCCCTCGCCATGGCCATGGGCCATGTGATCCTGCGCGAATTCTATCTCGACCGGCAGGCGGAGTATTTCGAGGACTATGTCCGGCAATACACCGACATGCCGATGCTGGTGCGGCTCGAAAAGCAGAACGGCCGGCTCGTCCCGGGCCGGCTGCTCCGTGCGTCCGATTTTCCCGGCAATCTCGGAGAGACCAACAATCCGGAATGGAAGACCGTCGGCTTCGACGAAGTCTCCGAGGGTGCAATCGTGCCGCGCGGCTCAGTCGGTTTCCGCTGGGGCGAGAAAGGCAAGTGGAATCTCGAAGAGAAGGACTCCGAGGGCCGCGAAACCTCGTTGCGGCTGTCGTTCGCCCGCAGCAATGACGGTTATGCCGATGTCGGCTTTCCGTACTTCGGCAACCGCGAGCACGATCACTTCGCCGGCACCGAGCACCCGAGCGTGCTCACACGCAAGGTGCCGGTGAAAAGGATCGCGCTTGCCAATGGCGAGGCGGAGGTCGCGACCGTTTTCGACCTGTTCGTCGCCAACTACGGACTCGACCGCGGGTTCGGCGGCGAGCACGTCGCCAAGTCCTACGACGAGAACGTTCCGTACACGCCGGCCTGGGCGGAGAAGATCACCGGCGTGCCGCGCGATCAGATCATTACGGTCGCGCGCGAGTTCGCCCGCAACGCCGAAAAGACCAAGGGCCGCTCCATGGTCATCATCGGCGCGGCGATGAATCATTGGTACCACGCCGACATGAACTATCGCGGCGTCATCAACATGCTGGTGATGTGCGGTTGCGTCGGCCAGTCGGGCGGCGGCTGGTCGCACTACGTCGGGCAGGAGAAGCTGCGTCCCCAGTCCGGCTGGCTTCCCTTGGCGTTCGCGCTCGACTGGAGCCGGCCGCCGCGTCAGCAGAACTCGACGTCGTTCTTCTATGCGCACACCGACCAATGGCGCTACGAGACGCTGGGCGTCGACGAAATCCTGTCGCCGACCGCGCCGGCCGGTCCGTGGGACGGCGCGCTGATCGACTACAACGTGCGCGCGGAACGCATGGGCTGGCTGCCGTCCGCGCCGCAGCTCAAGCAGAACCCGCTCTCGATCGCAAAGAAGGCGGAAGCGGCGGGGCAGGAGGCGAAGGACTACGTCGCCAAGGCGCTGAAGTCCGGCGAGCTGCAAATGTCCTGCGAGGACCCGGATCACCCCGATAACTGGCCGCGCAACCTGTTCGTCTGGCGTTCCAACCTGCTCGGCTCCTCGGGCAAGGGCCACGAGTACTTCCTCAAGCACCTGCTTGGCACCTCGCATGGCGTGCAGGGCAAGGACCTGGGCGAGAGCGGCAGGAAGAAGCCGCAGGAGGTCGCCTGGCATGAAGACGCTCCGCAGGGGAAGCTCGATCTGCTGGTGACGCTCGACTTCCGCATGTCGACCACCTGCGTCTATTCCGACATCGTTCTGCCGACCGCTACCTGGTACGAGAAGAACGATCTCAACACCTCGGACATGCATCCCTTCATCCACCCGTTGACTGCGGCGGTGGACCCGGTTTGGGAATGCAAGAGCGACTGGGACATCTACAAGGCGATCGCGAAGCAGTTCTCGCGGGTCGCGCCAGAGGTGCTCGGCGTCGAGAAGGACACGGTGCTGACCCCGATCCTGCACGACACACCGGCCGAGATCGCGCAGGCGACCGACGTCAGGGAATGGAAGAAGGGCGAGGTCGACCCGATCCCCGGCAAGACCATGCCGAGCGTGACGGTGGTCGAGCGCGACTATCCGAACCTCTACAAGCGCTTCACCGCGCTCGGTCCGCTAATGCAAAAGCTCGGCAACGGCGGCAAGGGCATGGCCTGGAACACCGAGCACGAGGTCGACCTGCTCAAGCGTCTGAACGGCGAAGTCACCGAGGAAGGGCCGACCAAGGGGTTGGCGAAGATCGAAAGCGACATCGACGCGACCGAGGTGATCCTGACGCTTGCGCCGGAGACCAACGGCGAGGTTGCGGTAAAGGCGTGGGACGCGCTGTCCAAGACCACCGGCCGCGACCACAAGCATCTCGCCCTTCCGAAGGAGGATGAGAAGATCCGCTTCCGCGACGTGGTCGCGCAGCCGCGCAAGATCATCTCATCACCGGTCTGGTCCGGTCTTGAATCGGAGAAGGTCTGCTACAATGCCGGCTACACCAACGTCCACGAACTGATCCCCTGGCGCACGCTGTCGGGCCGCCAGCAACTCTACCAGGACCATCTGTGGATGCGGGCGTTCGGCGAGGCGCTCTGCGTCTATCGCCCGCCGGTCGATCTTAAGGCGGTGAAGCCCGTGATCGACTCCAAGCCCAACGGCGAGAAGCAGGTGGTGCTGAACTTCATCACCCCGCACCAGAAGTGGGGCATCCACTCCACCTACACCGACAATCTCCTGATGCTGACGCTGTCGCGCGGCGGGCCGATCGTCTGGATCAGCGAGACCGACGCGAAGAAAGCCGGCATCGCCGACAACGACTGGATCGAGGCCTACAATTCCAACGGCGCGCTGGTCGCGCGCGCCGTTGTCTCCCAGCGCGTGAAGGAAGGCATGTGCCTGATGTATCACGCGCAGGAGAAGATCGTGAACGTGCCGGGCTCCGAGATCACGGGCCAGCGCGGCGGCATCCACAATTCGGTAACGCGCGCGGTGGTCAAGCCGACCCACATGATCGGCGGTTACGCCCAGCAGTCCTACGGCTTCAACTACTACGGCACGATCGGCACCAACCGCGACGAGTTCGTGATCGTCCGCAAGATGTCGAAGGTCGACTGGCTCGACAAACCTTCCGCCGATCAGCCGCAACCGCTCGCCGTCGCACCCGAAGTTGCGCCTAAGAACAAGCTGGAGGCCGCAGAATGAAAATCCGCGCGCAAATCGCGATGGTGCTGAACCTCGACAAGTGCATCGGGTGTCACACCTGCTCGGTCACTTGCAAGAACGTGTGGACCAACCGCGAGGGCATGGAATACGCCTGGTTCAACAACGTCGAGACCAAGCCCGGCATCGGATACCCGAAGGACTGGGAGAACCAGAAGCGCTGGAATGGCGGCTGGGTCCGCAAGAAGAACGGCAGGATCGAGCCGAAGATTGGGTCGAAATGGCGCGTGCTGGCGAAGATTTTCGCCAATCCCGACCTGCCCGAAATCGACGACTACTACGAGCCCTTCACCTTCGACTACGAGCACCTGCAGAAGGCGCCCGAGCTGCCGGCGTTCCCGACTGCGCGGCCGCGCTCGCTGATCACCGGCGAACGCATGGAGAAGATCGAGTGGGGTCCGAACTGGGAGGAAATCCTGGGCGGCGAATTCACCAAGCGCTCGCAGGACTACAACTTCGAGGGAGTGCAGAAGGACATCTACGGCCAGTTTGAAAACACCTTCATGATGTATCTGCCGAGGCTTTGCGAGCACTGCCTCAATCCGGCCTGCGTCGCGTCCTGCCCCTCCGGCGCGATCTACAAGCGCGAGGAGGATGGCATCGTCCTGATCGACCAGGACAAGTGCCGCGGCTGGCGCATGTGCGTGTCGGGGTGCCCGTACAAGAAAATCTATTACAACTGGTCCAGCGGGAAATCCGAGAAATGTATCTTTTGCTATCCGCGCATCGAGGCCGGTCAGCCGACGGTGTGCTCGGAGACCTGCGTCGGCCGCATCCGCTATCTCGGTGTCGTGCTTTATGACGCCGACCGGATCGAGGAGGCGGCGAGCGTCCCCAACGAGCAGGACCTTTACGAGGCGCAGCTTCGCATCTTCCTCAACCCGAACGACGAGGCGGTGATCGCGCAGGCGCGCGCCGACGGCGTGCCGGATTCCTGGCTCGAGGCCGCGCGCCGTTCGCCGATCTGGAAGATGGCGATGGAGTGGAAGGTGGCGTTCCCGCTGCATCCGGAATATCGCACGCTGCCGATGGTCTGGTACGTCCCGCCGCTGTCGCCGATCCAGTCGGCGGCAGAAGCCGGCAAGATCGGCGTCGACGGCGACATGCCGGACGTGCGCAGCTTGCGCATTCCTCTGAAGTATCTCGCCAACCTCCTGACCGCCGGCAAGGAAGAGCCGGTGGCGCGCGGCCTGGAGCGCATGCTGGCGATGCGCGCCTACATGCGCGCCAAGACCGTCGACGGCGTGATCGACGAGGGCATCGCGCGCCGTGTCGGTCTCTCGGGACGGGCGATCGAGGACATGTATCACGTCATGGCGATCGCCAATTTCGAGGACCGCTTCGTGATCCCGACCGCGCATCGCGAGCTCGAAGAGGACGCCTACGACCTGCGCGGCTCGTGCGGCTTCTCCTTCGGCAACGGCTGCTCGGACGGCACCACCGGCATAAACCTGTTCGGCACGCCGAAGCGCGTGCGCACCCCGATGGAGGTCGAGTGATGATCCGGACCGTCAAGGCACTCTCGGCTTTGCTCGCCTATCCCACGGCCGGGCTGCAAGCCGCCGCCGCTGATATTCGCAATGCGCTCGACCGCGAGGCGCTGCTGCCCGGAGGCGTGCGCCGGCAACTCGAAGTGCTGCTGCGCGAAATCGAAAGTGGCGACATCTACGACCTGCAGGAGCGCTATGTCCTCCTGTTCGACCGCACGCGCTCGCTCTCGCTGCATCTGTTCGAGCACGTCCACGGCGAAAGCCGCGACCGCGGCCAGGCCATGATCGATCTCAAGAGTCAATATGAGAATGCAGGCCTTGAGATTGGCGCAACCGAGCTGCCGGACTTCCTGCCGCTGTTTCTGGAGTTCGTTGCGACGCGGCCGCCCGCCGAGGCCTGGGAGATGCTCGGCCAGCCCGTGCATATTCTTCAGGCGCTCGCCGAGCGGCTGCGCAAGCGCCACTCGGCCTACGAGGCGGTGTTGCGCGCGCTGGTCGCGCTCGCCGCGGCCAAGCCCAACAGCGAGGCGCTGACCGCGCTGCTCGACGAGCCCGATCCCGAGCCCGACGATCTGAAGGCGCTCGACGCCGCCTGGGAGGACGAGCCGGTCAGCTTCGGGCCTTCGGCCAATTCCTGCAAGGACGGCCTGATCGCAAAGATTCGCTCTGGCCGCCGCCCGGCGCCGGGAGTCGAGCCGGCCCGTGCCTCGACGCCGCGCAGCGAAGGAGACCGCCATGCGTGACGCGCTCAATCACATCGTGTTCGGCTGGTACCCCTACCTCTGCGTGATCGTGTTCGTCGTCGGAAGCTGGTGGCGCTTCGACCGCGAGCAGTACACTTGGCGCAGCGGATCGAGTCAGCTCCTGCGCCGCCGCCAGTTGATGTGGGGCTCGAACCTGTTCCACGTCGGCATCCTGGTCATCTTTCTCGGCCACTTCTTCGGCCTGCTCACGCCGATCTGGATCTTCGATGCACTCGGCATCTCGCACACCTTCAAGCAGTGGATGGCGATCGTCATCGGCGGCGTCGCGGGCATCGCCTGTTTCATCGGTATGACGCTGCTCGTACACCGGCGGCTGTTCGATGCGCGCATCCGCACCACGTCGTCGTTCGGCGACATTGCGATCCTGTTGCTGATCTATGCGCAACTCATCCTCGGCATGGCCACCATCTTCGTCTCGCTCGGCCATCTCGACGGCCACGAGATGGTGAAATTCATGACCTGGGCGCAGGGAATCGTGATGCTGCAGCCCGGCGTTGCCGCGCTGGTCGCCGACGCGCATCCGATCTTCAAGGCGCACCTCTTCCTCGGCATGACGCTGTTCCTGGTGTTTCCGTTCACCCGGCTGGTGCACATGTGGAGCGCGCCGGTCTGGTATCTCGGTCGCCGCGGCTATCAGGTGGTGCGCAGCAATCGCATCGGCCGTGCGCCGCTGCGCGGGCGCGGCGCGGTTCCGGCGGAGTGATCTCGATGCAAAGCGCAACCGCACAATCCGCGCTGCCTCGTGGCGCTGGCGTACGGGTCAACGGCACGGCAATCCCGCGCGACCTGATCGCGCGCGAGGTCCAGCATCATCCGGCGCGGACGCCGATCGAGGCCTGGAAGGCCGCCGCGCGCGCGCTGGCGGTGCGCGAGCTGCTGGTTCAGGAGGCGAGGCGTCTTGGTGTCGTCGGTGAGCCGGCCGAGGACGACGAGGGACGGCGCGAAACCGCCGAGGAGGCGGCCGTCCGCGAGCTCGTCGAGCGCGAAGTGCGCGTGCCGACGGCCGACGAGAACACCTGCCGCCGCTACTACGAACAAAACCGCGGCCGCTTCCGCTCCGGCGACATCTACGAGGCCGCGCACATCCTGTTCGCCGCCTCGCGCGACGACGCGCAGGCTTACGCCAAGGCGCGCGACGAGGCGGCCGCTGTTCTCGCGGAGTTACGCGATCGTCCCGAGTGCTTCGCCGAGTACGCCGAGAGCCGCTCCGACTGCCCGTCGGCGAACCAGGGCGGCAATCTCGGCCAGATCGGCCCGGGCCAGACCACGCCCGAGTTCGAGCGCGCGCTGTTCGCGCTCGATCCCGGAACCATCGCACTTGAGCCGGTCGCGACGCGCTACGGCTTTCACATCGTCCGGCTGGATCGCAGGATCGAAGGCCGCGAGCTGCCGTTCGAACTGGTCGCCGCTCGCATCGCCGAATATCTGAACGAAAGCGTCCGGCGGCGCGCGACCGCGCAGTACATCGCGCGCCTCGCCGGCGCCGCTCGCATCGAGGGCGTCGAATTCGCGACGCCCGAAGTGCTGCGCGTCAATTGAAGGCCATCCGCCATGTTGCTCAGCGATCTGATCGAGCGATGTTCCAATCCGGCGTTCGCCGGCGAAGCTTTCGCGGCGGTGGACGATCTGGTGCTGACCGCGCGCATTGCCGAGGCTGCCGATGCCGAGAGGATTTCGTCCGGCGAGTACATCCAGCGCGCGGTCGATCGCTACGTCGCCGGTTCTCGTGAAGACGAATGGCTGACCTTGATCGCCTTGATGTCACGGTCCAAGGATCCAGGCGAAATATTCTTGCGGAGAGCGATGGCAGCCGCATTGGACGGCTCGACAGGAGCCTGTTGCGCCGACGCCAAAATCGAACGTTAGCTGTCCTCGCTCCAGATCTGCGGCGAGCCCCGCGGCGTCGGCGCCCGGAAGCGCATGTTTCGGCCCTGACCGCGAATTCACTCCGGCGGCGGGCAGCGCTCCGGCGGGGAGGGCGTGGCCGGACCGTCGCTTGTCCGCCCCCATACCCTGCGATACCTTTCAGGCATGCCCGACGACTTCTCGCGCTATTTCAAGCCCGGTTGTGTGCATCGGCAGATTTACACCGACCCCGCGATCTTCGAGATCGAGATGCGGCGCATCTTCGGCTGCGCCTGGATCTACGTCGGTCACGAAAGCCAGATCAGAAAGCCCGGCGACTATTTCGCGACCCGGCTCGGCCGCCGCCCGGTGGTGATGGTGCGCGGCGAGGGCGGAAAAATTCACGTCGTCCACAACCAGTGCGCTCATCGCGGCGCGATGGTGGTGGCGACGGATTCCGGCAACGCGCCGGAGTTCACCTGCTGCTATCACGGCTGGACTTACCACCTCGACGGCAAGCTCAAGGCCGTTCCGCTGAACCACGGCTATCCGCGCGATTTCGATACTGGCAATCCGCAGCTCGCGATGACGCCGGTCAAGCGCGTGTCGAGCTATCGCGGCTTCGTGTTCGCGAGCGAGGCAGCCGACGGCCTTTCGCTCGAAGAATCGCTCGGCCACATGGCGACCTCGCTCGACGACATGATCGACCGCGCGCCGGACGGAGAAATCGAGGTCGCGGGCGGCACGTTCAAGCACGCCTACGACGCCAACTGGAAAGTCTATTTCGAGAATCTGTGCGACGCGGCACACCCGCTGTTCACGCACCGCTCGTCGATCGAGGCCGCGCAGCAGCAGTCCGACGCGGTCCACTCCGACGGCACCGGCGAGATCGCAATCCGGCAGATGCGCCAGAATGGCGCGCCCTATTCGTTCTGGGAGGGGCAGGTCGGCATCTGGACTTACCCGAACGGACACTCCTACCTCGGCGACTATCACGACGACTCCAAGCTCGTCGCCGCCATGAAGGACCCGGTGTTCCGCGACTATCTCAACGCTCTGGAGAAAAAGAAGGGCAAGAAGGAAGCGCAGCGCATCCTCGAAGTGCGGCGCTGGAATTCCAACATCTATCCGAACGTGTCGCTGATGAGCCAGTTTCAGCAGCTTCGCGTGGTGCACCCGATCGCAGTTGACCGCACCGTGGTGCAAACGTTCAACTTCCGGCTCAAGGGCGCGCCGGAGCAGATGTTCCGCAACACCATCGCCTTTGCCAACATCGTCAACGGCACCGGCTCGCTGGTCTTGACCGACGATCTCGAAATCTACAACCGCATCGATATCGGCTTGTCGGCGCAGGGCACCGAATGGCTGCAGGTCGGCCGCGGCTACCAGAGCGATCAGCCCGACCCGCACGGCGGGCGCAAGGGCATCAACTCCACGAGCGAGGTCTACATCCGCAACATGCTCGACGCCTGGCTTGGCTACATGAACGGCACGCCGGCCCAGCCTGCGCGCGCGGTATCCTGACCGCGCGATGGCCCGCAAGCACAAGTCACGCCCCAAGATCGCGGCGCCGAGTCGCAGGCGCGCCATGCCGTTGCGTGGCCGCGCGCCGCGCGTGACTGCGGGGCTCGACCTGAACCGCTGCGAGCAGTTCCTGATGCACGAGGCGCGGTTGCTCGACGAGGCCAAATTCGACGACTGGCTGGCGCTGTTCGCAGCCGACGCCTGGTACTGGGTCCCGAGCGAGCCCGGCCAGAACAACCCGCACGACACGGTGTCGCTGATCTATGACGACCGGCGGCTTCTGGAGACGCGGGTGCGGCGGCTCGCAAGCCCGCGCATGTATTCGCAGGAGCCGCGCTCGCGCTGCTCGCGCATCGTCGCCAACGTCACGCTGGAGGAGAGCGACGGCGCGGGCGCGACAGTGCGCTCGAAGTTCCTGATGATCGAGTACCGGCGCGAGCAGCAGCGCCTGTTCGCGGGCACCGCTTGGCACCGTCTGGTACAGACCGGCAGCGCTATCCGAATTGCCTGGAAGCGGGTCGACCTCGTCAATTGCGACGCGCCGATGGACGGGATCACGCAACCGTTTTGAACTGTGACCTACGTCCCCGTCGGCCGATGCAGCGCGGTCTTCGTCCGCTGCGCCACCAGCCATTTCGACTTGCCCGCCAGTGCCAGCGTCTTGGCCCGGATGTACGGCGGCCAGGTCGTCGGCAATCCGAATAGCCAGGAAATCCGCTGGGTGTGCTCGGTGAGCGGCCGTTCCGCGCGCTCCCAGGCAGCGAGTGCGGCCGGTACCTCGGCCGCACCGTCGAGATGCACCGCAAGCGACAGCGCGTTCATCATGGCGCAGCCGCCGCCCTGGCCGATGTTGGGTGGCAGCGCATGCGCGGCGTCGCCGATAATCGCGACCTTGCCCGCCGACCAGCTTCTCAGCTTGATCAGTTCGAAACGGTCGTAGCGCGCTTCGCCGCCGAGCCGACCGATCAACGGCGCCAGATGTGGGAACCAGCGCGTCCAGGCCTCGCGGTCGACGGGCACGGCCTTTGCCTCGCCGTCGGAGTCGAGCATGGTCAGCGCAATATAGACTTCGGTCTCGCTGCACGGCGTGTAGAGCACGCGGCGGCTGCCGGACCAGTATTCGATCGTGGTCGCGCCGTCCTGGCCGCGCTCTTCGGGCAGCTTGTCGATCAGGAAGCGCGTGCAGCCGTCGACCAGCGGCTTACGCTTGGCGACGAGCCCGAGACTGTCGCGGACGCGGGAGTTTGCGCCGTCGGCTCCGATTACCAGGTCGGCCTTAAACCGCCGTCCATCGGCGAGAAGCAGTTCGCCGTCCGGCGTCGCACCGGCGGCTTCTGAATTGACGACAATCTCCGCGCCCGCGCTGCGCGCGGCGTCGGCGAGCGCGTTGATCACGGTCTGGCGCACGATGGAATAGACCCGGCTGCCCTGCCAGCGGTGTACCGAGACGGTGCGGTTTTGATCGTCGCGCACCTCGCGCGTGTGGGCGAACGGCGCGCCCTTCACCGCCGCTTCGTAGGCGCCGACGGCTTCCAGCACGCGCAGGCCGTTTTCGTAGATGTAGATGCCCGCGCCCGCGGTGCGCAGCCGGTCGGCGCGTTCGTGGACGCGCACGCTCCAGCCGCGGCGGGCGAGGGCGGCGGCGGCGGTGAGACCGGCAAATCCGGCGCCGGCGATCTCGGCATGGCGGGTCGTCATGGCGGCATGTTACGGCCTGGCGCGCCGAAGGGTAGCCCAGGCGGCCAGCGCGGCGCTATGATGCGATACGCATACCAGGAGGACACCATGGCCCGGCTGCGCCACATCGCCGTCTGCGTGAAGGACCTCGACAAGGCCGCGAAGTTCTATTCCGACGTTTTCGAGTTCAAACGCATCGGCCGCGAGGACCTCGACATCGGGTCGGCGGTCTATATGAGCGACGGCACGATCAACCTCGCGCTGCTCAACTTCAAGGGCAAGGAAGGCTCCGGCCTCGATGACGCCAACGCATTCGTCGGCGCGCACCATTTCGGCATTCAGGTCGACGATCTCGCCGAGGCGCAGAAGAAGATCGAGGCCGCGGGCGGCAAATTCTTCTTCGACCTCGGCGACGAGCGCCACGGCAACTTCGAGCGCAAGTTCAAGGACCCCGACGGGGTGATCTTCGACATTTCCAAGAACGGCTGGCAGGGCACCGACAGCTATAAGAAGTAGCCGCGTACGCCCGTTGGCATTGTGCCAACGAAATGGCCGGGTCATGCCCGGCCATTTGCGCGGTCGCGTTCAAGCAATTGCCGGTGCTACTTCACGAACTCGTTCGTGAACAGCTCCGCAACCGGCGTCGCCTTCTGGATGAAGCCCTTCGATAGATAGAACTGCTGCAGCTTGTCGAGGCGCGCCCCGTCGGCCTCGCCCAGCACCTTCTGCCCTGGATAGACGTCTTTGGCGTACATCCGCATGGCGAACTGCACGCCGCGCTCGCGGCCCTTCCAGTCGGGCACGAACGACACGAAGTCCTCGGCGGCCTTGTCCGGATTGTCCATGACGTCCTTCATGCCGCGTAGCGCCGCCTGCACAAACTTGCGGATCATCGCCGGGTTGTCCTTGATCAGCTTCTCGGACGCGGCGATGCCCTGCGCCATGTGCGGGAAGAAGGTCTCGGTCGGGATCACGCGCACCTTCACGCCCGCGGCCTGCACCGGCGGAATCCAGTCCGGCACGCCGGCCATGCCGGCCGACTTGCCTTCGGCGACGAACTGCCAGACGCCGGTCGGGCCGGCCTGCTGGATGTTGACGTCGTTCTGGGTCAGGCCCGCGCTCGCCATCAGGCCGAGCAGCGCATAGAAGGTCGTGTCCTGATAGGACATGACCGTAAGGGTTTTGCCCTTGAGATCGGCGGGCTTTTCGATGCCCGAATCCTCGCGCACCACGAGCTGCATGAATCCGCGACCGCCAAACACGCACACGATCTTCACCGGTACGCCGTTGCCGCGCACGATGATCGGGCCGTCGGCGACGATACCGCCGAGCGAAGCGTTGCCGGCGCCGACCTGCTTGGCGACGTCGACGCCGCCGCGGCCGACCGCGAAGCTCACATCGAGGCCCGCATCCTTGAAGTAGCCCTTGCCGAGCGCCAGGCGGATCGGGCCGAACGCCGGCAGGATCGGCGGCGCGGGGAAGAGGTAGGTGACCTTTTCAAGCGCCTGCGCGGACACAGGCGTTGCAAGCGGCGCGATCAGCGTGCCGGCGCCGAGCGCAGCGGAGCCCGCCAGCAGCGTGCGGCGGGACACGTTCGTATTGTATGCGGACATGGCACTCTCCCCATCCGGATGCGTAAGTTGAGGCAAAGCGTAGCAGGCCTACGCGAGACACTCCACGGGCATTCGGGCGCGCGCGCGCGTCGGGTTGAGGCGGATTGAAGCCGGCCTGCCTCGGCATTGCCGCCGCCGCGCACTCTGCGGCTATACTCCATAACGTCAGAGAACGCGGCCCCGTATGACCGACACGATCCGCCTCGAATACCGAAACGTCACGATGCGTTTCGCGCAGGGCGCCGGCCATCTCACGGCGGTCGAGAACGTCAGCCTTTCGGTGCGCGACGGCGAGGTTGTGGCGCTGATCGGGCCGAGCGGCTGCGGCAAATCCACGCTGCTCAACATCGGCTCCGGGCTTGCCGCCCCGAGCGCGGGCGATGCTTTCGTCGACGGCGAGCGCGTCGAAGGGCCGAACGCCCACGTCGCCTTCATGCTGCAAAAGGACTTGTTGTTGCCGTGGCGCACGGTGATCGAGAACGTGATGTTCGGGGTCGAGATCCAGCGCGTGCCCTCGGCCGAGCGCAGGCAGCGGGCGCAGGCGCTGCTGGACAATCTCAAACTGTCGGACTTCGCCGGGCACTATCCGCATCAGTTGTCCGGCGGCATGCGCCAGCGCGTTGCGCTCGCGCGCACGCTTGCGGTCGATCCGACCGTGCTGCTGCTCGACGAGCCGTTCTCGGCGGTCGATGCGCAGACGCGCATGGTGCTGCAGCGCGAGCTCGCGCAGACCTTGAAGAGCGCCGGCAAGACCGCGCTGCTGATCACCCACGACCTGCTCGAAGCCGTGACGCTTTCCGACCGCGTGCTGGTGATGAGTCCGCGGCCCGGCCGCATCGTCGACGAGATCGCGGTCGACATGCCCGGCCGCGACGATCCGCTGGCGCGGCGGCGGCATCCGCGTACGGGCGAGTACGTCAACCGCCTGATGCAGCGCCTCGGCATCGGCCATGACGGCGAACCGGTGCCGGCATGAGCGGAAACCCGGAAAGCGCCCAGTTGCGCCGCGGCACGCTTGCGAGCGTCGCGCTGCTCGTCGTGTTCCTCGCCGCCTGGGAGTGGGGCCCAGGCTGTCTCGGTATTCCGCCCTATATCGTGCCTCCGATGTCGGCGGTGGCGAAGGAAGCGGTGCGGATGTGGAACGTGAGCGGGCTTGCGATGCACACCGGCGTCACCGCAGCCGAGGTGCTGATCGGCTTCCTGCTTGGCTCGCTCTTGGGCGCGTTCTTTGGCTACATCCTCGGTATGTCGCCGACAGCGGAGGTCGCGCTGTCGCCCTATATCCTCGCTTTGCAGATCGCGCCCAAGGTCGCGTTCGCGCCGCTGTTCGTTCTCTGGATGGGGTTTACGATCTATCCGAAGATTCTCGTGGCGATCCTGATCGTGTTCTTTCCGGTGCTCATCAACGTGCTCACCGCCGTGCGCAACGTCGATCCCGATCTGATCAATCTGGCGCGCGCATTCAAGGCGAGCCGCGCGCAGATTTTCTGGAAGATCGAGTTCCCGGCCTCGCTGCCGCCGTTGTTCGCGGGCCTGCGCATCGGTTCGACGCTGGCCGTGGTCGGTGTGGTCGTCGGCGAGCTGGTCGGCGGCAATCTCGGCCTCGGCTATCTGCTCGCCTTCGGCGAAGGCCAGGCCAACACGCCGATGGTATTTGTGGCGATCCTGATGCTGACGCTGGTCGGCGGCGTCGCCTATCTGCTGGTGATCCTCGCGGAGCGGCGCGTGCTGCACTACATGCCAAAGAACGCGCTGAGCGGGTTCTAGGCGCCGCCCGGCGGAGCGTCGGCGACGTTCAGCTCGACATATCGGACGGTCGAGTCGTCCGCGCTGTCCGTGATGCGGAAGCCGAGTTCCGCGCACATCCGCAGCATCGTCGTGTTCTCCGTCAGCACCTCGCCGTGCAGGATCGCGATGCCCTCGCGGCGGGCGTATTCGATCAGCTGCTGCATGAGCAGCCATCCGAGACCGCGGCCCTTGAAGTCGGACCGCACCAGCACTGCATATTCGGCGCGATTGGCCTGACGGGAGGTGTGTAGTCGTCCAACACCGAACATTTCGCCGGTTAGCGGATCGATGGCGACGAACGCCATGGCGCGTGCGTAATCGATCTGGGTGAAGCGCGCGATGAAGTTGTGGCTGACGTCCTTGACCGGCGCGAAGAACCGCAGTCTCAGGTCTTCGGACGTGACGCGGCCGAGGAACGGTGGGTAGAGCGGCTCGTCCTCGGGCTTGACCGGACGGACCAGCACTTGCGAACCGTCGCGCAGCCGCTCCTTGCGCTCCCATTGCTTCGGATAGGGCCGGATCGCGAAACGCGCCGCGCCTTCGCTCGCCGCAGGCGCAACCGCCACCCGCGCGTCGAGCGCGACGACGCCGAAGGCGCCGACGAGCAGCGGGTTGAGGTCGATCTCCCGGATTTCTGGGATTTCCGCGGCCATGGTTGCGAGCTTCACCGGCACCAGCGCAACGGCGTCGAGGTCGGCCGCCGGCACGTCGCGATAGGCATGCAGGATGCGCGAGACGCGCGTGCGTTCGATCAGGTCGCGCGCCAGAGCGAGATCGAGCGGCGGCAGCGTCAGCGCCTTGTCGGCGATCGCCTCGACCGCGGTGCCGCCCGCGCCGAACGCGATGACCGGACCGAACGTCGGATCGTCGGCCAGGCCGGCGATCAGCTCTCGGGTCTTCGGCCGGACGATCATCGGATGCACGGTGACGCCGGCGATGCGGGCATCGGGCCGCAGCTCGCGCGCGCGCGCGAGAATGCCGGTCGCGGCTTCCCGAACCGCAGTCGCGTCGCGCAGGTTGAGCCGCACCCCGTCGACGTCGGACTTGTGCACGATGTCGGGCGAAAGAATTTTCAGCGCCACCGGGCCGTCGCCGAGCCAGCGTTTGGCAACGGCTGCGGCATCGTCCGCGTTGCGCGCGAGCGCGACGCCCGCGATCGGGATGTCATAGGCCGCCATCAGTGCGTCGATCTCCAGTGGATCGAGCCAGGCGCGGCCTTCGGCCACCGCTCGCTGCACCGCCTGCCGGGCCTTCGCGGCGTCGGGCCGGAAGTCCTGCGGGAGCGCCGGCGGCGTACGCATCAACTGGTCGATGCCCTCGCGGTAGCGGACCAGATGCATGAAGCTTCGCACCGCGTCGGCCTCGGAGCCGTAGTTCGGAATCCGCGCCGCCTCGAACGCCGCCGTATCGCCGGAGGTGCCGCCGATCCACACAGCGAACACGGGCTTCGGCGGCGCGCGCCGGCCCTGGTGCGCGCGCACCGTCGTGGCGACCGCCTCGGCGGCGTCGCGCGAGGAGGCCAGCGCGGTCGGCACGTTCATCGCAAGCACGGCGTCGTTGCCGGGATCGTCGAGCACGGCCTGTATTGCGGCGGCATAGCGCGCGCCGTCGGCGTCGCCGGAAATGTCGATCGGATTGGCCTTGGACCACACCTGCGGCAGCACGCGGTCGAGCGCGGCCACAACCTCCGGCGAAAGCGAGGCGAGCTTGCCGCCGAGGTCCATCAGCCGGTCCACCGCCAGCACGCCGATGCCGCCGCCGTTGGTCAGGATCGCGAGCCGGTTTCCCGGAAACGGCCGCAGGTGGCCGAGCGTTTCCGCGGCGTCGAACAATTCGTCGAGGTCGAAGGCGCGCACCAGGCCGACGCGCCGGAACGCCGCGTCATAGACCGCGTCGGAGCCTGCGAGCGCGCCGGTGTGGGTGCGTGCGGCGGCCGCGCCCTGCGCGTGCCGTCCCGACTTGACCACGATGACGGGCTTGACGCGCGCGGCGGCGCGCGCCGCCGACATGAACTTGCGCGCGTCGCGGATCGACTCGATGTAGAGCAGGATCGAGCGTGTCGCCCGGTCCGCGGCGTAGTGATCGACCAAGTCGGCGATGTCGACGTCGATCTGGTTGCCGAGCGAGATCAGCCCGGAGAACCCGATCGAGCGCTGCGCGGCCCATTCCACCAGTCCGGCCGCGACCGCGCCCGACTGCGAGATCAGCGCGACATCGCCGGGCCGCGACATGCGCGCGGCAAAGCTTGCGTTGAGCTTCGCGCCGGGTATCTGGATGCCGAGGCAGTTCGGCCCGATCAGCCGCATGCCGTGGGCGCGCGCCGCTCGCTCCGTCGCCTCCGCAAGCGAGCCCGGGCCGTCGCCCAGGCCCGACGTGACGATCACCGCGCCGGCGGTGCCGCGCGCGCCGGCCTCGGCGATCGTGCCGGGCACGCTGTCGGGCGGCGAGGCGACGACCAGCAGGTCGGTCTCCGGCAGGTCGGCCACGCTTTTCGACGCGGCGATGCCCTCGATTTCCCCGTGCCGTGGATTGACCAGCCGGATCGGACCGGGGAATTGCGCGTCTTTCAGATTGCGCAGGATGCTGCGGCCGACCGACCGCTCGCGCGGGCTCGCGCCGACCACCGCGACCGAGCGCGGGGCGAACAGGCGGTCGAGGCGGTAGGTCGTCATTGCGTGGCTTTGCGGTGGACGTGAAAGCGTCTGCAATTCCCAGTATAGCCGCGTCGTCCGCAAGCCTTGATCCGGGTCAATCGGGCAGGGTCGCCATGCATTCGGGACCGGGCGTGTCCTTCTACACGGGGCCGCCGTCCTCTAAGATAGCATCGGCGAACGACGATCGGCTGCTCCGCGCCGCAGGGCGGAGCGGCGCAGTCCCGGAGGAACCCATGGCGGTCGCACAGAACGAGGCCCAGCAGGCGTTCACCGCGCGAATGCTGGAGAGGAACATCACGCCGCTGTGGACGGTCGGCAAGCAGCTTGTGAAGCGCGAGCCCGAGCCGCGGATCCCGTCGGTGTACTGGAACTACCAGCGCGACGTGCGGCCGTTCATCCTCGAAGCCGCCGACCTCATCA
The DNA here is from genome assembly GCA_016869215.1 of Alphaproteobacteria bacterium. Lineage (GTDB taxonomy): Bacteria > Pseudomonadota > Alphaproteobacteria > Rhizobiales > Xanthobacteraceae > Z2-YC6860. The sequence goes on along the minus strand of VGEP01000018.1, from coordinate 62,362 downwards.
CCGCTGCCGAGGCGCACCGCCGCGTGCTGGTGCTGAACAATCCCGCGCTCAAGCACGGCGCGACGCATACGATGACCTGTGCCATCCAGGCCATCAAAGGCGGCGAGATCGCGCCCGCGCACCGGCATTCGCAGGCGGCGCTGCGCTTCATCATCGAGGGCGAGGGCGCCTACACCGCCGTCAACGGCGAGCGCATCTACATGCATCCCGGCGATTTCATCGTGACGCCGGCCTGGACCTGGCACGACCACGGCAAGGAAACCGACGGCGTGATGATCTGGCTCGACGGCCTCGACGTGCCGCTGGTCAACCATCTCGGCGCCACCTTCTCCGACGACTACGACGGCGAGGGCGCGTTCCCGCAGTCGCGGCCGCCGCACGACTCGTTCTCGCGCTATGGGTCCGGCCTTCTGCCGCTGGAGCCCGTGACGCAGCGCGCGTCGCCGATGTTCGCCTACCCTTACGAGCGCACGCGCACCGCGCTGGAGAACCTGCGCAAGGCCAACGACTGGGACGCCTGCCACGGCCTGAAGCTGAAGTTCGCCAATCCCGCGACCGGGGACTGGGTGATGCCGACGATCGCGACCTTTGCGCAACTGCTGCCGAAGGGCTTCAAGACCGCGCAGTACCGCTCGACCGAGGCGACGGTGGTGATGACCGCGGAAGGGCGCGGCAAGGCGACCGTCGGCGACCGGACCTACACCTTGGGCAAGAACGACATCTTCGTGGTGCCGAACTGGACCTGGTGGCAGCTTGAGGCCGACGACGATCTGGTGCTGCTCAGCTACTCCGACCGCGCCGTGCTGGAGAAGCTCGACCTGTGGCGCGAGCAACGCGCCAACGAGCCGCGGCGCTGAGCGGCGCCCGGATCATCGTCAAAATGATCGTCACCACCACCAACGACGTGCCCGGCTACCGCGTGGTCAAGCATCTCGGCGTGGTCCGCGGCCTTACCGTGCGCTCGCGCAGCATCGTCGGCAACATCGGCGCCGGCATCCAGTCGCTGTTCGGCGGCAACATCTCGATCTACACCGAGCTGGCCGAGAAGGCGCGCGAGGAGGCCTTCAACCTGATGGTCGAGCACGCGGCCGAAGGCGGCGCCAACGCCATCGTCGGCATGCGCTACGACGCCAACGAGATCGCCGACGGCATCACCGAGGTGCTTGCCTATGGCACGGCGGTGACGGTGGAGCGGGCCTGAAATCGCGGAAATCGCTTCGGGGATGACAGGGCCGGGGCGGGCGACTATGTTCGCCGCGCCGGCCCTGCAGGAGTGTAGCTCAATGGCTAGAGCACCGGTCTCCAAAACCGGGGGTTGGGGGTTCGAGTCCCTCCACTCCTGCCATTTGATGGGCTGATATTTCTGCGAAATGGGTTCTGGGCAGTTTCGGCCACGACGGCTCTTGCTACCGATTTGGGTCCGAGTTCCGGTCTTGGGACACGCTTTGTTCGCCGACGCCACTGAGCCGGAATCCGAAAACAGGCGGTGAGCGACAATCCGCCCATGGGTGCCGTGGTAAGGCCGCTTCTGAGCGGCCCTAAAGGCGGCATCGATCTTGGCCTCGGCTCCGTCCTGCATTCCCGGCATGGCGTGCGAATTCAGGTCCTGCGCAATGCCGACCTTGGAGTGCCGCATGAAGCGGTCGACGAGGCCACATCAGGCATCATCGTCGCCGCTTCTTGACTGCGCCGGTTTTCTTGTTTGCCCGATCTGCCGCTGAAGGCTTGGCAGGCTGGGGCGCGGCTTCCTTCATGAGTTCCGGCCCCCGTCGCCACATCGTGGTCCACGGGCCACGATTGAACGAGCGATCCAGCGCGCGTTGTTCTTTCTTGGTGTACGGCGGCTCGTGGTACTCGAAATCGCCATCCTTGAATTTCAGAACCATTTCACCGCTCCGGTTTGTCTTGCTGCGCTGGTAGCCGCTCAGCCTCGTCGCGAGCCTCCATCGCCCGCCAATGCTCGCGCTTCCAGTTGATGTAAGCACGCTGGCGCTCGAATTCGGTGCGAACGAACTCGCCCAGCCCAAGCTTTCCCCAACGGCGCTGCATGGACGCTTCAGTGACGTTGTCGCGTGCCATTGATCAACTGTTGAAGGTTCGGTCAAAACTTTCGCGATCTCGCTGTTATCTCTGGCCCCGTGACCAATCCTTCCGGCAAGGCCTTGACGGGCATCAGCGATGACGCCCGCACGATGGCAGGCGCAGCCATGAACGAGATCAATCCCGTGATCAGGTGACGGCGGTGGATCATTGAAAAACCCTCCAAGATGTCGACGCATCTGGAGGGCTGGCGACCTACTGTTGCCCTCGCGGGCCACATCGTCGTGCCACCGTTGCCGGTCAAGGCTGGTTGGCGGGACCGTCAGGTCCTCTCAGGATGCGCAGCCAATATGTGGTCGTGGCTTCGTTTCGTCAATGTTGTCGGGGAGCGTTTGGAGAGTTGCCAGAACCGGTCGGCATAGTTCCGCATTGGCAGGGATGCAGCGCGCGGAAACAGGCAACGAAATCGCACGCTTGAGCACGCGGGCGGATCGAACGGGATGGGCTTTGGCGAATTCCAAATCCGCGGATTAGGGGGTTCGAGTCCCTCCACCCCTGCCATTAGCCCTGCTGCGCCGGTTGCCATCCGAATTTCGAATTTGCCGTTAACCCCTTGAATCGCAGAGCGAACCGGTTCCTTGCTTGACGTCGCCGCGCGCCGCCGCTAGGAACGCGCCATCGCCTAGCGGCCCGGTAACGGACATCCGCGGCGAACGTAATCCCCAAATCGAGGATCGCGGTCTTTCGGGACCGTGCCAGTCTCTTCCTTTCAGGTTGGGCTGCGACCGACTATTTGACGTGAACCATGGCCAAGCTCAGTCCGTTCAAGTTTCTTCAGGAGGTGCGCGCGGAAGGTGACAAGGTCACCTGGCCGACGCGGCGCGAGACCTTCATCACCAGCATCATGGTGGCCATCCTGGCGACGGTGATGGCGATCCTGTTCCTGATCTCCGACCAGGTGATCCGGCTGTTCATCACCACCGTTCTCGGTATCGGGACCTGAGGCGACCATGGCCAAGCGCTGGTACATCGTTCACGCCTATTCGAACTTCGAAAACAAGGTCGCGGAGTCGATCCGCGAGCAGGCCAAGCAGCGCGGCCTGGGCGAGCTGTTCGACGAAATCCTGGTGCCCAAGGAAAAGGTCACCGAGGTTCGCCGCGGCCGCAAGATCGACGCCGAGCGCAAGTTCTTCCCGGGCTACGTGCTGGTGAAGATGGACCTCACCGACGAGGCCTATCACCTGATCAAGAACACGCCCAAGGTCACGGGTTTCCTCGGCACCGACAAGAAGCCGATGCCGATCTCGGAGGCCGAGGCGCAGCGCATCCTGCAGCAGGTGCAGGAGGGCGTGGACCGGCCCAAGCCCTCGATCACCTTCGAGGTCGGCGAGCAAGTGCGCGTTTCCGACGGGCCCTTTGCCTCGTTCAACGGCACGGTCGAGGAGGTCGACGAGGGCCGCTCGCGGGTCAAGGTCGCGGTGTCGATCTTCGGCCGTGCGACGCCTGTCGAGCTGGAGTTCGGGCAGGTGGAGAAGGTATAGAGAGTTTCCGCTCTCCGTCCGGAGTGCGGATTTACGGCGTGGGAGGTGAGGCGGCCGCCAACCGTCAATATCCGAACCACTAAACCCAAGCACGGGCCGGCGATGCCGGCCCTATGCAGGAGCAAGGCAATGGCAAAGAAAGTCACCGGATTCCTGAAATTGCAGGTGCCGGCCGGCAGCGCGAATCCCGCGCCGCCGATCGGTCCCGCGCTCGGTCAGCGCGGCTTGAACATCATGGAGTTCTGCAAGGCGTTCAACGCGCAGACCCAGAAGCTGGAGAAGGGCGCGCCGATCCCGGTCGTCATCACCATCTACGCCGACCGCTCGTTCACCTTCGAAATGCGCACCCCGCCGGTGTCGCACTTCATCAAGAAGGCGGCGAAGCTGGAAAGCGGTTCGAAGGCCCCGGGCCGCGACATCGCCGGCTCGATCAACAAGGCTCAGGTCAAGGAGATCGCACAGGCCAAGATGAAGGACCTGAACTGCGACACCGTCGAAGCGGCCATGCGCATGGTCGAGGGCTCCGCCCGTTCGATGGGCATCGAGGTGAAGGGGTAAGCGCCATGCCGAAACTCGGAAAACGTACGACCAAGGCGCGCGAAGGCGTCGATCCCGCCAAGGCCTATCCGCTCGCGGAGGCCGTGAAGATGGTCAAGGAACGCGCCAAGGCGAAGTTCGACGAAACCGTCGAGATCGCCATGAACCTCGGCGTCGATCCCAAGCACGCCGACCAGATGGTGCGCGGCGTGGTGGTGCTGCCGAACGGCACCGGCCGCACGCAGCGCGTGGGCGTGTTCGCCCGCGGCGCCAAGGCCGACGAAGCCAAGGCCGCCGGCGCCGACGTGGTGGGCGCGGAGGATCTGGTCGAGAAGGTCAACGCCGGCCAGATCGACTTCGACCGCTGCATCGCCACGCCCGACATGATGGGCCTGGTCGGCAGGCTCGGTAAAGTGCTCGGGCCCCGCGGCCTGATGCCGAACCCGCGCGTCGGCACCGTCACCATGGACGTGGCCAATGCGGTGAAGGGCGCCAAGGGCGGCTCGGTCGAGTTCCGCGTCGAGAAGGCCGGCATTCTACAGGCCGGCGTCGGCAAGGCCTCGTTCTCCGAGGACAAGCTGGTGGAGAACATCAAGGCGTTCGCCGACGCGGTGCAGAAGGCGAAGCCCCAGGGCTCCAAGGGCACCTACATCAACCGGGTCGCGATCTCCTCGACCATGGGGCCCGGCATCAAGATCGATCCGTCGACGCTCGGCATCGGCGGCGGAGCCCAGCAATAACGCATTGCGCGGTTCGGCTCTCCGGCCGCCGCGTCAAATCGAAGCCCCGGGCACAGCCGCCCGGGGCTTTTTCCGTTGTGATCGGCCGGGCCGGCCGATCCTGTCATCGCGGCGTCGAAAAGCCAGTGCCAGGATGAGACATCCGTCCGGGGCCGGCAATAACGTTACATCGAGCGTCGTGGCTGGCCGCCGGGCTCCGGTGCTAAGCTGTTGCGAGTTGCGGCAGAGAACGAGGCGTTCGTAGTCAAGAGGGGCAGGAACCAATGGCTGTTATCAAGGGCAACAATTCCGCCAACACGCTGAACGGAACGAACAAGAACGACATCATCCTCGGCAAGGGCGGCAACGACACCATCGATGGCAAAGACGGCAACGACAAGCTGTTCGGCGGCAAGGGCGACGACGTCATCCTCGGCGGCAAAGGCAAGGACAAGCTCAAGGGCGACAAGGGCAACGACGTCCTGATCGGCGGCGCCGGCGACGACGAGATCGACGGCGGCAAGGGCATCGATACCGCGGTCTTCAGCGGCTCGTTCGCCGATTATGTGATTTCCGGCGGACACCACCATCATCACCATCACAATCACCACCATCATCACGACGGTAAGATCACGGTCAAAGACAAGGTGGCCGGCCGCGACGGCAAGGACACGCTGGACGACGTCGAATACCTGCAATTCGCCGACGGCATCTATGACGTGAAGAACGGCACGATGAACTACACGCCGGTCATCACGTCGAACGGCGGCGGCGCGAACGCGGCCTTGAACGTGGCGGAAAACCAGACCGCAGTGACGACCGTGACGGCCGTCGATGCCGGCGGCGGGACGCTGACGTTCTCGATCGTCGGCGGCGCGGACGCGGCAAAGTTCACCATCGACTCGGTCACCGGCGCGCTGTCGTTCATTGCGCCTCCCGACTTTGAGACGCCGACCGACAACGGCGGCAACAACGTTTACGACGTGATCGTGAAGGTCAGCGACGGCACGACCTTCGACACCCAGGCCATCGCGATCACCGTGACCGACGCCAACGAGGCGCCGACCGCGATTTCGCTGGCCAGCACGTCGGTCGGAGCGGGCAACGGCGCCGGCACGGTGGTCGGCGGCGTCACCGTGTCCGATCCGGACGGCGAGACGTCCTTTACGTTCGCGGTCACAAATGCCGACGACTCGCCGAATGCCGACTTTGTCGTGACGGGATCGCCGGGCGCCTATCAGCTCGAGCTGCTGCATCACGTCGACGAACTGCCGGCCTCGATCCAGATCACGGCCACCGACGGCGGCGGGCTTTCGCACACGCAATCGTTTGCGATCACGCTGCCGGCGAAGCTGTACGACACCAATCACACGACCCTGCTCGGGTCGTATTCCACCATCCAGGCCGCGGTTGACGCTGCCGGCGCGAACCAGCTCATCAGCATCGCCTCGGGCACCTACGCCGAGCAGGTGATCGTCAGCGGCCACGGCAAGGACGGGCTGACGATCCAGGCCGACGCCGGGGCCACCGTGGATATCGTCGCGCCGCTCGATGTGACGCAGACCGCGACGTCGAGCAGCGGGCGGGCGATCAACGCGCTAATCACCGTGATCGACGCCGACGACGTCCACCTCGGCGATTTGAACGTCGACGGTCTGGGCCGGGCGAATACAGTCGATGGGCCGAGCGCCAATTTCGTCGGCGTGGCTTATCGCAATGCGTCCGGCGGTCTAACGGATGTCGACATCACCGGCATTCGCGATCCGTACGCCGTGGGCACGACCGTGGGCGGCGATCCGCTGGTGAGCGGAATTCAGCGGGGCGTGGGCGTGCAGGCCGACAACGACACGCTGCTTGCTTTCTACATGCACGGCGGTTCGATCGGCGGCTTCCAGAAGAACGCCACCTCTTTCTTCCGTACCGACCTCGACATCGACGGCGTCACCATCACCGGCGGCGGCGCGCAGACGATCAACGCGCAGAACGGCATCCAGGCCGTGAGTTCGACCGGCTCGATCGCCAACAACACGATCACCGGGATCGGATACGCCGGACCGTCGTTCGTCTACTCCGGCGCCATCTTGCTGTTCGACAACACCGATCTGGACGTCACCGGAAACGTCGTCGCCGGTTCCAACGATCAGTCGCTTGCCGCCAAGGTTGCCGGCATCTTCGTGTTCAGCAGCGCGAGTGCAATCAGCGGCGGGAGCATCACCGGGAACTCGGTTTCGCACGCCGACATCGGCGTTGGCGTGTACGGCGACATTCAGCCGGACGGGATCGCGATCTCAGGCAATACGGTCACCGACGTCGACACCAGCGATCCTTTCGCCTCCGGCGTGGATTTCTGGCCGGACACCGGCCTGACCACCGCGTTCAACGTCTCCGGCAGCGACGTGAAGGATTTCCTGAACGGCGCCGCCGCGGCCGACGTACTCAACGGGCAGGGCGGCGACGACTATCTCAAGGGCAACGGCGGCGACGACGCCATCGACGGCGGCGCCGGCGATTTCGATACCGCCTACTACGACGGCGTGTTCGCCGACTACAACATCGGCGGCAGCCTTGCGAGCCTCACGGTCGAGGACACCGTCGTCAGCCGCGATGGCACGGACGGGCTGTCCGACGTCGAGTATCTGCAATTCGCCGACGCGACCTACAACGTCGCGAGCGGCGACGTGTGGTCCTACCAGGTCAACGCTACGGTCGATCCCGTGGCGCGCGATCCTGGACAGCCGCCCACGATTGCGCATCCCAACGGCTTCCTGTTCCAGGGCACGGGAAATCCCGCGACCGGCTTCGGCATCGCCCGCAACGAGGACGCCGGAATCGAACTCGGTTTCAAGGTCATCTACCGGAGCGGACCGAACGTCCTGACAACGGACGACTACGCCGACGGCGTGCTGCGGTTCAACGTCAACGACGGGCCGCAATCCACGGTCAACGGTTCGAGCGGCAACGACGCCACGCGCGCCGCGTGGAACTACACGTATTCCGTTGCCACCGGCTTGAACGGTGAAACCACGAGCCTCGACGACTTCGTGTTCCGGCTGTTGTTCGACGTCGATCCGTCGCTCGATACGGAATACCTCACGTTCCAGCTGGAGCCGGAGGTATTGCCCGGTGTCGGCGGTAGCACGCAGTCGAACTTCGTCTGGCGCAGCATGGACAATCCGCTGGTCGTTGTGCCGGTCGACGACGAAGGCAATGCCAACGTCACGCAGAATTCCCGGAACTACGGTTTCGGGGAGTATCAGGCGAACCTGACGAGCGCGTATGGTCCCGGCAACAGCTTCGCCGGCCCGGCGCACTTTGACATGATCCTGCAAGCCTACGATCTGTCGAACAACCTGATCGCGCAGAACCATATCGGGGTGGATGTCATCCTGTAGGCAGGCGCGGGGACAGCGGCTTTTGACATTTCGGGTGCGCGCCTCGGCGCGTACCCGGCCTTTTGCGGCCTGACCGGCGGCGGTCGGCGGGGTTCGGAATCCGCTTGGCAAAGTCCGCCCGACCGTCTAAATAGGTGTTACGGGCGTGCCGGCCTCACTTTGTCGGCGCGCCTTTGCGCGCTTCACGGAAACGACGGTGGTCAGGAACCAATTCCTTTTGGACATCCTCCGGGACATCTGAAGGGAAGGGGAAAGATCGCAGTCCGCTCAGTCGAAGCCGCGTCCTGTCCGAGACTGCAGGCGCCAGACGTTCCGCTTGGGGCGATCCGGCTTAATCGACCAGCCTGCACAGACGGGTAAGGCCGGATTTCCCGAGCGATCGGGTGTTTCCGGTTCGAACCGTTGGACCTGGAGCGGGCGGTTGCCCGCGCCGGAGGCAGGGCACGAAACGTCGTCCCAGTCCCCGCAGGTCGCGTTGGATCGGGACGGCAGTCGCAACCGGCGGCTCATCGTCCCGGGGACGGTCCCAAGTGGCAGTCCCACGCGACGTGCGCCGCCAACCTGAAAGAGCTTGCACGTGGAAAGAGCGGCAAAAGCCGAAATGGTGACGGAGCTGAAGGGGGTCTTCTCGACCGCCAACACCGTCGTCGTGGCTCACTATGCCGGCCTCACGGTGGCCCAGATGCAGACCCTGCGCAGGCAGGCCAAGCAGGCTGGAACCAGCGTGAAGGTCGCCAAGAACCGCCTCGCCAAAATCGCTCTTGAGGGCACGGATGTCGCCAGCATCGGCTCCCTGATGAAGGGACCGACCGTGATCGCCTATTCCAGCGATCCGGTTGGCGCGTCCAAGGTCGCCGTCGACTTCGCCAAGGCCAACGAGAAATTTGTGATCCTGGGCGGAGCGATGGGCAAGACCGCGCTCGATCCGAACGGCGTCAAGGCGCTCGCGTCCTTGCCGTCGCTCGACGAGCTTCGCGGCAAGATCGTGGGGCTCCTCAAGGCGCCCGCGACCAAGATCGCGCAGGTCGTCAACGCCCCCGCGGCGAAGGTGGCCCGAGTGGTCCAGGCCTACGCCAGCAAGACCTGACGCCCAGGACTTGAAGCTCAAGAGCTGAAGCCCAAGCGAGGCTGCAAACTCAAACGGTTCGAACCGAAAAAGGAACTACCGAAATGGCTGACCTGTCCAAAATCGTTGACGATCTGTCGAAGCTCACCGTCCTTGAGGCGGCCGAGCTCGCCAAGATGCTCGAAGAGAAGTGGGGCGTCACCGCCGCTGCCGCCGTCGCGGTCGCTGCGGCCCCGGGCGCCGCCGGCGCCGCGCCTGCCGAAGAGAAGACCGAGTTCACGGTGGTCCTGGCTGCGGCCGGCGACAAGAAGATCGAGGTCATCAAAGAGGTGCGTGCGCTCACCGGCCTCGGCCTGAAGGAGGCCAAGGACCTGGTCGAGGGTGCGCCCAAGCCGGTCAAGGAAGGCGTCAACAAGGAAGAGGCCGACAAGATCAAGACCACCTTGGAAAAGGTGGGCGCGAAGGTTGAGCTTAAGTAAGCCGCGCTTACTTAAGCGGTATCCCGGGCGGACGGCCGAAGCCGCCCGGGACCCAAACCGACGAGAAGCGCCGTTGGCCGGACGGGTTCCGGCCGCGGCAGTCTGAGTGTTTCGAACACGATCCGGTGATTTCCGGGCGGTGGCCCGCGGAATGGCCGGCTTCGCCGGTTCCCGGCGAGGGCGAGGCGGCGGTTCGGGAACCCCGAATCGTCTAGAAGATAGGCTTCCGCACGCCTGTCCAGATGGTCGCGATGGATAGCGGCTTTCCGGAGAGTCGTCCCGGTCGCCGGACCGCACGGTTGCCAGGCTGCCCTGGCAATGGCCGGACGACAACAGAGAGAGCACGATGGCGCAGACGTTCACGGGTCGCAAGCGCGTTAGGAAGTTTTTCGGAAAAATTCAGGAAGTCGCGGAGATGCCGAACCTCATCGAGGTTCAGAAGGCGTCCTACGACCAATTTTTGCTGGTGAAGGAACCGGCCGGCGGCCGCCCCGACGAAGGGCTGCAGGCCGTGTTCAAGTCGGTGTTCCCGATCTCCGATTTCTCGAACACGTCGATGCTCGAATTCGTCAAGTACGAGTTCGAAGCGCCGAAGTACGACGTCGACGAGTGCCGCCAGCGCGGCATGACGTTCGCCGCCCCGCTCAAGGTGACGCTGCGCCTGATCGTGTTCGACGTCGACGAGGAAACCGGCGCCAAGTCGGTCAAGGACATCAAGGAGCAGGATGTCTACATGGGCGACATCCCGCTCATGACCAACAACGGCACCTTCATCGTCAACGGCACCGAGCGCGTCATCGTCTCCCAGATGCACCGCTCGCCCGGCGTGTTCTTCGATCACGACAAGGGCAAGACGCATTCGTCCGGCAAGCTTCTGTTCGCCGCCCGCATCATTCCGTATCGCGGCTCCTGGCTCGACATCGAGTTCGACGCCAAGGACATCGTGCATGCGCGCATCGACCGCCGCCGCAAGATTCCGGTGACGTCGCTCTTGTTCGCGCTCGGCATGGACGGGGAGGAAATCCTCGACACGTTCTTCAAGCACATCCCCTACAAGCGGCAGAAGGACGGCTGGCGCGTGCCGTTCGACGCCAACCGGCTCCGCGGCTACAAGGCAGTCAACGATCTGGTCGACGCCGACAGCGGCCGCGTCGTGGTCGAGGCCGGCAAGAAGATCACCGTGCGCCAGGCGCGCCAGCTCGCCGAGAAGGGCCTGAAGGCCCTGCGGATGACCGACGAGGAGCTCTACGGCCACTACATCGCCGAAGACCTCGTCAATCCGAAGACCGGCGAAATCTACGCCGAGGCCGGCGACGAGATCACCGAGAAGTCGCTGAAGCTGCTCAACGAGGCGGGATACAAGGAAATCCCGATCCTCGACATCGACCACGTCAACGTCGGCGCCTATATCCGCAACACGCTTGCGGTCGACAAGAACATGACGCGCGAGGACGCGCTGTTCGACATCTATCGCGTCATGCGTCCCGGCGAGCCGCCGACGCTCGACACCGCGCAGGCGATGTTCCAGTCGCTGTTCTTCGACTCGGAGCGCTATGACCTCAGCGCCGTCGGCCGCGTGAAGATGAACATGCGGCTCAACCTCGACGCGCCCGACACCATGCGCGTGCTGCGCAAGGACGACGTCGTCGCCGTGGTGCGGACGCTGGTCGACCTGCGCGACGGCAAGGGCGAGATCGACGACATCGACCACCTCGGCAACCGCCGGGTGCGCTCGGTCGGCGAGCTGATGGAGAACCAGTACCGCATCGGCCTGCTCCGCATGGAGCGCGCGATCAAGGAGCGCATGTCTTCGGTCGACATCGACACCGTCATGCCGCAGGACCTGATCAACGCGAAGCCCGCGGCGGCCGCGGTGCGCGAGTTCTTCGGCTCCTCGCAGCTCTCGCAGTTTATGGACCAGACCAACCCGCTGTCCGAGATCACGCACAAGCGGCGGCTCTCGGCGCTGGGTCCGGGCGGCCTGACGCGCGAGCGCGCCGGCTTCGAGGTGCGCGACGTGCACCCGACGCACTACGGCCGCATCTGCCCGATCGAGACGCCGGAAGGCCCGAACATCGGCCTGATCAATTCGCTCGCGACTTTTGCGCGGGTGAACAAGTACGGCTTCGTCGAGACGCCCTATCGCAAGGTCAAGGACGGCCGCGTCACCGACGAGGTGCTGTACCTGTCGGCCATGGAGGAGTCGCGCTACACCGTGGCGCAGGCCAACGCGCCGATCGACGCGCGCGGCCGCTTCACCGAAGACCTGATCGTGTGCCGTCACGCCGGCGACGTGCTGATGCTGCCGCGCGAGAAGGTCGACTACATGGACGTGTCGCCGAAGCAACTCGTTTCGGTGGCCGCTGCGCTCATTCCGTTCCTCGAGAACGACGACGCCAACCGTGCGCTGATGGGATCGAACATGCAGCGCCAGGCGGTGCCGCTGGTTCGCGCCGAAGCGCCGTTCGTGGGCACCGGCATGGAGGGTGTGGTCGCGCGCGATTCCGGCGCCGCCATCGCCGCGCGCCGCACCGGCACGATCGACCAGGTCGACGCGACCCGTATCGTCGTCCGCGCCACCGGCGAGGCTGATCCGGCCAAGCCCGGCGTCGACATCTACCGGCTGATGAAGTTCCAGCGGTCCAACCAGAACACCTGCATCAACCAGCGGCCGCTGGTGAAGGTCGGCGATCACGTCAAGAAGGGCGACATCATCGCCGACGGCCCGTCGACCGAGCTCGGCGAACTTGCGCTCGGCCGCAACGTGCTGGTCGCGTTCATGCCGTGGAACGGCTACAACTTCGAAGATTCGATTCTGCTGTCCGAGCGGATCGTGAAGGACGACGTCTTCACCTCGATCCACATCGAAGAGTTCGAGGTGATGGCCCGCGACACCAAGCTGGGCCCCGAGGAAATCACCCGCGACATCCCGAACGTTTCGGAAGAGGCGCTGAAGAACCTCGACGAAGCCGGCATCGTCTACATCGGCGCGGAAGTCCGCGCCGGCGACATCCTGTGCGGCAAGATCACGCCCAAGGGCGAAAGCCCGATGACGCCGGAGGAAAAGCTCCTGCGCGCCATCTTCGGCGAGAAGGCCTCCGACGTGCGCGACACGTCGCTGCGCGTCCCGCCGGGCGTGCAGGGCACGGTCGTCGAGGTGCGCGTGTTCAACCGCCACGGCGTCGACAAGGACGAACGCGCGCTCGCGATCGAGCGCGAGGAAATCGAACGCCTCGCCAAGGACCGCGACGACGAGCAGGCGATCCTGGACCGCAACGTCTACGGCCGTCTCTCCGAGATGCTGGAAGGCCGGCAGGGCATCGCGGGTCCGAAGGGCTTCAAGAAGGACTCCAAGATCACCAAGGCGGTGCTGGAGGAGTATCCGCGCGCCCAGTGGTGGCAGTTCGCTTCGCCCAACGACAAGCTGATGGCCGAGATCGAGGCGATCCGGAAGCAGTACGACGAGTCGAAGAAGCTGCTCGAGCAGCGCTTCCTCGACAAGGTCGACAAGCTGCAGCGCGGCGACGAGCTGCCTCCGGGCGTGATGAAGATGGTCAAGGTCTTCGTCGCGGTGAAGCGCAAGATTCAGCCCGGCGACAAGATGGCCGGCCGGCACGGCAACAAGGGCGTGGTGTCCAAGATCGTTCCGGTCGAGGACATGCCGTTCCTCGACGACGGCACCCACGTCGACATCGTGCTGAATCCTCTTGGTGTGCCCTCTCGTATGAACGTCGGCCAGATCCTGGAAACGCATCTGGGCTGGGCCTGCGCCGGCCTCGGCCTCAAGATCGGCCAGGCGGTCGACGCCTATAACGGCAAGGGCGACACCAAGCCGCTCAAGGACATCCTCAAGAAGGTCTACGGCGACGACGAAACCATCAAGTCGCTGGGCGAGGACAGCCTGGTGGAACTTGGCACCAACCTGCGCCACGGCGTGCCGATCGCCACTCCGGTGTTCGACGGCGCCAAGGAGGCCGACATCGAGAACATGCTCGATCTCGCCGGTCTCGATCACTCCGGCCAGGTGACGCTGTTCGACGGGCGCACCGGCGAGCAGTTCGATCGCCGGGTCACGGTGGGCTACATCTACATGCTCAAGCTCCACCACCTCGTGGACGACAAGATCCACGCGCGTTCGATCGGCCCGTACTCGCTCGTCACTCAGCAGCCGCTGGGCGGCAAGGCGCAGTTCGGCGGCCAGCGCTTCGGCGAAATGGAGGTCTGGGCGCTGGAAGCCTACGGCGCGGCCTACACCCTGCAGGAGATGCTGACGGTGAAGTCGGACGACGTCGCCGGCCGCACCAAGGTGTACGAGGCGATCGTGCGCGGCGACGACACGTTCGAGGCCGGCATTCCGGAAAGCTTCAACGTGCTGGTCAAGGAGATGCGCTCGCTCGGCCTCAACGTCGATCTGCATAATTCGAAGCAGGGACGCGAAGGCCAGGCCGAGGCAGCCGAGTAACGCGAGCCGCGGCGCGCGGGCCAGGTCCGCGCGGAACGAGCGGGAGGCGGCTTCCTCCCGAACCAGGTGGCCGGCCTCCGGCCGGCCACACGGGGCAGAGATAGAAATTCAGCGGCCGACACGTTCGGCAAGCGGAGACGACGATGAACCAAGAGATCATGAATCTTTTCAGCCCGCAGGCGCCGGCGCAGGTCTTCGACCAGATCCGGATTTCGATCGCGAGCCCGGAAAAGATTCTGTCCTGGTCCTACGGCGAGATCAAAAAGCCGGAGACCATCAACTACCGGACCTTCAAGCCCGAGCGCGACGGCCTGTTCTGCGCGCGCATCTTCGGGCCGATCAAGGACTACGAGTGCTTGTGCGGCAAGTACAAGCGCATGAAGTACAAGGGCATCATCTGCGAAAAGTGCTCGGTCGAAGTCACCCTCAGCCGCGTGCGGCGCGAGCGCATGGGCCACATTGAACTGGCCGCGCCCGTCGCCCACATCTGGTTCCTGAAGTCGCTGCCCTCGCGCATCGGCCTTCTGCTCGACATGACGCTGAAGGACCTCGAGCGGATTCTGTACTTCGAATACTACGTCGTGCTGGAGCCGGGCCTGACCCCGCTGCAGGACCGCCAGCTCCTGAGCGAGGAAGAGTATCTCAAGGCGCAGGACGAATACGGCCAGGACAGCTTCACCGCCATGATCGGCGCGGAGGCGATCCGCGAGATGCTCAAGGCGCTCGACCTTGAGAAGATGGCGGCCGACCTGCGCGTCGAGATTGCCGAGTCGAAGTCCGAGCTGAAGCCGAAGAAGCTCGCCAAGCGCCTGAAGCTGATCGAGGCCTTCACCCAGTCCGGCAACAAGCCGGAGTGGATGATCCTGACTCAGGTGCCGGTGATCCCGCCCGACCTGCGGCCGCTGGTGCCGCTCGACGGCGGGCGTTTCGCCACGTCGGACCTGAACGATCTCTACCGCCGCGTCATCAACCGTAACAACCGCCTGAAGCGGCTGATCGAGCTGCGTGCGCCGGACATCATCATCCGCAACGAGAAGCGCATGCTTCAGGAAGCGGTCGATGCGCTGTTCGACAACGGCCGCCGCGGCCGCGTCATCACCGGCGCCAACAAGCGTCCGCTGAAGTCGCTCGCCGACATGCTGAAAGGAAAGCAGGGCCGGTTCCGCCAGAACCTGCTTGGCAAGCGCGTCGACTATTCGGGCCGCTCCGTGATCGTGGTCGGTCCGGAACTCAAGCTGCACCAGTGCGGCCTGCCCAAGAAGATGGCGCTCGAACTGTTCAAGCCGTTCATCTATTCGCGGCTCGACGCCAAGGGCCTGTCGACCACCGTCAAGCAGGCCAAGAAGCTGGTCGAGAAGGAAAAGCCGGAGGTCTGGGATATCCTCGACGAGGTGATCCGCGAGCATCCGGTGCTGCTCAACCGCGCGCCGACCCTGCATCGCCTCGGCATCCAGGCGTTCGAGCCGGTGCTGATCGAGGGCAAGGCGATCCAGCTTCACCCGCTGGTCTGCGCCGCCTTCAACGCCGACTTCGACGGCGACCAGATGGCCGTGCACGTCCCGCTGTCGCTCGAGGCGCAGCTGGAAGCGCGCGTGCTGATGATGTCGACCAACAACATCCTGCACCCCGCGAACGGCTCGCCGATCATCGTGCCGTCGCAGGATATCGTGCTGGGCCTGTACTACCTGACCATCATGTCGGACGGCGGCGCGGGCGAGTGGAAGCTCGAACTGCACAAGGCCGACGAGCTCAAGCGCGACCCGAAGAAGGTGAATCAGGTTCGCGGCTTCTACCGCGACCTCGCGGAGATCGAGCACGCGCTGCAGCAGCGTTCGCTCAGCCTGCACAGCAAGATCAAGTACCGCTGGCAGGGCATCGACGAGAAGGGCGAGCCCATCCTCAAGTGGTACGAGACCACGCCGGGCCGCGCTCTGCTCGGCCAGGTGCTGCCCGTGTCGTCCAAGGTTTCGTTCGACGTCGTGAACAAGCTCATGACCAAGCGCGAAATCTCGGGAATGATCGACACCGTCTATCGCCACTGCGGCCAGAAGGAGACCGTGATTTTCTGCGATCGCATCATGGCGCTCGGGTTCCACCACGCGTTCAAGGCCGGCATCTCGTTCGGCAAGGACGACATGGTGGTGCCGCATGCCAAATGGCAGATCGTCGACAAGACCCGGCAGGAAGCCAAGGACTTCGAGCAGCAGTACAACGACGGCCTGATCACTCAGGGCGAGAAGTACAACAAGGTCGTCGACGCCTGGTCGAAGGCGACCGACCAGATCGCCGCCAAGATGATGGAAGAAATTTCGGCGGTGAAGAAGGACGAGAAGACCGGCCGCGCGGCGCAGGTCAACTCGATCTACATGATGGCGCACTCCGGCGCGCGCGGTTCGCCCGCGCAGATGCGCCAGCTTGCCGGCATGCGCGGCCTGATGGCCAAGCCCTCCGGCGAGATCATCGAGAGCCCGATCATTTCGAACTTCAAGGAAGGTCTGTCGGTGCTCGAGTACTTCAACTCGACCCACGGCGCCCGCAAGGGCCTTGCCGACACCGCGCTCAAGACCGCGAACTCGGGCTACCTGACCCGCCGTCTGGTCGACGTGGCGCAGGACTGCATCATCACGTCGGAAGACTGCGGCACCAGGGCCGGCATCGCCGTGCGGGCGATCATCGACGCCGGCACCGTGGTGGCTTCGCTCGCGATCCGCATCCTGGGACGCACCACGGCCGAGGACGTGAAGGACCCGACGTCCGGCGCGCTGCTGGTCAAGGCCGGCACGCTTCTGGGCGAGCCCGAGGTGGACAAGATCGTCCAGGCCAACGTCCAGGAACTGAAGATCCGCTCGGTGCTGACCTGCGAGAATGTCAACGGCGTCTGCGGCATGTGCTACGGCCGCGATCTGGCCCGCGGCACGCCGGTCAATATCGGCGAGGCGGTCGGCGTGATCGCCGCGCAGTCGATCGGCGAGCCGGGCACCCAGCTCACCATGCGCACGTTCCACATCGGCGGCGCGGCGCAGATCTCCGAGCAGTCGTTCATCGAGTCGAACTTCGACGGCAAGGTGCGGATCAAGACCAAGGGCAAGAACTCCGTCGTCAAGAACACCGACGGCGAGTGGATCGCAATGGGCCGCAGCATCGTCGTCGCGGTCACCGATCCGGACGGCACCGAACGGGCCGTGCACCGCATCCAGAACGGCGCGCGGCTGCGCATCGAGGACGGCCAGGACATCAAGCGCGGCGCTCGTATCGCCGAGTGGGATCCCTACACCCGGCCGATCCTCACCGAGGCCGAAGGCACGGTGGGCTTCGAGGACCTGGTCGAAGGCCAGTCCATGTCCGAGACGCTCGACGAGTCGACCGGCATCGCCAAGCGCGTCGTCATCGACTGGCGCACCTCGACGCGGGCGGCCGATCTCAGGCCCGCCATCGTGATCAAGGGCAAGGACGGCAAGGTCCAGAAGCTGGCGCGCGGCGGCGACGCCCGTTACATGCTGGCGGTCGACGCCATCCTGTCGGTCGACATCGGCGCCGACGTGAAGCCCGGCGACGTGATTGCGCGTATCCCGACCGAAAGCGCCAAGACCCGCGACATCACCGGCGGTCTGCCGCGGGTGGCGGAGCTGTTCGAGGCGCGCCGGCCGAAGGAGGCCGCGATCATCGCCGAAATCTCCGGCACGGTGCAGTTCGGCCGCGACTACAAGAACAAGCGGCGCATCACCATCGTGCCGAACGACAAGGACGCTGAGCCCTCCGAGTATCTGATCCCGAAGGGCAAGCACATCCACTTGCAGGACGGCGACACGATCGAGAAGGGCGACTACATCGTCGACGGCAATCCGGCGCCGCACGACATCCTGGCGATCAAGGGCGTCGAGGAGCTCGCGGGCTACCTCGTCAACGAGATCCAGGACGTCTACCGGCTGCAGGGCGTGCAGATCAACGACAAGCACATCGAGGTGATCGTCCGGCAGATGCTGCAGAAGGTCGAGATCGACGACTCCGGCGAGACCGACATGATCCAGGGCGAACAGATCGACAAGATCGAGTTCGACGAGATCAACGCCCGGTTCGTGGCCGAGGGCAAGAAGGCCGCGACCGCGCACCCGGTGCTGCTCGGCATCACCAAGGCCTCGCTGCAGACGCGCTCGTTCATCTCGGCGGCGTCGTTCCAGGAGACCACGCGCGTGCTGACCGAAGCCGCCGTCAACGGCAAGGCCGACACGCTCGACGGGCTCAAGGAGAACGTCATCGTCGGCCGCCTGATCCCGGCCGGCACCGGCGCGATGATGAACAAGCTGCGTGAGGTTGCGACCAAGCGCGACGCACTCATCCTCGAGGAGCGCGAGAAAGAGGCGGCGAAGGCCGCGGCCGCCGCCGCCGTCGCGGCACAGCCTCCGGCGGAGCAGCCCGCGCTGCCGGCGGCGGAGTGACGGGCGGCGCAAGCGACGCATCCCGCCGCGCCGGACTCGAAGACATGACAGGGCCGCCCTCCGGGGCGGCCCTTAACTATTTACTAACCTCCAAAATCCCGAAAACACCAATATTTCCGGCCCTTTCCGCCTTGACACCCCGGGCAACCGCCGATACATACGCGCAACTTTACGGCAGGCGGTGAGCATCGCCCGTCGGAACGGCTGCCTCCGAAACCCGCTAAACCGCTGAGATCGTTGATCTTATTCGGCTGCGGATGGGGCCCACCGAGCCTCGACGAATGACGCTCAAACGCTGCCTCTGACGTCGAACGATTGTCAGATCTCGGGTGCATGACCGCGGCACAACGCGCTGCGGTCCTCTGAACCGCATAGCGTCCTCCGCCGCCGGGGCGGATGGCGCGATTTCGTTTTGCGCGCGGGTCCGGGCCGCATCGTGAACGCCGATGCGCGGACGCGCTGCTTCGGTGTTCTTTGGGCGGGACGGGGAGCCGGCGATCCGGCCGAGGCAGAAGGCGAAGCATGCCGACGATCAATCAGCTGATCCGCAAGCCGCGGGTGGTGCAGAAGGCCAAGAAGAAGGTGCCCGCGCTCCAGCAGAGCCCGCAAAAGCGCGGCGTTTGCACGCGCGTGTACACGACGACTCCGAAGAAGCCGAACTCGGCGCTTCGCAAGGTCGCCAAGGTGCGCCTGACCAACGGCTTCGAGGTGATCGGCTACATCCCCGGCGAGGGCCATAACCTCCAGGAGCACTCGGTGGTTATGATCCGCGGCGGCCGCGTGAAGGACCTGCCGGGCGTCCGCTATCACATTCTGCGCGGCGTGCTCGACACCCAGGGCGTCAAGAACCGCAAGCAGCGCCGTTCGAAGTACGGCGCCAAGCGGCCGAAATAATCGAGGATCAGCGTCATGTCCCGTCGCCATTCAGCGGAAAAGCGCGAGATCAATCCGGACGCCAAGTTCGGCAACATGGTCGTGTCCAAGTTCATGAATTCGGTCATGTACGAAGGCAAGAAGTCGGTGGCAGAGGCCATCGTCTACGGCGCCTTCGACATCATCGAGTCCAAGACCAAGTCGGACCCGATCAAGGTGTTCGAGCAAGCGCTGGACAACGTCATGCCGTCGATCGAGGTGCGTTCGCGGCGCGTCGGCGGCGCGACCTATCAGGTGCCGGTGGAAGTGCGCACGTCGCGGCGCCAGGCGCTCGGCATCCGCTGGATCATCTCGGCGGCGCGCGAGCGCAGCGAAAAGACCATGACCGAGCGGCTCTCGTCGGAGCTGCTGGACGCGTCCAATAACAGGGGGAACGCCGTCAAGAAGCGCGAGGACACGCACCGGATGGCGGAAGCCAACCGCGCCTTCTCGCATTACCGCTGGTGACGGCCAGCCATCGGAACGCAAGGAAACGGAATCCCCATGCCCCGCAGCCACCCGATCGAGGACTACCGCAATTTCGGCATCATGGCCCACATCGATGCCGGAAAGACCACGACCACGGAGCGGATCCTCTACTACACCGGCAAGAGCCATAAGATCGGCGAGGTGCACGAAGGCGCCGCGACGATGGATTGGATGGAGCAGGAGCAGGAGCGCGGCATCACGATCACGTCGGCCGCGACCACCGCGATCTGGAACGGCAAGCGCCTGAACATCATCGACACGCCCGGCCACGTCGACTTCACCATCGAGGTCGAGCGCAGCCTGCGCGTGCTCGACGGCGCGGTGTGCGTGCTCGACTCCAACCAGGGCGTCGAGCCGCAGACCGAGACGGTCTGGCGCCAGGGCGACAAGTACAAGGTTCCGCGCATCGTCTTCGCCAACAAGATGGACAAGATCGGCGCCGACTTCTTCCAGTGCCTGACCGACATCGTCGAGCGCCTCGGTGCGAAACCGGTCGCGATCCAGCTTCCGATCGGCGCCGAGCAGAACTTCAAGGGCGTCGTCGATCTGGTGAAGATGAAGGGCATCATCTGGAACGACGAATCGCTCGGTGCGAAGTTCGACTACATCGACATTCCCGCCGACATGGTCGATCAGGCCAAGGAATATCGCGAGAAGATGATCGAGGCCGCGGTCGAGCTCGACGACGACGCGCTGACCGCCTTTCTGGAAGGCAAGGAGCCCGACGAGGCGACGCTGAAGCGGCTGATCCGCAAGGCGGTGATCACCGGGGCGTTCTATCCGGTGCTGTGCGGCTCGGCGTTCAAGAACAAGGGCGTCCAGCCGCTGCTCGACGCCGTCGTCGACTATCTGCCGTCGCCGCTCGACGTGCCCGCGATCAAGGGCGTCGACGCCAAGGGCAACGAGATCGTGCGCAAGGCGGACGACAAGGAGCCGATGTCGCTGCTCGGGTTCAAGATCATGGACGACCCCTTCGTCGGCACCATCACGTTCTGCCGCATCTATTCCGGCACGCTGTCGAGCGGCACCGGCGTGATCAATTCGACCAAGGAGCGCAAGGAGCGCATCGGCCGCATGCTGCTGATGCACGCCAACAACCGCGAGGACATCAAAGAGGCGTTCGCCGGCGACATCGTCGCGCTGGCCGGCCTCAAGGAGACCCGCACCGGCGACACGCTGTGCGATCCGCAGCATTTCGTGATCCTGGAGAAGATGGAATTCCCCGATCCGGTCATCGAGATCGCGATCGAGCCGAAATCCAAGGCCGACCAGGAGAAGCTCGGCGTCGCGCTGGCCAAGCTCGCCGCGGAAGATCCGTCGTTCCGCGTGACGACCGACCAGGAGAGCGGCCAGACCATCCTTAAGGGCATGGGCGAACTGCATCTCGACATCAAGGTCGACATCCTCAAGCGCACCTACAAGGTCGAGGCCAACATCGGCGCGCCGCAGGTGGCCTACCGCGAAAAGGTGACCAGGCGCGTCGAGGTCGACTACACGCACAAGAAGCAGACCGGCGGCACGGGCCAGTACGCCCGGGTCAAGATCGTCGTGGAGCCGAACGAACCCGGTAAGGGCTTCGAGTTCGAGTCGAAGATCGTCGGCGGCAACGTTCCGAAAGAGTACATCCCGGGCGTCGAGAAGGGGCTGGAATCGGTGCTGGGCTCCGGCATTCTTGCCGGCTTCCCGGTCGTGGACCTGAAGGTTTCGCTGATCGACGGCGCCTACCACGACGTCGACTCGTCGGCGCTGGCCTTCGAGATTGCGTCGCGCGCGGCATTGCGCGAGGCGCTGCAGAAAGGCGGCTCGGTGCTGCTTGAGCCGATCATGAAGGTCGAGGTGGTGACGCCGGAGGACTACACCGGCTCCGTCATCGGCGACCTGAATTCGCGGCGCGGCCAGATTCACGGTCAGGACATGCGCGGCAACGCCAACGTCGTCAACGCGATGGTGCCGCTCGCCAACATGTTCGGTTACGTCAACAACCTGCGCTCCATGAGCCAGGGCCGCGCCACCTTCACCATGCAGTTCGATCACTACGAGCAAGTACCGCAGAACGTCGCGCAGGAGGTTCAGGCGAAGTACGCCTGACCGCCACGCTTAACAACGATCAACACCACCGGAGAGCCGGGAGACTTCAATGGCCAAAGAGAAATTCAACCGCAACAAGCCGCACTGCAACGTCGGAACCATCGGTCACGTCGACCACGGCAAGACGTCGTTGACGGCGGCGATCACGAAGATCCTGGCGGAGACCGGCGGCGCCACCTACACCGCCTACGACCAGATCGACAAGGCGCCGGAAGAGAAGGCGCGCGGCATCACGATCGCGACGGCGCACGTCGAGTACCAGACGACGAACCGGCACTATGCGCACGTCGACTGCCCCGGTCACGCCGACTACGTGAAGAACATGATCACCGGCGCGGCCCAGATGGACGGCGCGATCCTGGTCGTGTCGGCCGCCGACGGCCCGATGCCGCAGACCCGCGAGCACATCCTGCTTGCCCGCCAGGTCGGCGTGCCGGCGCTGGTCGTGTTCATGAACAAGGTCGACATGGTCGACGACGCCGAGCTCCTCGACCTGGTCGAGCTTGAGGTGCGCGAGCTTCTGTCGAAGTACCAGTTCCCCGGCGACAAGATTCCCGTCATCCGGGGCTCGGCGCTCTGCGCGCTGGAAGACAAGAACCCGGAGCTGGGCAAGAACGCGATCCTCAAGCTGATGGAAGCGGTCGACAGCTACATCCCGCAGCCAGAACGCCCGAAGGACCTGCCGTTCCTGATGCCGGTGGAAGACGTGTTCTCGATCTCCGGCCGCGGCACGGTGTGCACGGGCCGCATCGAGCGCGGCATCATCAAGGTCGGCGAGGAAGTCGAGATCGTCGGCATCAAGCCGACGCAGAAGTCGGTTGTGACCGGCGTCGAGATGTTCCGCAAGCTGCTCGATCAGGGCGAGGCGGGCGACAACGTCGGCTGCCTGCTGCGCGGCATCGACCGCGAGGCGATCGAGCGCGGTCAGGTTCTGTGCAAGCCCGGCTCGGTGAAGCCGCACACCAAGTTCAAGGCCGAAGCCTACATCCTCACCAAGGAGGAAGGCGGGCGCCACACGCCGTTCTTCACCAACTATCGTCCGCAGTTCTACTTCCGCACCACCGACGTGACCGGTGTGGTGACGCTGCCGGAAGGCACCGAGATGGTGATGCCCGGCGACAACATCGCGATGGAAGTGACGCTGATCGTGCCGATCGCGATGGAGGAGAAGCTGCGCTTCGCCATCCGCGAAGGCGGCCGCACGGTGGGCGCGGGCGTCGTCGCCAGCATCATCGAGTAGAGGTGTTTCCGTCGTCATGCCCGGCCTTGTGCCGGGCATCCACGACTTAGAGCCGAATGAGAAGACGTGGATGGCCGGGACAAGCCCGGCCATGACGGGACGAGAGAGACGAAGCAATGAACGGCCAGAACATCCGGATCCGGCTCAAGGCGTTCGATCACCGCATCCTCGATGCGTCGACCCGCGAGATCGTCAACACGGCCAAGCGCACCGGCGCTCAGGTGCGTGGGCCGATCCCGCTGCCGACCAAGATCGAGAAGTTCACGGTGAACCGTTCGCCGCACGTCGACAAAAAGAGCCGCGAGCAGTTCGAGATGCGCACCCACAAGCGCCTCTTGGACATCGTCGATCCGACGCCGCAGACCGTGGACGCGCTGATGAAGCTCGACCTCGCCGCCGGCGTCGACGTCGAGATCAAGTTGTGATCCGGACGGAAGGATAGAGGACAGGACCATGCGCTCCGGGGTGATCGCACAGAAGATGGGCATGACCCGCCTCTTCACGGAGGCCGGCGAACACGTGCCCGTCACGGTGCTGCGTCTGGCGCAATGCCAGGTGGTCGCACACCGCAACAAGGACAAAGACGGTTATGTCGCGCTGCAGCTCGGCGCCGGCACCCGCAAGGTCAAGAACGTGAGCAAGCCCGAGCGCGGCCGCTTCGCCGTCGCCAAGGTCGAGCCCAAGCGAAAGATCGCGGAGTTCCGCGTCAGCGAGGACGGGCTCATTCCGGTCGGCGCGGAAATCACCGCCGATCACTTTATCGTCGGCCAGTACGTCGATGTGACCGGGACCTCGATCGGCAAGGGCTTTGCCGGCGGCATGAAGCGCTGGAACTTCGGCGGCCTTCGCGCCTCGCACGGCGTGTCGGTTTCGCACCGTTCGATCGGTTCGACCGGCGGCCGTCAGGACCCGGGCAAGACCTTCAAGAACAAGAAGATGCCTGGCCAGATGGGCGTCGAGCGCGTGACCACGCTCAATCTGCGCGTGATGCAGACCGACGTCGAGCGCGGACTGATCCTGGTCGAGGGCGCCGTGCCCGGCGCCAAGGGCGGCTGGATCACGGTGCGCGACGCGGTGAAGAAGTCGCTGCCGAAGGAAGCCCCGAAGCCCGGCAAGTTCAAGTCGCCGGCGGCCGAGGCGGCTCCCGCGCCAGCCGAAGCTGCCGAAGCGGCCCCGAAGGAGGGCGCGTGACATGGATGTGAAGGTCACCACGCTCGACGGCAAGGAGGCCGGATCGGTCACGCTGCCCGAGGCAATCTTCGGCCTCGAGCCGCGCACCGACCTGATCCATCGCTGCGTCGTCTGGCAGCTCGCCAAGCGCCGCGCCGGCACCCACAAGGTCAAGAATCGCGCCGAAATCTGGCGCACCGGCAAGAAGATGTACGCGCAGAAGGGCACCGGCGGCGCACGCCACGGTTCCGCCCGCGTGCCGCAGTTCCGCGGCGGCGGCCGCGCCTTCGGCCCGCTGGTGCGCAGCCATGAGGTCGGCCTGCCGAAGAAGGTTCGCGCCCTGGCGCTCAAGCACGCGCTGTCCGCCAAGGCCAAGGACGGCGGCATCGTCGTCCTCGACAAGGCGAGCGTGAAGGACGCCAAGACCAAGGTGCTCATCGGGCACTTCGAGAAGCTCGGCTGGGACAACGTGCTGATTATCGACGGCGCCGAGGTCGACACCGGTTTCCGCAACGCCGCCCGCAACATCCCGAATATCGACGTGCTGCCGATCCAGGGCATCAACGTCTACGACATCCTGCGCCGCGGCAAGCTCGTGCTGACCCGGGCCGCGCTCGATGCGTTGGAGGCGCGCTTCAAATGAGCACCACCGATCCGCGCCATTACGACATCCTGCTTTCGCCGGTCATCACCGAAAAGGCGACGACCGCGTCCGAGCACAACAAGGTTGTGTTCAAGGTCGCGCGCACCGCGACCAAGCCGCAGATCAAGGAAGCGGTCGAGAAGCTGTTCGACGTCAAGGTCAAGAAGGTCAACACCCTGGTCCGCAAGGGCAAGGTGAAGGCCTTCAAGGGCCGGCTCGGCGAGCTTCAGGACACCAAGCGCGCGGTGGTGACTCTGGAAGAGGGTCACCGCATCGACGTGACCACGGGCCTGTAGGCGCGGGAGAGCATCATGGCATTGAAATCATACAAGCCTACGACGCCCGGCCAGCGCCAGCTCGTCATCGTCGACCGTTCGGGCCTGTACAGCGGCAAGCCGGTGAAGTCGCTGGTCCAGGGTCAGAACCAGACCGGCGGCCGCAACAACCACGGCCACATCACCAGCCGCTTCCGCGGCGGCGGCCACAAGCAGGCCTACCGCAAGGTCGATTTCAGGCGCGCCCGCAAGAACGATCCGGCGACCGTCGAGCGGATCGAATACGATCCGAACCGCACCGCTTTCATTGCGCTGGTGAAGTATCCCGACGGCGAGCTGTCCTACATTCTGGCGCCGCAGCGGCTGGCGCCCGGCGACACGATCGTCGCGGGCGAGCAGGTCGACATCAAGCCGGGCAACGCGATGCCGCTCGGCAACATGCCGGTCGGCACCATCGTCCACAACGTCGAGCTCAAGATCGGCAAGGGCGGCCAGATTGCGCGTTCCGCCGGCACCTACGCGCAGATCGTCGGCCGCGACGGCGAGTATGTCATCCTGCGCCTGAACTCGACCGAGCAGCGCCTCGTCCACGGCCGCTGCCTTGCGACGGTGGGCGCGGTGTCGAACCCCGACAACATGAACATCAGCATCGGCAAGGCGGGCCGCCAGCGCTGGAAGGGCCGCATGCCGCACAACCGCGGCATCTCGATGAACCCGGTCGATCACCCGCACGGCGGCCGCACCAACGGCGGCGGCCATCCTGTCACGCCATGGGGCTTCCCGACCAAGGGCAAGAAGACCCGCAAGAACAAGTCGACGCAGAAGTTCATCATGCTCAGCCGCCACGCGCGCAAGAAGACATCGTAAGGGACGCTCCATGACACGTTCGGTTTGGAAAGGCCCGTTCGTCGACGGCTATCTGCTCAAGAAGGCGGAAGCCGCACGCTCGTCCGGCCGGCACGAGATGATCCGGATCTGGAGCCGCCGCTCGACGATCCTGCCGCAGTTCGTGGGGCTGACGTTCGGCGTCTACAACGGCCAGAAGCACATCCCGGTGATGGTCACGGAAGAGATGGTGGGACACAAGTTCGGCGAGTTCTCGCCGACCCGCTCGTTCTACGGCCACACCTCCGATCGCAAGGCCAAACGCGCGCCTGCGGCCGGCGCCGCGGCGCCGGCTCCGGCGGCGACCTGACGAGGAAACGATCATGGGCAAGCGCGCACGCGAACGGGACCTTCCCGAGAACGAAGCCAAGGCCGTCGCCCGCATGCTGCGGGTGTCGCCGCAGAAGCTCAATCTGGTCGCGCAACTGATCCGCGGCAAGAAGGTGTCGACCGCGCTCGCGGACCTGCAGTTCTCGCAGAAGCGCATCGCCAGAGACGTCAAGAAGTGCCTGGAATCGGCGATCGCCAACGCCGAGAACAATCACGACCTCGATGTCGACGATCTGATCGTCGCCCAGGCGCATGTCGGCAAGGCGCTGGTTCTGAAGCGCTTCACCCCGCGCGGCCGCGGCCGCATGGGCCGGATTTTCAAGCCGTTCGCGAACCTGACCATCGTCGTGCGTCAGGTCGAGAGCAAGGCCGCTTAAGGAGACGATCATGGGTCAAAAGGTCAATCCCGTCGGCCTGCGTCTCGGCATCAACCGGACCTGGGATTCGCGCTGGTACGCCGGCAAGAACGACTACGGCAAGCTGCTGCACGAAGACATGAAGATCCGCGAGGACCTCATGGAGGCCCTCAAGCAGGCGGCGGTGTCCAAGATCGTGATCGAGCGCCCGCACAAGAAGTGCCGGGTGACGATCCACTCCGCGCGTCCGGGCGTCGTGATCGGCAAGAAGGGCGCCGACATCGAAAAGCTGCGCAAGCAGGTCGCCAAGCTCACCGACAGCGACGTCGTCATCAACATCATCGAAATCCGCAAGCCTGAGCTCGACGCCCAGCTGGTCGCCGAATCGATCG
This sequence comes from Alphaproteobacteria bacterium, assembly GCA_016869215.1. Lineage (GTDB taxonomy): Bacteria > Pseudomonadota > Alphaproteobacteria > Rhizobiales > Xanthobacteraceae > Z2-YC6860. The sequence goes on along the minus strand of VGEP01000018.1, from coordinate 34,910 downwards.
CCCAGCAGCTCGAACGCCGCGTCGCGTTCCGCCGCGCCATGAAGCGCGCCGTGCAGTCGGCGATGCGGCTCGGCGCCGAAGGCATCCGCATCAACTGCTCCGGCCGTCTCGGCGGCGCCGAAATCGCGCGCATGGAGTGGTACCGCGAAGGCCGCGTGCCGCTGCACACGCTGCGCGCCGACGTCGACTACGGCGTCGCCACCGCGTTCACGACCTACGGCACCTGCGGCGTCAAGGTCTGGATCTTCAAGGGCGAAATTCTCGAGCACGACTCCATGGCGCAGGACAAGCGGCTCGCCGAGGCCGAGGCCGGCCGTCCGCGGCGCGAAACCGCCTGACGCGCACGGGAAGGACGAGAAGGGTTTTAAGTCATGCTGCAACCGACGCGCACCAAGTTCCGCAAGGCGCACAAAGGCCGCATCCGCGGTCTGGCGACCAGCGGCCAGGACCTGGCCTTCGGCCAGTACGGGCTCAAGGCGGTCGAGCCCGAGCGCGTGACCGCGCGCCAGATCGAGGCCGCTCGGCGCGCGCTGACGCGCCACATGAAGCGCGCCGGCCAGGTCTGGATCCGGGTCTATCCGGACGTGCCGGTGTCGAAGAAGCCGCTGGAAGTCCGCATGGGCTCGGGCAAAGGCAGCGTCGAGCTGTGGGTCTGCCGCGTGAAGCCCGGCCGCATCCTGTTCGAGGTCGACGGCATTTCGCTCGACACCGCCAAGGAGGCGCTGGCGCTCGCCGCCGCCAAGCTTCCGATCAAAACCCGTTTCATCGCCCGCATTCCGGCCTAGTTGGAGCAAGAGCCATGAAAGCCTCCGATGCGCGCGCCATGACCGTCGATCAGCTCGACGACGAGGTGCTGAAGCTCAAGAAGGAGCAGTTCAATCTCCGCTTTCAGCGGGCGACGGGACAGCTCGAAAACACCGCGCGCGTCCGCCAGGTGCGGCGCGACATCGCGCGCATGAAGACGGTCGCCAAGCAGAAGCGCGGCGCGGCCAAAGCTTAAGACGGACAGGGCAAGAGGAACGAGATGCCGAAGCGTACGCTCCAGGGCGTGGTGGTCAGCGACAAGCAGGACAAGACGGTCATTGTCCGCGTCGAGCGCCGCTTCACGCATCCAGTGATGAAGAAGACCGTCCGCCGGTCGAACAAGTTCCACGCGCACGACGAGAAGAACGAGTTCTCGGTCGGCGATCTGGTCTGGATCGAAGAGCACAGCCCGATATCGCGGCTCAAGCGCTGGACGGTGATCCGCGGCGAGAAGCGGCAGCGGACGGAAGCGCCGATCGAGGCCGAGTCGGAAAAGCGGTCGCGGAAGTCGCGGAGCGCGGATAAGTCCGGCGACGCCGCGGCGGCCAAGGCGAACTGAGCGCAAGAACGAGCTTTTAAGGAATATGCGAGGCGCCTCATGATCCAGATGCAAACCAACCTCGACGTGGCGGACAATTCCGGCGCGCGCCGCGTCATGTGCATCAAGGTGCTGGGCGGTTCGAAGCGCAAATACGCCACCATCGGCGACGTCATCGTCGTGTCGGTGAAGGAGGCGATCCCGCGCGGCCGCGTCAAGAAGGGCGAGGTGATGAAGGCCGTGGTGGTGCGCGTGCGCAAGGACATCAAGCGTCCGGACGGCTCGGTGATCCGCTTCGACCGCAACGCCGCGGTGCTGATCAACCCGCAGATGGAGCCGGTCGGGACCCGCATCTTCGGGCCGGTGCCGCGCGAGCTGCGCGCCAAGAATCACATGAAGATCATTTCGCTCGCGCCGGAGGTGCTGTGATGGCGGCGAAGATCCGAAAGGGCGACAAGGTGGTCGTCATCTCCGGGCGCGACAAGGGCCGCACCGGCGAGGTCGTGGCGGTGCATCCCGCCGACGGGCGCGCGCTGGTGCGCGGCGTCAACATGGTCAAGCGCCATCAGCGCCAGACGGCGCAGCAGGAGGGCGGCATCGTCTCCAAGGAGCTGCCGATCCAGCTGTCTAACCTGGCGGTCGCGGATCCCAAGGACGGCAAGCCGACGCGCGTCGGCTTCAAGGTCATTGGCGAGGGCGACGACCGCAAGCGCGTGCGCTACGCCAAGCGTTCGGGAGTCGAGATCGATGGCTGACAAGGAAAAGGACGGCGGCAAGGCCCCGAAGGCCGAGCGCGCCCCGAAGGCTCAACCGCAGACGCCGGAGCAGGCCGCCAAGGCCGAGAAGGCGCAGGCCGCCAAGGAGCGGGCTGCAAAGAAGGAATCCGCGGCCGCCGACAAGAAGCCGCGCGAGCCCGAGGAGCGGGTGACGCCGCGGCTGCGGACGCAATTCGACACGGTCATCCGCAAGCGGCTGGCCGAGAAGTTCGGTTACAAGAACCCGATGCAGGTGCCCAAGATCGACAAGGTCGTCCTGAACATGGGCATCGGCGAAGGCGTGGCCGACCGCAAGAAGGTCGAGCAGGCCGCCGAGGCGCTCACGGCGATCGTCGGCCAGAAGGTCGTCATCACCAAGTCGCGCAAGTCGATCGCGACCTACAAGCTGCGCGACGGCCAGGCGATCGGTTGCAAGGTCACGCTGCGCAAGACGCGGATGTACGAATTTATCGACCGGCTGGTGAACATCGCGCTGCCGCGGGTGCGCGACTTCCGCGGTCTCAATCCGAAGAGCTTCGACGGCCGCGGCAACTACTCGCTCGGCATCAAGGAGCACATGATCTTTCCGGAGATCGACTACGACAAGGCCTCGGACGTCTGGGGCATGGACATCACGGTCTGCACCACCGCGCGCACCGACGAGGAAGCGCGGGCGTTGCTGGCCGAATTCAATTTCCCGTTCCGGCAGTGAGGGACCGTTCGTCCTTCAAACGCGGATAGCCAGGAGATCTAGATGGCGAAGAAGAGTTCGATCGAGAAGAACAGCCGGCGGCGCAAGCTGTCGAAGAAGTTCTCAGGCCGGCGCGCCCGGCTGAAAGCGATCGCAATGGACAAGACCAAGCCGATGGAGGAGCGGTTTGCCGCCTCGCTGAAGCTTGCCGAACTGCCGCGCAATTCGTCGGCGACCCGGATCCGCAACCGCTGCGAGATCACCGGCCGTCCGCGCGCGTTCTACCGCAAGCACAAGCTCAGCCGCATCGCGCTGCGCGAGCTCGGCTCCAAGGGCCTGATTCCGGGCCTCCTGAAGTCGAGCTGGTGAGGAGGGGCTTATGCAGCTGAACGATCCGCTCGGCGATATGATCGCCCGCATCACCAACGCGCAGATGCGCAAGAAGCCGAAGGTCTCGACCCCGGGATCGCGGCTGCGCGTCAGCGTGCTTGACGTCCTCAAGAGCGAAGGCTTCATCCGCGGCTACTCCTCGGTCGAGCACACGGATGGCCGCAGCGAGCTGGAAATCGAGCTCAAGTATTTCGACGGCCAGCCGGTGATCCGCGAAATCTCGCGCGTGTCGAAGCCCGGCCGCCGCGTCTATGTCGCGGTCCGCAATTTGCCGCGCATCAACAACGGCCTGGGTCTTGCGATCCTGTCCACGCCCAAGGGCGTGATGGCCGACCACGCCGCACGCGACGCCAATGTCGGCGGCGAAGTGCTCTGCACCGTGTTCTAAGGGCGGAAGGCGGAAGGAAACAGCCATGTCCCGTATCGGCAAGAAGCCCGTCCCGATCCCCGCCGGCGTCACCGCGAACGTCGAGGGCCAGACCGTGAAGGTGAAGGGTCCCAAGGGCGCGCTGCAGGTCGCGCTGCACGGCGATGTCGAGGTCAAGATGGACAAGGGCGCGGTCAAGATCGATCCGCGCTTCGAAACCAAGCGCGCCCGCTCCCAGTGGGGCACCGCGCGCACGCTGGTATCCAACCTGATGTCCGGCGTCACCAAGGGCTTCGAGGAGAAGCTCGAGATCGTCGGCGTCGGCTTCCGCGCGGCGGTGCAGGGCAAGAACCTGCAGCTGCAGCTCGGCTACAGCCACGACGTCGTGTTCGCGATCCCGGAGGGCATCGCGATCGCGACGCCGAAGCCGACCGAAATCGTGGTGACCGGCATCGACAAGCAGAAGGTCGGCCAGGTCGCGGCCGAAATTCGCGATTTCCGTCCGCCCGAGCCCTACAAGGGCAAGGGCGTCAAATACGCTGGCGAATTCATCTTCCGCAAGGAAGGCAAGAAGAAGTAACGGGAGCTATCGATGGCGACAGTCAAGGACCGGACCCTGCGCCGCAAGGCGACGGTGCGCCGCGCCGTCAGGCGGGCGGCCGGCGCGCGCAAGCGTCTGTCGGTGTTCCGCTCGTCGAAGCACATCTACGCGCAGGTGATCGACGACGTGAAGGGCGTAACGCTTGCGGCGGCCTCTTCGATCGAGAAGGACATGCGCGGCGGCCTCAAGACCGGGGCGAACGTCGACGCCGCCAAGGCGGTCGGCAAGCTCGTCGCGCAGCGGGCGCTGGAGAAGGGCGTCAAGGACGTGGTCTTCGACCGCGGCAGCTATCTTTTCCACGGGCGCATCAAGGCGCTCGCGGACGCCGCGCGCGAGGGCGGACTGAACTTTTGACCGGATGACGACGGGCCCGGTGCCCGAGCGGAGAGAACAGCGATATGGCACGTGAACCCAGACGAGAGCGTGGCGAACGCGGCGAACGCGGCGGCGAGCGCGAGCCGAGCGAGTTCGTCGACAAGCTCGTTCACATCAACCGCGTCGCCAAGGTGGTCAAGGGCGGCCGGCGCTTTGGTTTCGCCGCGCTGGTGATCGTCGGCGACCAGAAGGGCCGGGTCGGCTTCGGCCACGGCAAGGCCCGCGAGGTGCCGGAAGCGATCCGCAAGGCGACCGACGCCGCCAAGCGCAACGTGACCCGCGTGCCGCTGCGCGAGGGCCGCACGCTGCACCACGACGTCGACGGCCGCCACGGCGCGGGCCGCGTGCATCTGCGCGCGGCGCCTCCCGGCACCGGCATCATCGCCGGCGGCCCGATGCGCGCGGTGTTCGAGACCCTCGGCATGCAGGACGTGGTCGCGAAATCGCTGGGCTCGTCCAATCCCTACAACGTGGTGCGCGCCACGTTCGACGCGCTCAAGCGGCAGGACTCGCCGCGCTCCGTCGCCGCGCGCCGCAGCATCAAGGTTTCGGCGCTGCAGGCCCGCCGCCAGGGCGCCGACAGCGAAGCCGCCGCCGACTGAACGGAACAATAGCCATGGCCAGCACCGCAAAAACCATCAAAGTCGAGCAGACCGGCAGCCCGCTGCGGCGCGACCACACGCAGCAGGAGACCCTGATCGGGCTCGGGCTCAACAAGATCGGCCGCACGCGCGAGCTTCCCGACACGCCGATGACGCGCGGGATGATCCGCAAGGTCCAGCACCTCGTGCGGATCGTGGACCAGAAGTAAGGAGCAGCCGCGATGAAACTCAACGAAATCGCTCCGCGCGAAGGCTCGATCAAGAAGCGCTTCCGCATCGGCCGCGGTATCGGCTCGGGCGCCGGCAAGACCGGTGGCCGCGGCGGCAAGGGCCAGACCGCGCGTTCGGGCGTGCGGGTCAAGAACTTCGAAGGCGGCCAGATGCCGATCCACCGGCGGCTGCCCAAGCGCGGCTTCCGCAATGTGAAGTTCGCGCTGCGCCTTAACGAGGTGAATCTGGGCGACATCCAGGAAGCGATCGACGCCGGCCGGCTCGCGGCGGGCGCGGTCGTCGACGCCGCGGCCCTGGTCAAGGCCGGCGTGCTGCGCCGGGAAAAGGACGGGGTTCGCCTCCTCGGCAACGGCGAACTCAAGGCCAAGGTCGATTTTGCGATCCACGGCGCTTCCAAGCCGGCCCTGGCCGCGGTCGAGAAGGCCGGCGGTTCGGTCAAGATTCTGGCACCGAAGCGTGAAGAGGGCGAAAAGGCCGCCTAGCCCCTATATCTGACGTCGGGGTGGGAACGGGAGCTCTCCATGGTCTCAGCAGCGGAACAACTGGCGGCCAATCTGAACTTCTCGGCTCTCGCCAAGGCCGAGGAGCTCAAGAAGCGCATCTGGTTCACCCTCGGCGCGCTGCTGGTCTACCGCTTCGGCACCTACATCCCGCTGCCCGGCATCGACCCGACCGCCTGGGACCAGATTTTCCGCACCCAGGCCGGCGGCATTCTCGGCATGTTCAATATGTTCGCCGGCGGCGGCATCCACCGCATGGCGATCTTCGCCCTGAACATCATGCCGTACATTTCGGCCTCGATCATCATTCAGTTGATGACGACCGTTTCGCCGACGCTCGAACAACTTAAGAAAGAGGGCGAGCAGGGCCGCAAGGTCATCAACCAGTACACGCGGTATCTCACCGTGGTGCTGGCGGCGTTCCAGGCCTACGGCATCTCGATCGGCCTCGAAGGCGCGGGCAACGTCGTGACCGAACCGGGGATGTTCTTCCGCATTTCGACGGTCATCACGCTGACCGGCGGCACCATGTTCCTGATGTGGCTCGGCGAGCAGATCACCGCGCGCGGCATCGGCAACGGCATCTCGCTCATCATCATGGCGGGAATCGTGGCCGAACTGCCCGCGGCCATCGCCGGCATGCTCGAGCTCGGCCGCCAGGGCGCGCTGTCGACCGCGATTATCCTGATCGTGGTCGTGATGGCCGTGGTCGTGATCGCCTTCATCGTGTTCATGGAGCGCGCGCAGCGTCGCCTGCTGATCCAGTACCCCAAGCGCCAGGTCGGCAACCGCATGTTCGAGGGCCAGTCCTCGCACCTGCCGCTCAAGCTCAACACATCCGGCGTGATACCGCCGATCTTCGCTTCGTCGCTGCTGCTGCTGCCGACCACGATCGCGCAGTTCACCGCGCAGGGCGGCGGCGGACCGGAATGGTGGCAGACCGTCGTCACGCAGCTGAGCCACGGCCGGCCGCTGTTCCTGATCCTCTACATCGCGCTGATCGTGTTCTTCGCCTTCTTCTACACCGCGATCGTGTTCAATCCGACCGAGACCGCGGACAATCTGAAGAAGCACGGCGGCTTCATTCCGGGCATCCGTCCGGGCGAGCGCACCGCTGAATACATCGACTATGTGCTGACCCGCATCACGGTGATCGGGGCGGCCTATCTCTCGATCGTCTGCCTGATCCCCGAAATCCTGATCTCGCAGGCGGCGGTGCCGTTCTACTTCGGCGGCACGTCGCTCCTGATCGTGGTCAGCGTGACCATGGACACGGTCGCGCAGGTCCAGGGCTATCTGCTGGCGCACCAATACGAAGGCCTGATCAAGCGGTCGAAACTGCGGGGGCGCAGGCGATGAGGATCGTTCTGCTCGGCCCCCCGGGGGCCGGCAAGGGAACGCAGGCGAAGGAACTGGTCGACAAGTACGGCATCGTCCAGCTTTCCACCGGCGACATGCTGCGCGCGGCGGTGGCCGCCGGCACGCCGGTGGGGCTCAAGGCCAAGGACATCATGGCCCGCGGCCAGCTCGTCCCCGACGAGGTCGTGGTCGCGATCGTCGCCGACCGCATCGGCCAGCCCGACGCCAGGCGCGGGTTCATCCTGGACGGCTTTCCGCGCACCGTGCCGCAGGCCGAGGCGCTCGACCGGATGCTGGCCAAGCGCGGCCTTCGCCTTGACGCCGTGGTCGAATTGAAAGTCGACCCCGATATCCTGGTTCGCCGGATCGAAACCCGCGTCGAGCAGATGAAGCTGCGGGGCGAGCCGCTGCGCGCCGACGACAACCCGGCGGTGCTCAAGCAGCGGCTGCAGGCCTACGAGGGCCAGACCGCGCCGCTGGTCGCGTACTTTCGATCGCAGGGCAGCCTGCGGACGGTCGACGGGATGGCCTCGATCTCGGACGTCGCCACGGCCATCGGCCGGGCGCTGGCCGACGCCGCCTTCAGACCGGTTGCGGGCGGCAAGAAGGCCGCGGGGAAGGCTTCCGGCAAGCCCCGGAAGCCCGCCCCGGCGCCGCGGGCCGCCAAGCCCACCGCTCGCCGTAAGGTTAAGGCCAAATCCGCAAAGCCGGCGAAGGCCTCGGCCGCACGCGGCAAGCGCGCCGCCAAGTCCCGCCCGAAGGCCGCCGCCAAGCCCGCCGTACGCCAGCCCCCCGGAAAAGGCAGGAAATCCGCGCGGTCCCGGAGGTTGACGAAATGACCGGGAATCCCTTAATAACTGCCGTATTCAGTCGGACACAGTTCGCACGATGCCGGCCCCGTAAGGGAGGGGAGGGCGTCGCGTTATTGCTTGCAGGACCCATCCCGGATGTTGCGGCAGGCAGGATCGGCAGGGCTCGTCTGAGCCGGCCGGAACAGGAGTGAGATCGTGGCCCGAATTGCAGGCGTCAATATCCCGACCAACAAGCGCGTGGTGATCGCGCTGCAGTACATCCATGGCATCGGTCAGAAGAACGCCAAGGACATCATGGAGAAGGTCCACATTCCCCATGACCGCCGGGTGTCGCAGCTCACCGACCAGGAGGTGCTGCAGATTCGCGAAGTGATCGACCGCGATTACCTGGTCGAGGGCGATCTGCGGCGCGAAGTCGCCATGAACATCAAGCGGCTGATGGACCTCGGCTGCTATCGCGGCCTGCGTCACCGCAAGGGGCTGCCGGTCCGCGGACAGCGGACCCACACCAACGCCCGCACCCGCAAGGGGCCGGCCAAGGCGATCGCCGGCAAGAAGAAGGTGACCTGAGGCTAGCTGATTGTATCGCCCTGCGCGCGCCGCGGGCTCTGAAAGGATCGTGAATGGGTAAGGAAGTCACCGGCCGCGTCCGCAAACGCGAACGCAAGAACATCGCCTCGGGCGTCGCGCATGTGAACGCGACGTTCAACAACACTATGATCACCATCACCGACGCGCAGGGCAACACCATCGCCTGGTCGTCGGCGGGCACCATGGGTTTCAAGGGCTCGCGCAAGTCCACGCCTTATGCCGCGCAGGTCGCGGCCGAGGACGCGGCGAAGAAGGCCACCGAGCACGGCATGCGCACACTGGAAGTCGAGGTCGCGGGTCCGGGCTCCGGCCGCGAATCGGCGCTGCGCGCCCTGCAGGCCGCGGGCTTCACCGTCACCTCGATCCGCGACGTCACCCCGATCCCACACAACGGCTGCCGGCCGAGAAAGCGACGCCGCGTATGAGCGACACTTACCTTCGGCCGGCGGATCAGCCGTCGGCTGCCGCCGAGGCGTCCCATGGGGCGGAGTGGGACGTGCGCAAGACCGCGCCACTCAATACGACGGGTGCAAACGTGATCCAGAAGAACTGGCAGGAACTGATCAAGCCGAACAAGCTTCAGGTGGCGATCGGCTCGGACCCGAAGCGGGTCGCGACGGTCGTCGCCGAACCCTTGGAGCGCGGATTCGGCGTGACGCTCGGCAACGCGCTGCGGCGCGTGCTGTTGTCGTCGCTGCAGGGCGCGGCGGTGCAGTCGGTGCACATCGACGGCGTGCTGCACGAATTCTCCTCGATCGCCGGCGTGCGCGAGGACGTGACCGACATCGTGCTCAACATCAAGGACATCGCCATCAAGATGCAGGGCGACGGGCCCAAGCGCATGGTGGTCAAGAAGTCCGGCCCCGGCACCGTCACCGCGGGCGACATCCAGACCGTCGGCGACATCGTCGTGCTCAATCCGGACCTCGTGCTGTGCACGCTCGACGAGGGCGCCGAGATCCGCATGGAGTTCACCGTCGCCACCGGCAAGGGCTATGTCGCGGCCGAGCGCAACCGGCCCGAGGACGCGCCGATCGGGCTCATCCCGGTCGACAGCCTGTACTCGCCGGTGAAGAAGGTCTCCTACAAGGTCGAGAACACCCGCGAGGGCCAGATCCTCGACTACGACAAGCTCACCATGACCATCGAGACGAACGGTGCGGTCGGCCCCGAGGACGCGCTCGCCTACGCGGCGCGCATCCTGCAGGACCAGCTCAACGTGTTCGTCAACTTCGAGGAGCCGAGGAAGGAAGCCGCGGCCGAGTCGATCCCGGACCTCGCCTTCAATCCGGCGTTCCTCAAGAAGGTCGATGAGCTCGAACTGTCGGTGCGTTCGGCGAACTGCCTGAAGAACGACAACATCGTCTACATCGGCGACCTGGTGCAGAAGACCGAAGCCGAGATGCTGCGGACGCCGAACTTCGGCCGCAAGTCGCTCAACGAGATCAAGGAGGTGCTGGCGCAGATGGGCCTGCACCTCGGCATGGAAGTGCCCGGCTGGCCGCCCGAGAACATCGAGGAGCTCGCCAAGCGCTTCGAGGATCATTACTGAGCGCCTGTCATTCTGGGGCGCGCTGAACGCGCGAACCCGGAATCCAGATGGAAGCTCGGAGATTGTTTCTGGATTCCGGATCGCCGCTACGCGGCGTCCGGAATGACGAGAGTGAGAGGATTGCGCGATGCGTCACGGCAAGGTTCACCGCAAGCTCGGCCGCAAGCCTGAGCATCGCAAGGCCATGTTCGCCAATCTGTGCGCGGCGCTGATCAAGCACGAGCAGATCACCACCACGCTGCCCAAGGCGAAAGAGCTTCGCCCGGTGGTGGAGAAGCTGATCACGCTCGGCAAGCGCGGCGACCTGCATGCGCGGCGCCAGGCGATCGCGCAGATGCGCGACGTCGCCATGGTCAAAAAGCTCTTCGACGTGCTTGGGCCCCGCTACAAGGACCGCAACGGCGGCTACACCCGCGTGCTGAAGGCGGGCTTCCGCTACGGCGACAACGCGGCTGTTGCAGTGATCGAATTCGTCGACCGCGACGAGTCCGCCAAGGGCAAGGACTCCGGGCCGGTGCAGGTCCGCGCGGTCGAGGAAGAGGCCGCGCCTGCGGCGTGAGGGCGGCGCGATGGCTCTCGAAATCGCAAAGGCGGCCCTCGCGGCCGCCTTTTTGCTTCTGGTGAGCGCCATGCCGGGTCAGTCCCAGCCGGGCAATGCGAAGGAACGCGAGATGATCCAGGCCGCCGAGCGCGGCGAGATCGTCGCGGTCCGCACGCTGCTCGCCGAGGGCGCGCGGATCGATGCGCGCGATCAGCGCGGCCGCACCGCCCTGATGGCAGCGACCCATCGCAACCAGGTCGCCGTCGCGCGTTTCCTCATTCAGGAGGGCGCCGACGTCAACGCCAAGGACTTCATCCAGGACACGCCCTATCTCTACGCCGCCGCCGAGGGCCGGACCGAAATCCTCAAGATGACGCTCGCCGCCGGCGCGGACCTGAAGGACGTTAACCGCTATCGCGGCACCGGCCTGATCCCCGCCGCGCACCGGGGCCATGTCGAGAACGTAAAGCTCCTGCTCGCGACGTCCATCGACAAGGACCACGTCAACAATCTCGGCTGGACCGCGCTGCTCGAAGCCGTGATCCTCGGCGACGGCGGGCCCGCGCACACCGAGATCGTGCGGCTGCTGGTCGCCGCCGGCGCCAACGTCAACATCCCCGACCGCGAGCGCGTCACGCCGCTGATGCACGCGCGCAAAAGCGGCTACAGCGACATGATCCGGATTCTTTCGGCCGCCGGCGCGCGTTGAGATGTCCTTCAGTTTGCGGTGCGAAACGCCCGCCGGGGCGGTTGGCCGCGCCGCATGCCCCGATTAGAATTCCTCCATCGCAGGATCGTCTGCCGGGAAATGGGGTGGGTCATGGTCAAATTGCTATTGGGTGTCGTCGCGTCGGTTGCGGTCGCGACGTCGGCGTTCGCGCAATCCGCAGCGGTCAAGCGCGGCGACTATCTCGCCAACGGAGTCATGACCTGCGCCAACTGCCACACGCCGAAAGGCCCGCCGGCCGCGGTTGCAGGCAAGGATTACTCCGGCGGCCTGTCGTGGGACACGCCGACCTTTGCGGTGACCGCGCCCAACATCACCTCGGAGAAGGAAACCGGCATCGGCGGCTGGACCGCGGCGCAGATCAAGAAGGCGCTGATCGACGGCGTGCGTCCGAACGGCGTACCGCTCGCACCGATCATGCCTTCGGGGTTCTACGCGATCCTGACGCCTTCCGACGCCGACGCGCTGGTCGCCTACATGCAGTCGCTCAAGCCGGTGAAGAACAAGGTCAAGGATCCGGTCTACAAGGCGCAGATGTCGATGCACCGCTGGCCCGGCACCGAGAAGCCGGCGACCGCGGCCGACCTGCGCGACAAGGTGAAGCTCGGCCACTACATGGTCGCCATCGGCCACTGCATGGAGTGCCACACGCCGATGGTTAAGGGCCAGCCGCAGCTCGACAAGGTCGGCACCGGCGGCCGCAAGTTCCCCGGCCCGTGGGGCGAGTCGGAGTCGCGCAACATCACCTCCCACAAGGAGAAGGGCATCGGGGGCTGGACCGACGCCCAGATCAAGACAGCGATCACCCAGGGCAAGCGGCCGGACGGCACGGCGCTGAAAGGCCCGATGGGCTACCAGTACTACGCCACCATGACCAACGAGGACCTCGACGCGGTCGTGGCCTATCTGCGCACCGTTCCGGCGAAGGAATAGGCGGCCTTACTGCGCCGGCCGGGGTAGCCCGGCCGGTGCGGTGCCGGCGGCGGGTTTCGCCCTACTATTGTCCGCGCCTTCGGCCTATATCTCGGGTCCGCAGCCCCGAGGAAATTGCTCATGTTCGATTGCGTCCGCCCCTTCTTTGTTCTGGCAGCGACGGCGCTGCTGGCAGGCCTTGCCGCGCCTGCCGCGGCGCAGGAGCGGGTCGTGCCGCCGTCGGCGGAGGCGTTGCGGATGTCGTTTGCGCCGATCGTGCGGCGGGTGACGCCCGCGGTTGTGACGGTGTCCGCCGCCAAGACGGTGGAGAACCGCAACCCGCTGATGGAGGACCCGTTCTTCCGGCGCTTCTTCGGACCGGGATTCGGCGGGCCGCGCGATCAACAGCAGCGTTCGCTCGGCTCCGGCGTGATCGTCGATCCGGCGGGTCTGGTCGTCACCAACCATCACGTCATCGACGGCGCCGACCAGATCAGGATTCTGCTCGGCGACAAGCGCGAGCTTGACGTCGAGATCGTGTTGAAGGACCCGCGCACCGATCTCGCCGTGCTGCGGATCAAGGATGCGCGGGAGAAATTTCCTGCGCTGCAGTTCGGAAACTCCGACGAGCTGCAGGTCGGCGACGTGGTGCTCGCGATCGGCAATCCGTTCGGCGTCGGCCAGACCGTCACCCAGGGCATCGTCTCGGCGCTCGCGCGTACGCAGGTGGGCATCACCGACTTCCAGTTCTTCATCCAGACCGACGCCGCGATCAATCCCGGAAATTCCGGCGGCCCACTGGTCGACATGGCCGGGCGCATCGTCGGCATCAACACCGCAATCTTCTCGCGCTCCGGGGGCTCGCAGGGCGTCGGCTTCGCGATTCCCGCCAACATGGTGAAGCTGGTCGTGGCTTCCGCGCGCACCGGCGGCACCGCGGTGAAGCGGCCGTGGCTCGGCGCGCGGCTGCAGGCGCTGACGCCGGAATTGTCGCGCGAGTTCGACCTCAAGCGGCCGGCCGGCGCGGTGGTGACCGCGGTGACCGCCGGAAGTCCGGCCGCGCGCGCCGGGCTTAGGGCCGGGGACGTGATCGTTTCGGTCGACGGCCAGTCGGTCGACGATCCCAATGCCTTCGACTACCGCTTCACGACCCGCGGGCTTGGCGGGCAGGCCAAGGTCGGTATCGTGCGCGGCGGCCGCGAAATGGCGGCGGCGGTGGCGCTCGAAACCGCGCCCGAGGGGCCGCGCGACGAGCTGACGATCCAGAGCCGCTCGCCGTTCATGGGCGCGAAGATCGCGAACCTGTCGCCAGCGCTGGCCGACGAACTTCGCCTGAACGCGGAGGCGACCGGCGTCGTGATCGTCGATCTCCCGGATGGCTCGCTCGCGCGCAACTTCGGCTTTCAGCGCGGCGACGTGGTGTTATCGGTAAACAACGTTAAGATCGCAAAGACCCGCGATCTCGAACGCGCGGCGCAGGCCGGTTCCCGCGTCTGGCGCGTCACCATCCAGCGCGGCGGCCAGCAGATCTCCGCGGTGTTCGGCGGGTAGGGGGCGGTCATCGTCGCCGCCCCGATGAACGACCGCCCGTCGCTGCCGCCGCCGGACAGCGTGTGGGTGCGGCGCTCGCTCGCCATGGCGGACAGGGCGTTGCTGACGGCGCTCGGCGCGGTCGCCGCCCTCTGGCTCATTGCTTTCCTGGCGCCCGATCTGGTCAAGCGTCCGGCGTTGTTCGCGGCGCTTGCGGTTCTGGTCGTGCTGGCTCCCCTGATGAGCATGACGGGCCTCGCGTTCGCGCTCGCCGCAATGGTCCGACGGGACGGCCCGCTGCGGCAGGCGGTTTCGGGCCTGTCCCGCAATCTGCTGGCGGCCCTGGTGAACTTCGTGGTCTGCATTTTTCCCGGCGGTCCGCTCATCGTTCTCGATGACGCGCTGCAGGCCCTGGGCCTGTAATCCCGCTTGCGGATCGGCCGGCGGCGTCCCAGTTTGACCCCATGGCAAAACGCGCCACATCCGGTCCAAGCCTGTTTGCCGCCGCGGGTCTCGATGCCGCGGCGCCGAGGCCGCTGGCCGACCGGCTGCGGCCGCAGGCGCTGTTGGAAGTCGTGGGACAGGACCATCTGCTCGGCCCCGACGGCGCGCTGACGCGAATGCTCGCGACCCGCTCGCTCGGCTCGCTGGTGTTCTGGGGGCCGCCCGGCACCGGCAAGACCACGGTGGCGCGGCTCCTGGCCGACGCGACCAGCCTGCATTTCGAGCAGATCAGCGCGATCTTCACCGGCGTCGCCGACCTGAAAAAGGTGTTCGATGCCGCCCGTGCCCGGCGCGAGACCGGGCAGGGGACGCTGCTTTTCGTCGACGAGATTCACCGTTTCAACCGCGCGCAGCAGGATAGCTTCCTGCCGGTGATGGAGGACGGCACCATCGTTCTGGTCGGCGCGACCACCGAGAATCCGTCGTTCGAGCTGAACGCGCCGCTCTTGTCCCGCGCCCGCGTGCTGGTGTTCAAGTCGCTCGACGAGGCCGCAATCGAGAAGCTGCTCTCCCGCGCCGAGGCGATCGAAGGCCGGCCGCTGCCGCTCGACGCCGATGCGCGCGCGGCGCTCACCCGCATGGCCGACGGCGACGGCCGGGCTTCGCTAACGCTCGCCGAGGAAATCTGGCGCGCGGCGCGGCCGGGCGAGACGTTCGACACCGCCGCAATGCAGGGCATCGTGCAGCGCCGCGCGCCGATCTACGACAAGAGTCAGGATGGCCACTACAATTTGATCTCGGCGCTGCACAAGTCGGTGCGCGGCTCCGACCCGGACGCGGCGCTCTACTATCTCGCGCGGATGCTGGATGCGGGCGAGAACCCGCTCTACATCGTGCGCCGCGTGGTGCGGATGGCGATCGAGGACATCGGGCTTGCCGATCCGCAGGCGCTGGTGGTGGCGAACGCCGCGAAGGACGCCTATGACTTCCTGGGCTCGCCCGAAGGCGAACTCGCCATCGCGGAAGCCGTGATCTACGTCGCGACCGCGCCGAAATCGAACGCCGCCTACACCGCCTTCGGAGCCGCGATGCGGACCGCGAAGGAGCGCGGCTCGCTCTTGCCGCCGAAGCACATTCTCAACGCACCAACGAACCTGATGAAGGACGAGGGCTACGGCCGCGGCTACGCCTACGATCATGACGCCGAGGAGGCGTTCTCCGGCCGTGACTACTTCCCCGACGCGCTCGGCCGGCAGACGTTCTACGATCCGCCGGAGCGCGGATTCGAGCGCGAGATCAGGAAGCGGCTGGAGTATTGGGCGAAGCTGCGAAGTGCGCGTAGTGTAAAGGAATAGGTCCGCTCGTCCCCGCGAAAGCGGGGACCGAGAGCTATCGCCACCGCGCCTTCTTAGCTTGGCTAGGTTCCCGCTTGCGCGGGAACGAACGGAGTGGGCAGAGCGAACCTTCCGCCTTATTCCTTCTTCGCCTTCAGGCCCGCGCTCTCGATGATCGGCCACCACTTGGCGATCTCGGCCTTCTGATAGGCGCCGAGCGCCTCCGGCGTCTGCCGCTCGGGCGGCGGTATGACGAAGCCCTGATCGACAAAGCGCTTACGGACCGCCGGATCGGCCATCGCGGTCCTGGCCGCCTTGTTCAGCGTGGCAACGATGTCCTTGGGCGTGCCCTTGGGAGCGAACAGTCCCGCCCACAGCGAGAATTGGAACCACGGGAAGCCGGCGTCCGCAGCCGACGGGATATCGGGCGCGATCGACAGCCGGTTCGCGGCGGTGACGGCGTAGGCCTTGACCTTTTTGTTTGCCAGGTGCGGCAGCGCGGTCGCGGTGTTGGCGATGGTGAAATCGATCTGGCCTGCAACCACGTCCTGCATCGCCGGGTTGATGCCGCGGTAGGGCACGATGCCGAATCGGACGCCGGTCTCCTTCTGCATCAAGAGCGCCAGCAGGTGTCCGGGGCCGCCCGCGCCGGTCGAGCCGAACGACGCCTTGTCGGGATTGGCCTTCAGCCAGCCGATAAATTCCTTGAGGTTGTTTGCAGGCATGTCGTTCTTGGCAAGCAACACCAGCGGCGCGTCGGCCAGCAGCGCGATCGGCTGGAAGTCGTTCACGACGTCGTATTGCAGCGCGTAGGTGATGCCGTTGGCGACGTGCGTGTTCCATATCCCCACGGTGATGGTGTAACCGTCGGGCGCCGCGCGCGCGACCCGGCCGGTGCCGATGCTGCCGGTCGCGCCGCCGACGTTCTCGATCACGATGGTCTGGTTGAGCGCGGTACGAAGCCCATCGGCGACCAGCCGGCCCGCGACGTCGGTCAGGCCGCCCGGCGGGAACGGCACCATCATGTTGATCGGCCGCGACGGGAAAGCCTGCGCCATGGCGCTTTGCGATGCGAACGGCAGCGCGGCGGCGGTGGCTGCAAGGCATACGAAATGGCGGCGTGTCAGCGTCATGGCGTTCCCTCCCGGAGTTTTGCACGCAGCCGGTCGAGCGGATGCGCGGCAGCCGGGCGCCGAAGCGCCCGCGGCGATTGCACGGAAATGACTTCCAGAGTGACGGCCTGCCGACGGCACTTGCGCTGCCGCTGCAATGTGCGAACGGGACTTCGGCACGTCCCGCGGGCAGCTCGCCGATCATGCTATACTTGTCCGAACGGGATGCAACGCCGCGCAATTGACGGCCGCCGCGGCACGCTATACCCGCTGGGTTTCGTTGCGTTCGTGCTGCGTCGGGGGCGGAATTTCACATGAGGATCGGTCGGATTGTGCTGGCCAGCGCGCTGGGCGCGGCCGTTGCGTCGCCTGCGTTCGCGGCGGAGCCGTACCTCGGCCGCTGGGCCAAGGCGCCGGAGGCCTGCCACGGCTTCGGCAACACGGCGCTGGTCGCCACCATGACCTCGGTGTCCTGGGTCGACGGCTATTGCCGGATCGGCAAAATGTACAAGATCGGCCACGCCGTTTACCTTCAATTGCATTGTTCGGGAAAGGGCGATGTGCCGGCGACGTTGAACGCTTATGGTGACCGCATGCGGGTCACGTGGGGAGGCGCAAAGATCGAGGAGTTGCGCCGGTGCAAGTAACGCGTAGCGTTGTGTTCCGATGCGCCATCGCCGTGGCGCTGTGCCTGATGGTTAACGCGCTGGGGACCGCACAGGCCCCCGCGCAGGACGCGCCGCAGGGCGAAGCCAAGCCTGCGGCCAAAGCCAAACCGAAGTCCAAGGCAAAGGCCAAGCCGGAGCCGAAAAAGAAGGCCGAGGCGAAGGCCAAGATGAAGTCGAAAGCCAAGGCCAAAACCAAGGCGGAGACAAACACCGATTCAAAGCCCGCGGCCGACGCCAAGGCGAAAGCCGAACCTGCCGCCACGGCTGCCGAGGAGCCTGACGCGCCGGCCAAGTCCGCAGGTCCCGCCGGCAGCGACGAGCCCAAGCTGATGACGGCGGCCAAGCTGCCCAAGCCGATCCGCGCATTGCATGCTTGCGCCGCCGACGACGCGAACGTGGAAGTGAGCCACGAGCGCTACGCCAAGTCGGTGGTGTTTTTCGTCACCTGTCCGGCCGAACGCGGAAAGTTGAATCCGATCGCGGTTTACACGGCGCGCGATGTCCGCGGTACAGGCGCAAAACGCATCAAGTTCGAAATGCCGGCCGTGGGTGAAGCCGCGGCCGAGGATCGCGACGTGATCTTCTCCGCGGTTGCAGCGCGCGAGGCCTACAGCAATCCGGGCGATTCCGTCCCGAACGCACATGTGCGCAACGAGCCGGCCTGGATCGCCGGCGCCTGGCGTCCGGACGACCGGCCGGGCGTCTGCGCGGTCGCGGCGCACTGGCGGGTCAACGGCGAGAAGGCCGAGCTCTGGTTCTGGGAAGAGGCAAGCGAGTGCCCGAAGGACGGGCTGCCGAACTACCAGGGCAAGGTCGACAAGAAGCCGCCGCCGCTGGTGATGCGGTAAGCCGCGAAAGCAGCGCTCACGCGCGGGGAGACCTTGTGCGCAGGCCAAGGCTGCCCCGCGCCGGGAGCGCAGCCCCATAGCATTCCCACGGGCTATGATCGGCCTCCGAGTCGATCCCCGGACCAGTCTCCTTGACCGAGCCCGCCGCGCCGCAGGCGTCCCCCTTCGCCCACCGCGCCTATGCGCTGTATTGGGGCGGCCGGATCGTCTCGATCCTGTCGTTCCAGATGCTGATGGTCGCGATCGGCTGGCAGCTCTACACGCTGACCGGCAGCGCGCTCGACCTCGGCTTCCTGGGGCTTGCGCAGTTCGTGCCGATGGTCGCGCTGACGCTGGTGGTCGGCCACGTCGTCGACCGCTTCGACCACCGCGCGATCCTGATCGCCTGCCAGGTCGGCGAGGCCGCGGGCGCGCTCGCGCTGGTGCTGGGCACCGCCATGGGCTGGCTCGATCCGATCGCGATCTACGCCATCACCGCGCTGGTCGGCGCCGCGCGCGCCTTCGAAATCCCGACCATGGTCGCGATCATTCCCGGTCTCGTGCCTCGCGTGCTGGTGCCGGCCGCGACCGCGCTGTTTACGACCGCCAACCAGGCCGGCACGATCGTCGGCCCCGTGCTGGGTGGGCTGCTCTATACGCTCGGGCCCGGTGCGGTCTATGGCACGGCCATCGGATTGTGGTGCATCGGCGCGAGCTTCATCTTTGCGATGCGCACCGAACGGGTCGAGCGGTCGAGCGGGCCGGTGAGCCTCGCCTCGCTGTTCGGCGGGTTCCAGTTCGTGCGGCGCGACCGCGTGATCCTGGGCACCATCGCGCTCGACATGTGCGCGGTGTTCCTCGCCGGCGCGGGCGCGCTGTTTCCGGTGTTCGCCCGCGACATCCTCCAAACCGGACCCTGGGGGCTCGGGCTGCTGCGCGCCGCGCCCGCCGTCGGGGCGGTCGCAATGTCGCTGCTGCTCGCGCGCCGTCCGTTGACCGTTCCGGTTGGGCAGGCGCTCTACGGCGTGGTCGCGATCTTCGGCGCGGCGACCGTCGTGTTCGCGCTATCCACCAATCTGATCCTGTCGCTCGCGGCGCTGGCGGTGCTGGGCGGCGCGGATGCCGTGAGCGTGGTGATCCGCTTCTCGCTGATCCAGCTCCGCACGCCGGCCGAGATGCGCGGCCGGGTCAGTTCGGTGAACGGGCTGTTCACCGGCACCTCCAATTACCTCGGCGACTTCCGGGCCGGCGCGATGGCGGCCGCGATCGGGGCGGTTCCGGCGGTTCTGATCGGCGGGGCCGGCGTGTTCCTGGTCCTGTCGCTTTGGCTGTTCCTTTTTCCGCAGTTGCGGCGTATCCGTTCGCTCGACGAGGGGCCGGAGCAGCCCCATCGCTGAGCGAACATCATGCTCGATGCGGCGTCCTTGAAGCGGGGTGTTGCGGCGGCGCTGGTGCTGTTCGTTGCGGCGTTGTCCGGCGACGCACCCGCACAGGAATCTGTTGCGGGCCAAGGGCCGCCAACGTTTCAGTACTTTCTAGACGTGCCGCCGGCGGGGCAGGGCGCTTCATCGTTGCCGGTGACGGCGCGGGACGTCGTAGTCGCCAAGGTTCGCGTTGCGGAACGCCCAGCCTATCTCGTTGGGCGCGACCAGTCGGGAAAGCCGCCACCGCTACCAAAGGACCTCTTCTTTGCCCGGCTCGAAGTGCTTGAAGTATTGTCCGGAACGGTGCAGGTGGGCGTGCAGCAGGACGTGTTCTTCGGCACTCCGGGCCTTGGCGCCCGGCAAACCCGTCCGCATACGCCGGCTCAGCTCGCCCGCGGTTATTTCGTCGTGTCCTATCGCGGCGAGGATGGCGTCCGTCGCCTGGTCCCGTTTCCGATAGGCGCGGAGGCGTACGACGCGTGGCAGAAGGAAGTGTTCGAATATGAGCGGCAACGAAGCCGTCCCGGCGCGCGTCCCTGACGGCACGGAGCGACCAGGAGACAAGACGCAGGGCGTGCAGACCGTCACCGTCGCGCGCGACGAGGACGGCATGCGCCTCGACCGCTTCTTCGAGGCGCGGTTTCCGGGCCTGTCGTTCAGCCATATCCAGCGCATCATCCGCAAAGGCGAGGTGAGGGTGAACGGCAAGCGCGCGCAGCCGAAGGACCGCATCCAGGCGGGGCAGGCGGTGCGCGTGCCGCCCTTGCGCATCGAGCCGCCGAAGCCGCGCGACAACGCCAGCCAGGACAGCAAGGACCGCGCGTTCATCAAGTCCATCGTGCTGCACGAGGACGACGACGTGCTGGTGCTGAACAAGCCCATGGGGCTCGCGGTGCAGGGCGGCTCCGGCACGTTCCGCCACATCGACGGCATGCTCGGTTCGATGACCGGAAAGGATGGCCAGCGGCCGCGGCTGGTGCACCGGCTCGACAAGGACACCTCCGGCTGCCTCCTGGTCGCCAAGACCCGCTTTGCGGCGTCGGCGCTCGCCAAGACCTTCCGCTCGCGCTCGGCGCGGAAAATCTACTGGGCGCTGGTCGCGGGCGTGCCGCGCCCCAGGCAGGGGCGGGTGTCGACCTTCCTCGCCAAGGAGGAGCGCGAGGACGAAAGCCGGATGCGCATCGCTCGCCATGGCGAAGAGGGCGCAAGCCACGCCGTCACCTACTACGCGGTGGTCGAGACTTCGGCGCGCAAGCTTGCCTGGCTGTCGCTCAAGCCCGTCACCGGCCGCACCCACCAGCTTCGCGCCCACATGGCGCACATCGGCCATCCCATCGTGGGCGACGACAAGTACTTCCAGATCGAGAACTGGGAGCTGCCGGGCGGACTGCAGAACAAGCTGCATCTCCTGGCGCGGCGGATCGCGGTGCCGCACCCGCGCGGCGGCGTCATCGACGTCACCGCGCCGCTGCCGCCGCACATGCTTCAATCGTGGAACCTGCTCGGATTCGACGCGAAGCGTTACGATCCGATCGAAGACGCGCCGGAGGACTGAACGGCGGGCTGTGCGTTCTGTTCCACGATGCTGAACAGGATGAAGCGCTTGAGCGCCTCGACCGTGAAGCAGTAGGTCTGTCCGGCCTCGCCGCGGTACAGGATGTCCATGTTTTGCCCGTTCCTGGACGATTCGACGCGCGACATCTTGGCGACGTCGCGCAGCCAGGGCGCGAGCTCGCGGATATAATTGACGCGGCTGCGGTTGCTGTCGAGCTTGAGGATCGCCTTGGCGCGTGCGTTCATCGAGATGATCCGCCCGTCGGGCATGCCGCCGTCACGGCCGCCGATCGGCACCGCCGCGATCATGCCGACCGGCGAGCGGTCGAGGATCATCTGGAGGATGTCCGCCTTGCTGTCGATCGGCCGGTTGTAGTTCAGGACGAAATGCGCCCCACCCATGTCGTCGCTGCACACCGGCAGGAACAGGCCCTCCCAGAAGTAGCTGTTGGGCGCGAGGTCGGACACGAAGCGGCAATAGATCGCCTGGTGGGTCCGCAGCGCCTCGTCGTAAAGCTCCTTGAGCACCGGGCTGACCGCGGCGTTGAACTGCGAGATCTTCATGCCGCGCAGATCCTTGCCGACATGGCGGACGTGGTCGGTGCCCTGGTCGACCACGAGATAGTCGTCGCCGACGCGCAGGTACAATAGGATGTCGCCGTCGATCTGGCTGTCGGCTTCGCCGATCACGTCGCGTAGGAACGGCAGTTGATCGCCACGTGCGGCGTTCCAGATGCCGTGGGCGCGCAGCAGCCGCTCCGAATGAATCTCGACCGGGATGTCGCCGCCGAGCCAGTACTGGACGTGCGCGTCGGTGCTGCGGTGGACGATGCCGCTCTCGCCGCCGCGCGCGGTGACGACCTTGGCGGCGGCGCTATGGGCTGGGGATGCCGGAGTGGCAAACACGGTCTGGATGGACATCGCAACGCACTTTCCGGCGATCCCCATAAAAGTAATTGATGGCCCCTGATTTTCCGTTAATGCAACGGCTGGTTGGCCGCCGGATGGGCCGATTTTACGGGATGTTTATGGGGATGGAGCGCCGGCGGTTCCCCAGGGTCAACCGGGAGGGGCCGGACAGCGCGCGGCCGAGGCGCGGCGCTTGTTGTTCCAGCGCCGGACGCGACTATCTAGACGCCATGCCCCTTGCACGACGATTTCTGCGGACTATGGCGGCTGCCGCGACCGTCACGCTCGTCATGCCGCAAGGCGGTGCGCTGGCGGGCGACCGGGAACCGGAGTTCCGGGGCATCATGGTCGAGGAGGGGGCGCCGCGCCCGAAGCGCGTCCGCAAGCCCGCGTCCGGCGCGGAACAGCCGATCCGGAGCGACACGCCGCGCCGCGCCGAACGGCCGCGTCCGCGCGGCAGCAGCACCTATATCCCGCCGCCGGTGCCGTCGCCCAGCGCTGCGAATTCTCCGCCGCCGCCATCGGCGCTCGCGCCCGGCCCGGGCGTCTATCAGCCTCCGCGGCTCAACACGTTCGGAGACCGGGTGACGAACTGCATCCATTCCGCGCCGCTCAACGCCGGCATCGGCAACAACCCGGCCGACCGGCAGGCGTACGTCCGCCAGTGCGCGAACTGAATGAGCGCGTGGTTCAGCGCAGCGCTGCGTTGATCTTGTCCAGCGCCGATTGGCCGGGGCAAAGATCCTTGGCTTCGAGCGTGTTGAGCGCCGCGTCCACCGTGTTGAGGTGGGAGTGCAGGTCGTCCGCCTCGGGATCGACGTAGAGCAGCCCGGTCACCACCTGGCCCTTGGCGGCGTGCTTCTGCAGGAACGCCATCGCCGCCAGCCTGTCGTGCGCGTCGTAGTCGGCGTCGAGCTTGCGCAGCGCGAGCCGGGTGCCGTCGTGCTGCTCGACCATCTGGACCGTGCCCGGCGCCTGCTCGATGTGGATCGGCGCGCGGCCGGTGATTATATCGAGCCGGTTTACCGCCTCGTTGTGCTCGCGCACGTAATCGAAGCTCTTGGTCGAGCCGGCGTGGTTGTTGAAGGCGACGCACGGCGAGATCACGTCGATGAACGCCGCGCCCTTGTGGCGGATCGCGGCCTCGACGATCGGCACGAGCTGGGTCTTGTCGCCGGAGAAGCTGCGGGCCACGAAGCTCGCACCGAGCTGCAGCGCCATGGCCGCGAGGTCGATGGCGTTGTCGCTGTTGACCACGCCGCGCTTGCTCTTGGAGCCGCGGTCGGCGGTGGCGGAGAACTGACCCTTGGTCAGGCCGTACACGCCGTTGTTCTCGACGATGTAGGTCATGTTGACGCCGCGCCGGATCGAATGCGCGAACTGGCCGAAGCCGATCGACGCGCTGTCGCCGTCGCCGGAGACGCCGAGATAGATCAGGTCGCGGTTGGCGAGATTGGCGCCGGTGAGCACCGACGGCATGCGCCCGTGCACGGAGTTGAAACCGTGCGAATTGCCGAGGAAGTAGTCCGGAGTCTTGGACGAGCAGCCGATGCCGGAGATTTTCGCGACCCGGTGAGGCTCGATCGAGAGCTGGAAGCAGGCCTCGATGATCGCGGCCGTGATCGAGTCGTGTCCGCAGCCCGCGCAGAGGGTCGAGATCTTCCCCTCGTAGTCGCGGTGGGTGTAGCCGAGCTCGTTCTTGGGCAGGCCGGGATGATGAAACTTGGGCTTGGCGATGTAGGTCATGATGCGGACTTCTACCGCAAATCACCCGTCTTTTCCAGCGCTTGGGCCGGAAACCTCAGGGGATTGCCGCAGTGCGGGAAGGGCCAGCGCCGCGCCCCAAAGCAGCCACATCGCCCGCTGGTAGAGCAGTTCGTGCACCATCGACATGGCCGCGAAGGCGAGCAGGCTGAGAAGCAGGAAGCGGGCCGCGACGTCGCCGGTCCGGCGCATTTCCAGCCAGCCGATCCTGGCCGCCGCCACGGCGAACACCAGGAATCCGACGAGCCCCGTCTCCGCCAGCAGCCAGACCGGCGACGAATGGATCAGCAGCGGGGTGCCGGTCGCGGCAAGCTCGCGATGCGTGAACGCGCCCAGGCCGGCGCCGAGCACCGGGTTCGCAAGGAACATGGCAAAGCCGTCGATAACGGTGCGCAGGTGAACGTAGTCCGATCCCGGCGCCATCCGCACGATGGAGCCCAGAAACCCGGCCCCTGCCTCCGGCGCAGGCCAGATCGTGTTTGCCAGCAAGGCCAGCGCCGCGATGCCGGCAAAGATGACTGCGGCACCGCCGATGCTCGCGGCGATCCGGCGGATGCTCACGCCGACGAACGGGCCAGCCGCCAGCATGATGATCGCGGTGCCGATCCCGGCCCGCGAGCCCGTGTACCAGATCCCGACGAGCGCAATCGCGATGAGCGGCGCGCCGATCCGTCCGCCCGCGCGCATCGCGAGCCCGGCGGCCAGCGCCAGCAGCAGGGCGAACCCGAACGCATTCGGATTCTGCGACAGGCCCGTAATCTGGTATCCGACCATGCCTTTGAGCCAACTGGCTCCGCTCGCCACCATAACCCAGGCGGTCACGTCGAGCAGCGCCAGTGCCGCGCCTACCGCGACAAACGTCGCCAGCAGCATCTCGAACCCGTCCTCGGCGGCGCGGCGCACGATCAGCGCGCCGGTCATGCCGTAGCAGAGCAGGACCAGCCAGCCGAGCGTCTTGTTGGCGAAAGCCCAGTCGGTCAGTCCGAACGAGGCCCAGCCGCGCACGAAGGACAGCGCGATCACGGCGGTCGCGAGCGCGACGAACAGGTTGATGCCGCGGACGCGCCACTGCGGCCATGCTTTCCCGGCATGCCGCAGCACGAACAACGCGGCCGCGACCATGACCAGCGGGTCGGCCAGATTGACGTTGATGTGTCCGCTGTTCGTCGGCAGGTGAACCTGGATGAATACGGCGGTCGCCGCGAGCACGGGGAGCGCCCAATCGAGAATGGCGCCGTAATCGGGCGCTTGGGCGTCTTCGTTGCGCGCCCGCGCGACCATCGGGCGCGAGCCGGAGAGTTCCAGGACCAGCGCGGTGGCGCCGACCATCGAAATCGACATCAGCCCGATCATCAGCGCGACCAGAAGCGCCGCTGCGCTCGACATGCCGATGGCCTGCAGCGCCACGACGGCGCTGACCTCGCGAAGACCCCAGCCGCCGAGGCTGATCGGCAGGCTCGCCGCCAGCATGATGACGCACGACGCGGCTGCGAGCGACCAGATGTCGATGTGGGGCGCGAACGTCCGCTCGATCGCAACGTAGGCCCCAAGCGTGGCAAGCTGGATCGCCAGCGATATGGCCAGACTGCGCAGCAGCTTCAGCGCCGAGACGTGACTAAGCTGCCGCGCCGCGCGCAGGAACGGTCCGCCCCAAGCGAACAGTGCGCCGCCCACGACGGCGACCGTGGTGCCGGCCGCCAGCTTGATCAGCGACACGCCGCCAGCGTTCAGGTCGAGGCTTAGCTTCCCGAACAGATAGATTCCGCCGCAGGCTGCAAGCGCGACCGACACCGCAAGGGCGACCAGCCGCTCGTATCCGGAGATCACAATCGTCGCGGCCGGCGGAATGCCCCGCTCCGAGAACATGGCGCCGCGCGCCAGCAATTGCCCGGCAAACTGGAAGAAAACGGTGCCCGCGAGCTGGCTCACGCAGAGCGTGGTCACCGAGTCGCGGAACGTCAGCGAATAGCCGAGGTCGTCGGTGATCAGCTTAAGCCGCAGCGACGACAGCAGGATACCGCCCCCGAGCAGCGCCAGGGCGGCGAGCAGCGACGACAGGCGAACGCTTGAAAAGGCCTCGCGCAGGCCGGAGATGCCCGCCATTCCCAGCACGGTGGAGACGACGGCAACCAGCAGTGCAATCGTGAACGCGGCACGAAGAATTTGGGTACGAGGCATCGACCAAGCCTTTGGCCAGCAGAGCCGCCTGTTCTCTGCGACGCCCGATGAGGCGTATGATTCGGCACCGCCCACGTTCATGTTGGCGGAACTGGTACACGATTCGCCCCCGCGCCGGCCAAATTAGGCCGAGTCGCCACAGGCGCGGCGCTGGCCTCGTCACGATGCTTGATGCCGGCGCGCTTCGGCAGCGGTCGCGCGGATCGCATCTTACGCTCCGACCTTTCGTAGCGGCGTGACCTTGAGCTGGTCAAGGTGATCGCCGATGGCCTTGGCGATGAAGCGTGCGGTGATCGGTGTGCCGTCGTAGTGCAGGATCGGAACCAGCCGCACCGGGTCGATGCCGCATTCGTTGACGATCAGCGAACGCAGCTGCGCGTCCCGGTTCTGCTCGACCACGTAGACGAAGTCATGGTCGGCGATGAAGTTCGGCACGCTGGAATGGAACGGAAACGCGCGCACACGCAGCCGGTCGAGCTGGTGGCCGCGCGCCTCCAGCATGCCGATGGCCTCGTCCATCGCGGGAGTGGTCGAGCCGTAGTAGATCACGCCGTACTTGGTCGGCTTGCCGGCGTTGGCCTGCAACGGCCGCGGTACCAGGTCCTTGGCGGTCTCGAACTTGCGCAGCAGGCGCTGCATGTTGTCCTGGTAGGCGGGGCCTTCCTCGGTGTAGCGCGCGTAGCGGTCGCGCGAGGTGCCGCGGGTGAAGAACGAGCCCTTGGTCGGGTGCGTGCCCGGATAGGTCCGATAGGGAATGCCGTCGCCGTCGACGTCGAGGTAGCGGCCGAAGTCGCGGCCGTCGTCCAGCATCGCCGCGGTCATCACCTTGCCGCGGTCGAGCTGCTTTGAGTCGTCCCATTTGAACGGGCGGCTGAGCCGATGGTTCATGCCGATGTCGAGGTCGAGCATCAGAAAGATCGTGGTCTGCAGCCGCTCGGCGAGATCGAAGCACTGCGCCGCCATGTCGAAGGCCTCGGCGGGGTCTTCCGGGAACAGCAGCGGGTGCTTGGTGTCGCCGTGCGAGGCGTAGGCGCACGAGATCACGTCGCACTGCTGCGTCCGCGTCGGCATGCCGGTCGAGGGGCCGGCGCGCTGCACGTTCATGATCACGGCGGGGATTTCGGCAAAGTATGAGAGGCCGATGAACTCCTGCATCAGGGAGATGCCGGGGCCGGACGTGGCGGTGAAGGCGCGTGCGCCGTTCCAGCCGGCGCCGATCACGATGCCGATGGAGG
Organism: Alphaproteobacteria bacterium; assembly: GCA_016869215.1. Lineage (GTDB taxonomy): Bacteria > Pseudomonadota > Alphaproteobacteria > Rhizobiales > Xanthobacteraceae > Z2-YC6860. Next base: position 7,583 of record VGEP01000018.1, on the reverse strand, counting down.
CCAGCTCATCCTCCCCCTGGACGATCGCGTACTTGGCCTTGCCGGTCGCGGGGTCGTGCCGCAGCCGCTTGCAATGGCTGGTGAAGGCGTCGGCGAGCGAGGAGGAAGGGGTGATCGGATACCAGGCGCAGACGCTGGCGCCGCCATAGACCGCGCCGAGCGCGGCCGCGCTGTTGCCCTCGACGAAGATGCGGTCGCCGACCTTGTCGGCCTTGCGCACGCGAAGCCCGATCGGGCATTTCAGATTCTGCAGCGCCCAATCGCGGCCCAGATGCAGCGCGTGCACGTTGGAGGACAGGAGCTTTTCCTTGCCCTTGTACTGCTCGCCGATCAGCTGCTCGATCAGCTTGGCGTCCATCTCGAACAGCGCCGACAGCGCGCCGAGATAGATGATGTTCTTGAACAGCTGGCGCTGGCGCGGATCGGTGTAAGTCGAGTTGGTGATCGCGGTCAGCGGCACGCCGATGACGGAGATGTCGTCGCGGAACTTCGACGACGGCATCGGCTTGGTCGAATCGTAGAACAGGTAGCCGCCCGGCTCGATCGAGGCGACGTCCTTGTCCCAGGTCTGCGGGTTCATCGCCACCATCATGTCGACGCCGCCGCGGGCGCCGAGATGGCCGTCCTCGGTGACGCGCACCTCGTACCAGGTCGGCAGGCCCTGGATGTTGGAGGGAAAGATATTGCGCGGCGACACCGGCACGCCGTGGCGCAGGATCGAACGCGCGAACAGCTCGTTGGCGCTGGCTGAGCCGGAACCGTTGACGTTGGCGAACCGGACGACGAAGTCGTTTACGCTGCTGATCGGGCTTGCTGCTGGCATGGCGAATTCGCGTGGGTCATGTCGATGAGATACTTCTGCATGTCCCACGCACCGGTGGGGCAGCGTTCGGCGCACAGGCCGCAGTGCAGGCAGACGTCTTCGTCCTTCACCATCACGCGGCCGGTCTTGAGCGTCTCCGAGACGTAGAGATCCTGGGTCAGGTTCTTGGCCGGGGCCTTGAGCCTGGTCCGAAGGTCGGCTTCTTCGCCGTTCTCGGTAAAGGTGATGCAGTCCATCGGGCAGATGTCGACGCAGGCGTCGCACTCGATGCAGAGCTGCGTCGCAAACACCGTCTGCACGTCGCAGTTCAGGCAGCGCTGCGCCTCGTTGAAGCCGAGCTTGGGATCGAAGCCCAGTTCGACCTCGGCCTTGATGTCCTTCAGCGCCACCACCTTGTCGCGGTGCGGCACCCGGAAGCGCTTGTCGGCGGAGATGTCGTTGTCGTAGCTCCACTCGTGGATGCCCATCTTCTGGCTGGACACCTGCACGTCGGGCAGGGGGCGCTCGTTGACGTCCTCGCCGGAGAGCATCTTGTGGATCGACAGGGCCGCGTCGTGGCCGTGCGCCACCGCCCAGATGATATTCTTCGGGCCGAACGCCGCATCGCCGCCGAAGAACACCATCGGGTTGGTCGAGGCCATGGTCTTCGGATCGACCTTGGGCATGTCCCACTTGTCGAACTCGATGCCGATGTCGCGCTCGATCCAGGGGAACGCGTTCTCCTGGCCGACCGCGACCAGCACGTCGTCGCATTCGAAATGCTGGTCCGGCTCGCCGGTCGGCACGAGATTGCGGCGGCCCTTGTCGTCGCGCACCGCCTTGACCTTCTCGAATACGACGCCGGTGAGCTTGCCGTTGTCGTGGGTGAACTCCTTCGGCACCAGCATGTTGAGGATCGGGATGTCCTCGTGCATAGCGTCCTCCTTTTCCCAGGGGGACGCCTTCATTTCCTCGAAGCCAGAGCGGACGATCACCTTTACTTCGTCACCGCCGAGGCGGCGCGCGGTGCGGCAGCAGTCCATCGCGGTGTTGCCGCCACCGAGCACGATCACGCGCTTGCCGATCTTGCTCGTGTGTCCGAAGGATACTGACGACAGCCAATCGATGCCGATATGGATGTTCTTGGCCGCTTCCTTGCGGCCCGGAATCTCCAGCTCGCGTCCGCGCGGCGCGCCGGAGCCCACGAAGATCGCGTCGTAGTTCTCGGACAGCAGCTTCTTCATGCTGTCGATGCGCTTGCCGCCGACGAACTCGATGCCGAGATCGATGATGTATCCGCACTCCTCGTCGATCACGGAGTCCGGCAGGCGGAACTTTGGAATTTGCGTCCGCATCATGCCGCCGGCCTGCGGATCCTGGTCGAACACGGTGCACTGGTAGCCGAGCGGCGCGAGGTCGCGCGCAACAGCAAGTGACGCCGGCCCGCCGCCGACCAGCGCGACGCGCTTGCCGTTCTTGCGCGCTACGGGCTTGGGCATCCGCGGCTTGACGTCTTCCTTGTAGTCCGCGGCGACGCGTTTGAGGCGGCAGATCGCCACCGGATCCTTCTCGACGCGGCCGCGCCGGCACGCCGGCTCGCAGGGCCGGTCGCAGGTGCGTCCGAGGATTCCCGGGAACACGTTGGACTTCCAGTTGATCATGTAGGCGTCGCCGTAGCGGCCTTCCGCGATCAACCGGATGTATTCGGGTACGGGGGTGTGGGCCGGGCAGGCCCATTGGCAGTCGACCACTTTATGGAAGTAGTCCGGCGCCGAAATGTTTGTTGGTTTCATTTACTCCTCGTCGACGCGCCCCCCGATGCAAGGTCGAAGGGGCGTGACGGCGCGTCGGTTAGGTCCATCCCAAGCTGGCCGGTCTTGCGGCCGACTCCGGGCCGGGATGTTAGTGGTTCGGGACCTCGAATGCCACCAATTCAAAGGTATATATCAGAGCCTTGAGCAGGATTGTGCCACCGATCGGGGGCCCCCGGCGTCAAACCGGCGTGAGCGGTTCTGCCCCATGCTGCAAAGCATCATGAAACGTGGCGTGCCCGCCGAGGGTCGGGTAGTTTGGCCGCCCCGGCGGCGGGCCCGACCGCCTATTTTGCTGCATCGCACAAATGAGCCATGCGCGACGTGTTTGAGGACATCTTCCAGGCGCAGCCGCCCGACCCGATGGAGTCGGCGCGTCGCAATATGCGGCCGGCGCTCAAGGCCCGCTTCTACAAGACCGCCGAAGTCCGGGAGGCCGAGGGCGGCCATGCGGTGACGCTGGACGGCAAGCCGGTGCGGACGCCGGCGCGGCGGACGCTCGCCGCACCGTCGCGCGAACTCGCAGAGTTGATCGCGGCCGAGTGGGACGCGCAGCGCGAGACCGTCGATCCGGCGGCAATGCCGCTGACGCGGCTTATCAATTCTATCGTCGACGGCGTCGCCCCGCAGCCGCAGCCGGTGGCGGACGAGATCGCGAAGTATCTGGAGTCCGATTTGCTGTTCTATCGCGCGGACGGGCCCGAGGGGCTGGTGGCGCGGCAGAGCAAGCACTGGGACCCGGCGGTGGAATGGGCGCGCGACGAACTCGGCGCGCGCTTCGTGCTGGCGCAGGGTGTGGGCTTCGCGCGCCAGCCTGCGGAAGCGGTTGCGCGGGCGCGCGCAGCGATCCCGTCCGACCCGTGGCGGCTCGGTGCGCTCAACGTCGTCACCGCGCTGACGGGCTCGGCGCTGCTCGGACTTGCGCTCGCCGCGGGGCGGCTGTCGCTCGATGCGGTATGGAGCGCGGCGCATGTCGACGAGGACTGGAACATGGAGTTCTGGGGCCGCGACGAACTGGCGCTCAAGCGCCGTGCGTTTCAGTTCGCGGAATTGCAGGCGGCGGCGACGGTGCTGGCAGTGGTAAAGTAACGCGCGCCTCAGCGCGCCATTGCCTCGACCGCGGCCGCGAGCCGCGCCATCGCGTCGCTCCATTCGCCGGCCTTGGTCTGCCGGAACAGCCGCATGGTCGGGTACCACGGGCAATCGTCGCGGCCGGAGAGCCAGCGCCAGTCGGCGACGAACGGAAGCGCGGTGAACACCGGCCGCGCCAGCGCGCCCGCCAGATGCGCCACCGCCGTGTCGCAGGTCACGACCAGATCGAGATGTGTCATCGCCGCCGCGGTGTCGAGGAAATAGTCGGCGCGCGGATCGGGATCGGTGTCGAAGGTCTCGATCTTCGAGGCGAAATCCACCTTCGCGATCTCGTCCTGCGCGTCTCCCTTCTGCAGCGAGATCAGCCGCACGCCGGGAATGGCGGCAAGCGGCGCGAACAGCGACAGCGGTACGGCGCGCCTTCGCCCGAACGCGCCGCGGGTCGGGCCCGGCGCCCAGTTGATGCCGATCCTGAAGCCGTCCGGGCCGATCTCGTTGGCCCAGCGTGACATCCGCGCCGGCTCGGCGGAGAGATAGGGCGTCTCGCCCGGTACATTGTCCGGGCGCACGCCGAGCACGCCCGGTGCACTCATCAGCGCGAGCCACCGCAGCGCACGGCCGTTCGGCTGCGGCGCGTCGTCGGGACCGACGGCGGTGACTCCTTTCAGCGACGACAGCAGCGGCCGCATCTGATTGGACGTGACGATCGTCACGTCCACGCCGCGCGCGGCGAGTATCGGCCCGAAGCGGCAGAACTGGATGGCGTCGCCCAGGCCCTGCTCGCACAGCAGCACCAGCCGCTCGTCCTTGAGCGGCTCGCCGTTCCAGCGCGGGTAGGGCGGCGCGACGAACGGCGCCGACGCAATGCGTTCGCGCGCCTCGTAGAGCGGGAAGCCTGCCGCCCAGTCGCCCTGCGCCATCAATGCAAGCCCGCGCGCGTATTGCGCCGACGGCAGGTCCGGGCGCAGTTCCAGCGCGCGCACGTAGTCGGCCTGCGCCTCGTCCAGGCGGCCCTGCTCGAAGGCGATGTTGCCGCGGTTGACCAGCGCCTCGGCGGATTTCGGCACGAGCTTGAGTGCTTGCTCGACCGCTGTGCGGGCTTCCTCGAGCCGGCCGAGTTCCTTCAGGACCACGCCGCGGTTGGAATGCGCCTCCGCCATGCGCGGCTCGATCGCCACGGCGCGGTCGTAGCCGGCCAGGGCGTCGCCGAGCCGGCCCTGCCGCAGCAGCAGGTCGGCGCGGTTGAAATGCGCGAACGGCAGATCGGGCATCAGCGCGATCGCCTGCCCGTAGCCCGCCAGCGCCTCGTCGAGCCGGCCGAGGTCGGCCAGCACGGTGGCGCGGTTGCAGATGTCCTCGGCGTTGTAGGGGCGCACCCGCAGCGCCGCGTCGAACGCGGCCAGCGCCTCCTCGCGCCGGTCCATATCGGCGAGGAGATTGGCGCGGTTGCCGTAAGCGTCGGCGAATGTGGGCTCGCAGGCGATGGCGCGGTCGAAAGCCGCGAGCGCCTCCTGGTCCTGGTTGAGCCGCAGATGTGCCTGGCCGTGCAGGTTATGCAGCCGGCCTCGCTCCGGGCCGACCTCCAGCCCGCGGCGGATCACCTTGATGCCCTCTTCGATCTGGCCCTGCTGGAGCGCCAGCACCGCGATGTAATAGAGCGCGTCGGCGTTGTTCGGGTCCCGCTCCAGGATCGCCACGTAGCGCTGCATGGCGAGGTCGTGCTTGCCCGCGCGGTGCAGCGCGAGCGCCTCCTGCAGCGGGTCCTTGGGAGCGGACTTGGCGTCGGACTTGGCGTCGGGGCCGGAGTTGGCGGGCGAATTCATGGGCCGCTTCATGCCCGATGGCGCGAAGGAGGGCAAATCCGGGCCATCGCCGGCCGGCAGCACCCCGGCCGCCGCCGTGCTATGCCTTTTCCAAGGGATTCTGCGAGGCCCGGCATGAAGGACATCCTCGACAAGCTCGAACAGCGCCGCGCCAGGGCGCGCGAGGGCGGCGGCCAGGCCCGCATCGAGGCCCAGCACAAGCGCGGCAAACTCACCGCCCGCGAGCGCATCGAACTGCTCATGGACAAGGGCTCGTTCGAGGAGTTCGACATGTTCGTCGAGCACCGCGCGACCGACTTCGGCATCGACAAGACCAAGATCCCCGGCGACGGCGTGGTGACCGGCTGGGGCACGGTCAACGGCCGCACCGTGTTCGTGTTCGCCAAGGACTTCACCGTGTTCGGCGGCTCGCTGTCGGAGACGCACGCCCAGAAGATTATCAAGGTGCAGGACGCCGCGATGCGCGCCCGCGCGCCCATTATCGGGCTGTTCGACGCCGGCGGCGCGCGCATCCAGGAGGGCGTGGCCTCGCTCGGCGGCTACGGCGAGGTGTTCAAGCGCAACGTCATCGCGAGCGGTGTCATTCCGCAGATCAGCGTCATCATGGGGCCGTGCGCGGGCGGCGACGTCTATTCGCCGGCGATGACCGACTTCATCTTCATGGTGCGCGACACGAGCTACATGTTCGTCACCGGCCCCGACGTGGTGAAGACCGTGACCAACGAGGTGGTCACCGCGGAGGAACTCGGCGGCGCGAGCGTGCACACGACGAAGTCCTCGATCGCCGACGGCGCCTACGACAACGACGTCGAGTGTCTGCTCCAGATGCGCCGGCTGATCGACTTCCTGCCGGCGAGCAACGACAGCGGCGTTCCGGAGTGGCCGAGCCACGACGACATCGAGCGCGAGGACGCTTCCCTCGATACGCTGGTGCCCGACAACCCGAACAAGCCCTACGACGTCAAGGAACTGATCCTCAAAGTCGCCGATGAGGGCGACTTCTTCGAGATCGGCGAGGCGTTCGCAAAGAACATCGTCACCGGCTTCGGCCGGATCGCGGGCCGCACCGTGGGCTTTGTCGCCAACCAGCCGATGGTGCTCGCGGGCGTGCTCGACTCAGACGCCAGCCGCAAGGCCGCGCGCTTCGTGCGCTTCTGCGACGCGTTCGAAATTCCGATCGTGACTTTCGTGGACGTGCCGGGGTTCCTGCCCGGCACCGACCAGGAGTACGGCGGCCTGATCAAGCACGGCGCGAAGCTTCTTTTCGCCTATTCGCAGGCGACCGTGCCGCTGGTCACCGTCATCACCAGGAAGGCGTTCGGCGGCGCCTACGACGTGATGGCGTCAAAGCACGTCGGCGGCGATCTGAACTATGCCTGGCCGACGGCGCAGATCGCGGTGATGGGCGCGAAGGGCGCGGTGGAGATCATCTTCCGCGCCGACATTGGCGATCCGGCGAAGATCGCCGCGCGCACGAAGGAATACGAGGATAGGTTTTTGTCGCCGTTCGTGGCGGCGGAGCGCGGGTATATCGACGACGTGATCATGCCGCGGCAGACGCGGCGGCGGATCGCCCGGGCGCTGGCGATGTTAAGGGGGAAGCGGGTGGAGATGCCGAAGAGGAAGCACGACAATTTGCCGGTGTAGCCACGGCCCCCATTGCCTGCGTCAGGAGATAGAAGATGGACTGGTTGGTCATCACAGGAGTGGCCAGTTTAGGCTGCACTGTTGGACTTCTAATAGGATGGTTCGTCAACGAAGACCGGCCATTCACGGCAACAGGGCTCGTTGCTTCGCTCACAATGCTGTCTGGGGCCGGTGTCCTTGGTGTGTTTCACCTCATCGCGCCATCCGGCCCGACGCGAGAGTATTGGTTTTATCCCATCGCAATATTGATTGGAATATTGTTGGCTCCCATCTTAGATGTTAGAGATGGTCCCGGTTTCCGGGACAGTTTGGCGGCTTGGCTAAGATGGATTCTGGGTTTGATTACGCCGCCAATTTTTCTGGCTCCATGTCGATATCATAGACCTCGTCGGGCGTCCTGCCGCCGAG
>VGEP01000017.1 GCA_016869215.1 Alphaproteobacteria bacterium | reverse complement strand
TGCGGCGCCAGGTCCATGCGGCGCCAGGTCCGCGCGGTCAGGGCGTTTCCATGCCCTTGTCGCGCATGACCTTCGCGGCCTGCGGCGTCGCGAGATGCGCGATCAGTGCGCGCGCGCCGTCGGCGTGTTTCGCTGCGGTGGACACGCCGATTGCGAACACGGTTTTGGACTGGATGCCATCCGGCAGCGGGCCGACGATGTCGATGCCGGGCACCGCCATCAGCTCCGGCAATTGCTGGATGCCGATCTCGACCTCCTTGCGCACGAGATAGTTCCCGATCAGCCCGGCCGGGCCGCCGGGGCCGTAGAGGCACTTCGGCTTCATCGCGTCCGCGATGCCGAGCTGATCGAAAATTTTCACCAGGTTGGCGCCGCTCTGGCCGCCGCCCACGGGATTGCTCATGCCGAGCGATTTCGCCGCCAGCAGCGCGCGCTTGAAGCCCTCGACTGTGGAGATGTCCGGGCGCGGCGCGCCCTTCTGCACCGCGAGCGCCATCGCCGAGCGCGCGATGTCCTTGCGCGTGCCGTCGACGATGCGGCCCTGCTTGATCAGGTCGTCGAGACTCGGGCCGGTGGTGATCGCCGCGTCGCAGAACTCGCCGTCCTCCACCATCTTGGTGATGCGCGCCGACGGCGCGAAGGTGAAAACCGGCGCCAATCCGGTCGCGCGCTCGAACGCCGGCATCAGCTCGTCGATGGACGTCTTCATGGCGGTGGTGCTGAGCACCTTCATTTCGGTCGGCACGGCATGTCCTTAGATTCTGAAAAGGGCGGGCGAAGGAACGGCGTCATTCATCCCACGGGCGGCGTGGCCCGCGCAACGCCCGCCGCCGCGGCCGGCCGATGCGATTGCGACGGCGCTGCGCCAAATTGTCGGACCGGCGCGATACGGGCGGTTTTCGCGGCGATTTGTCCGCTCACGCCGGTGTCACATTTGCGCCATCCGGTTTTCGGCGGTTGCACGGTCCGGCATCGCGTGGGAACAATCGCCCACCCATTCAATTGATGAGTCGGTGGATTCTCATGACGATTGCCCCTCCGGGGATTGACGATGCCTCTCGCCGCGCCCGTGCTTGAGCGCGATGCCGTATTGCCGGGTGCCACGGCGCGCCGTCGCTGGGCGGACGCATTCAAGACCGTGCGCGCCGAGACCGAGCGCCGCGCCGCGCCCCTGTCGCCCGAGGACCAGGGCGTGCAGTCGATGCCCGACGCGAGCCCAACCAAGTGGCATCGCGCGCACACCACCTGGTTCTTCGAGCAGTTCCTGCTGAAAGCTCATGCAACGGACTATCGGGAGTTCGACGAACGCTTCGGCTTCCTGTTCAACTCCTACTACGTCGCCGCGGGGCCGCGGCACGCGCGCCCCGAACGCGGCACCATCACGCGGCCGGACGCGGGCGAGGTCGCGGACTATCGCGCGCACGTCGACGCCGCGGTGCTCGATCTGATCGAGCGCGCGGACGATTCGGCGCTGGCGGCGATCGTGCCGATCGTCGAGATCGGCCTGCATCACGAGCAGCAGCATCAGGAATTGCTCTACACCGACATCCTGCATGCCTTCGCGCAGAACCCGACCAATCCCGCCTACGATCCGCGCTGGCGGCCGCCCGCGGCGCAATCCGGCCGGGACTACGCCGCGTTGCCGGCCGGCATCCGCCGCATCGGCCACGGCGAGGCGGGTTTCTGCTTCGACAACGAGCAACCGGCCCACGACGTGCTGCTGCGCGAGGGAAAGATCGCGCGTCACCTCGTCACCAACGGCGAGTGGCTCGAATTCATCGCCGCCGGCGGCTACGCGCGTCACGAGCTCTGGCTGTCGGACGGCTGGGCCAAGGTCCAGGACGACGGCTGGTGCGCGCCGGGCTACTGGCGCGAGGTCGGCGGTGCGTGGCATTCGCTCACGCTCGCGGGCTTGAAGCCGGTCGATCCCGCCGCGCCGGTCTGCCATGTCAGTTACTATGAGGCCGACGCATTCGCGCGCTGGGCGGGGAAACACCTGCCGAGCGAAGCGGAGTGGGAGGTTGCCGCCCGCGCGGGGCTGCTATACGACGCCTTCGGCGCGGTGTGGCAATGGACCCGCAGCGCCTATCTGCCTTATCCGGCCTATTGCGCGGCCGAAGGCGCGCTCGGCGAGTACAACGGCAAGTTCATGGTCAACCAGATGGTGCTGCGCGGCTCGTCGCTGGCCACGCCCGCGGGGCACGCGCGGCCGAGCTACCGCAACTTCTTCCATCCGCCGGCGCGCTGGCAGTTCAGCGGGCTGCGCCTAGTCGACTACAGCTAAATCAAACCGCAAGGCGAACAAGGCAGGTCCAGGCATGGCAGCGCTGGCACGCAAGACACGCATTTCCGCTTCGGCGGCTGCGGCGGAAGACGCACTCGCGGCGGATGTCGTCGCGGGCCTGACCGCGTCGCCGAAGCGGCTGCCGCCGAAATATTTCTACGACCGCGCGGGCTCCGAACTGTTCGAGCGCATCACTGCGCTGCCGGAGTATTATCCGACGCGCACCGAAATCGGGATTCTCAAGTCGCGCGCGGCGGAGATTGCGGCGTTCGTTCCCGCAGGCGCGGCGCTGGTCGAGTTCGGCGCCGGCTCCTGCACCAAGACGCGCATCCTGCTGTCGGCGGCGAAGGTCGCGGCCTACGTGCCGGTCGACATTTCGGGCGAGTTCCTGAACGCCCAGGCGGACGTTCTGAGGCGCGAATATCCGGACATCGCGATGCTGCCGGTCGCGGCCGACTTCACCGCCCCGTTCGATCTGCCGGCCGAGGCCGCGGCGATGCCTCGCACGGGCTTCTTTCCGGGCTCGACTGTCGGCAACTTCGAGCCGCACGAAGCGGCGGCGTTCCTGCGCCACGCCGGGCGAATTCTCAGTCCGGGCGCGGCGCTGATCGTGGGCGTCGATCTGGTCAAGGACACGGAGTTGCTGAACCGCGCCTACAACGACGCCGAAGGCGTCACCGCGCAGTTCAACCTCAATCTGCTCGCCCGCATCAACCGCGAACTCGGCGCGCGCTTCGATCTTTCGGCCTTCGAGCACCACGCCTTCTTCAACCGCGAGCGTTCGCGGATCGAGATGCACCTTGCGAGCCTGAAGCGCCAGCGCGTCAGCGTGTGCGGCGCACGCATCGACTTCCGCGCCGGCGAAACGATCCACACCGAAAACAGCTACAAGTACACGCTGGAATCGTTCGGAGCGCTGGTGCGCGGGGCAGGCTGGACGACCGCGGCGGTGTGGACGGACGATGAGAAGTTGTTTTCGGTGCATGCGTTGAAGCTCAGCGACGCAGCGCCGGGATCGCGCGTAAAGGAAGCGCCGCCGTCGGGCTGACGGCTGCCGTCATCGCTGCGGATTGAGCTTGCCGATCTCCCCCCACAGCCACCGCGCTGCCGCCGCGGGCGAAGCGTCCGCGCCGCCGCCCCCGGCCCGCAAATTGGCCTGCCGCATGGTCTCGACGTCGATCCTGCCGATCAGCGGCTTCAGCGCCTCGAGCAGCGCGCGGTCGCCGCGCCTCTGCGGCGCGACCAGAAGGATCGCGTCATAGGGCGGGATCGTGTGCCTGGGATCGTCCAGCACCAGCAGGTCGAACTGCACGATGCGGCCGTCGCTGGTGTAGGCCGCGATCACGTCGACGTCGCCGCCCGCCGCCGCCGGATACATGAATTCGGCCTGCATCTGGCGCTGCTCGCGAAAATTGAGCCCGTAGCCGTTGCGGATCGCCGTCCATTCCGGGCGTACGAAGAACTCGAAGTCGCCGCCGACCGACAGATTTCCGGCGTGGCTTGCGAGATCGGCGATGCTCCTGATGCCGAGCGCCTCGGCGCGCTCCCGCTTCATCGCAAGCGCATAGGCGTTCTCGAAGCCGAGCCCGCCGAGCGTGCCGATGCCGTGCGTCGCGGAGAGCCATGCCGAAACCTCGCGCAGCACCTCGACGCGCGGGGCCGAGGCGCTGCGGCGCATCTGCGTCGCCCAGGTCGTGCCCGAATATTCGACATAGACGTCGATCTCGCCGGCCGCGAGCGCCTTGAAGATGACGGTCGATCCCAGGCCCTCGCGCCGCGCGGCCGAAAGCCCCGCCGCGCGCAGGCGGTCCTCGATCAGCGCCGCAAGGATGTACTGCTCGCCGAAGGACTTTGCGCCGACAACGTAAGCCGCGCGCGGCTGCGCCGCGCCCGGCAGCCAGGCCGCCAGCGCAAGCAGCGCCAGTCCGAGCGCGCCCGCGGCGGTCCGCACGCGCTTGCGCCGCGCCACGCCGATCTCGATCAGCGCCAGCAGTTGGTCGACCGCCAGCGCAAACACTGCGGCCGCGACGCAGCCGAACAGCACGAACACCCAGTTCTGGGTCTGCAAGCCCGCGAAGATGTAATTGCCGAGGCTGGTCTGGCCGATCGGCGTCGACAGCGTGGCGGTGCCGATCACCCACACTGCCGAGGTGCGGATGCCCGCCATGATCACCGGCATGGCGAGCGGAAGTTCGACCATGAACAGCGCCTGCCGCCGCGTCATCCCGACTCCGAGCGCGGCTTCCTTCACCGCGGGATCGATGCCGGACAGGCCTGCGACGGTGTTCCGCAGCACCGGAAGCATGCTGTAGAGCGCGAGCGCGAGCACAGCGGGCAGGAACCCGAGTGCGGAAAAACTCACGCCGGTCCAGCGCTCGCTCAGCGCGGCGATGCCAAGCAGCAGCGGATAGAACAGCGCCAGCAGCGCGAGGCCCGGGATCGTCTGCACGATGCTCGCCACGCCGAGCAATGCCCGCCGCAAGCCCGCCCGCCGCATGGCGGCGATCGCGAGCGGCAGGCTGACCGCAAGCCCGAGCGCCAGCGCGGTGACGCTGACCGCCACGTGGCCGCCGAGATAGTCCGGCAGGCGTGCCAGCGCGTCGGCAATTTGCGGATGCAGCGCGCCGTTCACGGTGGCCCGTCCACCAATGCGCGCAGCCGCTCGGCCTGCCGGCGCGGCGTCTCCATCAGGTCGCGCACGTATTCGTCCTGCCCGCCGCCCATCAGGTCGCGCGGCGCGCCGTCCGCGGCGATCCGGCCCGCGCGGATCACCGCGATGCGGTCGGCGAGCAGCAGCGCCTCGGTCATGTCGTGGGTGATCGCCACGGTGGTCAGGCCGAGCGCGTCGTGCAGCGCGCGGTAGTCGCGGCTCAGCGCGTCGCGGGTCAGCGGATCGAGCGCGCCGAACGGCTCGTCCATCAGCACGATCTTCGGCCGCGCCGCGAGCGCGCGTGCGACGCCGACGCGCTGCGCCTGGCCGCCGGACAGTTCGCGCGGCATGCGGCCGCGATAGGCCGCGCGGTCGAGACGCACGAGGTCGAGCAGTTCTTCGACGCGTTCGGCGATGCGCGCCTTGTCCCAGCCCGCGAGCCGCGGCGCGATCGCGACGTTCTCGGCGACCGTCATGTGCGGAAACAGGCCGATGCCCTGGAACACGTAACCGATGCGCCTGCGCAGCGCGACCGGATCGAGCGCGCGCACGTCCTCGCCTTCGACGCGCACCGTGCCTTCGTCCGGGTCGATCAGGCGGTTGATCAGGCGCAGCAGCGTGGTCTTGCCGGAGCCCGACGGACCGACCACGGCGAGGAACTGGCCCGCCGGCACGTCGAGCGTCACGCCGTCGAGCGCGGTGTGCGCGCCGTAGGTCTTGGAGACGTTGTCGAACGCGATCGCGGCAGGCGTGTCGGTCATCGCCGCACGCTATTATGAAGTGTGGCCCGCCGAAACGCGAAAACCGTCGCGCCCTCAAATTGGCGGGGGCCCGGCGGTGTTTCCGCCGAGCCCCCTTATCGTATCAGCCAGCCTGTAAGCCGGGTTCTGTAGGGCGCGGAGCGTGAGCCCCGCGCGTGACGGCCATTCCTCTGCGACGCCGGTTGCCCGGCGCCTGAAGCAACCTACCCGGACCGCGGCCTGGACAAGGCTTGAGGCTTGCGCCCCGGTGCGGTCCCTATTCGGTCTTGCTCCCGGTGGGGTTTGCCGTGCCGTTTCCGTCGCCGGAAACGCGGTGCGCTCTTACCGCACCGTTTCACCCTTGCCTCGGCTGAACACTACGCGCCGCGGCGGTCTGTTCTCTGTGGCACTGTCCCTGGGCTCGCGCCCGCCGGACGTTATCCGGCACCGTCTGTCCATGGAGCCCGGACTTTCCTCCCCGGCCGCCTTTCGGCATTGGCGCGGAGCGGCCGTCCGGCCGACTGACGCCATAGGGATGGGGGCGCGGCGCGCCGCCGTCAAGAGGCGGCGGGAAGGGGATTGCCGGAACCGGGCTTTGGCGCGTCCGGCTTTGCGGCGTTTTGCGCGGTACCCTGGAACTCGCGCGCCACCAGGAGCTTGCGCAGCGTCTCGCGCGTCGAGGCGTCGGTCAGGCCATCGACCAGCGCCGGCCGGAAGTGGCGCTGGAACGCGATGACGGCCTCGCGGGTGAGGGGATCGTATTGCGCGGTCGGTTCGACGCCGTAGCCGTAGTCGATCAGCGCCCTTTGCAGGTCGGCGACCATATCGCCGCTGTCGCCGGCCTGGAGCTTCGGCGAGTCCGTAATCGGCGCCGGTTCGACCCATAGCCCGACGCCGGATTGCGCCAGCCGCTTCCACGGAAATTTTTCGCCGGGGTCCTGCTTTCGGCTCGGCGCCACGTCGGAGTGCGCGACCACGTTCTCGGGCCGGATGATGTTGCGGGTGAAGATCGCGCGGCACAGCATGATGACGGCCGCAATCTGCCGCTTGGGAAAGTCCGGATAGCCGAAATCGTGGCCCGGATTGCAGATCTCGATGCCGATGGAGCGTGAATTGATGTCGGCGTCGCCGTTCCAGGACGACACGCCGGCATGCCAGGCGCGCTTGGCCTCGGGCACCATCTGCACGACGCCGCCGTTCTCCAGCACCACATAGTGCGAGGACACCCGCGCCTTGGTGTCGCGCAGGCGGTCGATGGCGTCGTGCGAGAACTGCATCCCGGTATAATGCAGGACGATCATGTCCGGCCGAGCGAGGCCGGTGCGTTCGTCGAAATTCGGGGAGGGCTCGACGCGTTCGACGATGCTGGAGTCGGGGACAAATGCGGCAGACATGCCCCGACAATAAAACAAAAATCTTAAGGGATGGAACTGTGCCGTTGTGCCCGATTGGAACCGCTCAAGGCTCAAAACGCATCGGCCCGGACCGGCGGAGGCCGCCGTCCGGGCCGAGGCATTGCACGTTATGCCGGTAGAACCGGCCTGCCGCAGCTAGCGCGCGCCGGCGCCGCCGGGCGCGGGTCGCGCCGTGCCGCCGCCCATGCCGGTCGTGCTGCGCGGCTCCTTGTACGGCTCGAAGCTCGCGGCCTTCTGGAGCTGCTCCTTGGTCATGGACAGCCTCAGCTTGTCGGACTCGTTCTTCGACTTGTCGCCCGGGACCGCCTCGAAGGCGCTCGGGGCGAGCGCGACGTTCTTTGAGCCGATGCCGAGGAAGCCGCCCACGCCGACCACGTAGGCTTCGATCTTGCCGGTCTTGTCGAACAGGATGTCGGACACATCGCCGATCTTCTGGTTGTCGGCGCCGATCACGTCGGTGCCGTTGAACGACGAGAACAGCAGTTGGTCGGGACGCTGGGTGTTGACGAACGTGGCCTGGGCCTGACCCGGCTGCGCCGCGGCTGGCGCCCTGGTCATGTCCTGAGCCTTGGTGTCCGGCATTGCCTTGGTTTCCGGCGCCTTCGGCGCGGGCTGGCTGGCCGCGGGCGGCGGTGCTGTGGGCGCCTTCGCCGGCGGGCTCGCCTGCTGCGCCGCAGCTGTGCCGGCCATCAGCGCGGACGCCGCGGTGGCGACGATGAGTTTCTTCAGCATGGATTCCTCCTTGGGATGAGTTGCGGGAGTGCCCGGCCGTTGCGGCCGGATCGCTCGGAGCGGACGCAATCGAACGCGATCCCGCCGATAACGCGCGATGGCGTGCAGTGTTCCGGTGCGGCGGCGCGTTCCGAATCGTTTGTCTGCATTCCAGACACTTGCGAATGCAGCGAGGCCGCGCACTTGTGCGGACGACAGGTTCGATCCGGATCGGATGTCGCGGCCGGCGTTCGGTGCGATACGGAGTCCGGAACGGGGCGCGGAACTCCGATGCGTATTAAGGCGCGCGCAACATCAACGCGCAGCTGCGCCCGGCGGTTCCCCGGAAAGCGGAATGCCGCCGCATTGCAAACGATTCCTTAACATTAAGCGCCGTTAATACCTTCGGGGTTCGGTTCCCGGCGGGGCGCCGCGCCCGGCCGCGCCCGCTGCGCCCCGGACAGTGCCAAGATGTCTCTAAGCCTTTTGAAAATCTCGCGAATTGATACGAGGCATCGACAGCATGGAGTGCGTCTTGGCGACTTCGGACCGGTCGTGCTGCGCAGCGCCGCTTCGTCGGGGATTCGCTGCTGCGAAACCGTCCGGTGCCGCGCGCGGAGCACCGGGCTGATGGCGCGCGCCGGCGGAACGCACGAATCCGATGTTCGGCACGTGCCTGTGCTGGCGCGCGAGGCTGTCGGCTTCCTCGATGTCCGCGCCGGCGGACTCTATATCGACGGCACCTTCGGCGCCGGCGGCTATACGCGCCTGCTGCTGGAAACGCCGGGTGCAACGGCGATCGCCATCGACCGCGATCGAAACGCCATCGCGGGCGGCACGGGTCTCGTCGACAGCGCCGACGGTCGCCTGACGCTGGTCGAGGAACGCTTTTCTGCGCTCGACGATGTCGCGCGCCGGTTCGGGCATGCGGCGGTCGACGGCGTCGTGCTCGATCTCGGCGTGTCGTCGATGCAGCTCGACGAAGCCGAACGCGGCTTCTCGTTTCGCAACGACGGCCCGCTGGACATGCGCATGGGCGGGGAGGGGCCGAGCGCCGCCGATGTGGTCGCGCACGCCTCCGAACGCGATCTTGCCGACATCATCTACCGACTCGGCGACGAGCGGCGCTCGCGTGCGGTGGCGCGCGCCATCGCGGCCGCGCGTGCGGCACAGCCGATCCGCACCACCCGCGCGCTGGCCGAGATCGTCGCGCGCGCGGTGCCGGGGCGCCCCGGCGGCATCCATCCGGCGACGCGGACGTTTCAGGCGCTGCGCATTTTCGTCAACGAGGAACTCGAAGAACTGGCGGCGGGGCTTGCCGCGGCCGAACGCATTCTCAAGCCCGGCGGGCGGCTCGCGGTGGTGAGCTTCCATTCGCTCGAAGACCGCATCGTCAAGAGCTTCCTCGCCGCGCGCTCCGGCGCGCCCGCGGTGTCGCGGCACGTTCCCGAGGTTGCGGCGGCGGCGCCGAGCTTCAAGCTTCTGACTCGCAAGCCGGTCGAACCGGGGGAGGCGGAAGTTGCCGCCAATCCGCGTGCGCGATCCGCCAGGCTGCGCGCCGCCGAACGCACCGGCGCGCCCGCGCATGTCGCCGATGCCGATACGCTGCTGCCGCACCTGCCATCGTTGTCCGACGTGGCGAGGCCGCGATGAGCATGCGCCTCCTCAACGTCTGTGTCCTGATCCTGCTCGTGGTCGCTGCGATCATGGTCTACGAGATCAAGTTCGAATCGACGCTGCGCGCCGAACGCGTCGCCAAGATGCGTGCCGACGTGCGGCGCGAGCGCGACGCCATCGCCGCACTGCGCGCGGAATGGTCGGCGCTGGAAAACCCGGCCCGCGTGCAGGGCCTGGTGCGGCGGCACATGCCGCTCGGGCCCGCGCAGCCGACGCAGTTCGACTCGCTCGACCGGCTGCCGGCGCGTCCGCCGACCGTGGTCAAGCCGCCGCGCGAGGACGCCATCGCCACAATGATCGAAAACCCGGACTTCACGCCGCCGACCGGCAGCGTGTTCGCGCCGGGCCGGTTCGACGCAAGGTGACGGCGATGGAGTCTCCCGCGCAAACCGGTTCGCAATCGGCCGCCGCGCCTTCCGCCGAGCCGTGGCGCCGCCGCTTCATGCGCACGATGCTGTACGGCCGCAACGTCGACCGCGCCGCCAAGGCCAAGGCTCGCGTTGGGCTCGCGATCGCCGGCTTCTCCGTCCTCTATGCGATCATCGCGGTGCGGCTCGTGATGTTCGCGGTCGTGCCGGAAAGCAACATCGCGCGGCGCACCGTGACCAAGGACGCGGTCGCGACCGCGCGTCCCGACATCCTCGATCGCAACGGCATGATTCTGGCGACCGACGTGCGCACGCCGTCGCTGTTCGCCGAGCCGCGCCGCATCATCGATGTCGACGAGGCGGTTGAACTGCTGACCGCCGTCGTGCCCGACCTCGACTCCAACGAATTGCGCGACCGGATCAGCACGCGGCGCGGCTTCGCCTGGCTCAAGCGCGAGATCACCGCCAAGCAGCAGCAGGACATCTGGCGGCTCGGACTGCCGGGTGTCGGCTTCCTGTCCGAGAACAAGCGCGTCTATCCGAACCACGCCGAGGTTTCGCACCTGATCGGCCACGTCAACATCGACAACCAGGGCATCGCCGGCATCGAGAAATGGCTCGACGGACGCGGGCTTGCGGCGCTGCACATGGCGGGGCTCGCCGCCGACCGGCTGCAGCGGCCGGTCAATCTCGCGGTCGACCTGCGCGTGCAGCACGCACTGCGCGATGAGCTGATCTTCGCGGCCGAGAAGTTCAAGGTGAAGGCGGCGGCGGGCCTGATCGTCGACGTCGACACCGGCGAGATCGTCTCGATGGTGTCGCTGCCCGACTACGATCCCAACAGCCCGAAGCAGGCCAACGATCCGCTCCGCATCAACCGGCTGACGACGGGCGTGTTCGAGCTCGGCTCGACCTTCAAGGCGCTCACCACCGCGATGGCGCTCGACTCCGGCAAGATCAATCTCAATTCCACCTTCGACGCGCGCGGGTCCCTGCGCTACGGCAAGTTCAACATCAGCGACTACAAGGGCAAGAACCGCGTCCTCACGGTGCCGGAGATCTTCATCTACTCGTCGAACATCGGCACCGCGAAGATGGCGCTGGCGCTCGGCGTCGAGCACCACAAGTGGTTCCTCAAGAAGCTCGGCCAGCTCGACCGGCTGCGCACCGAATTGCCGGAGAGCGCCGAGCCGCTGGTGCCCAAGAAGTGGGGCGAGTTGAACACCGTCACCATCGCCTTCGGCCACGGCCTTTCGATCGCGCCGCTGCAGGCGGTCGCCGGCATCAACGCGCTGGTCAACGGCGGGCTCCTGATCCCGCCGACCTTCCTGAAGCGGTCGAAGGAAGAGGCGCGCGCCATCGCCAAGCAGGTGGTCAAGCCCGAAACCAGCGACAAGATGCGCTACCTGATGCGCCTCAATGCCGAGCGGGGCACCTCGACCCGCGCCGAGGTCAAGGGCTACTACGTTGGCGGCAAGACCGGGACGTCGGAAAAGGTGGTCAACGGCCGCTACGCCCGCAACAAGCTGCTGACGACGTTCACGGCGATCCTGCCGGCCGACAAGCCGCGCTACCAGATCCTGATCATGCTGGACGAGCCGCAAGGCCTGAAGGAGACCCACGGCTACGCCACCTCCGGCTGGAACGCCGCGCCGACCGCGGGGCGGGTGATCGCCCGCGTCGCCCCGATGCTCGGCATCGAGCCGCGTTTCGACTTGCCGCCGGCCGACCAGCTTATTTTGGCCAGAGTCCGGCCATAGGGATTGGCTCGTGGCGCTGCCACACCCTCCGACTGCGACTTCGATGAAGCTCTCCGCACTGCTCTCGGACTCCGCAACGCTCGATGCGCGGCTTGCCGCCGTCGACGCGAGCGGCGTCACTGCCGACAGCCGCAGCGTCAAGCGCGGCGACGTGTTCGTGGCTGTGCCGGGCACCAAGGCCGACGGGATGCAGTTCGCGGCGCAGGCCGCCGCGGCGGGCGCTGCAGCGGTGGTTGGAGAGCGCACGCCGGCCTCGCCGCTGTCCGTGCCGTTCGTGCAGGTGGCCAACGTCCGGCGTGCGCTCGCGCTCGCGGCAGCGCGGCTTTACCCGCGCCAGCCCGCGACCATTGCTGCCGTCACCGGCACCAGCGGCAAGACCTCGGTTGCGGCCTTCACGCGGCAGATATGGCAAGCGCTCGGCCACCAGGCGGCGAGCGTCGGCACCATCGGCGTGGTGACGCCGGTGCGCGAGACCTACGGCTCGCTCACCACGCCCGATCCGGTCGCGCTGCACAGGACGCTCGACGAACTCGCGGGCGAGGGCATCACGCATCTCTGCATCGAGGCCTCCTCGCACGGCCTCGACCAGCACCGGCTCGACGGCGTTCGGGTCGCGGCCGGCGCGTTCACCAACCTGAGCCGCGATCATCTGGACTACCATCCGACGGTCGAGGCTTATCTTTCGGCGAAGCTACGGCTGTTTGAGGCGCTGGTGATGGACGGCGGGGCGGCGGTGATCTGCGCCGACCATGAGCACAGCGGCCAAGCGATTGCGGCCGCGCGCAAGCGCGAACTGAAGCTTCTGACCGTCGGCCGCAAGGGCGAGGGCATCCGCCTGACGGACGCGGCGGTGGACGGGTTCGCACAGGCGCTGACCATATTGCACGGCGGACAGACATATAAGGTGAAGCTGCCGTTGGTCGGCGCGTTCCAGGTCGAGAACGCGCTGGTTTCCGCGGGCCTCGTCATCGCGACCGGCGGCGACCCGAAGGCCGCCTTCGCCGCGCTCGAAAATCTGCAAGGTGCGCGCGGCCGGCTCGACTTCGCGGGCGAGAAGGGCGGCGCGCCCATTTTCGTGGACTACGCGCACAAGCCCGACGCGCTGGAGAAGGCGCTCGCGGCGCTTCGGCCCTATGCCAGCGGGAAGCTAGTGGTGGTGTTCGGCTGCGGCGGCGACCGCGACGCCGGCAAGCGGCCGCTGATGGGCGCCATCGCCGCGCAGGGCGCGGACCGCGTCATCGTGACCGACGACAACCCGCGCAGCGAGAATCCGGCGGCGATCCGTGCCGCGATCCTTGCGGATGCGCCCGGCGCGATCGAGATCGGCGACCGCCGTGAAGCGATCCGCAGCGCGGTCGCGAATCTCAAGCGCGGCGACGTGCTCTTGATCGCGGGCAAGGGCCATGAGACGGGACAGATCGTCGGAAGGCAGACGTTGCCGTTCAGCGATCACGACGAAGTCGCCGCGGCGCTGAAGGGGACGAAGGCATGAACGACTTGTGGACCGTCGACGCGATGGCCAGGGCAATGGGCGCGGCGAAGCACGGCGCGCTGCCGCAAGCCGTGCCCGGCCTGTCGATCGACACCCGCACGGTCAAACCGTGGGAAGCGTTCTTCGCCATCAAGGGCGATGCGCGCGACGGCCACGAATTCGTCGAGGCCGCGCTGAAGGCCGGTGCGGGACTGGCGGTGGTCGCAAACGACAGGCGCGCCGCGCTGCCGCCGAAGGCGCCGCTGCTCGCGGTACCCGACGTGCTCGAAGGCCTGACGGCGCTTTCGCGCGCCGCGCGCGCGCGCTGCAACGGCAAGTTCATCGGCGTCACCGGCTCGGTCGGCAAGACCGGGACGAAAGAGGCGCTGCGGCTTGCCTTGTCGGCGGACGGTGCGACGCACGCCTCGGCGGCGTCGTACAACAACCACTGGGGCGTGCCGCTGTCGCTGGCGCGCACGCCCGCCGGCGCGCGCTACGCCGTGCTGGAAATGGGCATGAACCACGCCGGCGAGATCGCGCCGCTGACGAGGATCGTGCGTCCGCATGTCGCCATCGTCACCACCGTCGAGCCGGTGCACCTGGAGTTCTTCGGTTCGGTCGAGGCCATCGCCGACGCCAAGGCGGAAATCTTCGAGGGCATCGAGAAGGGCGGCGCCGCCGTCATCAACCGCGACAATCCGCAATTCGCGCGGCTGCGTGACCGCGCCAAGGCGGCGGGCGTGTCGCGGATCGTGTCGTTCGGCGAGCACGCGGACGCCGATGCGCGGCTGGTGAAATTCGCCCTGCAGCCGGACTCCTCGACGGTGCAAGCCAGCATCCTCGGCACCGAGGTGACCTACAAGCTCGGCGCGCCCGGCCGCCATATCGTGAACAACTCGCTCGCCGTGCTCGCGGCAGCGTCGCTCGCCGGCGCCGATCTCGCGCTGGCGGCGCTGGCGCTGGCGAAGCTCGAACCGCCGGCGGGCCGCGGCGCGCGGGTCGCGCTCGATACGCCGGGCGGCAAGGCGCTCCTGATCGACGAAAGCTACAACGCCAATCCCGCCTCGATGCGGGCGGCGCTGGCTCTGCTCGGCCAGGCGCCGGTCGGCGCTCGCGGGCGGCGGATCGCCGTTCTCGGCGAAATGCTGGAGCTCGGCGAGCAGGGCTCCGCGCTGCACGCCGGCCTGCGCGATCCGATCGTCGACAACGCGGTCGATCTCGTGTTCTGCGCCGGGCGGCTCTATGAGGGACTCTGGAGGGCTCTTCCCTCCGAACGCCGGGGCGGCTATGCCGACACGTCGGCGGCGCTCGAATCGGAGGTCGTCGGTGCGGTGCGCGCCGGCGACGCCATCATGGTCAAGGGCTCGCTCGGCTCGAAAATGGGACCCATCGTCAAGGCGCTGATGCGCCGATACTCCCCGCAGGACACCCGCGCGGCGGCTTCC
This sequence comes from Alphaproteobacteria bacterium, assembly GCA_016869215.1. Classification (GTDB taxonomy): domain Bacteria; phylum Pseudomonadota; class Alphaproteobacteria; order Rhizobiales; family Xanthobacteraceae; genus Z2-YC6860. The sequence goes on along the minus strand of VGEP01000017.1, from coordinate 74,466 downwards.
GCCGAAGGTTGAACCGATGCTTTATTGGCTCGCTGATCTCTCCGGCGCCGTCCCGTTCTTCAATCTTTTCCGTTACCTGACGGTGCGTACCGGCGGCGCGATGATCACCGCGCTGGTGTTCGTGTTCCTGTTCGGGCCCTGGATCATCGACCACCTGCGCGCGCGCCAGGGCAAGGGCCAGCCGATCCGCGCCGACGGGCCGCAGTCGCATCTCGTCACCAAAGCCGGCACTCCGACCATGGGCGGGCTGATGATCCTGCTCGGCATCGTCGTGGCGACGGTGCTGTGGGCGAACCCGCGCAACCCCTACGTCTGGATCGTGCTGGCGGTGACGCTCGGCTTCGGTATGGTCGGGTTCTACGACGACTACCTGAAGGTGACGCGGCAGACGCACGCCGGGTTCTCCGGCCGCACGCGGCTCCTGGTCGAGACGCTGATCGCGCTCGCGGCCTGCTATGCGATGACGAGTCTCGGCCGCCCTGGCTTCGCCACCTCGCTGACCGTGCCGGTGTTCAAGGAGGTGGTGATCAACCTCGGATGGTTCTTCCTGCTGTTCGGCGCCTTCATCATCGTCGGCGCGGGCAATGCGGTGAACCTGACCGACGGCCTCGACGGCCTCGCCATCGGCCCGGTGATGATCGCGGCGGCGAGCTTCCTCGGCATCTCGTACCTCGTCGGCAACGCGGTGTTCTCCGACTATCTTCAGATCCATTACGTCGCCGGCACCGGCGAACTGGCGGTCTTGTGCGGGGCGGTGATCGGCGCGGGGCTGGGCTTTCTCTGGTTCAACGCGCCGCCGGCTTCGATCTTCATGGGCGACACCGGCTCGCTGGCGCTCGGCGGGCTGATCGGCTCGGTCGCGGTCGCGACCAAGCACGAGATCGCGCTCGCCATCATCGGCGGACTGTTCGTACTGGAGGCGGTGTCGGTAATCGTGCAGGTGGTCTCGTTCAAGCTGACCGGCAAGCGCGTGTTCAGGATGGCGCCGATCCATCACCACTTCGAGCAGCTCGGCTGGACCGAGTCGCAGATCGTGATCCGGTTCTGGATCATCGCCATCGTGCTGGCGCTGGCGGGGCTTGCGACGCTGAAGCTGCGATGATCCCGGTCACGAGCTTCGCCGGAAAGCGCGTCGCCGTGTTCGGGCTCGGCGGCTCGGGGCTTGCGAGCGCGCAGGCGCTGCTCGCAGGCGGCGCGGACGTGATCGCCTTCGACGACAATGCGGACAGCGTCGCGAAAGCTGTGCAGGCCGGTATCGCGACGGCGGACCTTCGCACCGTCGACTGGTCGAACGTCGCGGCGCTGCTGCTCGCGCCCGGCGTGCCGCTGACCCATCCGGAGCCGCACTGGTCGGTCGGATTGGCGAAAGCGGCCGGCGCCGAGGTCATCGGCGACGTCGAGCTGTTCTGCCGCGAGCGACGCAGGCTCGCGCCGAACTCGCCCTTCGTCGCCATCACCGGCACCAACGGCAAGTCGACGACGACGGCGCTGATCCATCATCTGCTCAAGTCCGCGGGCCGCCCGGCCGAACTCGGCGGTAACATCGGCACCGCGGTGCTGACGCTTTCGCCGCCGCGGCCGGACCTCGCGCATGTGATCGAGTGCTCGTCGTACCAGATCGACCTCGCGCCCACCTTGGACCCGCGCATCGGCGTGCTGATCAACGTCAGCGAGGACCATCTCGACCGCCATGGCACACTCGCGCACTACGCCGCGGTGAAGGAGCGTCTGGTCGCGGGCGTGCCGCGCAACGGCGCAGCGGTGATCGGCATCGACGACGAGTGGTGCCGCGCTGCGGCGGGCCGCATCGAACGCAAGGGCGGCAACGTCATCCGCATTTCGGTGCGCCAGAAAATGACCGAGGGCGTGTTCTACGACGACGGCGAAATCATGCGCGCCGCGGGCGACGACTCCTGGCCGCTCGCAAGCCTCGACGCCATCGGCTCGCTGCGCGGGCTGCACAATGCGCAGAACGCCGCCTGCGCCGCCGCGGCCGCGATGGCGCTCGGCCTCGACGAGGCGGCGATCCAGGCGGGGCTGCGCTCGTTTCCCGGTCTCGCGCACCGCATGGAGCAGGTCGGGCGCAAGGGCGCCGTGCTGTTCGTCAACGACTCCAAGGCGACCAATGCCGACTCGGCGGCGCAGGCGCTCGGCTGTTTCTCCGACATCTTCTGGATCGCGGGCGGCAAGCCCAAGACCGGCGGGATCGCGCCGCTTGCGGGCTTCTTCCCGCGCATTCGTAAGGCCTACCTGATCGGCGAGGCGGCGGCCGATTTCGCGCGCACCCTTGAGGGCAAGGCGGATGCCGAAATCGTGGGCACGCTGGAGAAGGCGGTGGAAGCCGCAGCCCGCGACGCCGAGGCGTCGGGGCTGAAGGAGCCGGTGGTGCTGTTGTCGCCGGCCTGCGCATCGTTCGACCAGTACCGGAACTTCGAAATCCGCGGCGACCGGTTCCGCGAACTGGTCAAGGCGCTGCCGGGGCTGACGCCGCCGTAGCGCTGGCCATTCGACGATTCACTGCATCCGCGGCGAAGGCATGGTGCGGCCCCACGGCAGTTGCCGCATCAAGGGCCGCATGCCGGCGCGGGGATCGATCGGCTGCCAGCCGATGCGTTGGCGAACGAGCTCGGCTTGCCAGCGGGCGGCGTCCCAGACTCCCGCCGTGATCTTCTGCCCGGTGTAGGACTCGTCGTGGACGAAGCGCTTGCCCGCCGCGCGGCACACGCTCATCGTCGTGCAGATGAAGTCGCCGCGGATGGCGGCGATGCGCGCGGTCTCCGACCTCACGACTTCCGAGTTTTGCCGGAACTGGTCGCGATAGTCGGAGCTGACCGCCAGCCAATAAGGCTCGAGGCCCGGCGCCGCAAGCAGTCCGGCCGCGAGCACGCCGACGATCGCGAGCCGCAGCTTGTCCGCGCCCAGGCGCTGCGCGATCGGCAGGACGGCCAGCCGATGGACCGCGAGGCCGAGGCCGATAGCGAGCGCGAGGTTCAGCTCGAACTGCGCGTTGACGTCGACGTTGTAGCCCGACTTCTGCATCGCGTAGACCGCGAACGAGCACCCGACAAGGATCGTGGTCAGCTTCGCCGCCTCGCTCTTGCGGTCGTGCCAGGCCCAGACCGCCCAAACGATCAGCACGGGAGCGATTCCGCCGATGCGTTCGAGGCTTTTCAACGCGCGATCCAGCGAAACCTGCCGCGGCGACAGGAACATCTGCGCCAGGAAGTCGGTTCCGAACCACGCCGTGCATAACACGAGACCCAGCCCGGAGGCGGCGATCCCGGCCAGCGCGCCGCGTAGCGCGAACCGCCAGTTGTGCCGCGCCCAATCCAGCAGCACCGCCGCCGGGAACGCGACCAGCGTGTGCTTGACGAACCCCGCCAGCACCAGCATCAGGACGATGGGCTCCGGTGCGCGTCCGGGCCCGCGCCGCAGGTACCACAAGAGCGCGAGCCCCATGATCGCCAGCGCGAGCAGGTGGGGATCGTTCATGCCGACATACCAGTCGGCATGACGCACCATGGTCCCGAGAAACCAGAATCCGCCGAGCGCGGCGGCAATGCGCCCGCCGCCGAGTTGAAGGATACAGAGCGCGGCGGTGATCGCGAGCGTGCCGGTCGCAAGCAGCGACAGCGCGCGCCCGATGTAGATCGCGTCCACGCCCGACAGCGAAAGCCAGCCGATCAGAACATAGGACAGCGGCGGATAGTTGTTGGCCACCAGGCCCGCCGGGTCCGGATAGAGCGTGCGGCCCGCCACCGCTGCGTCGGCGTGATAGGCATTCCAGGCTTCGTTGAGATCGATCTCGATCGGAAACAGCGCGCGCCAGACCGGCCACGCGCTGTAGAACAGGCACAGCGCCGCGAACAGCGACACGGCAAGGACGACGGAGTTGCGGGGAAGCGGTGACGGCATCGCCGATGGCTGGTGTTGCCGGGAATCATAGGCGCATTCGGGCGGCCGGGCCAGTGCGCGGCCGGGAGTTGCGGGCGTTGTGAGGCCGGCCGTTCCATGCGATAGCCAGCATCCGCATGGTTCATGCCTCGGCCCATCCCGGTCCTGCGCTCGCCGTGGTCGTTCCGACCCGCGACGAGCATGAGAATATCCGGCCGCTCTACGAGCGTCTGTGCGCGGTGCTCGAAGGCATCGACTGGGAAGCGATTTTCGTCGACGACGATTCCGCGGACGGCACTCCGCAAGCGGTGCTGGAACTGGCGCGGACCGACCGGCGCGTGCGCCTGATCCGGCGGATCGGGCGGCGCGGGCTCGCGTCCGCCTGCATCGAAGGCATTCAGGCGAGCGCGGCGCCGTTCGTCGCGGTGATGGACGCCGATCTCCAGCACGACGAGGCGCTGTTGCCGCGGATGCTGAAGACATTGCAGGAGGAGCCGTTCGATATCGTGGTCGGCAGCCGCTACGCGGCCGAAGGCGGCGTCGGCGACTGGGACGAAAAGCGCGCGCGGCTCAGCGCCATCGCAACGTCGCTCGGGCAATGGCTGCTGCGCGTTTCGCTGACCGATCCGATGAGCGGCTTCTTCATGTTGCGGCGCGACGCATTCGAGCTTTCGATGCGGCGGCTGTCGACCATCGGGTTCAAGGTTCTGCTCGATATCCTGGCTTCGTCGCCGCGGCCGCTGCGGGTCAAGGAACTGCCGTACCGCTTTCGCGCGCGGCAGGCGGGCGAAAGCAAATTCGATGCGCTGACCGGCGTCGAGTATCTGCTGCTGCTGGCCGACAAGCTCGTCGGCCGCATCCTACCGATCCGGCTGGTGCTGTTTTCGGTCGTGGGCGCGCTCGGCATTGTGGTCCATCTCGCCGTGTTGTGGCTGTTCCTGAGCGTACTGGGATCGAGCTTCCTGGTCGGCCAGACAGCCGCGACGGCGGCGGCGATCGCCGGCAACTTCACCCTGAACAACTGGCTGACCTACCGCGACGTGCGGCTGGCCGGCTGGCGCTGGTTCGGCGGGCTACTGTCGTTCGCGCTGGTCTGCAGCGTCGGCGCGGTCGGCAATATCGGGGTCGCGAGCCTGCTGTTCGGGCAGCGCGATGCGGCTTGGTGGGCGGCGGGTATTGCGGGCGCGGCCATGAGCCTGGTCTGGAACTACGCCATGACCTCGATCCTGACCTGGCGCCGGCCCCAGTAGCCGGGCGTCGCCACGACGCCGTTAACACCCTGGTAACCACGACGGCGTCATATCGGATGCCCGTCCGGAGCCGCGGCAGGGGATTCATGGTTTCGCGCAAGGTACGCACGCCGTTCGGCGACTGGTGGTGGACGGTCGACAAGCCGATCATGGCCGCGCTGTTCGGGTTGATGCTGGGCGGCATCATCCTGTCGCTCGCCGCGAGCCCGCCGGTTGCGGCGCGGCTCAACCTCGACGCCTTCCACTTCGTGCACCGCCATATCCTGTTCCTCGCGCCGGCGCTTGCCGTGCTGCTGGTGACGTCGTTTCTCTCGACGCGCTATCTGCGGCGGGTCGCGCTGGTCGTGTTCCTGGTGAGCCTCGTGCTCTGCGCGCTGACGCCGATCTTCGGCGCCGAGATCAAGGGCGCGCGCCGCTGGCTCGTCATCCTCGGCGTCAACGTGCAGCCGTCCGAGTTCGTCAAGCCAGCCTTCGTGATCCTGATCGCCTGGCTGTTTGCGGAGTCGACGCGGCGGCCGGAAATGCCGGCCAACACCGCGGCGCTCGCGCTGCTGGTGGTCGTGGTGGCGATGCTGGTGCTGCAGCCGGACTTCGGCCAGACCATGCTGATCGCGGCGGTCTGGGGCGCGCTGTTCTTCATGGCGGGCATGCGGGTGATCTGGGTCGCGGGGCTCGCCGGCATCGCGGGCGTGGGGCTGGTCGGCGCCTACTTCACCGTGCCGCACGTGGCGCGCCGCATTCAGCGCTTTCTCGATCCGGCGTCGGGCGACACGTTCAACATCGACATCGCGCTGGAGTCGTTCTCGCGCGGCGGCTGGTTCGGCCGCGGTCCGGGCGAGGGCACCGTCAAGCGCATCCTGCCGGAGAGCCACACCGACTTCGTGTTCGCGGTGGCGGCGGAGGAATTCGGCATCGTGCTCTGCCTGATGCTGCTCGCGCTGTTCGCTTTCATCGTGATCCGTTCGTTGATGCACGCCATGCGCAACGAGGACCCGTTCATCCGCTTTGCGACCGCGGGGCTTGCGATCCTGTTCGGCATCCAGTCGTCGATCAACATGGCGGTGAACCTGCACCTCATGCCGGCCAAGGGCATGACGCTGCCGTTCGTCTCCTACGGCGGCTCCTCGATGCTGTCGCTAGCCTACGGCATGGGGATGCTGCTCGCGCTGACGCGCGACCGTCCGCAGGCGGAATTGCTGGCGCGGCGCGACTACGCCATCGCCGGGAGTCCGGCCTGATGGCCGAGGGCGGCGTCCTCGTCGCCGCCGGCGGCACGGGCGGCCATCTGTTCCCCGCCGAGTCGCTCGCCGCCGCGCTGAAGGCGCGCGGCGTCGCGGTCGGTCTTGCCACCGACACGCGCGCGGCAAAGCACGCCACCGCGTTTCCACCGGAGGCCATCCACGTCATTCCGAGCGCCACCGCGCAGGGACGCAATCCGTTGTCGCTCGCCCGCGCCGGCTCGACGCTGGCGTTCGGGCTGGCCAAGGCGTGGTGGACGCTGCCTTCGGTCAGGCCCGCGGTGGTGGTCGGATTCGGCGGCTATCCGACCGTGCCGCCGCTGCTCGCCGCGGTCTGGCGCGGCATCCCGACGGTGATCCACGAACAGAACGCGGTCATGGGCCGCGCCAACCGGATGCTGGCGCCGCGGGTGCGCGCGATCGCCACCGGCTTTCCCGGCATTCTCAATTCGCAGCCGGTGCTCGCCGCCAAGGCGACCCACACCGGCAACCCGGTGCGGCCGGCGGTGCTCGCGGCCGCGGGCGTGCCTTATCCTGCGCTCGATGCGAGCGGGCCGCTGCATCTTCTGGTGTTCGGCGGCAGCCAGGGCGCGCGCGTGATGGCCGACATCGTGCCGCCCGCGGTGGAGCGGCTGGAGCCGCGTCTGCAAATGCGGCTGCGGGTGACGCAGCAGACGCGCGAGGAGGATCTGGAGCGCGTGCGGGCGGCCTATGCAAAAATTCAGGTGTCGGCGGATGTGGCGCCGTTCTTCACTGACCTGCCGGCGCGGATGGCGGCGAGCCATCTTGTGGTGTCGCGCTCGGGCGCTTCCACTGTGGCCGAGCTGTCAGTGATCGGGCGGCCGGGCATCCTCGTGCCGCTGCCGCATGCGCTCGATCAGGATCAGCGCGCCAACGCCGGCGTGCTGATGCAGGCCGGCGGCGCAATCCGCCTCGATCAGTCCGAATTTACCCCGGACCGGCTGGCGTCCGAGATCGCCGCGCTTGCGGCAGACGCCGGCCGGCTGCCGGCCATGGCGGCCGCGGCAAAAACCATCGGAATTCCCGACGCCGCCGAGCGGCTGGCCGATCTGGTGTTGCGGATCGGGGGAATCGGAAAATAGCCGGTACGCCCCGGCCGGACTTGTTCCGGCCATCGCCGTCTTGCATTAAGTCGAGGATGCTCGGAGCGCGTCCGGGCATGACGACGCAAGAGCCTGGGGAAATCGCATGAAGCTGCCGCCCAAGATCGGCCCGATCCATTTCGTCGGCATCGGGGGCATCGGCATGAGCGGCATCGCCGAGGTGCTGATCAACCTCGGCTACAAGGTCCAGGGCTCGGACGCGAGCGACAACGCCAACGTCAAGCGGCTGCGCGAGAAGGGTGCCACGGTGTTCGTCGGCCACGACGGCAAGCACATCGAGGGCGCTGCGGTGCTGGTGGTGTCGTCGGCGATCAAGCGCGACAACGCGGAACTGGTCGCGGCGCGCGAGAAGCGGCTTCCGGTGGTGCGCCGCGCCGAAATGCTTGCCGAACTGATGCGGCTGAAAAGCTGCGTCGCGGTCGCGGGCACCCACGGCAAGACCACGACCACGTCGATGGTGGCGGCCCTGCTCGACGCCGGCGGCTTCGACCCAACCGTGATCAACGGCGGCATCATCAACGCCTACGGCACCAACGCGCGGCTCGGCGAAGGCGACTGGATGGTGGTGGAGGCCGACGAGTCCGACGGCACGTTCCTGAAATTGCCTGCGGACGTCTGCATCGTCACCAACGTCGACGCCGAACACCTCGACCACTTCAAGACCTTCGCCGCGGTGCAGGAGGCGTTCCGCGATTTCGTGGAAAACGTGCCGTTCTACGGCTTCGCCGTGATGTGCGCCGACCATCCGATCGTGCAGCGCATCGTCGGCCGCATCGAGGACCGCCGCATCGTCACTTACGGCGAGAACCCGCAGGCCGACGTGCGCATCGTCGATATCGACAGTTCCGGCGGCCGGCAGCGATTCACCGTGCTGTTCCGCGACCGCGCGGGCAAGACCGTGCACACCATCGGCAACCTGATGCTGCCGATGCCGGGGCGCCACAACGCGCTCAACGCCACTTCGGCGGTGGCGGTGGCGCACGAACTCGGCGTTTCCGACGAGGCGATCCGCGGGGCCCTGGCCGCGTTCGGCGGCGTGCGGCGGCGCTTCAGCCGCGCCGGCGAGTGGAATGGCGTCGCCATCATCGACGACTACGGCCATCATCCGGTGGAGATCGCGGCGGTGCTCAAGGCCGCGCGCGAGTCGACGAAAGGCCAGGTGATTGCCGTGGTGCAGCCGCATCGCTACACCCGCCTGCAATCGCTGCTCGAGCCGTTCTCGACCTGCTTCAACGACGCCGACGCCGTGATCGTCGCGGACGTCTATCCCGCGGGCGAGGCGCCGATCGAGGGCATCGACCGCGATCATCTGGTCGCGGCGGTGCGCGCGCGCGGCCACCGCCAGGCGATCGCGCTGCCCGGCCAGCCGCAGCTTGCGGCAATCGTGAAGGGGCTGGCGAAGCCCGGCGATTACGTAGTCTGTCTCGGCGCCGGCAATATCACGCAATGGGCCTACGCGCTGGAAGGCGAACTGAAGGCGCTTTCCGCATGAGTTTCCCGGACATCGTTCCGGACCTGAAATCCCGCGCGCCGAAGCTGCGCGGGCGCCTGCTGCCGAACGAGCCGCTCGCGCCGCTGACCTGGTTCCGCGTCGGCGGGCCGGCGCAGGTGCTGTTCATGCCAGAGGACGAGGCCGATCTCGCCTATTTCCTTGCCGCGCTTCCCGCCGATATCCCGGCGACCGTCGTCGGTCTCGGCTCCAACCTGATCGTGCGCGACGGCGGCATTCCAGGCGTGGTGGTGCGGCTCGGCCGCGGTTTCTCCGATATCAAGACCGATGGCCAGCGCGTCACGGCGGGCGCGGCGGTGCCCGACGTGCGCGTGGCGCGCGCGGCGCAGGAGGCCGGCATCGCGGGGCTTGCGTTCCTGCGCGGCATTCCGGGAGCCGTCGGCGGCGCGCTGCGCATGAACGGCGGCGCCTACGGCCGCGAAACGAAAGACGCACTGGTGGCGGCGCGCGCGGTCGATCGCAAGGGCACGGTGCACGTGCTGTCGAACGCCGACATGCACTACACCTACCGCCACTGCGGCGCGCCCGATGACTACATTTTCACCGAGGCGACGTTCGAAGGCACGCGCGGCGATCCGGCGGTAATCGCGGCCGAGATGGACAAGATCACCGAAAGCCGTGAGGCGACGCAGCCGATCAAGAGCCGTACCGGCGGCTCGACCTTCAAGAACCCGCCGGGCAGGAAGGCCTGGGAGCTGATCGACGCCGCCGGCTGCCGCGGGCTCGTCAGGGGCGGCGCGCAGGTGTCCGAACTGCATTGCAACTTCCTGCTCAATCTCGGCAACGCCACCGCTGCCGATATCGAAGGTCTTGGCGAGACGGTTCGCGCGCGCGTGAAAAAAAATTCCGGCGTGGAGCTGGAATGGGAGATCAAGCGGATCGGCATACCGTCCGCCCGATCGGCGTGATGCGCAGCGCATCTGCCGGTGCGTGCTGCGCCGGCGCAATTTCGCGAGTCGCCTGAGTCGCTTACGCGCGAATGCTGCGAATTTGATTCCGCATTCCGGCGTTTTCGATTCCGCGCAAAGCCGCATTGTGTCTTTTGAATCACGTCGTCGGCGATCCGCGACGAATGCCGTCAGCGAGGATTCACGTTTCTTTCCCAGCGGGTTAGCTTGCCTTGTGATTCGCGGAGGCATGGTGACGGACGCAGGCGATCCCGTTCTCGTGGTCGGCGCCGGATTGGGCGGCGCAGCTCTTGCGCTTGCGCTCGCGCGCAAGGGGTTCCGCGTGCGTGTGCTGGAGCAGGCGCCGGAGTTCGGCGTGATCGGCTTCGGCATCCAGCTTGGCCCCAATGTGTTTCCGATGTTCGACCGGCTCGGCATCACCGACGCGGTGCTGGCGCAGTCGATCGTGCCGAACGCCGTGATGATGGTGGACGCGGCCGACGGCGAAATCATCGCCAGCATCCCGACCGGCAAGCCGTCGTTCCGCGCGCGCTTCAAGCGGCCTTACATCGTCATCCATCGCGTCGACCTGCACCGCATCCTGCTCGATGCCTGCGCGGCCAACGACAACGTCGAAATGATCGCGGACTGTCAGGTCGAAGGCTTCGACGACGACGGCCGGTGCGTGCGCGTGCGGGCCGCCGGCAATCGCACGATCGAAGGCGCGGCATTGATCGGCGCCGACGGCATCCGCTCCACCGTGCGCCAGCTGATGCTGAACGAAGGCGAGCCGCGCATGATCGGCTACGTCGCGCACCGCACAATCGTGCCGATGGACCAGGTGAACTTCGATGTCGACCGCGACAACGTCGTGCTGTGGTCCGGAGACGGTTTCCACATCGTGCATTATCCGCTGCGCGATCGCACGCTGTTCAATATCGTCACGGTGTTCCGCACCTCGGAGGACGAACCGCCGGGCGACACCGCGAGTCCGCATCCCGACCTGGCACGCGTCTATCGCCAATCGCACCCGACCATGAAGGCGCTGTGGGCGATGATGGACCTGTCGCACCGCGGCTGGGCCAGCTCCGACCGCGATCCGATCCGGCGCTGGAGCCGGGGCCGCGTGACGCTGCTCGGCGACGCCGCGCATCCGACGCTGCAAACGTTCGCGCAGGGCGCGTGCATGGCGATCGAGGACGCGGTGTGCCTGGCCGAGCTGATGGCCGGCGGCGACTACGCACGCGCGTTCCGCACCTATGAGAATGCCCGCTACCTGCGCACCGCGCGGGTGCAATTCGAGTCCCGCTATCTCTGGGACAACTTCTATCACGTCGGCGGCATCGAGCGCGAAGTCGCGCGCGCGATCTGGTCGGCGCGCACCGACGACGACATGTTCGACTGCCTGGCCTGGCTCTACGACGGCTTCGACCTGCCGCAACCGAGCGAGGCCGCGGCATGAGCAAGCACATCGCGGTTTTGATGGGGGGCTGGTCGTCCGAGCGCGAGGTGTCGCTGCGCTCCGGCAAGGCCTGCGCCGACGCACTGGATCGCTGCGGCTACCGCGTCAGCCGGGTCGACGTCGGTCGCGACGTCGCCACCGTGTTGGGCGCGCTCAAGCCGGACGCCGCCTTCAACGTGCTGCACGGCCGGCCGGGCGAGGACGGCACGATCCAGGGCATCCTCGAAATCGCAGGGATTCCTTACACGCACTCCGGCGTGCTTTCGTCGGCGCTCGCCATGAACAAGGAACACGCCAAGGTCATCATGGCCGCGGCGGGCGTGCCGGTTCCGGAGGGCAAGGTCGTCAGCCGGCATGAGGCCGCCGGCGGTCATCCGCTGCGGCGCCCCTACGTGCTAAAGCCGATCAGCGAGGGCTCGAGCGTCGGGGTCTTCATCGTCACCGAGCAGCATGCCCATCCGCCGCAGGAGCTGACCCGCGAGGACTGGGCGTTCGGCGACCGGGTGATGGCCGAGCGATTTATTCCCGGCAAGGAATTGACCTGCGCCGTCATGGGCGACCGGGCCCTGGATGTGATCGAAATCGAGGCTGCGACGCGGTTCTACGACTACGAGGCGAAATACGCCCCGGGGGGGTCGCGGCACGTCCTGCCGGCCAGAATTTCACCATTTGTTTACCAAGAGGTCCGAAGACTAGCGCTCAAGGCGCATCACGCCCTCGGCTGTCGAGGCGTGACCAGGGCCGATTTTCGCTACGACGACCGTGGTGCGGGGACGGAGGGGCTGTTCTGTCTCGAGGTCAACACCCAACCGGGGATGACCGAAACCTCCCTCGTGCCCGAACTCGCGGTGCACGCGGGCATGACTTTCGATGAGCTGGTGCGATGGATGGCCGAGGACGCATCGCTGAACCGGTGACGGGCGCGGAACCGCGCGCGTGGGCCGGCGCGGCGCCGGCGTCTCGGCGCGCGCGCACGCGTTGGAATCTGGCCCGCACGCGGGTGGAGCGGACCGTGCGCCGCTACCTGCTGCCGCTGCGCAACGTCCAGGTTCCGCGCGGGAGCGGCATGATGGCTGTGATGGCCTTCGTGCTGGCGAGTGCGGCCTTTGGCGCCGTGCGCGGCGGCCATCTGCCTGCAGTCGCCGACGAACTGCGCGACTGGCGCGACGCCGCGGCCAATCTTGCCGGTTTCCGCATCTCCACCATTGCGCTCGCCGGCAACCGGCAGATGACGCGCGAGGAAATCCTCACCACCGCCGGCGTCACCGGCCGCACCTCGCTCCTGTTCCTGAACGTCGCCGATGCTCGTGCGCGACTCCTGGACAATCCGTGGATCTCGGCGGCGACGGTGCTCAAGCTCTATCCCGGCCGCCTGCATGTTGCGGTGACCGAGCGCGAGGCGTTCGCGCTGTGGCAGAGGGACGGCAAGCTGACGGTGATCTCCGGCGACGGCACCGTGCTGGAACCTCATTTCAGCCGCCGCTTTGCACAGCTTCCGCTCGTGGTCGGCGCCGGCGCCGAGGTCAAGGCGAAGGCTTTCCTCGCTGTGCTCGACGCCTATCCGCAGGTGCGCGGCCAGATGCGCGCCGCGATCCTGGTCGCGGAGCGGCGCTGGAATCTCAAGCTCGAAAGCGGCATCGACATCCGCCTGCCGGAAACCGGCGTCGCGCAGGCGCTGGACACGCTCGTCAAGCTCGACCGCGACAAGAAACTTCTGTCCCGCGACGTCTCCGTCATCGACCTGCGGCTGCCCGACCGGGTGACCGTGCGGCTGTCGGACGAGGCCTGGGCGGCGCGCGATGAGACGATCAAAGACCTGAAGCCCAAGAAGAAGGGCGGCAGCGCATGAAGTTCGACGCCGGCCATACACCGAAGATGAAGCCGGTGTCGCCGCGCCGCTCGGCCATCGTCGCTGCGCTCGACATCGGCACCAGCAAGATCGTCTGCACGATCGCGCGGTTGAAGCCGCAGTCGCCGCAGGAGGTCCTGCGCCGGCGCAGCCATGGCGTGGAAATCCTGGGCGTCGGCCACACCGAGGCGCGCGGCATCAAGAGCGGCGCCGTGGTTAACCTCACCGAGGTCGAGGAGGCCCTGCGCCACGCCGTCGACATCGCCGAGCGCGAAGCTTCGGTGCAGCTTGAATCGGTCGTGGTGTCGCTGTCGTCCGGGCGGCCGGCGAGCGAATTCTACGCCGTGAAGGTCAATGTCGCGGGTTCGAGCGTGACCGACGGCGACATTGCCCGCGCGCTGGCCGCGGGCTGCCACCATTCGGTGCGCTCCGGACGCGTGGTCCTGCACTCGCTGCCGATGGGCTTCTCGCTCGACGGCGTGCGCGGGGTCGGCGAGCCGCGCGGCATGTTGGCGCGCGAATTCGGCGTCGACATGCACGTGGTGACTGCGGACGTCGCAGCCGCGCGCAATATCATGCTGGCGGTCGAACGCTGCCACCTCGAACTCGAAACCATGGTGGCCGCGCCCTATGTGGCCGGCCTGAGCGTGCTCGCCGACGACGAGGCCGATATCGGCGCGGCCCTGATCGATCTCGGCGCGGGCACGACCACGACAGCGGTGTTCTCCGGCGGACGGTTCGTGCACGCCGACGGCTTCGCGCTCGGCGGCAACCACATCACATCGGACTTGGCACGCGGCCTGAACGCCCGTATCTCTGACGCCGAGCGAATCAAAACGCTCCACGGCAGCGTGCTCGCGGGAGGGTCGGACGAACGCGACATGATCACGGTGCCGTCCGTCGGCGACGACGAACGCGAACCGCCGCAATTCGTATCGCGTGCGAGTCTGGTGCGCATCATCAAACCGAGGGTCGAGGAGATTCTCGAAATGGTCCGCGACCGCCTTGCCGCGTCGCCGTTCGCGGCCGAGCCGCGCGCGCGCGCCGTCCTGACCGGCGGAGCGAGCCAGCTCACCGGCCTGCCCGAACTCGCCTCGCGCATTCTGAACCGTCCCGTCCGCATCGGACGGCCGCTCGGAATCTCGGGGCTGCCGGAGGCGGCCAAGGGGCCGGCGTTCGCCGTCGCGGCGGGCCTGCTGGTCTATCCGCAGGTTGCGCATCTCGAACATTTCGAACCGCGGAAAACGCGGCAGCTGATGACAGGAACGGGCTACATCGCCCGGGTCGGACGATGGCTTCGGGAGAGCTTCTGATGACCCACCCCGCGTTCACCCCAAGTTTCCAATTCGGCCGGTGCCGGACCGGCTCGACCTGGCGGCGTCGCGCGACGCGCGCCCAAGCAAGAGGCAATCATGAGCATTAACCTGAAGATTCCCGACATCCGCGAGTTGAAGCCGCGGTTGACCGTGTTCGGCGTCGGTGGTGCCGGCGGCAACGCCGTCAACAACATGATCGTGGCCGGGCTTCAGGGGGTCGACTTCGTCGTCGCCAACACTGACGCCCAGGCCCTGACCACCTCGAAGGCCGAGCGCGTCATCCAGATGGGCGTGCAGGTCACCGAGGGCCTCGGCGCGGGATCGCAACCCGACGTCGGGCGAGCCGCCGCCGAAGAGGTGATCGACGAAATCCGCGATCATCTGTCGGGCGCGCACATGGTGTTCGTCACCGCCGGCATGGGCGGCGGCACCGGCACCGGCGCCGCTCCGGTCGTGGCGCGCGTCGCCAAGGAGATGGGCATCCTCACCGTCGGCGTCGTCACCAAGCCGTTCCACTTCGAGGGCCAGCGCCGGATGCGCTTCGCGGAGGCCGGCATCGCGGAACTGCAGAAGTGCGTCGACACCCAGATCATCATCCCGAACCAGAATCTGTTCCGGGTGGCGAACGAGAAGACCACCTTCGCCGACGCCTTCGCGATGGCGGACCAGGTGCTCTACTCGGGCGTGGCCTGCATCACCGACCTGATGGTGAAAGAGGGCCTGATCAATCTCGACTTCGCCGACGTCCGCTCGATCATGCGCGAGATGGGCAAGGCGATGATGGGAACCGGCGAGGCGTCCGGCGAGAAGCGCGCGCTGCGCTCGGCCGAGGCCGCGATCGCCAACCCGCTGATCGACGACGTGTCGATGAAGGGCGCGCGGGGCTTGCTGATCTCGATCACCGGCGGCAAGGACCTCACGCTCTATGAGGTCGACGAGGCCGCGACCCGCATTCGCGAGGAGGTCGATCAGGACGCCAACATCATCGTCGGCGCGACCTTCGACGAAAGCCTCGAAGGCATCATCCGCGTTTCGGTGGTGGCGACCGGCATCGACCACGCCGCCATGGCCGCGACGCGGCCGGCGCAGGACAGCCGGCTCTCCGATTTGACGAGCAAGCTGCGCGCCGACACCCAGCGGTTGGCCGAACGGCTCGAGCGTAGCGACGCGCCGCCGCCGCGCGCCGCGGCGCCCGCCGCTCCGCCGGTCCAGCAGCAACCGCAGCAGCAGCACCAGCCGCCGTTGCAGCCGCAACCGCATGCCCAGCCGCAGGCGCATGTTCAGCATCAGCCGCAGTTCCAGGCGCAGCCGCAGGCCCAGCCGCAAGCCCATGTCCAGCATCAGCCGCAGCCGCGGCCCTCGTTTGAACTGGACGCGGCCGCGGCCGTCGCCGCGGCGGTTCTGCCCCCGGCGGGGCCCGGAGAGGTGACGGTGCGTCCGATCGCGCCGAGGCAGCCGGTGTTCATCGAGCAACCGCAGCACGAGCCGGCGGCGCAGGAGATGGCGCCCAAGACGTTCATCCCGCCGCAGGCCGAACGGATGCCGACGCGCGGGCCGCGGATGCCGCGGATCGACGAACTGCCGATCCCGGCGCAGAACGAAATCCGGGCCCGTCGCGGCGAGCAGGCCGAATCCGGCCCGGAGAAGCAGCGCCTGTCGCTGTTGCAGCGCCTGGCCCAGGTCGGGCTCGGCCGCCGCGACGGCGAGGACAGCGCCGTTCCCCAGGCGCAACGGCCGGCGGCTCCGCCGCTGCCCGTGCGTCCGGCGCCGCCGCGCGCGCCCGATCCGGTTTCGGAATACGCCAAGCGGCAGCAGCCGGCCCCGCAAGGGCTCGATATCCACGGCCGTCAGGCGCCGCCTGTGCACAAGCCTGTGGAAGACGATCAGCTGGAAATTCCGGCCTTCCTGCGCCGGCAGGCGAACTGACCGGCCGGCTCTTGAGCGGGGTTCCGTCTCCGGCAGACGGGATCCCGCTTCGCAAGCCAACCGTAATCGTCCGAGGGCGATTCGGCGCGTTAGCCAAGTCGCTGATTCAGCATACTGATTTCGAGTTGTGGGCGTCTGCGTCGTGGTCCGCGGGCGCCCGTTGTGCTTTGATGGTTCCGTTGTCCGCCGCAGTTGCGGTTTGCGAGGCCTCGGATTGGGCCGCATTGCGGCGATTTGGAGGTAACAGTCGGTAAGAAAGCGTGAATTGGCGCTGATTCGATCCGAAGTTAAAGTCTTCTTCGGATTAGGGGTTTTTCGGCGGTTTCGGTGGGGGTCGTGGCGCGTTTCAGAACGCCGCCTTCCTACGGTTCCCGGCGAAAAATGGGAATACGGGATCCTCAGGGGCAGCACGCTATGCGTGCAATCGATCCGATGAGCGTGCAGTGCGACCGATGAAGGCGGCCAGGCAGACCACGCTGCGCAGTCAGGCCGCGGTCAGCGGGATCGGCGTCCATTCCGGACATGCCGCGACGCTGACCCTGTTGCCCGCCGCCGCCAACACCGGAATCGTCTTCGTGCGCTGTGGCAGCGACGGCCGTCCCGACCGTGAAATCCGCGCCGACGTGCGTGCAGTGACCGCGACCGAATTCGCGACCGTTCTCGGCGACGCCTCGGGTCCGCTTTGCTCCACTGCCGAACATGTGCTCGCCGCGCTGTCGGGCCTGGGCGTCGATAACGCCGTGATCGAGATCGACGGGCCTGAGGTTCCGATCATGGACGGCAGCGCCGCGCCGTTCGTGGAGGCCGTCGAGCGTGCCGGCATCGTGACGCTGGCCGCGCCGCGCCGTTACATCCAGGTGCTCAAGCCGGTGCGCGTTGCGATGGACGGCGCTTACGGCGAGCTGCGCCCGCATTCGCAGGGTTTCCGCATCGAACTCGATATCGAGTTCGATCATCCGCTGATTGGCCGCCAGGGCGTGGCGCTCGATCTCGACCCCGACACGTTCCGGAACGAACTGGCGCGGGCGCGCACCTTCGGCTTCATGCGCGACGTGGCCAAGCTGTGGAACGCCGGCTACGCGCTCGGTGCGTCGTTCGAGAACACGCTGGTCGTCACCGAGGACCGCGTGCTCAATCCGGAGGGCTTGCGTTTTGCCGACGAGTTCGCGCGCCACAAGGCGCTCGATGCGCTCGGCGATCTGGCGCTGGCCGGTGCGCCGCTGCTCGGCCTCTATCGGTCCGTGCGCGGCGGCCACAAGCTGAACCATGCGGTCCTGTCCGCCTTGATGGCCGATGCGTCGGCCTGGAAGGCGATCGAGGCGCAGGATGTCCGGGTGGACGCGCCGCGCCGTGCGGTCCGCGGCCATGCCGACGTGGCGATCGGGCTGGTGGCGCCGGCCTACGGGCCGGACGTGTCCTGAGCCGCCACAATCCGGGCCGATTGTCGGCTTAAACACTTGGACAACCAATTCTTTTCAACTAGGAAGACGTCCTAGGGGACTCTCCGGGGGAACTTCGCACCGCATGCTGTTGCGTCGGCATCCATCGCTGCTTCCAGCTTGGCAGGCGCCGTTTCGGCGGGTGCTCGTGCTGGCCTTGCTTGCGGTTCCGCTTGCCGGCTGCGGCAGCCTCGGCAATCTGTTCGGCAGCAAGGACGAGGTCGTGGCCGACGAACCGGCCGACAAGCTCTACAACGAGGGCGTCTACATCCTCAACCAGCGCAAGGACTACAAGGACGCAGCCAAGAAGTTTCAGGAGGTCGAGCGGCAGCACCCCTATTCCGACTGGGCGCGCAAGTCGCTCCTGATGTCGGCCTACGCCAACTACGAGGCGAAGGAATACGACGAGTCGATCGCCTCGGCGCGGCGCTACGTCACCCTGCATCCGGGAAGCCCGGACGCGGCCTATGCGCATTTCCTGATCGGGTCGTCGTTCTACGATCAAATCCCGGACATCAGCCGCGATCAGGCCCGAACCGAGCGCGCGATCGCCGCGCTGGATGAGGTGGTCCGCAAGTATCCCGACAGCGAGTATGCAAACAGCGCCCGGCGCAAGATCGAGGTCGCCCGCGACCAGCTTGCCGGCAAGGAAATGATGGTCGGCCGCTACTATCAGCAGCGGAAGGATTTCACCGGGGCGATCAACCGCTTCAAGATCGTGGTCACGCAGTACCAGACCACGCGGCACGTCGAAGAGGCGCTGATGCGGCTGACCGAATCCTACATGGCGCTCGGCATCGTCAGCGAGGCGCAGACCGCGGCGGCGGTGCTCGGCCACAATTTCCCGGACAGCCGCTGGTATGCGGACGCCTACCGGCTGGTGCGGTCCGGCGGGCTCGAACCCACCGAAAACCGCGGCTCCTGGATCAGCCGCGCATTCCGCGGCCTGCGTATCGGCTCGCGATAGCTTCCGCTTCTGTCCACATCGCCGCGGCCGGGCATAGCCCGTCGAAGACGGGCGTGTACGCCCTCTTGACCCGGCCATTCACGTCTTTAGTGCTTGGCGGCTTCGTCAAGAACCGGCGGCCCGCCGACTGCGGCCGCGACCGAAGGTGCGGCCATGCTGGCCCGGCTCTCGATCCGTGACATCGTGCTGATCGACCGGCTCGATATCGATTTCGCGAAGGGCCTGTCTGCGCTGACCGGCGAGACCGGCGCGGGCAAGTCGATCCTGCTCGACGCCTTTGCGCTCGCCTTGGGCGCGCGCGGCGACGCCACGCTGGTGCGCCAGGGCGCCGAGCAGGGCCAGGTCACGGCCATGTTCGAGCTGCCGCCGAAACACCCGGCGCGCGCCCTGCTGGCGGAGGCCGACATCGCCGCCGACGAGGCGCTGATCCTGCGCCGCGTGCAGTTCGCCGACGGCCGCACCCGCGCCTTCGTCAACGACCAGCCGGTCAGCGTGCAGGCCTTGCAGGCACTGGGCGCGGCGCTGGTCGAGATCCACGGCCAGCACGACGCGCGAGCGCTGGTCGATGCCGCGACCCACCGCCGCCTGCTCGATGCTTATGGCGGGCTGGAAGACGACGCCTCGGCGTTGTCGAAATTGTGGGCCGAACGGCGCGACGCGGAGGGCGCGGTCGAGACTCATCGCGCCGAGATCGAGCGCGCGGCGCGCGAAGCCGACTGGCTGCGGCATGCGTCCGAGGAATTGCGCAAGCTCGCGCCCGAGGCCGGCGAGGAAACCCAGCTTGCCGACCGCCGCGCCTCGATGATGCAGGCCGAGAAGATCGCGGGCGACCTCCGCGAGGCGCACGAGGCGGTGGCGGGGCCGGGCGCGCCGGTCGCAAGCCTGTCGGCAGCCGTGCGGCGGCTGGAGCGGCGCGGGACCCAGGCGCCGGCGCTGGTCGAGCCCGCGGTGAAGTCGATCGACGCGGCGCTGACCGCGCTCGACGAGGCGCGCGGCCATCTCGAAGCGGCGCTGCGCGCCGCCGACCACAATCCGCACGAGCTGGAGCGGATCGAGGAGCGGCTGTTCGCGCTGCGCGCCGCGGGCCGCAAATACAATTCGCCGGTCGACAATCTCAACGCACTCGCCGTGCGCTACGCCGCCGATCTGTCGCTGATCGACGCTGGCGCGGAGCGGCTGAAGGCGCTGGAGCAGGCCGCGCGCGATGCCGGCAAGCGATACGATGCCGCTGCGCAAAAGCTGTCGGCGGCGCGCAAGAAGGCCGCCGACAGGCTCGACAAGGCGGTCAACGGCGAGCTGAAGCCGCTCAAGCTCGAACGCGCGAAGTTCTCCACCCAGATCGAAAGCGACGCTGCGGGTGCGGGGCCCGGCGGCATCGACCGGGTCGAGTTCTGGGTCCAGACCAATCCCGGCACGCGGCCGGGCCCGCTGATGAAGGTCGCCTCCGGCGGCGAACTGGCGCGGTTCCTGCTGGCGCTGAAGGTGGTGCTGGCCGACCGCGGCTCGGCGCCGACGCTTATTTTCGACGAGATCGACACCGGCGTCGGCGGGGCGGTCGCCGACGCCATCGGCGTGCGGCTGGCGCGTCTTGGCGGCCGGGTGCAGGTCGTCACCGTCACGCATGCGCCGCAGGTCGCCGCCCGCGCCACGCGGCACTACCTCATCACCAAGGACGCGATGGACAAAGGCAAGCGCATGGCGACGCGCGTCAACGAACTGGCCGCCCCGCGCCGCCGCGAGGAGATCGCGCGCATGCTCGCGGGCGCGGAGATCACCGAAGAGGCGCGCGCGGCAGCCGAGAAGCTGATCCGGGCGGCGGCGGGGTAGGGCGTTTGTATGGCTGAAGGCTCTTCGTCCCTGAATGTCGCCGTCGTCGGCTGGCACACCCACAATTCCATGTTCGACGCCATCGGCGCCGACCTCGCCAGGGCCGGGCACCGCATCGTGCGTCATGCCGACCGCGAAGCGTTCGCCAAGGCGCATAACCCGCTCGCCGGCGCCGACGTTCTTCTTTGCGCGGCGAACTTCCCATTGACGCGGGCCATGTTCGCGGGTGCGCCGCGGCTGCGCGCCGTCGTGTCGGCGATCACCGGCGTCGAGGGCGTCGATCAGCCGGCCGCGACCGACCATGCGATCGTGGTCGCCAACGCCCAGACGCCGGACAACGTCACCGGCATGGCCGAGGCCACGGTGCTGCTGATCCTCGCCGCGCTTTACGACTTCAACGGCACGCAGAGGCTCTTACGCGAGTTTCTGCCGCGGCCCGATCCGCTGCGGGCGCATCAGTTGCGCGGCAAGACCGTGGGGATGATCGGGCTCGGCAAGATCGGCCGCGAGGCGGCGCGGCTCTTGGCGCCGTTCGGCGCGAAGCTGCAATACGCCGCGCGCCGCGACGCGGACCTTGCGGGGTTGCCGCCGATGCAGCGCGCCGATCTCGACACGCTGATGGCGACGAGCGACATCGTCGTGGTGCTGGCGAGCCTGAACGCCGAGACGCGCGGTCTCGTCAACGCCGCGCGGCTCAAGCTGATGAAGCCCACGGCGATCCTGATCAACGTCGCGCGCGGCGCTATCGTCGACGAGGCGGCAATCGTGGATGCGCTCGCCCGCAAGGCCATCGCGGGGGCGGCGCTCGACTGCTTCGAGGTCGAGCCCTTGCCCAAGGACAGCCCGTTGCGCGCGCTGCCGAACGTGATCCTCACCCCGCACATGATCGGCCACACCTACGAGGCGCATCATTCGCTGGAGGTGGCGACGCGGGATAATCTCGACTGCGTGTTCGCGGGGAAGCCGCCGCGCTACGTGGTCAATCCGGCGGTGCTGCCGGCCTGGACCGCGAAATGGGGCACGCCGCGCGGCTAGAGCCTTTCCGGCTTTGATGGAATCAAAGCCGGGCTCTAGCTTTTTGTTTCGACGCGTTTTCTTGACGCGAACCGGTACCCACTTCGCTTGAAAACGCTATAGGCCGCGGCGTTTCCGCTTCCAGTGACGCGCGCCGCGATGATAGAAGGCCATGTCTTGGGCTGAGGCGCCTCATACTCCGCTCATTCCCGCGCAAATGGGAATCCAGCGCTGGGTCCCCGCTTCCGTGGGGACGAACGGGAGAGAGGACCGTATCGTAGCAAGGTAACCCGTGCCGCTACCGACCGACATCACCTCGTTCCTGGACATCCTGCGCCAGCACGGCGACGCGGCCTACACGCTGATCTTCGCCTATTCGGCCTCGCACAGCCTGCTGCTCGGCCTGTTCGGCGGCTATGCGGCCGCGACCGGCGCGCTCAGCTTCGGCACGCTGGTCGGCGTGTGCTGGTTCGGCAGCTTCACCGGCGACGCGATCCGGTTCTGGATCGGGCGCAAGTTCGGCACCGGCTGGCTGAAGCGGTTTCCGCGGCTCTACCGCGCGATCGAGATCACCACCCGGCTCGCCGACCGCCACTATCTCCTGATGATCCTGTTCCACCGCTACCCGCACGGCATCCGCGGCGTCGCGGGCTTCGCCTACGGCATGTCGCGGCTGCCGTGGTCGACGTTCCTAGCGATCAACTTCGTCGCTGCGGGCCTGTGGGCGGTGGTGGTGGTGTCGATAGGCTTCGCGTTCGGGCAATTGTCGGAGAAGCTGATGAACGACGCATCGTCCAGCATCGGCCTCGTCATGCTGGTGCTGTTCCTCGGCGCGTCGTGGCTGCTCAGCAAGAAGCTCGACCGGATCGTGGAGCGGAATTAGCGCAGCCGCTCATTGCGGACGCGCGACCGGGGCGTAGCTCCAGCCCGCGGCGGTCACCGCCGCGACCACCGGCTGTTTGAGCGCATCGAGATCGAAGTCCACGTCGAGCTTCTTGCCGAAGCCGCCGCCCGCGGGCGTGTCGAAGCCGTAGGCCACTTGGCGTTTGCGTTTGAACAGTTGGACGCCGCGGAAGGCGGTCTTCTGCAGCCTGAAAGTCGGCGCGCTCATCAGCCCAGCCGACCATTCGACTTCGGAGCTTTCGTCGAGTGCGCCGACGCGATGCGCGGCCTCGTCGAGATAGAGCCTCAGCCGATAGGTTTCGCGCACGCCTTGCTTGGCCATGACGCCCCACCAGGCGGCGTCGGCGACCTTCCACTCCACCACCAGGTCGGCCTCCGGCCCGGTCCGCACCTGCCAGGGCCGAGACGGGTCGTTGAGCCCCATCAGCCGCTCGATCAGCGCCGCGCGCGGCACCGGCGCTACGCCCGGCGCGGGGGCAACGATTTGGCTGCGGAGGTAGCGGCGCAGCAGCAGGATCAGCACCACAAGCCCGATCACGATAGCCGCACCGACGATGGCGAGCAGCATGAACAACTGGCCGGTATCCTCGACGCCGCCGGCCTTGGAGGCCGCGATCAGCGCCGCCACACGCTCGGCGTTCTGCGCCTCCGCCGCGAACAGCCAGGTCTGGCTCAACCAGATCAGGCCGGCCGCATCGCCGCCCGAATACCGCAGGTATTGCAGTGCGCCGACCGACACGCGGCTGCGGTTTGTGATGCCGCTTCGCGATTCCATGCGCTGTGCCAGTACATCGAACGCGGTGCGGGCGGCGTCGGGGTTGGCATAGCGCAGTGCCGTGAGGGTGCCGTCAGGGGCGGTCGCGCGGGCTCCGTCGATGGAGCCTGCAATCGAAACGGATTCGACGCGGCCGGGCGGGAGCAGGGAACGGGCCGATGCCTCCGGCGGCGCCGCGGGACGAGTCAGTTCGGGCGGCGGCGAACAGGCGCCGGTCATGGACAGCATCAAGCCCACGGCGGCAAACAGCACGCGACGCATCGGCAACTCCGTTTCGATTTTGCAGGCAGTGTCGCGGCAGCCGGCGCCAGACTGCATTGCGGCAAATCAAGAGGCGCATGGACAGCGGCCGGGAGCGCTCGGAAGCGGTGAGGGCCCCCGTTTCCGGGAGCCCTCCGGCCGCTGGCCTGTTTTGGCCTCTCAGGCCCGCCGCACCGTGATTCGAAGGTTACGCCGGTCCGCCCCGGCCAAGAAAGGGCTATTCCGCCGCCCGCTGCCGGACCTGATGGCTGCCCGGCACGGTGCGGAAGGCGATGTTGAGGCGGTTGGCGCCGTTGATCGCGACCAGCGCCATGGTGAGGTTGACCAGCTCCTCCTCGCCGAACTGCGCGCGCGCCTCCGCATAGACCTCGTCCGGCACGTGGCCGTCGGTCACCAGCGTCACGGCTTCCGTCCAGGCCAGCGCCGCGCGCTCGCGGGCGGTGTATTGCGGCGACTCCCGCCAGGCGTCGAGCAAATAGATGCGCTGCTCGCTCTCGCCGCCGGCGCGCAGCTCCTTGGCGTGCATGTCGATGCAGTGGGCGCAGCCGTTGAGCTGCGAGGCGCGCAGCTTGACCAGCTCCAGCAGCGAATGTTCGAGGCCGCAATTGCGGACGAAGGCGTGCAGCCCGCCCATGGCCTTGTCGGCTGAGGGAGATGCTTTTCGGAAATCGAGACGGGCTTGCATGGCGGCCTCCCTCCTTCAGCCTTTAAGGCAACAACACCACGGGACCGGCGTGCTTGGCGGCTTCGGCGTCGCGGTGCGCCTGCGCCGCGTCGGCAAGCGCGTAAGTGCGGATCGCGGTGGTTTTCAGGATGCCGCTCGCGACCGCGTCGAACAATTCGGCGCACAGCCTGCGGAACCGCGCCGGCTCGCCGAGGAACGTGCTGACGCCCGGACGGTTCACCGACAGCGAGCCTTTCAGCGACAGTTTCAGAATATCGAGCGGCGGCACATGGCCGGAGGCGTTGCCGTAGTTCACGATCATGGCGAACGGCGCCATGCAGTCGAGCGACTTCTCGAACGTGTCGAGGCCGACGCCGTCGAACACCGCGCTGACCCCGCCCGGCACGATCGCCTTCACCGCCGGCACGAAGTCGGTCTCGCGGTAGAGGATGGTGTGGTCGCAGCCGTGCTCGCGGGCGATCTTCGCCTTCTCGGCGCTGCCGACGGTGCCGATGACGGTCGCGCCGAAGTGCTTCGACCATTGCGCCAGCAAAAGTCCGACGCCGCTCGCCGCGGCATGGATCAGCACGGTGTCGCCGGGCTTGGGCCGGAAGATGCGGTTGACCACGCTCGAAGCCGTGAGGCCTTTCAGCATCGTCGCCGCGGCCTGTTGGTCCGTCACGCTCCCGGGCAGCTTCACCAGCCGGTCGGCCGGGACGTTGCGCTCCTCGGCGTAGGCGCCGGTGTTGGCCCAGAAGTTCGAGCCGGTGCCGCAATAGCCGACGCGGTCGCCCGTCGCGACGCCGTCCACGCCCGGCCCGAGCGCGGTGACGACGCCAGCGGCCTCGTTGCCGAGGATGATCGGCATCGGCAGCGGCTCCTTGCGGTAGAAGCCGCCGCGCCGCACGTTGATGTCGGAGAAATTGAGCGCGATGGCGGTGTGGCGGATGCGCGCCTCGCCCGGCCCGGGCGGCGGCAGGTCGATCTCCTCGAACCGCATGACCTCTGGGCCGCCATGCGAATGGATGCGAATGGCCTTCATGGCTGAAAGTCTAGGCGGAACAGAGATGTGGCTTCAATCCGTGGGCGGCTTCCAACGCGCTCCGAATGACGCAATATAAGGGGCATGAAGGCACCGAGAGCCCCACTGGAATCCAAGCTCGCCGTCGGTGAATTGACCGAGCGCCAGGCCAGGCGCGAGCACGCGCGGCTGGAAGCCGACATCCGGACGCATGACGAGGCCTACTACCAGAAGGACGCGCCGACCATCAGCGACGCGGAATACGACGCGCTGCGGCGTCGCTATGAGGCGATCGAGGCCAAATTCCCGGACCTGAAGACGCTGACCAGCCTGACGCAGAAGGTCGGTGCCGCGCCCGCGCGCGGCTTCGCCAAGGTTCGCCATCGCGTGCCGATGCTGTCGCTCGACAACGCCTTCAGCGAGGATGACGTCAACGAGTTCGTCGCCCGCATCCGGCGCTTCCTTAATCTGAAAGAGGATCAGGAAACGGCGTTCACCGCCGAGCCGAAGATCGACGGCCTGTCGATGTCGCTGCGCTACGAGAACGGCGAGCTGGTCACGGCGGCCACCCGCGGCGACGGCGCCGAGGGCGAGGACGTCACCGCCAACATCCGCACGCTGAAAGACGTGCCGCACAAACTCAAAGGCCGCCGCGTGCCTGCGGTCTGCGAGGTGCGCGGCGAGGTCTATATGAACAAGGACGACTTCCTCGCGCTCAACAAGCGCCAGCAGGAGAGCGGCGGTCAGATTTTTGCCAACCCGCGCAACTCGGCGGCGGGCTCGCTGCGCCAGAAGGACCCGGCCATCACCGCGTCGCGGCCGCTGCGGTTCTTCGCCTATTCGTGGGGCGAACTGAGCGAGCACCCGGCGGACCGGCAGTCGAAGATGATCGAATGGCTCGGCGACATCGGCTTCCACGTCAATCCGCGCTGGAAGCTCTGCAAGTCGACCGACGAGTTGCTTGCCTTCCACCGCAGGATCGAAGGCGAGCGCGCGCGGCTCGACTACGACATCGACGGCGTCGTCTATAAGCTCGACCGGCTCGACTGGCAGGAGCGCCTCGGTTTTGTCTCGCGCACGCCGCGCTGGGCGGTGGCGCACAAGTTCGCCGCCGAGAAGGCGACGACATTGGTGCGCGACATCGAAATTCAGGTCGGGCGGACCGGTGCGCTGACGCCGGTCGCCAAGCTCGAACCGGTCGGCGTCGGCGGCGTGATCGTGCAGAACGCCACGCTGCACAATCAGGACGAGATCGAGCGGCTCGGCGTCCGCGTCGGCGACACGGTCGTGATCCAGCGCGCGGGCGATGTCATTCCCCAAGTGGTCGAGGTCGTGCTCGACAAGCGCCCGAAGAAGTCCGAGCCCTATCATTTCCCGAAGAAGTGCCCGTGCCCGCTCAAGACCGATGTGGTGCGCGAGGTCATCGCCGGCGGCGAGGAGGGCGCCCGCGCCCGCTGCACCGGCGAATTCGCGTGTCCGTTCCAGCGCATCCAGCACCTGATGCATTTCGTGTCGCGGCGCGCCTTCGACATCGAAGGCCTGGGCGAGAAGCAGATCGAGCTGTTCTACGAAAAGGAGTGGGTGAAGGAGCCCGCCGACATCTTCATGCTGGAGAAGCGCAACAGCAGGATCAAGCTTGAGGAGGTCGAGGGCTACGGCGAGACCTCGGTCCGCAACCTGTTCGCCGCCATCGACGCGCGCCGCGAAATTGCGCTGGAGCGCTTTATCTACGCGCTCGGCGTGCGCCATGTCGGCGAGACCACGGCGGTGGCGCTGGCCCGCGGCTATGGCTCCTGGGAGGCGTTCCACGACGCCTGCCTCAAGCTCATCAAGGGCGACGAGGAGACGCGATCCGAGATGGACGCGCTCGACCAGATCGGCGACACGGTGATCGATGCGCTCGCGGAATATTTCGGCGAAAGCCACAACCGCAAGCTGGTCGAGCGG
Organism: Alphaproteobacteria bacterium; assembly: GCA_016869215.1. Lineage (GTDB taxonomy): Bacteria > Pseudomonadota > Alphaproteobacteria > Rhizobiales > Xanthobacteraceae > Z2-YC6860. The sequence goes on along the minus strand of VGEP01000017.1, from coordinate 47,192 downwards.
CTGGTCGAGCAGGTCAAAATCCTCGACGCCGAGAAACCGCGCACGGATTCGCCGGTCGCCGGCAAGACCGTGGTGTTCACAGGCACGCTGGAGCAGATGACCCGCGACGAGGCCAAGGCCATGGCCGAGCGGCTCGGGGCCAAGGTCGCGGGCTCGGTGTCGAAGAAGACAGATTACGTGGTCGCGGGACCGGGCGCGGGTTCCAAGCTTGCCGAGGCCAGGAAGCACGGTGTCGCGGTGCTGGACGAGGACGGCTGGTTCAAGCTGGTGGGCCGGCCGTAGCGGCGCGAATTCAGGGGAGCGGGAACGGATGTCTGCCGATCAAGCGAAGAAGCCGCCGTATCAGCCGGTCACCGGCGACCTCAAGATGACGAAATCCGGCGGCATCGCCACTATCGTCATCGATCGCCCCGACGACGACAATCGCCTGACCCCCGATGCGCTGGCAAAGCTCGAAGTGCTCGCCCGCGAGCTGGCGCGCGACGACGAGACCAACGTGCTGGTCGTCACCGGCGCGGGCTCGAAGTTCTTTTCCATGGGCATCCTCAACCCGGTGATCCGCGCCTCCTACAGCAAGGAGGACGTGATCGAGATCGTGCGGCTTGCGAACCGCGCCTATGCGGCGGTCGAGGCGCTGCCGCAGATCACGATCGCCGCTCTGAACGGCGTCACCCGCGCGGGCGGCGCGGAGCTGTCGCTTGCCTGCGACATCCGGATCGCGGCCGCCCACGCCACCATGGCGTTGCCGGAGGCGAGCTGGGGCAGCTTTCCGGGCGCCGGCGCGCCCTATCGCCTGGCCTCGATCGTGGGCAAGGCGCGTGCGCTGGAACTGATCTGTACCAGCCGCAGCGTCGACTCGGCCGAGATGGAACGCTTGGGACTGGTGCAGCATGTCTATCCATCCGAGCGGCTCGCGGCGGAGGTGCGGGCGCTTGCCGAGCGCATCGCGTCGGCGGGTCCGCTCGCCACGCGCGGGGCGAAGCGCATCATGGCGGCGCGGCTCGATCCGGGTCTGCCGGCGGCGCGCGAATTGTCGGATGCGCTGCGCTACGCCATCGAATGGAGCGATGACGTGGACGAGGGGATCGCGGCGCACCGCGAGGGGCGCAAGCCGCGGTTTACCGGGCGGTAGATCGACTCAATCCTCGCCGCTTGCTCGCTTCCCTCTCCCCTTGAGGTCTCGGACTCGTGTTTCCCGGAGATCCGCGCTGGCTTGGCGAGTCGGAGCCACCTCTCGCGCGCCTTCAAGAAGCATACCGGCTGCTCTGAGACCCAACGTTGGATCGCTGGAAGTTAGATTTTTCCGGCTCCGTCACGGTGGTGGGTTGGCTGCGCCATGTGACGGGATCGGCGGCCCCTCGAGGTTTCGAAGTAGGTGCCTGCTAATCAGCGTCGGAGTCTTCGCTCGTCGTAACGGAAGAGACGAAGTGCGGTGACGTCTCGCCTTGACCCAGCGTAGCCGGTTGATTGAGTATTATGACGAGTACTTCCCTTTTGCGTCCACCAGAGCATCCGGCATGTCCATCGATAAGCGTGTCAACACGGCCGCCGACGCAATAGCCGACGTTCGCGACGGCGCGGTTGTCCTGATTTCGGGTTTTGGCGGAGCAGGCTTTCCCAACGAGTTGATCCGCGCACTGCGGGACCGCGCGCCGAAGGACATGACGCTCGTCGTCAACTCGGCAACCCACCGCTACTCATTGACCCACGAACTGTTGGAAGCCGGCCTGGTCCGCAAGATGATCTGCACGACCGCACGGGGCCGTGGTAAGGAGCCAACCGCGTTTGAACGGCTATGGATGGCAGGCAAGATCGAGTTGGAATGCATCCCGCAAGGCACATTTACCGAACGTATCCGTGCAGGCGGGGCCGGCATTCCCGCCTTCTATACCCCGGTCGGGCTTGGTACCGAGATCGCACAAGGTAAGGAAATGCGGCGGATCAAGGATCGCGACTACATCCTGGAGTACGCTTTGTCCGGCGACCTGGCGCTGATCCGGGCCGACACCGCCGATCACTACGGCAATCTTTCCTTCCGTTACGCGCAGATGAATTTCGGGCCCGTGATGGCCACAGCCGCAACGTTGGTTGTGGCTGAAGTTCGCGCAGTGCTCGACGAGCCAATACCGCACGATCGGGTGGGACTGTCCGGAGTCTACGTCGACCGAGTGGTAGAAGCGTCCAAATGAGCCCGCAGCCGCTCAACCGCCTGCAAATCGCATGGCGCGCCGCGAATGACATAACCGATGGGATGCTGGTCAATCTCGGACTCGGGATGCCGGTGGCCGTCGCCGACTATGTGCGCCCCGAGATGGATGTCTTCATACAGTCTGAGAATGGCGTGATCGGCGTCGGCCCTGCCGCCCCGCCGGATCAAGTCGACTCCGACCTCGTCGACGCCGGCAGCCGGCGCGTAACGCTGCGGCCCGGCGGCTCATTCGTGGATTCCTCCTGGTCGTTCGCGATGATCCGTGGCGGCCACATTGACGTGGCGATCCTTGGAGCGTTCGAGGTGGCCTCTAACGGCGATCTCGCCAATTGGGATATGCGCCTGCCTAACAAAGGGCCGCTAATCGGAGGCGCGATGGACCTTGCCGCGTGTGCTCGCTCTGTCTGGGTTCTCATGGAGCACGTCACACGCCAAGGAGCGCCTCGCCTCTTGAACCGGTGCACTTTGCCGCTGACCGCGCTCCATTGCGTCACCCGCGTCTATACTGATCTCGCCGTGATCGACGTGACCGCCGATGGAATGTTGGTTCGCGAGATGATCGATGGGTTGAGCGCGCAGGACCTTCGCGATCGCACGGAGGCGCCGCTGAATTTCGCGCCCGACTGCCGGACGTTGACGGCTCCCGCCATCGCGCTGCCGGACGAGCCGCGATGAACTTCATCGAAGTCAACGGGACGGCCCTGCGATACGATCGGTCGGGGTCTGGAGGCACCCCGCTCATCCTCATCCACGAAATGGGAGGAACGCTGGAGAGCTGGGATTTCGTTCTCCCTCAATTCTCGAGAACGCGCTCGACGCTCCGGTACGACACACGCGGTGCAGGACTGTCGCAAAAGGCGCGCCCTCCGCTTTCGATCGACACCATGTCCGACGACCTTGTGGCGCTGACAGATGCAATCGGGCTGACCGGGAAAGTCGTGCTGGCCGGCGTTGCGGTCGGCGGCGCCATTGCCCTGCACACCGCGTTCCGTCACCGGGAGCGGGTCGCGGCGGTGGTGGCGAGCAGCCCGGCGGTCAGCATCGCCAAGGACCGTCAGGCGGCGCTCCTGACCCGCGTCAAAGCCATGGAAGACAGCGGCCTGACCGCCGTCATCGACACTCTCGACAACGGCTATCCCATGGAGTTGCGCGCCGACGCGGAGCGATACGCTGCGTTCCGCGCGCGATGGCTTGGCGGCGATCCGGTCAGCTATGGCGCAATCTACCGCATGCTCATTGCGGCCGACCTGCAACCCGAACTTTCTGAGATCGCATGTCCGGTCCTCATCATGGCCGGCGCGCTCGACCGCGTTCGGCCGCCGCACCTCGTGGAGCCGGTGGCAAAGGCCATTCCAGGCGCGCGCTATCAGGTGATCGAGAGCGCGCACTATGCACCCGTGCAGACGCCTGAGCTCTACGCAGGTGCCGTCAACGATTTCATGCGGTCGATCGGCCTGTGAACGGCGCTAGACCGTCGATTCCGATCCGAGGAGTACGGTTGCCTGCGAGGACAGCACGCCGCCGTTGCCGTGGACCAGCGCAACTTCGCAATCCTTCACCTGCCGCGCACTGCATTCTCCACGCAGTTGACGCACCGCCTCAATCAGAATGAGCAAGCCGTACATGCCGGGATGGCAGTACGACAGCCCGCCGCCGTTGGTGTTGACCGGAACGCTGCCCCTCGGCGAAATTCGCCCGCCGCTGACGAACGCTCCGCCCTCGCCTTTTTTGCAGAAGCCAAGATCTTCCAGGAACAGAATCGTGTTGATCGTGAAGGCGTCGTAGAGTTCGATCACATCCACATCGGACGGACCGAGCTTGGCCATCGAATACGCCGCTTGTCCGGCCGCGAGCGCGCCGGTGACGGTCAGGTCGGTCATGCTGCTGATATTGGCGTGTGTGGTCGATTGGCCGCAGCCGAGCACATAGGCCGGCTTCTTCCTGAGCGATTCAGCGCGCTCTGCCGAGGTCACGACGATCGCTCCGCCGCCATCGGTGACGAGACAGCAATCGCGCACCGTGAAGGGGTAGCTGACCATGCGCGACGACAGCACCTCATCAATGGTCAGGGGCTTCTTCTCCCAAGCTGCCGGATTGAGCAGCGCCCATTCCCGGGCTGCCACGGCAACCGCGGCAAGCTGCTCGCGCGTGGTGCCGAACTGGTGCATATGCCGCGATGCGGCGAGCGCGTAGGCGCTTGCAGGCAGAAACGGCTTGAACGGCGTCTCGTAGGGGTTCGACTCGCGCACCGAGGCTTGCTTGCGGCCGACGCTGCGCTGTGTGCTGCCGTAAGCGATGACCGCGACGTTGCAAAGTCCGAGCTGGATCGCTCCCACGGCCTGCGCAACGTGGTACTCGAAGGACGAGCCGCCCACGATGGTCGAGCCTAGGAATGGCGGATCGATGCCGAGATACTCGGCCAGCCCCAGCACCGACATGCGGCTCTGCGTGGTGGCCGAGAACAGGCCATCGACGTCGCTGAGATCCATTCCGCAGTCGTCGAGGGCTCGCCGGACGCCTTGTGCCATCAGATCGAACACAGACATGTCGTCGGCCACCTGGCCGAGGTCGGATTCCGCGACGCCGACGATTGCGGCGCCTCCTCGCAGCAGTCCGGCCATCAGGCTTCCTCCTCCGGTGTGAACACCGGCATTGGCGGCTCGTCGCCCCCCGGCCTATGGACACGGAAGCGCACGCGCAGGCCGATCCTCACCTGGTCTGGCGGAATATCCTCGACGCGGCTCATCAACCGGAAGCCCTCGTCGCAGTCGATCAGCGCAACGTTGTAAGGCTCGCCCGCCGCTGGATGGACGACCGTTGTGGCATGAACGGTACCGAGGCCGGCGCTGATGCGCCATTCAAGCTCGTCGCTACCCGTGAATGGGCAGACAAGGCGCGGATAGAACACGGCCCGCTGCACCTTGGGACTGTACTGGTACGCCAGTTCGCCGCGCGAGAGATGATTGAGGTAGACTGCCAAGGGTGAGTTTGGACTGCCCGACATTTGCATCGATCGCCTTGTGGTCGCTCGCAAGGAACGACTGTAAGCGGGCCGGTCGGCGGCGATCAACCCTGTGCCTGAAGCCGCGTTGCCGCTAAAATTCGAGCCGACAGCGCGCCGTCCCACTTATAGTACCAGTCCGTAACAGGGTGCCTCAGTGACCAGCATTCCAAAACAGCAAGCTCCCGCCGTCTATCATCATCGCGTCGGCGAAATCGTCGTGACGGCCATCGGCGACGGCTTCCTGGACGGCACGCTCGACGTGCTGCGCAACATCAGTCACGCCGATGCGCTCCAGATCCTGACGGAAGCGTTTCGTCCCGCGCGACGCACGACCGTTAACACGTTCCTCATCCATTCGGCTGGCCGGCTCGCGTTGGTCGACACCGGTTGCGGAGGCTATTACCCGGCCGGCACGGCCGGCAAGTGCCACCAGAACCTGAAAGCGGCCGGCGTCGATCCGGCGAGCATCGACGCCGTGCTGCTGACACACATGCACTCGGACCATTCCTCGGCGCTGAGCGACCCGGCGACCGGCGCCCGGCTCTTTCCAAAGGCTGAGCTCGTCATGCATGAGAACGAGCCCGCGCACTGGTTCGACGACGCGCAGATGGCGAAGGGCAGCGAGCGCGAAAAGAAGATGTTTTTCCAGGTCGGCCGCGAGCAGGTAGCACCATATCGGGATCGCTGGCGTCTGTTCAAAAACACGCAGGAAGTGTTCCCAGGCGTGACGGCCATCCCGCGTCCGGGCCATACACCGGGCCACACCACGTACCTGATCAGCTCAGGGAACCAGCAGCTTCTGATCTGGGGCGATACGGTGCACGTGCCAGAGATTCAGACCGCACGCCCGGAAGTCTGCATGGATTTCGACACTGACAAGGATCTTGCGGCGGACTCACGCCGCAAGGTGTTCGACATGGCGGCGACCGACCGGATGCTTCTGACCGGGATGCACCTGCATTTCCCCGGCTTCTCACATTTGGTCCGGTCCGGCTCCGGCTACCGGCTGATCCCGGCGGCCTGGGAGCACGTGGTGTGAAATCATCCAGCGCGGCCGCTCAATTGGGCTTGATGCCTGCAGTCTTGATGACCCGGGCCCAACGCTCGATTTCTCGCGTCACATAGGACTTGAATTCCGCGGACGAATTGCCGACGGCGACCGCGCCCTGCTTGGCGAGCCGATCCTTGACCTCCGGCGAGCGAAGCGCTTCGGCGGCGGCGGCCTGAAGCCTGGCGAGCACCGGCTGCGGCGTGTTGATCGGAGCGACCAGGCCGTACCAGTTGTCGGCCTCGACCTCGGGCATACCAAGCTCCGCAGTGGTCGGAACCGTGGGCAGGCCGGCATAGCGCGTCTTGCTTCCGATCGCCAGCGCCCGCAGCTTGCCGGACAGAACCGGCCCTTGAAGGATGGGCACGTCGGCGAACATCATTTGGACGTGACCGCCGATGAGGTTGTTCACCGCCGGTGCCGCGCCGGTGTAAGGCACGTGCACGACGTCGATCTTGGCGGTGAGCTTGAGCAACTCCATCGCCATGTATGGCATGCCGCCGACCCCGGTCGACGCAAACGTCAACCTGCCGGGCTGCGCCTTCGCCAATGCGATCAGTTCCGCGAGCGTTTTCGCCGGCACATTCTCGTTCACCACCAGCAGTTCCGGCACCGACACAAGTTGCGTGATAAGGGCGAGATCCTTGAGTGGGTGGAATGGCATGTCTTTGCGCAGGCTGACGTTCATGGCCAGTGCGCTCGACGCTGCGATGCCGATGGTGTAGCCGTTGGGATCGGACTTGGCGACCGAGGCGACTCCCGTCATGCCGCCCGCGCCCGACCGGGTCTCGATCACGATGGTCTGGCCGATCACCTTCGACATCGTCTCCACCAGCACGCGGCTCATGGTGTCGGCCGGGCCGCCGGCAGGGAACGGCACGACGTACCTGATCGGCTGGTTCGGAAAGTCCTGGGCCGCCGCGGCCACCGGCAGCAGCAACAGCCCGGTCAGACAAGCAATCCGCATTCGCAATTTCATCGCCATCCTCCCATTGTGCCGACCATGCACTCGGATTCGCTCAACGACACCAAGTTGAGGCTCGCGTAGAATTGGCGTCGTGGATAATTCTGGAGCAATCCCCGCCACCGGCACGCGGTCCCTCGTTCAGCCTATCAGGAGTCCGACACAAAAGCTAATCATCTATGCTATTATCTCTTAAACTGGATCGATGGGCGTCAGGCTCGAAGCCTCCGGCTATCGTATCGCGGCGACGCAGCCGCAACATTCGCGAGCATTTTTTGGAACTTGCCATGCGTATGAAGCTCCACTGGTCGCCGCGCTCGCCGTTCGTGCGCAAGGTCATGATCGTAGCGCACGAGCTCGGCCTCGTTGATCGCCTGGACTGTATCCGCACCGTCGCGGCGACCACGAAGCCGCATGAGCTGCTGATGCGCGACAACCCACTGTCCAAATTGCCGACACTGGTGCTGCCCGACGGCACGGTGATCTACGACTCACCGGTGATCGGTGAATACTTCGATAGCCTGCACAATGGCCCGAAGCTGTTTCCCAGCGAAATGGCGGAACGGCTCACCGCGCTCCGTTGGCAGGCGCTCGGCGACGGCATGCTCGATTTCCTGCTGCTTTGGCGGAACGAACTGAGCCGCCCGGCGCCATCCGAGCCGCACCTCACGGCATACGCGACCAAGCGCGCCAAGGCCCTGGAATCGCTTGAGGCCGAAGCCGCGTCACTCCAACGAACGCGATTCGCCATCGGACACATTGCGGTCGGCTGCGCGCTTTCCTACATCGACTTCCGCTGGCCCGGCGACCGGTGGCGCGACAACCACCCGAAGCTCGCCGCATGGCACGCGACCGTCGCGGCCCGACCGTCGTTCCGCGCCACTGAAGCGGTGGACGATTCCTAAGCAGCTCTAGATTCCAAGATGCAGATCGTGCCGCCCTCCTTCCCGCCCGGACTCGATCGCGATGCGGTCCCAGATCGATGGTGTGCGCTTGACTGCGTATTGCGGCGGATGGATACGAAGCGGCGGCGCAAGGACCGCCGCCGGAACCAGTACCGATCGAGGAGAGCCGGATGGCGCCCAAAGCCCTGACGCGGCAAAGCGGTGTCGATTTCAGCCGCAGCGCCGTCTCGCGCTATATCCAGCTTGCGAGCCTGTTCCGCCGCCGCATTCAGGCTGGACAGTGGAGTGCGGGCCAGCAAATTCCGACCGTCGAAGATCTCGCCGAAGAATGCGGCGTCGCCCGCGCCACCATCCGTCAGGCACTGGGGCAACTCGATTCGGAGGGACTGATCGAGCGTCATCGCGCGAAGGGCACCTTTGTGAAGGCGCAGGCCAACGAGCAGCTATGGTGCGAGGTCGCGACCGATTGGTCCGGCATGTTGATGTCGCGGGCAGGCGCCAAGATCGAGCTTCTGTCCGACGAGCGCGGCCAGATGCCGTCAAAGGTTCCCCATTCCATCGGCAAGCTTGCCCCGTCGTACCGGCGGCTGCGCCGCCGCCATTCACGCACCGGAGTGCCTTTCCTGCTGGGCGATCTCTACTTCGACGAGCGGATCAGCCGGGGCATGACGCGCGCGCTGTTTGAAAGCAAGACAGCGCTGCGGTTGATCGCCGACATTCCCGGCATGAAGATCAAGGACGCGCGGCAAAGCCTGACGATAGGCGCCGCGGACCTCGAGACCGCGCAGGCGCTGAACCTGCCCCTCAACGCGCCGATTGCGTGCGTGTATCGCTCGGTCGTTGACCGCTCGGGCTGCCTGGTCTTCATCGGCGAAGGGCTCTATCGCGGCGATCAAGTTCGCATCGACATAAAGCTGAAATAGGCAAGCCCGGCGACGGCAGTCCGGCGCGGCCGCGCATCGCCGCTGCTCAACCGCGAGCCTCTTTTCCTCCAGTTTCACAGGGCCCGGAGTGAGCTATTTGAACACCGGTTTGCGCTTTTCGGCGAAGGCGCGCTGCGCCTCCTTGGTCTCGTCGCTGGTCGCAAGCGCCACGGTCTGCGACTGCTCGAAGCGATAGGCGTCGCGCAATGGCAGTCCTTCGGTCACGTTGAAAGAGCGCTTGGCGGCGCGCACGGCGAGCGGACTCTTGCCTGCGATTTCGAGCGCGATACCGCGCGCCGTCGGCAACAGCGCATCGTCCGCCACGCAGGCGGATACCACGCCCATCCGCAACAGCTCCGCGCCGAAAACGCGGCGTGCCGTGTAGATCAGAAGCCTCGCGTCCGATTCGCGAAAGAAGCGGCGCACATGACTGACGCCGCCGGCCAGCCCGACATCCACCTCGGCCATGGCGAAGTAACCGCTCTCGCCCGCCACCAGAATGTCGCAGCATAGCGCCAGCACGCAACCAGCCCCGATTGCCGCGCCGTTGATTGCCGCAATGACCGGCTTCTCGCATTCCAACACGACATTGAAGCTCTCGCGCACCAGTCGGTTATGGCGCGGATAGGCGCCAGCCTCGTCGAGCGACGGACGTTCCTTCAGGTCGGCGCCCGCCGAAAAGGTCTTGCCTTCGCCGGTCAGCACGACCGCGCGGACGTCGCGGCGATCGCTCAAATCGTCGAAAATCGCGACGATCTCCTCGCGAAAGCGGCGGTTCTGCGCGTTCACCGGGGGTCTAGCAATGGAGACGATCGCGACATGGTCGGCGACCTCCACCTTGAAGCACTCGTAGGAATTGGCCATCGCAACGGTCCTCACCATTCATCGGCGCATCGGAATATGCCGGTCACTGCGTCATGGAAGCGACGCGCGTGCACGCCGGCAAAGTCGTCAGCCCCCCGCCGGGTGGCAGCGCGAGCGGGGGACTTGCCCCGTCGGGCAGCGGAATCTCGTGCGCATTGAGCGTCATTGAAACCATCGTGTAGTAGCCGATCACGCCCGTAAGCTCCACGATGCCTCGCTCGCCCCATCGCGCGGTCACCGCCGCATGTACCGATGGCTCTACCGTGCCGGTCTGCTGTAGCTGCCGGGTGAATTCATACACCTCCGCCTCGGGCTCCGAGGTGAAGCGCGGCGCCTCGGCCAGTCGGATCGCCTCGACGACCGCGGGATTCAGACCCGCAGCCCTGGCCGCCTCTGAGTGGATAAGAAACTCGAGCTGGCTGTTCCAACGCCTCCCCGTCACGATAATGGCGAGTTCATTGAGCTTCTTCGGTAGCGTGGTGGAGAAGCGCAAATACTCTCCAAGCTTCGACCATCGCCGCGCCAGATCGGGACTGTGAATCACGGCGCGCAACGGACCGACCAGCCGGCCGCGCACGCCGTTGACGATTTCGTCATGGACTTTGCGCTGCTCGTCACTCATCTCCTCGACGGAGGGCAGATTCAGACGCGTCATGACATGCTCATTCTCGTTCGCCCGCGGACCCCAGCCCGAGTTCGCGCAGAAGCTCTTCGGTGTGCTGACCGAGCAGCGGCGGCGCGCGGTCGAAGGCCAGCGGGGCATTGGTGAAATTCAGCGGGCTGACCACTTGCGGCACTGTCCCGGCCGTCGGATGCGGCAGATCGCGCAGCATTTGACGATGCACGATCTGCGGCTCGGCAAATACCTCAGGCACCGTGTTGATCGGCGAACAAGGGACGCCGGCATGTTCGAGCGCAGCCACTAGATCGGCGCGCGGACGCTTGGCGAATTCCTCGCGCAGCAGCGGGTCGAGCTGCGAATGATTGCGGACTCGGGCGGGGTTGGTTGCAAATCTCTCGTCGGCGGACCACTCATCGCGGCCGAGAATGTTGGCGAGCTTGTCGAACTGCCCGTCATTGCCCACCGCCAACGCGACAAAGCCGTCGGCGCAGGGAAATACGTCCTGTGGCTGGATGTTCGGATGCCGATTGCCGCCGCGCTTGGGCGTATTGCCCGAGGCGAGCCAATTCATCGCCTGGTTGGCGAGGAAGGCGGCCTGCACATCCAGCATCGCAAGGTCGATATAGTCGCCGTCGCTGGTCCGTTCCCGGCGCGCCAGAGCCGCCAGCACGCCCACCGCGGCATACATGCCGGTCATCAGATCGACGATCGGGACGCCGACCTTCTGCGGCCCGGCACCAGGCATTCCGTCGCGTTCGCCGGTGACGCTCATCAGGCCTCCCATGGCCTGGATCATGAAATCGTAGGCGGCCGCGTCGCGCTTCGGCCCTGTTTGCCCGAAGCCGGTGATCGAGCAGTAGATGATGCGCGGGTTCACCGCCTTGAAGCTCTGGTAGTCGAGGCCGAAGCGTTTCAGCGTTCCGGCCTTGAAGTTTTCCAGCACGATGTCGGAGCGTGCCGCAAGCGCTCGTACAACGGCCTGCCCCTCTGCCTTATCGAGGTCGAGCGTGATCGAACGCTTGCCGCGGTTGACCGAAAGGTAGTAGCCGGCCTCGCGAGTGGGCTCGCCGGACCGGTCGCGCAGAAACGGTGGACCCCAGGCGCGCGTGTCGTCGCCAACGCCTGGACGCTCCACCTTGATGACATCCGCCCCGAGATCGGCCAGCACCTGGCCGCACCACGGACCCGCCATGATGCGGCTCAGATCGAGGACGCGCACGTGTGACAGCGGACCGGCCATTTGACGTACCCCGCCTGGCGCCGCGACCGCCGCAACTACTTCAATCCTGCGGCCCGCGCGACCGGGCCCCATTTTTCGGTTTCACTCCTGATATGCGCGCCGAATTTTTCCGGGGAATTTGCAACCACTGTCGCACCTTGCGACTTCAGTGCCTCCAGGAAGGAAGGATCGGCGAGCGCGGCCTGCACCGCTGGCACGAGCTTCTTCATCACATCTTGCGGCACCCCCGCCGGAGCCATTAGTCCATACCAGCTTTCCGCGACCAATTTAGGGTACCGGGATTCAGCCACAGTGGGAACGTCCGGCAGCAACGTCGAACGTTCTGGCGCAGTGACGGCAATCGGGACCAATGCCCCCGATCGAACGTTGGGCGCAATAACCGCAACGTCGCCGATGATCGCATCGATCTGGCCGCCAAGCGCATTCGGCAGCACCGCGGCCGTACCGCGATATGGCACATGCACCAACTTGACGCCGGCTTCCATGTTCACGAGTTCGAGCAGGAGATGAGGAAGAGTTCCGATACCGGCCGTGCCGATAGTCAGCTTTCCGGGATTTTTTCTCGCGTGATCCACGAACTCGGCAAACGTCTTTACCCCGACTTTCGGATGAGCGGCGAGCAATTGCGACGAGCGCCAAATTTCGGCGATGGGCTGCAGGTCCTTGTTGACGTCGTAGCGCAACGTTCTGACCGACGGGCTCACAACCAGCGGACCGGTTGCACCGACCAGCAAGGTGTAACCGTCCGGCGCTGCAGCAGCGACCGCTTCGGTTCCCGGAATACCGCCGCCGCCGCCGCGATTCTCGACAACCACCGGCTGCCCGAGACGAGGACCCAACAGATCGGCAAGTTTCCGCGCCGCGAGATCGGTGGGACCACCGGCCGCATAAGGCACGATCATTCGGGTGGCCCGGGACGGATACGTGTCGGCCGACACGGAACAGTTGACCGCGACAGCCGCCACGGCTGCGCAAATCCATGCGGCGATTGACTTCATAGGCCTCCTCCGATTGCCGAGGCCGTCGCTAAGGCCCAAGCACAGATCAGTTATGCTATAAAATTAGTCTTTTAGTCTTTTAATCTTGGCGATCAAGACACCGATTGTGCATAAAGGACATGCGGCGCGCGGCCGCGGCCGTTACGAGGGTTCCCAATGAGCATCGTGTCCGCCGAACTCCTGCCGTGCGTTCAACGCCTTACCGACACGCGCTGGGCTTTCGTGCGCGGACCGCTCAGCGAGTTGCACGGCTGGACACTGCGCCTCGCCGACGAAGCCGGCCACATAGGGTTCGGATACGGCCACGCCATGCCGACCGTCTCGATCCACGGCGCGGGCGCCAAGGCCGGCCTCGACTACCTGCTGCCAAGGCTGATCGGCCGCGATCCGTTCTCTATCGCCGAAATCATGCAGGATATCGACAACGCGCTCGCAGGCCAGCCGAGTGTAAAGGCGGCAATCGACATGGCGCTCCACGACCTTGCGGCCCGCAGACTCGGCGTATCGCTGGATGCGCTGCTGGGCGGACGCCGGAGAGCCGCCATTCCGCAAGGCCGGATCGTACCCTTGAAGCCGCCCGCCGAAATGGCCGAGGTCGCGCGCGCGCTGGCGGCCGAAGGCTACCCGATGATCAAGCTGAAATGGTCGGGCGATCCGGATCTCGATGTGGCACGCACCGCCGCGATCCGGCAGGCCGTCGGTCCCGCGACAACCCTGATGCTCGACACCAATCAGTCCTACTCCGCCAAGACTTTCATCCGCACCTTTGCGCGCGTGGAGCGATTCGACATTGCCTTGGTCGAACAGCCGGTGCCGGCGGCGGATCGGGATGGCTTGGCCTTGATCACGCGAACAATTCCGGCCTCGGTCGAGGCCGACGAGAGCGCCGGTTCGGTCGACGACGTCTTTCGTCTCGTCAGCGATCGCGTCGTTGACAGCATAAATCTGAAGATCACCAAGCTCGGTGGCATCCGCAAGACACTAGCAGCCGCAACAATATGCCACGCCGGCGGCGTGTCCTGTCGCCTCGGCGCGGCGTTCGGGCCGTCATTGTTACAGGCATTCTCGACGCACGTGGCAGCCGTATTCCACACCCTTGAATCGCCGTGTGAGCTATCTGAACATCTGCACCTAACCGACGATCCGTTCACGCCTCTGCTGATGAAAGATGGTCTTATCGCGGTTCCTACAGCGATCGGATGCGGCGTCGCGTTGCGGTGAGCTCAGGCGAAAAACTCTACCCGCCGACGATCCAAAGTTCGGCCTCAGTGCAAGGGGTGGTCGTCTCAAGTTAAACGTGGCCCGAAGAAACAGGGCAGGTCAGACCCTCACCCGCGCTTGCTCGGCTATCGCCTCCGCTCGGGCACCCTCTCCCTCAAGGGGAGAGGGAAGCGAGCAAGCCGCTCCGCCTACGCTCAATCTCAGACGCTACCTCACCCCGCCCTTGTTCACCGCCGGCCCCGTGTAGGCCTCGAACCGCTTCCGCAGGTCCGCGATCAGCCTGTCGTCGGTGATGAATTCGCGGAAGTTGTTCGCGATCTTGTACGACGTCAGCGGCTTGAAGCCCGCGGGCGGGGCGACGTCGGTGCGCGCCGAGAAGGTGCCGAGCCGCGCCTGCTGCTCCGCCTGGAGATACCACGACACGAACAGCTTGGCCGCGTTCGGGTGCGGCGCGTCCTTGAAGATGCCGCCGGTGACGGTGAATACCGGCGTCTCGTCGGCCTCCGAGAATGCAATCTCGATCGGCTTGCCCATGCGCTTCTGCCCGCCGGCGGTGGTGACGGTGGCGTCGAGCGTCGCCGCCATCTTGCCGTCGGCGATGGCGCGCGCCACCGGCAGATGGCCCTGGATGAAGTGCGGCTTGTTCGCCATATAGCGGTCCATCCAGTTCCAGCCGTACTTCTGCACGATGATGTGGAACAGATAGAGCGCCGCGTCATCGTCGTGCGGATAGACGCTGATGAGCTTGCCCGCGAATTCGGGCTTCAGGAAATCGAGCGCGGACTTCGGCACGCCCTCAGGCTTCACCAGATTGGTGTTGTAGGCATAGGCGATGGTGATCGCCGCGAATGCCATGTAGGCGCCGTCGGGGTCGCGCAGGTTCGGGATGATCCGGTCGAAGCCGTCGGGCTTGAAGTTGAGGAGCTTGCCGCGCTTCTTCCAGTTCACGAAGTCTTGCACGGTCTGGAAGAACGCGAAGTCGACCGCGAGCTTGCCGTCGGCCATCTGCTTCTCGATTTTCTGGTTCAGCACGTTGCTGAAGCCGCCCTCGACCGACACCTGGATGCCGGGAAATTTCTCCTGGAACGCCTTGATGCGCGCCTCGTAGGGCGCGGTCGGGCCGCCGGCGTAGAACGTCAGCGTCTTCTCGGCCTTGGCCTTCTCGTAGAGCTGCTCGACAGTTTCGGCGTGCGCGGCTGCGGGTGTCAGCAGCGCTGCGGCGATGCAGGCCGGCAGCAGCCGGCGTGTGAATGCGGACATGAGCGTTTCCCCGGTGCTTGTGGTTTTGGGGAAACGATAGCGCAATCCGGCCGTGGCCGCGAGAATGTCGGCGTCAGGTCCGCCGTTCCAGCAGCGCATAGGATGCAATCAGCGCGAGCACCAGCGCCGCCATCAGCAGGGCCAGCGGCAGGGCCGAGGGCGCGCCCGCAAGCAGCCAGCCGCCGTATTGCACCATCGCGGCGCCGAGCGTCATCTGCGCAAAGCCGGTGATGCCCGCCGCGGTGCCGGCGGCCTGCGGGCGCACGCTGACCGCGCCCGCGATGGCGCCGGGCAGCAGCAGGCCGTTGCCGAACGAGATCAGCGACTGCGGCGCGAACACGATCATCGGGCCGCCGCCGGGCGCGGCCCAGGCCAGCGCCACCGCGGCGATGACGCCGACGGTTTCGAACCCGATGCCCCACAGGATCAGGCGATCGATCCCGAACCGCGGAGAAAGCTGCGATGCTACGTAGTTGCCGAGCATGTAGCCGAGGGACGAGGCCGCGAACCACAGGCCGTATTCCGCCGAGGTCAGTCCCATCGACGTTACGGCCACGTGCGGGCTGCCGCCGAGGAAGGCGAAAAACGTTCCCGAGCCGAAGGTGGCGATCAGGATGTAGCCGTTGAAATTGCGGCTGATCGAGAGTGCGCGCAGGTCGCGCATGAAACCCGCTTGCAGGCCCGGCGCCGCGTTCAGGCCGCGCGTTTCGGGCAACGTGACTGCGGCCCAGGCCAGCACGGCGAGGCTGGTGACGGCGGTGAACAGGAAGATCGCTTCCCAGCCGAAGGCGGTGTCGAGCACGCCGCCGATCAGCGGGCCTGCGCTCGGCACCACCACCATCACGGTCGCGACCAGGCCGATCATGGCGGCGGCGCGGTCGCGCTCGAACAGGTCGCGGATGATGGCGCGGCCGATGACGATGCCGGCGGCGGCGCCGACCGCCTGCAGGATTCGCGCGACGACCAGACCCGTGACGTTCGGCGCGGCGAACGGCAGCAGGCTCGCGAGCGCGGTGAGCGCCAGCCCCGCGAGCAGCACCGGCCGCCGCCCGAAGCGGTCCGACAACGGACCCATCGCAAGCTGGCCGCCGGCGAGCGCCAAGAGGAACACCGAGACCGTGAACTGCACGGTCGCGCCGTCGGCGCCGAGCCGGCGCGTCAGCGCGGGGATTGCCGGAACGAGAATGTTGAGGGTCGTTGGCCCGATGGCGGTCATCGCCATCAAGAGCAGGAGGAGGTTCCAGCGGGGGCCGGTTTGCGCTTTCTGCGGCTGAGTGGAACCGTCCACGAGTTGCTATGGCTCCGAGTGCGTGCGCGGCATACAGACCCCCACCTCATTCCTCCCCCTTTCGCCGCGCCGCCGAGCGAAGAGAGGGGCTGGCGCGGCTACCTTTTCAAGTGTTCGCGCTGGCTGCTCGCCCCGCGGGCTCGCCAGCGCGAACGTAGGAGGAAGGTCGTCCCGCGAGGACCGAGCTTGCTGTGGCTGTCCGGCGTTGCCGCGTGTGCTCCCTCCCCCTGAAAGGGAGAGGGTCGGGGTGCGGGTCGAATCAGACATCGCGCGATTGCTATGCATCATGCCGCGAGCGGCTTGGTCGCCGCTTCGAGCCATGGCCGGGTCTCGGCGTCGACCAGCGGCGCGAGCGTCTGTGCGACGCGCACGTGATAGGCGTCGAGCCATGCCGTTTCGCCGGCGGTCAGCATGCCGCGTTCGATCAGGCGGCGGTCGATGGGCGCGAGCGTCAACGTCTCGAAGGCGTTCAGCGGCTTCTCGCCTCCGGCGTTCGGGCCTTCGACCACCAGCACCAGGTTCTCGATCCGGATGCCGTAGGCGCCGGTCTTGTAATAGCCCGGCTCGTTGGACAGGATCATGCCGCGCTTCAGCGCGACGTTGCCGAGCTTGGAGATGCGCGCCGGCCCCTCGTGCACCGACAGATAGCTGCCGACGCCGTGGCCGGTGCCGTGATCGAAGTCGAGCCCCGCTTCCCACAGATGCTGGCGCGCGAACGGATCGAGCTGCGCGCCGGTGATGCCGTCGGGGAACACCGCGCGAGCGATGGCGATGTGGCCTTTGAGCACGCGGGTGAAGCGGTCGCGCATCTCCGCCGTGAGCTCGCCCACGGCCACGGTGCGGGTAATGTCGGTGGTGCCGTCCTCATACTGGCCGCCGGAGTCGATGAGGAACAGTTCGCCCGGAGCGATCTTGCGGTCGGTCTTGCGCGTGACGCGGTAGTGCACGATGGCGCCGTTCGGCCCCGCGCCGGAGATGCTGGGAAACGACACGTCCTTCAGCAGCCCGGTGTCGCGGCGGAAGCTTTCCAGCGCCTGCGCCGCGGCGATTTCCGTGAGCCTGCCGCCTGGCGCCTCGCGGTCGAGCCAGGCGAGGAAGCGCGCCACGGCAGCGCCGTCGCGCGCCTGCGCCGCGCGCGCGCCTGCGATTTCGGCGTCGTTCTTGACCGCCTTCATGGCGGCAATCGGGTCCGTGCCACGCGTCACCTTGCCGCCTGCGCCGATGACGATGCGCGATAGCGCATCCGCGCCGGTCGCCTGATCGAGCCGCACGGTTCGCTTGGCCGCGCCCAGCGCTTCCAGATCGGACACGAAGGCCGCCGGTTCGCGGATGTCGGCCAGTTCCTCCAGTTTGTGGCGCACTTCGTTGCCGAGCTTCCCGCCGTCGATGTAGAGCGAGGGCCGGCCTTCCTTCGGCACGACCGCGAACGCGAGCGCGATCGGCGTGTGCGCCACGTCGCTGCCGCGGACGTTGAAGGTCCAGGCGACGTTGTGCGGATCGGACACCACCAGTGCGTCGGCGCGCAGCGCAGCGATCTCCTTGCGGACGCGGCCGAGCTTGGATGCCGCCGTCTCGCCGGCAAAACGCAGATGATGCAGCACGACCGGGCCGAGCGGAGGCTTCGGGCGGCCGGTCCAGATCGCATCGACCGGATTGGAGTCGGCCGCGACCAGTTCGCCGCCGGCATTGGCGCAGGCGCGCATCAGCCGCTCCGCGCCTTCCGCCGTGTGCAGCCACGGGTCGTAGCCGAAGTGCGCGCCTGCGGGCAGGTTGGCTTCGAGCCATTCGTGGGGCGGCTTGTCGCCGACGTTGACGGTCTCGAACGCCGAGGCGTCGACCTGGTCCTTGGCCTGGAGCGTGTAGCGGCCGTCGACGAACAGGACGGCCTTGCCGGCGAGCACGATCGCAATGCCCGACGACCCGGTGAAGCCGGTGAGCCACGCAAGCCGCTCTTCGGACAACGGAACGTATTCGTTCTGATGGCGGTCGGCGCGCGGCAGGATGAAGCCGGAAAGGCCGCGGCGCGACAGTTCGGCGCGCAACGCCTGCAGGCGCGGCCCGGTGGCCGCGGGCTCCGGGTCGTCGAAGGACTGAAATCGCGCCTCGAACATCGGCGGCAATCTATGGGGCGGGGCGGGGAGGGGCAATTGCGAGGGGCGGGACCGTCCCGGGTGCCAAGCGTCGGTGTGCGCTGCAAAAAATAAGTTACCGCGGGGACCATCGTTCGCGCTGATCGATCCCATCGAGATCGTGAATTTATCGTTTAATTATGTGAACTTAGAAGGGTACCTATGCGAGCTATGCGCTAGTCGCAGGGTTCAAATCGCACTATGTTGCACCGCAGAAAGACGAGGTAGCCGAGGGGATCTGCCGCAGTCTGACCGAACCGAATTCAAGGAGATTCCCATGTCCACGATCACTTACGAAGGCGGTCTTGCCGCAAACGCCGCCACTGCCCCGCGGGTTACCGTCCGCGCCAAGGGTTTCTGGGGCCGCGTGTTCGACCGCTTGGTCGAGGCCCGCATGAAGCAGGCCATTGCCGAGGCGCGCCGCTATGGCGTCGTCATCCCGCGCGAGCTGGAGCAGTCGGCCCTGTCGTCCGCCGCACAGGACAAGAACGGCCTGCCGTTCACGCGCTGATCCCGCCCAAAACGCTTGAAGGCTTTCGCCGCCCCGCCGGGTCTCCCGCGGGGCGGTTTGCTTTCCGGCCCGCGCGGCTGCCGCCCATGATGTGGCGGCAACGGACCCATGCGCGGGCGGGGGCACAGCGCGGTGTTTGCTTGAAGGGTGTGCGTGACGGCGGCGGGACAGTGCCCCGGTTCGCCTTCGCGGAGCGACGGTGGGAGGTCTTATGCCTGCTCCGTATTGCGAGGCCTATCGTGCGCATCATGGCGTGCCCGGCGATGCCGCGCCGCGCGGCGCCTTGTTGCGATGGATCGACGCTTTCGCGGAATGGAAGATGCGCGACTCGATGCGCGCAATCGGCCGCGCTCAGGCGCGTGGGGCGTGCAGAAGCAGCGTCGTCCAGCCGTCGAGCCGAAACGAGCGTTCCAGCACCAGCCCCTGCGAGCGGTAGGCCGAGATCGCGGCGTTGGCCTGCGACGAAAGAATCCCCGACAGCACGACGTGCGCGCCGGGCATCAGCGACCGCGCCATCGGCGCCGCCAGCCGCTGCAGCGGCCCAAGCAGGATGTTGCACAGCACGAGATCGAACGGCGCGCGCCTGACCGCCTCGGGCGCGTTGAAGCCGCGGCCGTGCACGGCGGTGACGAACGCGCCGGCGCCGTTGAGCGCGGCGTTTGCGCGCGCGACCTTCACCGAATTGACGTCGACGTCGACGCCGAGCACCGGCACGCGCAAGGTCTTCGCCGCAGCGATCGCCAGCACGCCGGTCCCGGTGCCGAGGTCGAGCACGTGGCGCGGCCTGCGCGGCTGGCGCGCCAGCCAGTCCAGCGCCAGCAGGCAGCCGCGCGTGGTGCCGTGGTGGCCGGTGCCGAAGGCGGTTGCGGCTTCGATTTCGATCGCGACGCTGTGCGGCGGCACGCGCACGCGATCGTGCGCGCCGTGCACGACGAAGCGGCCCGCGCGCACCGGCACGAGGCCGACGAGGCTCTTCTTCACCCAGTCGCGCGGCGCGATGCGTTCGATCTTCAGCGCGCGCGCCAGCGCCTTGCCGCCGGCGTGCGCCACCAGTTCGCGCAGCATCGGTTCGTCCGGCTTGTCGCGGAAATGCAGGTCGACCTGCCAGCGGCCGTCCGGCCCGGCAAAGGCCGCGCAGGCGAAGTCGGTGGGGTCGAGGCTTTCCGACAGCAGGTCGGCAAGGCGGCGCGCCTCGCTTTCGCCGGTGCGGAGCCGCGCAACGTAGGTCGGCGGGATTTTGGCGGACGATGTCTTGGAGGTGGATGTCTTGGATTTGGTCACAGGGCTTTATGCACGGGCACGGGCAGCGCTTCCACAGGAATTCTCAAGGTGCGGTCCGCAGGCAGCCCACAGGGCGTTACAGGACTTGCCCCCAGCGGATACAGTGTTTGCACACAGCGCCTCCACCGCTTTTCCGCAACGTCATCCACAGGCCAAATCATGGACATCGCTGACAAACTCGCCTGCTCCGAGCTGGTGCAGGCCTGGGGCTTCGCCCGCGACCAGGGCAAGTGGGACGACCTGCTGGCGATCTTTCATCCCGGCGGCGAGATCGCGGTGTCGTGGTTCCGCGGGCCGTATCCGGAGTTCGTCGCGCACTGCCGCAACAACTTCGGCAAGGGCACGCTGGCCAAGCACCAGCTCTGGCCGGTGCGGGTGACCTTAAACGGCTCGCGTGCACTGGCCGAGACCAGCGTCGCCATTCTGGTGCGCCAGACCATCGACGGGATTGCGGTCGATCTCACTTCGCAGGGCCGCTTCCTCGACCGCATCGAAAAGCGCGATGGCGCTTGGCGCATGGTGGAGCGCGCAGCGCTGTACGAGAAAGACCGCCTCGATCCGGTCGAGCCGTCGCCGGCGTTCGCAGCGATGCTGGCGAAGGCCGACACCGCGAAGTTCCCCGCGCCCTACCGCTACATGGCGTATCGGGTGGAGGCCGCGGGGCGGACGCTCGCGGAGCCGGTGCACTACGACGGCCGCGCGGAGACCGAGGCGTTGAAGGTGCGGTATGCGGAGTGGTTGAAGGGCGGGTAAGGGGCGGCGTGTCCGCCGCAAGGCCGCGCGATCTTTCGGTGTCGAGATTTTGCATCGCGCGTGCC
Source organism: Alphaproteobacteria bacterium (assembly GCA_016869215.1). Lineage (GTDB taxonomy): Bacteria > Pseudomonadota > Alphaproteobacteria > Rhizobiales > Xanthobacteraceae > Z2-YC6860. The sequence goes on along the minus strand of VGEP01000017.1, from coordinate 25,907 downwards.
ACGGGCTCGCTTCCCTCTCCCCAACAGGGCGTTCACGCCCGTCTTCGACGGGCTATGGGGAGAGGGGAAGCGCGTGTGCCTCGCGCGCGGTGCAAAATCGCGCCGTTGCAGAATCGCGGCCCCCTAAAACGGCCGCTGCCCGCCGAACACCGCCGGCGGAGGCGGCGGCAGGGGCCGCGCCGCGCGCTCGCGATCGACGAACACGCGCGAGCCGTCGGGCCGCACCAGCCAGTATCCGGTGCGCGCGGCGTCCTCGAACTCCGGCGCGGGGCGTTCCCAAGGGGGAGGCCCGAACGGCGAGGGCGGCGGCGGTAATCGCTCGGCGTCGCGCGGGCCGATATAGCCGGGCGCGCTGCGCGACAGATCGGGGCGCGGCAGCGGGGTGGGTCCAAAGGCACGCGGCCCGGGCGCGACCGGCTCCATCGGCTCAAGCCGCGACTGATCCATGGGCTGTCGCTCGAATCGCGGCTCCGGCCCGAAGCCCGTCTGCGCACGCTCCTGCACGGCTCTTTGGGGTGCGGCGCGCCGCGCCAGCCACGGCGCGTTCGCGGGCGGCGTGTCGCCGCGCAGCGCGATCCGCACGTTCGCCATGCCCTCGCGCCTGACCATCTCGAAAAGCAGCTTCGCGTTCTGCGGCTCGAGCCGCACGCAGCCGCGCGACGCGGGCCGGCCGATGGCGTCGAGATGCTCGGTGCCGTGGATGGCGTGGCCGCGCTTGGTGAAGAAGATCGAATGCGGCATCGGCGCGTTGTCCCACTCGCGGCTGAAGTGGTCGACCTCCATGCGGAACGGCGTGTAGCGCCCGATGGGCGTGTCATGGCGGCGCGTGCCGGTCGACACCGGCCAGCGGTGCAGCAGCGCGCCGTCGCGCGAGACGGTCATGGTCTGGCTGTGCTTGTCGATTTCGATGAGGAGCTGCGCCGAGGCGGGCGCGGCGGCGAGGACGGACACGGCGGCGAGCGCGAAGGCCGCGAACGCAAGGCGGACTGCGGCCGCGAGCGCCGTAACAAGGCGTGGCAATGGCATCGGGCTGAACCCCACCCCGAGGATGTGCCGCATCCGGGCGGGAGGATAGCACGGGAGAGGGCGGAAGTGGGGCGGAAGCTATGCCGCCTCGGCCCGGAACGTGATCTCCCCCGTCCCGCCCTTCTTCCTGCGCCGTGGCCGCACCGTGATCTCCACATCCTGGTCGAACGCGGTGAGCATCCGCATCAGGCGCTCGAGCGAAAAGCCGTGAAAGTGTCCGCGAAGGATGTTGGACAGGTCAGGCTGCTTGATGCCGGCGATCTTGGCGGCGGCGGATTGCGTCGTCTTCCGCGCCTTGATCAGCCTATGAAGCTGCACAACCAGTTCGGCCTTGAGCAAATGCTCCTCAGCATTCGGAAGGCCCAGATCGGCAAAGATGTTGCCGCTGCCGATCTCGACTTCGGGCAGTTTCTTTTTCTTCTTCATGATCCGGGTTCCTTTCTGGTCTTGTGAATGGCTTCGGCCTGCCGCAGCCGCTGTCTGATCAAATCGAGATGACGTTGCGGTGTCCCGATTCCTCGTGTCGACTTCTTCTGGAACGTGTGAAGCACATACAGCGTGTCCTCAAAGCGCACTGTGTAGACGGCGCGATACGTGTCGCCGTCAAAGTTACTGCGAATCTCAAACACACCGCTTCCGAACCCCTTCAAGGGTTTCGCACTATCCGGAAAATCGCCGCGCTGCGCGACGTAGAGCGCTTGGCCGATTTCGCGGCGTGCGGCCTGCGGAAGCGACTGCAGATCGCGAAGGCTGGAAGCCACGAAAATGGCCGGCTTGAGAGATCGGCGCATCTCGTTCACGGCGTTATAGTAATAATACTATAATTGCCCGTCAACCTGGCGCCCCCTCACACCCTCTCCACAAAACTATCCACCACCCGCTTTTCCCCCGCCTTGTCGAACTGGATGGTCAGCTTGTTGCCGTCCACGGCGGTGACGTTGCCGTTGCCGAACTTGATGTGGAACACGCGGTCGCCGACGCCGAAGGCCGAGGCCGCGCCGGTCGATTTCGCCACCAACTCGCCCTCGATGGTGAGCGGTGTGCGGCGTTTGTTCGCGCGGGCGCGGGGGAAGTTACCCCCCTCCCTGTCCCTCCCCCTCAAGGGGGGAGGGGACGTTGTGGCGCTGTCGGGGCCTCCATCGAAATCTGAGTGCGCGTTACCGTCCTGTGCGTCATCCGCGTCCCGCACGTACCGAGCCTGCCCGGTCTCGTCGAACCCGCCTCTTCCGCGGTTGGCCTGCGCGCGCTGCCAGCCGGGCGTGCCATAGCTCGAGCCGAACGCCGTCATCTCGTCGAAACGCGAGCCGCCGTGTCCGTAGCTCGCGAAGCCGCCCTGGCTCTCCTTCACCTCGACATGCGCCTCCGGCAATTCGTCGAGGAAACGCGAGGGGATGTTGGTCTGCCACAGGCCGTGGGTGCGGCGGTTGGTGGCGAAGTAGATTTTGGCGCGGCGGCGCGCGCGCGTCAGGCCGACGTGGGCGAGGCGGCGCTCCTCTTCCAGGCCGGCGCGGCCCTGCTCGTCCAGCGCGCGCTGGTGCGGGAACAGGCCCTCCTCCCAGCCGGGCAGAAAGACCGTGTCGAACTCCAGCCCCTTGGCGGAGTGCAAGGTCATGATGCTGACCTTGTCCTCGTCTTCGCCGCTCGCAACGTCCATCACGAGCGAGATGTGTTCGAGGAAGCCCGAGAGGTTCTCGAACTCCTCCATGGAGCGCACGAGTTCCTTCAGGTTGTCGAGCCGGCCGGCGGCGTCGGCGCTTTTGTCCTTCTGCCACATCTCGGTGTAGCCGCTCTCGTCGAGCACGATCTCGGCCAGCTCCGTGTGCGGCAGCGCGTCCTTCTGCGCGATCCAGCGCGCGAAGCTGTCGACCACGCCGCGCAGGCTGCCGCGCGCTTTCGGCTTCAATTCGTCGGTTTCGACCACCGCGCGCGCGGCCTCGAACAGCGGGATGCGGCGCTTGCGGGCATGGTCGTGCAGGAGCTGGATCGTGGCGTCGCCAAGCCCGCGCTTGGGGACGTTGACGATGCGCTCGAACGCCAGATCGTCGGCCTGAGAGTTGATGACGCGAAGGTAGGCCAGCGCGTCGCGGATTTCGGCGCGCTCGTAAAATCGAGGTCCGCCGATCACGCGGTAGGGCAGGCCGAGGGTGACGAAGCGGTCTTCGAACTCGCGCATCTGGAACGAGGCGCGCACCAGAATGGCGATCTCGTCGAGCGAGTGCGGCTTGCCATCGTTTCCTTGGCGCTGCAGTCCCTCGATTTCCTCGCCGATCGAGCGCGCCTCCTCCTCGGAGTCCCACGCGCCGGTGACGGTGACCTTTTCGCCCGGCACGTCCTCGGTGTGCAGGGTTTTGCCGAGCCGGCCTTCGTTGTGGGCGATCAGGTGCGAAGCCGCCGCCAGAATATGTCCCGTGCTGCGGTAATTGCGCTCCAGCCGGATCACCTTCGCGCCGGGAAAGTCGTGCTCGAAGCGCAGGATGTTGTCGACCTCGGCGCCGCGCCAGCCGTAGATCGATTGGTCGTCGTCGCCGACGCAGCAGATGTTTTTGGGTGGGATGTTTGCCAAGGCAGCAGTGCCACCCTCTCCCCTTGAGGGAGAGGGTGCCGAGCGAGCGTCGGCGAGCGAGGCGGGTGAGGGGGCAGCTTCGTCTTGCTCAAACCCCTCACCCGGCTCGCTTTGCTCGCCACCCTCTCCCTCAAGGGGAGAGGGTAACCGCGCCCGTTGCACTGACTGAGTCCCACCCATCCTTTGCGCCAGCAACCGCAGCCACAGGTACTGCGCCACGTTGGTGTCCTGGTACTCGTCCACCAGGATGTAGCGGAACCGCCGTTGGTACTCCGCCAGCACCTCCGGGTTCTCGCGGAACAGCCGGATGCACTCCAAAAGCAGATCGCCGAAGTCGGCGGCGTTGAGCGTCTTCAGCCGCTCCTGATAGGCTTCGTAGAGCTTCCTGCCGCGGCCGTTGGCGAAGGCGGCGGCCTCGCCGGAGGCCACCTGGGACGGCGTCAGCCCGCGGTTCTTCCAATGATCGATCAGGCCTGCCAGCACGCGCGCGGGCCAGCGCTTGTCGTCGATGCCCTCGGCTTCGAGCAATTGCTTGAGCAACCTGATCTGGTCGTCGGTGTCGAGGATGGTGAAGCCGCTTTTCAGCCCCACCAGTTCGGCGTGCCGGCGGATGATTTTCACGCCGATGGAGTGGAAGGTGCCGAGCCATGGCATGCCCTCGACCGCCTGGCCGATCATGGAGCCGACGCGCTCCTTCATCTCGCGCGCGGCCTTGTTGGTGAAGGTCACGGCGAGGATTTCGCCCGGCCGCGCCCGGCCGCTGGCGAGGATATGGGCGATGCGGGTGGTCAGGACGCGGGTTTTGCCGGTTCCCGCGCCCGCCAGCACCAGAACCGGGCCGTCCAGGGTCTCGACCGCCTCGCGCTGCTCCGGGTTGAGCCCGTCGAGGTAGCCCGCGCCGCCGCGGGCGGCCAGCGCAGCACGCGCGGCGATGCCGCCCGGCGCAGGAGCGGCCGGGGCGGGTTCGAACGGCGCGTGTTTTGCGGGATCGGCCAAGTCTCAGGTGTCCACGGGAATCATGGACGGAAAATGGCACCCGCAGCCCGGATTTGCGAGGGGAAGCCCACAGGCTTCGCGGGCGGCTCCTGCTTGCGCCGCGGGTGCGCCTCAGATCGCCGCAACCAGCACCACCGCCGCTCCGAGCGCGAACGACATCGCCGGAACCGCCCAGGCCAGCACATAGAACAGCTGCTCCTGGACATAGCGGCCCGCGAGCCGTTCGACGACCGCAAAGCGCGACAGCAACACGTTGATCAGCAGGCTCGCGCCGAGCGCGCCGTAGTTGATCGAGAACAGCCGCGTCACCGCGTTGTCGCCCGCGCTCAGCGGCTGGTAGGCGGCGTTGACGGTGAAGTTCAGCGCGATCACAGCAAACAGCCCGCCGACGGTGAGATTGATCAGTTCGAACGTTTCGATGGTGAAGCGCCCGTCCTCGATCCGGTTGAGCCAGATCGCGAGCAGTGGGATCAGCAGCGACGCGAACAGCGGAATGAAGATCGCCGCCACGATCGGTCCCGGCTGGCGTGCGATATCGAGTGCGGCCAAGACGCGGGAATGGCTCGCGCCGTACCAGCCGGCGATCGGATCGCTGCGCAGGGCGACCGCCCCGACGGACCAGCCGTCGAGCGCGACGCCGGCGCCGGCGCGGCTGAAATCGAGGTCAGACTGATCGAATGCGAGCCGGACGGCGCCCGCAGGTTCGTCGCGCATCGCCACTTCGAGCCGCAGCTTCTGCCGGTCGAACGGAAAGCGCTCCACCTCGAACGGCGCCGCGAATTCCGCACTCACCCGTCGCGTCATTTCGACGGCGCCCGAGGGAAAGATGCGAAGGCCGAGCGCGCTGTAGGTCTCTTTCGCGCGCTGATTGGCGAGTTCGACCGCCGGCACCCAGATTTCCGCGGTGCGCGCCTGCGCCGGCTGGCCGCGATAGACCTTCGGCGGATCGTTTGCTTCCCCGGCGGGACGCCGCAGCCGCGGGTCCTCCCAGCGCAGCCGCAGGTCGACTGTCGCCTTGTAGGTGCCGGCGTTCTCGTTGAACGAGACGATTTCGATAAAGCTCACCGCGGTATGGACCACCACCGGCAGGCCTTTCCCGGTGGGCAGGCTGGTGTCGGCAGCCGCGTTCGCCGCCATCGCACAGGCGGCCGACAGCGCCAACGCAAAGGCTGCGGCCTTCATGACGCGCGCCCCTTTGCGGCGGCGGCGATCGCCCCGGCGCGTTCGGCGAGGCGCTGCATCTCGGTGCAGAACCGGTCCGACGGCTCGGAGATGCCGCCTTGCCCGCCTTCGGCGAGCGCGGCAAGCCGCCGGTCGAGAACCTCCAGCGGTCTGAGCAGCAGCCCGCGCAACACGACGATCACGACGCCTGCAAGGAGGATGATCGCGAACGCCGCAAGGCACATCTGCCACACCAGCGAGCGGCCCGCGGCCGCGCGCGAGCCGCTGAAGTCGCGCGCCACAGCGATCACGCCGAGCGACTGGCCCGCGTCGTCGCGCAACGGCATCAGCAGGACCCCGTAGGGCACGTCCTGCGCCTCGCGGGTGTAGCGCGCCGGCTCGTTGACGGCGGCGATGTCGCCGTCACGCGCGAGCTGCCGCAACAGGTCGCGGTTGGTGGCGTGAATCCGCATGAACGGGCCGACGCGGTTCTGGTCGCTCAGCAGGGCGGGGTCGATGCCGGTTGCGAATTCGCGCAGCTGCTTCTCCTGCATGAACAGCGCGAGTTCGAGTCCGTAGGCTGCCTTCAACCCGTCGAGCAGCGGGCCGAAATTCAGCCCGAACTCGACGGTGCCGGCGTGGTTGCCCTGCGGATCGCGGACCGGCGCGACGCCGAAGATCGCCGGTCCGGTGGCCGCGATCGCCAGCCCGTTGCGCGCGGCGCGCTCGCGGTTGACCGTGACCACCATCGGGCGGAAGCGCGAGAGATCGTCGCCGGAGCGCTGCGGCGCATGCAGCCGCAGCAGCGACATGGCCGGGGGCAGGTGAAATTGCACCTGGTCGACGCCGCGGCGCTCCTTCTGGATCGCGAACATCTCGTTGAATTCCGCCAGCAGGCGGTCGCGGTCCTTCGCGGCGACCGCCTGGCGCGCGCTGGGCATCGCAGCGACGATCTCGGCGCGCGCCAGCGCGTCGTCGGCGGCGCGGCGCAGCGTCGTGTCCAGGATCGACTGCATGAGCTGGAACTGGCCTTCCTCGACTGCCGCGGTCAGGCCGCTGAACAGGCGGTCGGAAAGAAAGGTGAGGCCCGCAATGACAATCGCCACGATGGAAATCAGCAACGCGGGCGCGCTGCGCCGGAATGTCATAAATGCCCCCATCGGCCGCCGGACGGCGGTTTGAAATACCGTGCGGCAAGATTTCAGAACGCCGGGGCGGAATCAACGCAGGCGTGGGCCGGGGCGGCGAGCGCCTCAGGCTGCCTTTGAATCCGCCAGCACCATGTCCGCGCCCTTCTCGGCGATCATGATGGTCGCGGCGTTGGTGTTGCCGGAGACCACGGTCGGCATGACCGAGGCGTCGATCACCCGCAGCCGCTCGAAGCCGCGCACCTTCAGGCGCTCATCGACCACGGCTTTGGCATCCTGGCCCATGCGGCAGGTCGAGACCGGGTGATAGACCGTCGAGCCGCGGCGGCGGATGAAGTCGAGGATCGCGCCGTCGTCCGCGCAGCCGGGCCCGGGATCGACCTCCTCGGCGACATAGCGCGCAAGCGCGGGCGCCGCCGCGATCCGGCGCAGCACCTTCATGCCCGCGACCAGCGTGTCACGGTCCTTCTGCGTCGCCAGGTAATTCGGGTCGATCGCGGGCGGCTCATTCGGATCGGCCGACTTGATCCGCACCGAGCCGCGGCTCTCCGGCCGCAGGATGCAGGCGTGGATCACGAAGCCGGAGAACGGATCGAGCTGGGTGCCGATCTTGTTCGCGGAATAGACTGCGATCGAGCACTGCACATCCGGCGTCGCCGACGACGGCAAGGCGCGCACGAAGCAGCCTGCGGAAATGGCGGGCGTCGCGAGATAGCCGCGGCGGGTGAGCGCGTAGTCCACCACGGCCTTTGCGCTCAGGCTCCAGCTCTTCACCATGTCGTTGACGGTGAGCGGCTCGGTGCAGCGCAGGATCAGCCGCGCGAAATAATGGTCGTGCAGGTTGTCGCCGACGCCGGGCAGGTCGGCGACCGGCTTGATGCCATGCGATTGCAGCAGCGCCGCAGGCCCCAGCCCCGACAGTTGCAGAAGCTGCGGCGAGTTGAACGCGCCGCCCGCGACCAGCACCTCGCCGTTCGCAAGCGCCGTGCGCGTCTCGCCGCGGACGGTGTATTCGACGCCGGTTGCGCGGCGTCCTTCAAAGAGTACGCGCGAAGCCAGCGCCTCCGACACCACGTTGAGATTCTGCCGCCGCCGCGCGGGCCGCAAATACGCCGCCGCGGTGGAGGAGCGCACGCCGCTGCGCATGGTGTTCTGATAGAAGCCCGCGCCCTCCTGCGCCGCGCCGTTGAAATCGTCGTTGCGCGGATAGCCGCACTGCACGGCGGCGTCGATGAAGGCCTGGGCGAGCGGGTGGCGGTCGCGCACGTCGGAGACGCCGAGCGGGCCGCCCGCGCCGTGGTGCTCGTCTGAGCCGCGCTCGTTGTTCTCGGCCTTGCGGAAGTAGGGCAGCACATCGGCATGACTCCAGCCGGCGTTGCCGAGCTGACGCCAGTGGTCGAAGTCCTCGGCCTGGCCGCGGATGTAGATCAGGCCGTTGATCGAGCTTGAGCCGCCGAGCGTCTTGCCGCGCGGCGCGATGACGTTGCGGCCGTGGCACTCCGCCTGCGGCTCGGTCTCGTAGCACCAGTTGTAGCGGCGGTTCTCGAACAGCTTGCCGTAGCCGAGCGGGATGTGCAGCCACGGATTGAGGTTGCGCGGCCCGGCTTCGAGCAGCAGCACGCGGTGCCGGCCGTTTTCCGTCAGCCGGTTGGCCAGAACGCAGCCGGCGCTGCCCGCGCCGACCACGATGTAGTCGTAGGATTCGGAGCTCGATGGCATGCGCCGCGAACGCCTACAGCCGCTTCGCGAACGCGTCCTGGATGAAGTGGTCCAGCATTCGGTAAGTCTGCTGCGCCGCGCCGGGGTGATATTCCGCGACGCCCTTCATCATCGTCTCTTCTTCCGCGAACGAATGCAGCCGGCCGCCGAAGTCGAGCAACTGCCAGTTCGCGCCGACGCCGTCCATCTCGGCTTCCAGCGCATCGCGGTCGGCCTTCGGTGCGACCGGGTCCTTGGAGCCGTGAATGACGAACACCGCGCATTTGATGTCTCCGGCCTTGGCCGGCATCGTGGTCTGCAGGTCGCCGTGCAGAGACACCACCGCGTCGAGCTGCGCGCCGGAGCGCGCCAGTTCCAGCACGTTGCCGCCGCCGAAGCAGAAGCCGACCGCAGCCTTCTTCGAGCTGTCGCCGATGCCGCGCTTGTCGGCCTCCGCGATCATCGCCTGCAGGCCGGCGTTGACGCGCTTGCGCCCTTCGACGCGGTCACCGCGGACCGCCATCATCCAGTCCTGCGAGGTCGGCGGGCCGTCGCAGGTCATGCCGTCGCCGTACATGTCGGCGGCGAAAGCGACATACTTGTCGCCGGCCATCTTGCCCGCGCGCGCAATCAGAGTGTCGGTGACGCCGAGCCAGTTCGACATCACCAGCAGCAGCGGGCGCTTGCCCGACACCTTTTCGTTCCACACCAGCGCGCCCTTCGCTTTGACGCTTCCGGCCTGATAATCGATGCGTTCGACTGCCACGTTCGTCCTCCCGTGATTTGTCTGAGCTAGTTGGGAACGACCTCGCCGATCAGGCCGGCGTCCCATTGCGTGAAAAAGAACCGCCCGTCCGACATCGCCGTGATGCAGCGCGGGCCGCTGTTCGCGGTCGGAATGTCGTACTCGCCGAGCATGGTGCCGTCCGGCGCCATGCGGCCGATCTTGTTGGCGAAGTTCTCGGTGAACCAGAGATCGCCGTCGGGGCCGACGCAGACGCTGCGCAGCGACGCGTTCGGCGTCCACACCTTGTACTCCGTCATGCCGCCGTCGCGGTCGATGCGGCAGAGTCCGTTCGCCGACGTCTGCACGAACCAGATCGAGCCGTCCGGGTGCAGACACATGGCGCGCGGCTGGCTGCCTTGGCTCGGGATCGGGAACCCGGTCACGCGGCCGTCCACCGTGATGCGGCCGATGTGGTCGCCCGCGGCCTGGCTGAACCACAGCGCACCGTCGCGCACCACGATCGACAGCGGCTTCACGCCCGGCGAGATGCCGTCCCGGAACTCGGTGATCGTTCCGTCCGGCGTAATGCGGCCGATTTGATTGGCGTCGGTCTCGGAAAACCAGATGTTGCCGTCGGGGCCGAGCATCATCGCGTCGGGTCCGGCCTTCGGCGTCGGCACCGGGAATTCCGTAATCTCGCCGCGAAGCGTGATACGACCGATCTTGTTGGCGCTCTTCTCGGCGAACCAGAGGTCTTCGTTGGGGCCCGGGACGATGCCGATCGGCGTCGCTTCTTGCGTGGGCAGCGGGAACTCTTTGAACGAATAATTCTTGGTATCGAGCCGGCCGATCTTCGACGTGCCGCTCTCGCAGAACCACAAGGCGCCGTCGGCGGCCTCGACGGAGATATAGGGCTTGCTGCCCGCGGTCGGGATGCGGTGCTCGCGGATGAGGGGGGCTTTGACCGCGCGTTGGCGCTGCGTGGCGTCGTGTGCGACTGACATGCGAGGATGCTAGACCAATTTTCGCATGAACGGAAAGAGCCGCTCGTCCCCGCGAAAGCGAGGACCCAGCGCAAGAGTCCAGGGACGCGCACCATGCCAAAACTCGACGGCATTCTCGAAACCGCGCTCTACACCGGCGACATGGCGCGGGCGCGCGCATTCTACGAAGGCACGCTGGGATTGCAGCCGATCTTCGAGGACAAGCGGCTGGTCGCCTACGGCGTCGCGGGCCGCGACGTGCTGCTGATCTTTCCGCAAGGGGCGGCGACGGAGACGGTCACGTTTCCCGGCGGCACCATTCCGGGCCACGACGGTTCGGGGCCGCAGCACATCGCGTTCCGCGTCGGCAAGGAGGAGATGGCGGTGTGGGAGACGCATCTCGCCACGTGCGGCGTCGCGATCGAGGGCGAGACGAAATGGTCGCGCGGCGGGCGGAGCATCTACTTCCGCGACCCGGATGGGCACCTGCTGGAGCTGGCGACGCCGGGGTTGTGGGCGGTGTATTAGGTAACGAACCTGTCAGATATGACGGCCAATCGTTACCTGAGGACCGGCTTGGCATTGATGAAATAAGCCCACAGCCAATATGCGCCAACGAAGAACACAATGGCTGCCCCCAGGATCAGCACGACGCCGGCGCGCCCTTCACCCGGGAACCTCCGAAACACTGACACGTAGCCGCCGACGATAAACAGTACGAGAGCGAGAATGAGTTCGGCAATTCTCCGCATCGTCTCAATCTGGTCCGCGATCGAAGCTAGATTTTCCCCGGCATCCGAACGCTCCGCCCCGCCGCTTCCGGCCTCGGCAGCCGCCCATGCGATGCCTTCATCTGCGTAAGCCGTTTCGTCACCTCCGGCGGGAACGGCGCGGTCTTCTTCGCGCCCATGTCGACATGCAGCGACATGTTCTCCGAGGTCGCCGACACCCAGCCTTCCTCGGCGTGGAACAACTGCTCGAAGTAGTGCATGCGCTTCGAATCGTATTCGAGCAGCTGGAACGTCACCCGTACCGGGTCGCCCTCGTGCAGCTCGCGCAGGTAGCGCACGTGCACCTCTGCGGTGAAGGTCGAAAATCCCTTCGTCACGTAGTCGGCGCCGCAGCCCAGCAGCTCGAACACCTCGTCCACCGCGCGGTCGAACAGCACGTTGTAATAGGCCATGTTGAGATGGCCGTTGTAGTCGATCCACTGCGGCTCGACCTTCATCGCCGAGGAGACGAAGGGCGCGAAGAACACCGGCTCGAATTCGACGCGGTCCAGCATCCGCCCATTATGCCGGAAAATATTGAAATTCCAGCACGATTTTTGCCGCCGTTGTCGGCGAGGGCCGGCTCGCGGCCTGCACTGCCGACATCAACCGTTCGGTGGACGCGGCCACCCGCGCCTGCGGTCTAAACCGCCGGCCATGGTCGCGGCGGCCTCTGGGCCCCCAAAACACCTTGGAGACGGCAATGCGAAAATCCTCGACCACGTTGATCGTTCTCGCGCTCGGTACGGCCGCCGTGGCGGCGTCCGGTCCGGCGTCCGCGCGCTTCAGCCTGAACCAGTGCATCGGCAAGAACGAAAGCTGCCGGATGTCGTGCTACGTCAACTCGCCCGCGCCGCCCGGTATGGAAAGGCACGATCCGCGGCTGATGCAATGCCTGCGGCAGTGCAGTTCGGGTCATGCCGTGTGCGTCGACCAGGCCATGACCATGGGTGCGAAGGACGCCGGGCCAAAATCCACGCCGCCGAAGGGCGGGCTCGGCACGGTCCTGTCGACCGGCGGGCTGCTCGATACCGGGCCTGGTCTCTTGCAGTCCGGCCCTGCCGCGACCGGCGCGCCGGTCCCGAAAGCGCCATCGGCCGGCGGCGGGGTCATTCGCTGACGGACATGCGTTTGAACAAGGCGGCGCCGGTGCTTTGCGGGCGGTGCGAGGGGTCTGCTACCCTCACGCCATGTCAGCTCCCGCAGAAGCGCTTTCGCCGCCGCGCCCCGCCCCGAACGCCGTCAAGGCCGCTATCGCGGCGCTGACCGCGAAGTTCGGCAATCGCCTCGTGACCTCGCGCGCGGTGCGCGAGCAGCACGCCAACACCGTCACCTGGATCGAGAACCAGCCGCCCGACGCGGTGGTGTTTCCGCAGACCGCTGCCGAGGTGCAGGACATCGTCCGCGTCTGCGCCGCACATAACGTTCCGGTGATCCCGTTCGGCGCAGGCTCCTCGCTCGAAGGCCACGTCAACGCGCCGCTCGGCGGCGTGTCGATCGACGTGCGCGACATGAACAAGGTGCTGGCGGTGCACGCCGAGGACCTCGACTGCGTGATCGAGCCCGGCATCACGCGCAAGGCGCTGAACGAATACCTGCGCGACCAGGGCGTGTTCTTCCCGATCGATCCGGGCGCGGACGCTTCGCTCGGCGGCATGACCGCGACGCGCTGCTCGGGCACCAACGCGGTGCGCTACGGCACCATGAAGGACAACGTGCTGTCGCTGAAGGTCGTCACCGCGTCGGGCGAACTGATGACCACGGCGCGCCGCGCCAAGAAGTCGTCGGCGGGCTACGACCTGACGCGGCTGATCGTGGGGTCCGAAGGCACGCTCGGCGTCATCGTCGAACTGACGCTCAAGCTTGCCGGAATCCCGGAGGCGATCTCAGGCGGCATCTGCCCGTTCCCCTCGGTCGACGCCTGCTGCAAGGCCGCGATCCAGACCATCCAGTCCGGCATTCCGGTGGCGCGCATCGAGTTGCTCGACGCCCTGCAGGTGCGCGCGGTGAACCAGTACTCCAAGCTGTCGCTGCGCGAGACGCCGATGCTGTTCCTGGAGTTCCACGGCACCGAGGCGGGCGTCTCGGAGCAATCGGAGCGGTTCGGCGAGATCGCCGGCGAGTTCGGAGGCGGTCCGTTCGAATGGACCACACGGCCCGAGGAGCGCACCAGGCTCTGGGAGGCGCGCCACAACGCGGCATTCTCGTGCTTCACGCTGCGTCCCGGCGCCAAGATCATTCCGACCGACGTCTGCGTGCCCATTTCGCGGCTCGCCGAATGCGTCGCCGAGACCCAGGCCGACATCGCCGCGAGCAATATCATCGCGCCCATCGTCGGCCACGTCGGCGACGGCAATTTCCATCTCACGCTGCTGATCGACACCGACAATCCCGATGAGGTGAAGGCCGCCAAGGCGTTCAACGAACGCCTGGTCGAGCGCGCGCTCGCGATGGACGGCACCTGCACCGGCGAGCACGGCGTCGGGCAGGGCAAGATGAAGTATCTGCTCGCCGAGCACGGCGCGCCCGCGCTCGACGCCATGCGCGCGATCAAGCGGGCGCTCGATCCGCAAGGCATCATGAATCCGGGCAAGATCGTCGCCTGATCGGGCGATCCGGCCTGACACAGATTTGCCGCTAAACACAGCCACTTCAAATTGTGCATGGCCGGGCCGGAGGGCGCTCGTGCCGGGCCGCCGCCGACCCTAAGATGGTGCGGACGTTCGGGCCGCACGTCAGGGCCGGGCCCCATCGAACTTGCACTGGAGACAGCGTGCAGGCGACGCTTCTGGGATTTGCGATTGCGCTGATCCTGGCGCTGGTGGCGGCGCTGGTCGGGCCGTATTTCGTCGACTGGAATTCGCACCGCGCGGTGCTGGAAGCCAAGGCGAGCCAGCTCGTCGGCATGACGGTTCATGTCGCAGGCGACATCGACGCGCGCATCCTGCCGTTTCCCTCGGTGAGCCTCGGCGGTGTCGCGCTCGGCGGCGCGGCGGCGGGCGACAGCCGCCTGCGCGCGCGTTCGCTGCGCGTGGAACTGGCGCTCGGCTCGCTGTTGCGCGGGGAAATCCGCGCGGTGGAGATGCGGCTCGTAAAGCCGGAGTTCGGCATCGGCCTCGACCGGCAGGGCCGGATCGACTGGCCGCCGGTCGCGCTCGCGGCGGAGACCCTGTCGATCGACCGGCTCAACATCGAGGACGGCCGCGCCACCCTCACGGACGTCCGCTCCGGGATGGAACTGGTGCTGGAGCAGTTGTGGTTCGACGGCGAGGTTCGGTCGCTCGTCGGCCCGATCCGCGGCAAGGGCGCGTTCGTCGCCCGCGGCGGCGCCTACGGTTATACCGTCAGCGCCGGCCGCCATGGCTCCGACGGCACCCGCGTGCGGCTCAGCCTGGACACCGCCGAGCGCCCGCTGTCGTTCGAGGCCGACGGGCTGTTCGCGTTCGAGCAGGGCGCACCGCGCTTCGACGGCGCGCTGAAACTGTCGCGGCCCGCGAGTTCGGTGACCGCGAGCGGCCGGGCGATTGCGCACGAGCCCTGGCGCCTGAGCGGCAAGGTGCAGGCGAATGCCGGCATCGCGAAGCTTGAAGGCATCGAGTTCCAGTACGGGCCGGACGACCGCGCCACAGGGCTCACGGGCACAGGCGAGTTCGTCTATGGCGCGGAGCCGCATCTCAGCGCGGAGCTGTCCGGCCGCCAGATCGATCTCGACCGGATGCTCGCCGTCGCCGATGCGCCGCGCCGGCTGCCGTTTCAGGCGGTGCGCGCCTTCGGCGAGGTGGTCGGCGGCGCGCTGCGTCCGCCGTGGCCGGTGCGGCTTGCGGTGCGCGCCGATCTTGCGACGCTCGGCGGCGCGCCGCTGCAGGGTGCGCACGCCGACCTGCGCTCCGACGGCAAGGACTGGCGGCTCGAACGGCTGGAGTTCCGCGCGCCGGGGCTGACACAGGTCCGGCTGAACGGGCGGCTATATCCCGCCGGGATGGGCTTGGGCTTCACCGGCGACGCCAGCGTCGATGCAGGCGATCCGCGGACCCTGCTGGGATGGCTCGCCGGGCAGCCGGGTGCGGCGGGTCAGATGAAGGCGTGGCAGGCCAGGGGCACGGTCACGCTCGGCGCCGACCGCATCGCCGTTGAACGGCTGCACACCGATTTCGGCCGCGGCGCGGTCGAGGGCCGCGCCGGCTATTCATGGCCCGCGGGCAACCGTCCGGCGCGGCTCGACGCCGAATTGAAGGCGGCCGAGCTCGATCTCGACGCGGTGCTGGACTTCGGCCAGTCGTCGCTCGTGGGGCTTGGGCTGCAGCGGCCAGGCGAAGCCGCGATCGCAATCGACATCGGGCGCGCGCGCATCGCCGGTTTCGACGCGCAGAGCCTGAACGCGCGCCTGAAATTCGACGCCGAGGGGATCGCCATCGAGCGGGTCGCGATTGCCGATCTCGGCAGCGCAAGCGTCGAGGCGCGCGGCCGCATCGGCGGCGAGTTCCGCGCCGAGGACAACATCACGGTCGATCTCGACGCGCGGCAATTGAACGGCGTGCTGTCGCTTGCCGAGCGCTTCGCGACGCCGCTCGCCGCGCCGCTGCGCCGCCTGTCGGGCGCGCAGGGCGGTGCCAAACTGCGCGCGGTGTTGAGCCGCGAGCGCGCGCAGTCGGGTGCGGCCCATGCGCGGCTCGATCTCACCGGGCGCATCGGGGCATTGCGGGTGAATCTCCTGGCCAGCGCCGCCGGCAAGTCGGGCGCCTTCGCCGCCGCCGACCTTGCGGCGCTAGGCGACGCGGAGTTGCGCTTCGGCGGGCAGTTCGAGGCCGACGACGGCGGCGCGCTGCTCGCTGCATTGGGCCTCGAACGCGTGCCCGCGCCCACCAAACGTCCGGGACGCCTGGTGCTGACCGCGAACGGCGTGCCCGGCAAGGACCTGCGCTTCGACGGCCGGCTCAACGCCGGGCTGATCGACGCCGAAGGCGAGGGCGTGGCGCGGATGCCCGCCGTCGGACCGGCGACCGTCGCCATCGACCGCTTCGCCGGGACGATCGGCAGCCACAAGGTGAGCGGACGGTTCGCGGCGCAATTCGGCGACTCGCCGCGCGTCGACGGCGCTATCGATGCGGAGACGCTCGATCTGCCGGCGATGATCGCGGCCGCGGCCGGGATGCCCGCGCCGCGCGGCGGCGATGCGGCGCGCTGGCCGCAGGAGCCGTTCGCGTCCGCGGCGTCGGAGGTCGCGGGCCAGATCGCGTTCAAGGCGCGGCGCGCGGCGCTCGCGGGCGGCGCGTTTGCGGAATCGTTGCAGGGCGTGGCCCGCATCGGCCGCTCCGGCATCGCCTTCGAGGATATCGGCGGCACGCTGGGTAAGGGCCGGGTCGAAGGCCGGATCGTATTGACCAACGAAACGGGCGGGCTTTCGGCGCGCGCGCGGATCGCGCTGAAGGATGTCGAGGCCGCGGCCCTGTTCGCGGCAGCGGATGCGCCGCCGGTCGCGGGAAAACTTCAATTGCAGGCCGAGCTCGCCGGATCGGGCCGCAGCCCCGCGGCCTTTATTGGATCTCTGTCGGGCAACGGCAAGGTGATGCTCGAAGGCGGGCGGTTCGCGGGCCTCAATCCGGCGGTGTTCGAGGCTGCGGTGCGCGCCGCCGAACTCGGCATTCCCATGGACAGCCGCCGCGCCAGCGCGTTCGCCGCCGGAATGCTGGAAAGCGGCACGCTCACCGTCACGCGCGCGGTAGCTTCGATCGGCATCGCGGCGGGGCTGGCGCGCTTCACCGACATTTCGGCGCAGGCGGCGGCGGATATCAAAGCCACCGGCAGCGTCGATCTTGCGGCCGGCACGGTCGAAGCGCTGATCACGCTCACCGGACAGACCGCGCTGTCCGGAGCGGTGCGGCCGGAGGTGCAGGTCACGCTCAGGGGTGCGCTGCCTGCGCCGCAGCGCACGGTGGATACCGGCGCGCTTGCCAACTGGCTCACCATGCGCGCGGTCGAGCAGCAGGCAAAGCAGATCGACGCCATCGAACGTCAAGAGCGCGAAAGATTGGAGCGTGAGCGGAGCGTACCGCCGCAGCCAATGCCGCGAACCGAGGCGCCTCAGCTTCCGATCATCCAACCAAGCGATTTGGCGCCGCCGCTGCCGCCGCCGGTCAGCATTCCCGCGAGACCGGGAACCCGGTCCGACAGCACGATCCGACCGCCCGGCCTAATCGGCGCGCAGAACTGACGTCGCCGGACGGTTCGCCATCGCCTCGTGCGGCACGGCGGCGTCGCGTTCGGGCCGTGCGTGCGAGCGGTAGTGATCGAGCACGAACAGCCGGATCGCGGACGACAGGTTGCCCTGCTGGCGGCCGGTGTCGATCGACGACACCAGATCGGACAGCGTCACGTGACGGTCGCCGGCAATCTCCTTGAGCGCCTTCCAGAACGCGTCCTCCAGGCTGACGCTGGTCTTGTGGCCTGCAACGATGATCGAGCGCTTGATGACCGGCGATTTCATTCGCGATCCCCCGGTTCGATGCGATGCTGATCGAGCTTTCGTTCGGTACTGGCGCGTTCCGCTTCGGAGCGCTCGCGCGTCCGCTTCGGAACGCCGTGGACGGCCCGGTTCTCGGCGGCCTGCGCGTCGGCCTTGCCGCGTTCGGCGCGCTTGCGGGCGAGCCGCAAGTTGACGATCTCAGCCATGACCCGACCTCGAGGAAACCGAATTCGTTGGTGCAAGCGGCGGTAAGTCCGCAATGTCCGCGACAATTGCGCCGAGAGCGTGGCACCGGCGTGGCGGCCGGGGCGCCTGCCGACGCTGGGGAAAAGCCGCTGTCTGCCGCGATTGGCTGCGGGCGCGGCCGGCATCGGCCGCCTGTGTTCGCTGCCGGCGCTCGGCCGCCCATTTTTGAATTCGGCTTTTGACTCAAATCGCACGTGCCGCGGAGGCTCCGGACTGTTTCGTTCCGAGATCGAAGGGTGCCGACATCGTCTTTGCCGCAATCGAAAAGAGGATTAGGCTGGCTCATATTCCGCGTTGAAGATGGCGATGTAGCCGAGCGCGCCATCTATTCAGATTTCCAAAGGCTCGTGTGCCATCGGCAGGCCTCAACCTTCGTGAACCGGCCGCCTTTCTCGTCCGGCGCTTCGACGGCGCGCGTGATTCACGTGCGCTGCATGACGAATCGATTCGTTCAGAAAGGGAGAGACACGATGAATCATCGTATCGGGTTGACGATTGCCGCGGTCGTGCTCGGATGCGCGCTGACCGCGGCGTTCGCCATGACCATGAAAGATGCTTCGGCGATGGACATGGTTCAGACAGTTCGTGCCGAGAACGGGAATGCACACTTTCGTCTGGCTTCGCTCATCGATTGCAGCGGTTGCAGAACGGGCGGCCACTGTCCAAACGTCTGCGCGAAGGCCCGGCCGCCGCAGCCGGCCCCGAGCAAGGGCGCGGACAATCGGAATACCCATGGATGTGCCTGCCTTCACAACGAAACCAATCGGGCGGTGAATTTCCGCTATCGCTGGGGTTCGGGCGAATGGAAGGTGGTGAATATGAAGCCGGACTTCCAATATGCATTCTGCTGGAAATACGCGGAAGGTTCCAAGTCCTCGCCCGATCTGAAATTCGAGCTCGATGTGGACATGACAAAAGGCAGCGCCTGGCGGACCTACGATATCGACCGCATGCAGACGCCGGGCAGCACCTGCAATCTTGTTCCGGCGAAAGCTCACTTCGACGTCAAATACCGGCCAAAAACCGACAACCAGTTCATCGCCGTTTACAAGCGCGATTGACAGAATTTGTGCACGACTGACGCAAGAGATTGCGGCGTGGCGCTCGGGTGGAGCGGGGCAAACCCGAACAGACCGCCCGTGCGCCGCGTGCGCAGCGGTGGTGTTTTTGCATGCTCGGCAGCCCCTCGCAGTCGTGTGGCGGCTAGTGACGCAGTGCATCCCAAACCGCACCCGAGAACTTGCTTCGGTGCTTGGTTCGGATAGCTTGCGAGCGAGCCGTCCGAGCAATTGGGGAGACGCATAATGAATCGGAAATTTTGTCTGACGTTATGGACGGTTGTGATTGTCGGTACCGTCCCTGCTTCGGCCGCATGGGACCGTGCATGGATGAAAAATCTGAACAGCGATGTGGTTGCACAATTCGAAATTGCTCTGCGGCGCGGCGAGACGAAGGCCAAAAACTGCTTTCAGTTGCTTCAGATGCCAAAACGTGGAGCCGTCAGGATGAGCGTCGTCGTCGATGGCAACAGGGGCCGGATCACCGAAGCCGCCGTGCAGGCTCCTTATGCCGACTCCATCGTAGAAAACTGCCTCAAACGTGGCTTCATCGGAGAAATCGTCAGTCCGTTCGACGGCCCACCAAGAAAGGTGATGGTGACATTCGACCCGTGAATGATTGCGCGGCGTTCATCGTCTCGGTTGTCTACGGGTCATGAAAACTGTCCGCCGCACAGCGCGGACAAGTGACGGGAGCGAACACCGGATTTCACGACCTTGTAGGTCTACGCCCTCTGTCCTCACCCCGGATTCGTCATCCGCTCCGGCCGGACCAGCCGGTCGAACTCCGCCGCGGTGACGTGGCCGAGGCGCACGGCTTCCTCGCGCAATGTCGTGCCGTTCTTGTGCGCGGCTTTGGCGATGGCCGCGGCCTTGTCGTAGCCGATGCGCGGCGCGAGCGCGGTCACCAGCATCAGCGAGCGTTCGGTCAGTTCGCGAATGCGCGCCTCGTCGGCGCGGATGCCCGCGACGCAATGGTCGGCGAACGAGCGCGCGGCGTCGGCGAGCAGCCGGATCGACTGCAGCATGCAATGCGCGAGCAGCGGCTTGTACACGTTCAGCTCAAAATGGCCCTGGCTTGCGCCGGCCGTGATGGCGGTGTGATTGCCGAACACCTGACAGCACACCATGGTCAGCGCTTCGGCCTGCGTCGGATTGACCTTGCCCGGCATGATCGAGGAGCCCGGCTCGTTCTCCGGCAGGATCAGTTCGCCGAGGCCCGAGCGCGGCCCCGAACCGAGCAGGCGGATGTCGTTGGCGATCTTGAACAGGTCGGTCGCGAGCGCGGCCAATGCGCCATGCGCGAAGGCGTAAGCGCCGTGCGAGGCCAGCGCCTCGAACTTGTTCGGGGCGCTCGCGAACGGAAGCCGGGCGATCGCTGCGACGCGCTTTGCAAACAGTTTGGCAAAGCGCGGATGGGCGTTGATGCCGGTGCCGACCGCGGTGCCGCCCTGCGCCAGCGGATAGAGAGCTTTCAGCGCCATGCGATTGCGCACGATGCCGCTCTCCACCTGCGCGGTATAGCCGGAGAATTCCTGGCCCAGCGTCAGCGGCGTCGCATCCTGCGTGTGCGTGCGGCCGATCTTGACGATGCGCGCGAACGCCTTCGACTTCGCTTGCAGCGCGCTCTGCAGATGCGCCAGCGCGGGACCGAGCCGCAGCGCGATCTCTTCCGCTGCGGCGATGTGCATCGCGGTCGGGAAGCAGTCGTTGGACGACTGGCTCATGTTGACATGGTCGTTCGGATGCACCGGCGATTTCGCGCCGAGCTTGCCGCCGAGCAGTTCGTTGGCGCGGTTGGCGATCGTCTCGTTGACGTTCATGTTGGTCTGGGTGCCCGACCCGGTCTGCCAGACCACCAGCGGGAAGTGATCGTCGAGCCGGCCATCGACGACTTCCTGCGCGGCGCGCACGATGGCGCGCGTGCGGCGCGCGTCGATCAGCTTCAGCGCGTGGTTGCTCTCGGCTGCGGCGCGCTTGACGATGCCGAGTGCGCGGATCAGCGGGCGCGGCATGCGCTCGGTGCCGATGCGGAAATTCTCGATCGAGCGCTGGGTTTGCGCGCCCCAATAGCGGTCGGCGGGCACTGCGATGGGGCCGAAGGTGTCGGTCTCGGTGCGCGTGGCTGTGCGCGCGTCCTTGCCCGTGCTCTTGCGCGGTGCGCCGCGCCCGTTGCTGCGGGCGCGGGCCATCATTTTTTCCGGAAGCGGTCGAGGCGGACCACTTCGGCGCCGCCTTGGGCGCCGCCCGGCGCGCCTTCGGGCGGCGTCGGCGGTTCGGTGTTGCCGCCCGCGGCAGGCGCGGACGCCGGCAGCGGCGTGCTGGGCACGCTGGTGCGGGCGAGGCTCTGACGGGCCGGATCGCGGCGCGCGGGCTTGCGGGCGGCGGGCGAAACCTCGTCGGCCGGCTTGTCCTTGTCCTGCGTCTCGGCGGCGGCCTCGGTTGCGGCCGGCTTGCCTTCCACCAGGGTCTCGAATTGCAGCGCGAATTTTACCGACGGGTCGACGAAGCTTTTGACCGCGGAAAACGGCACGTAGAGCCGCTCGGCCACGCCGCCGAACGACAGGCCCACTTCGAAGGCTTCGTCGGTGACTTTCAGGTCCCAGAACTGGTGTTGAAGAACGACCGTCATTTCCTCCGGGTACTGCTCCAGCAGGCGCGGCGACAGTTTCACGCCGGCCGCGCGCGTATCGAAAGTGACGAAGAAATGGTGGTCGCCCGGCAGGCCTTCCTTGGCGGCGTCGGTGAGCACATGGCGCACCAATCCGCGCAGGGCTTCCTGGGCCAGAATGTCGTAGCGGATGTGGTCTACGGGCATGGGTCGCTTGTAGCCATCGAGGGGCCGACCGTTCGAATCAACCCATAATGTGGGGCGGCCGGTCCGCCAATGCCAGCCGCATCCCCCCTCGAACGCAAGGCATGCACAGAAGCCGCCGGAGGCGCGCCGCGCGTCCCGGTTTGGGATGCGGCGCGCCCCGGCAGCGAAGTCCCGGCCTCAGCTTCCGCCGGCGCCGATGTCCTTCGCGATCTTGGTGTATTTGGCGAGATCGTCCTGCACCTGCTTGGCGAACTCGGCCGGGGTGTTGATCCGCGGTTCCGTGCCCGTGGCCTGCAGGCGCTTGGCCACCTCCGGATCGCTGACCACCTTGTGGACCGCCTGATTGAGGCGGGTCACGACGGCCTGGGGAACGCCGGCCGGCGCGACCAGACCGAGCCACAGCGAGGCTTCATAGCCCGCAACGCCCGCCTCCCGCATAGTCGGAACGTCGGGCAGGGCGGGCGACCGCTTCACGGTGCCGACGGCGAGCGCGCGGATCGTGCCGCCTTTGATCTGGCTTAAGACCGCCGGCATGCTGCCCATCAGCAGTTCGACCTCGCCGCTCATCAGCGCCTTGGTCGCGGGTCCGTTACCCTTGTAGGCGATGTGCTCCATCTTCAGGCCGGCGGCGGCCGCGAACATGGCGCCCGCCAGATGCGTGGTGCTGCCCGCGCCGGCTGAGCCGTAGTTCAACTGTCCGGGCTTCGATTTGGCGAGCGCGATCAATTCGGCGACCGTCTTGGCCGTGACTTTCGGGCTGACCGCGAGCACATACGGGGTCTCGCCGACGAGGCTGATCGGGGCGAAGTCCTTGACCGCGTTGTAGGCGACCTTCGGAAGCGTCGCGGGACCGACGGCGTGGCTGCTGGTCGAGCCGATGCCGAGCGTGTAGCCGTCCGGCGCGGCCTTCGCGACCGCCGTGGTGCCGACCGTGCCGCCCGCGCCGCCGCGGTTGTCGACCACCACCGACTGGCCGAGTTCCTTGCTCAAGCCCTCGGCAATGATGCGGCCGACGATGTCGGTCGATCCGCCGGGCGGGAAGGGGACGATCAATGTGATCGGCTTGGTCGGATAGGCCGAAGCGCTTCCGGCGGCGAGCCAGCCTGCGACGGCGGCAGCGGCCAGCATGGCCCAATTGGAGCGGTTGGTCATGGACGTCGAGCCTCCCCTGGTTGACGACAGCGCCTTCATTGGACGCCGCTTGGTTGCGTTTCCGTCAGGACTCCTTCGAGCCTGCGGCAATGGTCGGGTCCTTCCTTGGCTTGCGAAGCGCCGGAACGACCACCAGCAAGATCAGAAACACTCCGGCGATCAAAAAAGTCAGGCTGATCGGCCGCGTCAGGAAAATCATCGGGTCGCCCCGCGACAACTGGAGCGAGCGGCGGAGATTTTCCTCCACCATCGGCCCCAGAATCAATCCCAGCAGCAGGGGTGCGGCTTCGCATCCCAGTTTGAGAAAGACGTAGCCGATGATCCCGAACGCCGCCGCCATGATCACGTCGGCAGGTTCGTTGTTGAGGCTGAACACGCCGATGCAGACGAACAGCAGGATGCTCGGGAACAGGATCTGGTAGGGAATGCTCAAGAGCCGTACCCACAGCCCGATGAACGGCAGGTTGAGCACCAGCAGCATCAGGTTGCCGATCCAGAAGCTTGCGATCAGGCCCCAGAACAGTTCCGGCGCCTCGGTGACGATCTTCGGGCCCGGCACGATGCCGTGGATCAGCATGGCGCCGAGAATGATCGCCGTGGTGGCGTCGCCCGGCACGCCGAGCGTCAGCGTCGGAATGAACGCAGTCTGCGCGGTTGAATTGTTGGCGGCCTCGGGCGCGACCAGTCCCGCCATCGAGCCCTTGCCGAATTCCGACGGGTCCTTGGCGATGCGCTTCTCGACGGCGTAGGACGCAAATGCGCTGATTGCAGGCCCCGCGCCCGGCAGGATGCCGATCACCGCGCCGATGCCGGTGCCGCGCACCATCGGCCAGAACGAGACGCGCAGATCGCGCCGCAACGGGATCAGCTCGCGCAGCGGCACCTTCTTGGCGTAGATCTCGCGCTTGTCGCCAAGGCCGATGTTGTGGACGATCTCGGCCAGCCCGAACAGGCCGACCACGACGATCACGAACTTCACGCCTTCGTACAATTCGCCGAGGCCGAAGGTGAAACGCGGAAAGCCGGTGCTGACGTCCTGGCCGACCATTCCCAGGATCAGGCCCAGCACCGCCATCGCCAGGCCTTTGAGCAGCGAGCCGTGCGCCAGCACGGCCGCCGCGATCAGGCCGACCAGCATCAGGGAGAAGAATTCGGGCGAGCCGAACTCCAGCGCGAATTGCGCCAGTGGCGGCGCGAACGCGCCGACAATGATAATGGCGACGCAGGCGCCGAAGAACGACGCGAGCGTGGTCATCACCAGCGCGGGCCCGGCGCGCCCCTGTTGCGCCATCGGATAGCCTTCGATGCAGGCGACCGCGGAAGCGGCGGTCCCCGGCAGCTTGAGCAGGATCGCCGTGGTCGAGCCGCCGTACATCGCGCCGTAGTAGATGCCGGCGAGCATGATGATCGCCTGGACCGGCGGCAGGTGGAACGTGATCGGCAGAAGCATGCCGACGGTTGCGATCGGGCCGATGCCGGGCAGCACGCCGATGAGCGTGCCGGCGGTGACGCCGATCAAGCAATACAGCAGCGTCATCGGCGACAGCGCGACGCCGAAGCCGAGCGCGAGATTGCCGATCAGTTCCATAGGGCGGGCCAGAGATTGAAGGGCAATCCGAGCGTAAAGATGAAGATCGCGGCCGACAGCGCGACCAGCGCGACCGATAGCGCGATCACCCGCTTCAGGCTGAAGCGTCCGCCGGCCAGCGAACTGATCACGACCAGCGCAACGGTGGCGACGGTAAGCCCGAGCGGCCGCACCAGCAGCGCGAACGCGATCACGGCTGCTGCGATCAGGATCAGCGGGCGCAGCGCCCAGGGGCCGATCGGCTCGGCGTCTTCGATCCGCACGGCAATTCCCTTGATCGCGACGGCTGCGCCGAGCAGCGCGAGCAGGACGCCGAGCAGGACCGGGAAATAGCCGGGCCCGAAGCGGCGCACCGTGCCCATCGGGTAGTCGAGCGCGGCGACGACGGTGGCAATGCCGATGGCCACGAACAGCAATCCGGCGGCCACGTCCTGCGGACTGTGGATGCGCGCGCGCAGGCTCACGGCGTTCTCGCGCCTGTTGTCATGGTGGCGTCCTCCCGTTGGGCGCGCAGAGTAGCGGGCCGCCGGAGAATGTGAACGGACAATCGCCGGGCGCCGGCGCGCCGCGTGACGCCGGAAGGAAAGGAGAGGAGCGGGAAGATAAAGTGGAGGCTTCTGTTGCCAGGTGCCTCCGGACCCCGCCTGACGGAGCTTAACCCGTCAGGACTTGGATCGGTCTTTCAAACCGCATTACGCGGCCTGAGCAACCGGAGCATAGTTGTCGTTGGCAACTATGATTTGGCCCGATAACGACGGAGCCACAACGGGCAAAAGCACGTCCTTTACGCCCTCGTCGATCCTATTTCGCCCCCGCCGGAACCCAGCCCCATCTCAGGCTGGTTCTGGGCTCGGGTGGAGGCGCCGGGTACTGCCCCCGGGTCCGAAAGGTTTATTCCGACGCACGTTTATCGCCATAGCCGGCTTGCGCCGGCACCCCGGAATATAGGTCCAGAAGGTTGAGGAAGGTAGTGCCCTCTGACGGGAGCGGATTCGATGCGCCCGGCCGGCGTTAACCATCTCGGCATTTAGGTTAACGGACGGCTCTGCAAAGCCTTGCCCGGAAGGGGGCGGCGCGGGCAAGAATGGTTAATCCAAGCGGCGGATGTGGATTGGGAGGAGGCCAGCGACGTCCCATCGGGGGATGGGACGCGAGCAACGGTTGGGGATCGAGGGAGGGCGACCATGCCGCGGGCGCGCCAAACTCCGGAATGCCGGTCCGCAATGGCGGCCGGTGCCACGAACGCAAGGCGCCGCGCATCGGGGCGTTGGCGGCGCCGGATTCCCGGCGGCGCGTTGCTGGCCGCGGTGCTGCTGATGGCGGCCACCGAAGCTCACGCGCAAAACGGCAAGCGAAGCACGTTCGTGCTCCAGTCGATGCAGCCGCACAGCACCCATTCGGCGCTGCGCAACGAATTGGCGCGGACGCCGGTCCAGCCCGTCCCGAAATCCTTCGCGCCGCAGGCCACGCCCAAAGATCGATGTCTCGGCGCGGCAACGGCCGGGAGCGC
>VGEP01000016.1 GCA_016869215.1 Alphaproteobacteria bacterium | reverse complement strand
GGATCGCCTCAAGCGCGACCTTGGCTTTGAACTCCCCGGAAAACCGTCTCCGCGTCCTCATGGTGGATTATCCTTCGCATCGGCGAATCCACCTTAACCGCCTGTCTCAGGAAGTGGGACCACCTCAAAGTATCGGTTCAACTACGGAAGAAAGTGGCATCTTGACCGAATGAAGCAGTCCATTATTCGCCTTCCGGCGGCGGCTAGCGGCCAGCCGGATTGGGCTTTCATGGAAAGCTACATCAAGTCACTTCCCCACAGCGGGAGCGTATAGAGGCACACATGGCGGAAAAGCCGAATGCCCCTAGGGGGCGCCCAATCAAGAACAAGATGGAGCGGATTCCGGCATCGCCAGAGCACATCGCGAGGGCCATTTTCAGGGCGGCAGACAAGAAGATCGTGAAGTCGGCTAAGCCCAAGAGAAAAAAGCCGAATTAGGAGCGCTGTCTAGTTTCGTATATAATTCCCCATCGATTACCTCGCGTTGCACGACCTGCTGCTGCACAAGAACCGGATGCACCGCGTCCTGCATCCGATGGTGCGCATGTATACCGACGTGAAGTCGATCGTCCGCGTCGGCATGAGCGCGGCGGACTGAAAGTCGGCCGGTCCGGGGTTCCCGGCCGGCGAATCTCCCCTTGTTCGGCCGGATCGGCCGCAGTACCGATCCGGGCATGGGCAAGCGGCTGATTCCCCCCGAACCGTCGGACGTCCAGGAGATCGCGCTGCGCGAGGCGCTGGAAGAGCGCTATCTCGCCTATGCGCTGTCCACGATCATGCACCGCGCGCTGCCGGACGCGCGCGACGGGCTCAAGCCCGTGCACCGGCGCATTCTCTACGGGATGCGGCTCCTGCGGCTCGATCCGGGCGCGGCGTTCAAGAAGTCCGCCAAGATCGTCGGCGACGTAATGGGCAACTTCCATCCGCACGGCGATCAGGCGATCTACGACGCGCTTGTACGCCTCGCGCAGGACTTCGCCTCGCGCTATCCGTTGATCGACGGCCAGGGCAACTTCGGCAACATCGACGGCGATAACCCGGCGGCCTACCGCTACACCGAAGCGCGCATGACCGAGGTCGCGCGCCTTCTGCTCGACGGCATCGACGAGAACGCGGTCGACTTCCGCCCGAACTACGACGGCCAGTCCGAGGAGCCGGTGGTTCTGCCGGCGGCGTTTCCGAACCTGCTCGCCAACGGTTCGCAGGGCATCGCCGTCGGCATGGCGACCGCGATCCCGCCGCACAACGCCGCCGAGCTTTGCGACGCGGCGCTGTTCCTGATCGACAATCCCAACGCGCGCGCCAAGACGCTGCTGAAATACGTTCACGGACCGGATTTTCCGACCGGCGGCGTGATCGTCGATCCGCCGGCCGCGATCGCCGAGGCCTATGCCACCGGCCGCGGCTCGTTCCGCGTGCGCGCGCGCTGGGAGGTGGAGGAGGGCGGCCGCGGCACATACCAGATCGTGGTGACCGAGATTCCATGGCTGGTGCAGAAGACCCGCCTGATCGAGAAGATGGCGGAGCTGTTCAACGCCAAGAAGCTGCCGCTGGTCGCCGAGTTCCGCGACGAGTCCGCGGAAGACGTGCGGATCGTGATCGAGCCGCGCGCGCGCACGGTGGACGCGGGCCTCTTGATGGAGTCGCTGTTCAAGCTGACCGAGCTTGAGAGCCGCATCCCGCTCAACATGAACGTGCTGTCGAAGGGCAAGGTCCCCAAGGTCATGGACCTCGCCGAAGTGCTGCGCGAATGGCTCGATCACCGCCGCGACGTGCTGGTGCGGCGCTCCAAGCACCGCCTCGCGCAGATCGACCATCGCCTGGAAGTGCTGGGCGGCCTGCTGGTCGCGTATCTGAACCTCGACAAGGTCATCAAGATCATCCGCAACGAGGACGAGCCCAAGCCCGTCCTGATGAAGACCTTCAAGCTCACCGACGTTCAGGCCGACGCCATCCTCAACATGCGGCTGCGCAACCTGCGCAAGCTCGAAGAGATGGAGATCAAGCGCGAGAACAAAGAACTGCGCGAGGAGAAGGCCGAACTCGAAAAGCTGATCCGCTCGGAGAAGGAGCAGTGGAAAACGGTCGCGGGCCAGGTCCGCGAGGTGCGCGACGCCTTCGGCAAGAAGACGCCGCTCGGCAAGCGCCGCACCGAGTTCGCCGAAGCCCCCGAGCACGACGAGGCCGCGATCGAAGAAGCCATGGTGGTGCGCGAGCCGATCACCGTCGTGGTCTCGGAGAAGGGCTGGATCCGCGCGCTGCGCGGGCACCAGGCGGACTTGTCGGGTGTGGCCTTCAAGGCCGACGACGGGCTGAAGTTCGCATTCCCGGCCGAGACCACGTCCAAAATTCTGGCGTTCGCGACCAACGGGCGCTTCTACACCATCGACGCCTCCAAGCTTCCCGGCGGGCGCGGCCACGGCGAGCCGGTGCGGCTCTATGCGGACATCGAGCAGGACGGCGCCCTCGTGTCGGTGTTCCGCTACCAGGGCGGCCGCAAGTTCATCGTCGCGAGCGCGAGCGGCCGCGGATTTGTCGTTCCCGAAGACGAGTGCCTTGCCAACACGCGCAAGGGCAAGCAGGTGCTCAACGTCAAGCCGCCGGACGAGGCGCGCGCGGTGGCGCCGGTCGAGGGCGAACTCGCGGCCGCCGTCGGCGAGAACCGCAAGCTTGTGATCTTCCCGCTCGATCAGGTGCCGGAAATGGTGCGCGGGCGCGGCGTGCGGCTGCAGCGCCACAAGGACGGAGGCTTGAGCGACGTCGCGACCTTCAAGGGTGCGGAGGGGCTGACCTGGATCGACAGCGCGGGCCGCTCGTTCACGCTGTCGCTGAAGGAACTGGCCGCATGGCGCGGCAACCGTTCGGACGCCGGCCGGGTGCGGCCGGACCGGTTCCTCACCAACAACAAGTTCGGCCGCAAGCCGGAGAGCAACGGCAAGAACGGCAACGGCGAAGGCAAGTAGCTCTCAGAAACCGAGCGAGAGCTTGGCCCGGAACTGGTGGCGCTCGAAATTGTCGAGATCGAGCCGCCGGTCCACGCCGGCGGCGCGCCCCCAAATCTGCGGCGTCCACACGACATTGAAGGCTGCATTTTCGGAGAGCTTGACCATCATTGTCGGGCCGAAGAAAAGCGCCTCGCCGACATTGCGATCCAGCGCCGAGCCTTCGAACGCCGCGAGGTAGCGGGCCTCGGCGCCGACAAACCAGCGGTCGTTGATCTGATAGGCGAGGGCGCCCGACACGTTGGTGCTCGACGACCGCACCCATCCGGCGGCCGGATCGTTGTCGGCCTTCTGGGTCGCGGGTGCGTAGTTCAGATTGAGCGCAGCGTAGAGGCGGTCCGGCACCAGAACGGTGTCGACGAACAGCTTGAATTCGACCGCATAGGCGGTAACGCCGGCGCCCGATGTGCCGTCGACGCGCGCCCAGCGCGGCTCCATGGAAAATGTCGCGGCCACGCGATTGGCCGCGCTGCGTTCGAGGAATCGCCAGCTCACCTCGCCGGAGATGCCGTCGAACCGCGTACGCTCCAGATCGTCGAGGCCGGTCACGTTGCGGATGCGGTGATGGCTGACGAACGGCGACAGCGCGACCGCAACGTTCTCGGCAATCGTCGCACTGAACTGGGTCTTGAGCGTGCCGGCCCAGTAGCGGCCGTCGGCCTTGCCCTCGCGGCCGGAGTATTCGAAGGCGAGGCCGCAATCGCCGGGGCTGCCGACGTCAGTCGGGCTGGTGAAGCCGAAGATGTCGCCGCCCGGCACGTTGGGGAACTTGTCGGGCTCGTCGGCGCCGGCGGGCTTGCGGCACAGGCCCCATGTGGGCAGGGCGGCGGGCGCGGCAGCCGCCTTGGTGGGCATTGTTCGTCGCCCGAGATCGGCCGCAACGGCGCCGTTGCCGAGAACCGGGGCCAGCAAAGTCGCCCCCGCCAGTACCCATCGAAAACCGCTACGCATCTGCACCCCCGCCCCAACTTTCGGAGCCCTTTGACATTTAAGCCGAAACCGTTAGATTGTGTTGCGAATGATTTGCATTTGCAATTCTTTTGTTGTGGACGGCAAGCAGGAGTCCGGAATGGGCAGGAGCAATACCAGGGGCGGGCGCGCGCGGGCCTTGCTGGCGGCATTGGCGCTCGCAGCCGCGGGCGCGCTGTGGAGCGCCGAAGGTCACGCGCAGACCAAGAAGCCGTTCCGCGTGGTGACGACGTTCACCGTCATTCAGGACATCGCGCAGAACGTCGCGGGGTCGGCCGCGGTCGTGGAATCGATCACCCGGGCCGGCGCCGAGATCCACGACTACCAGCCGACGCCGCTCGACGTGGTGCGCGCGCAGGCCGCCGATCTCGTGCTGTGGAACGGGTTCAACCTCGAACGCTGGTTCGAGAAGTTCTTCGAGAACGTCAAGAACGTGCCGAGCGTCGTGGTGTCCGACGGCGTTGCGCCGATGGGGATCGCCGAGGGTCCCTACAGCGGCAAGCCCAACCCGCACGCCTGGATGTCGCCGACGAGCGCATTGATCTATGTCGAGAACATCCGCAAGGCGCTGGTTAAACATGACCCGGCCAATGCCGCCACCTATGACAAGAACGCCGCCGAGTACGCAGCGCAGATCAAGGCGCTCGACGAGCCGTTGCGCAAGCGGCTGTCGACGATCCCGCAGAACCAGCGCTGGCTGGTCACGAGCGAAGGCGCGTTCAGCTATCTGGCGCGCGATTACAACATGCGCGAGGCCTATCTCTGGCCGATCAACGCCGACGAGCAGGGCACGCCGAAGCAGGTGCGCCGCGTGATCGACCTGGTGCGCAAGAACAAGATTCCGGTGGTGTTCAGCGAAAGCACGATCTCCGACCGCGCGGCGAAACAAGTCGCGCGCGAGACCGGCGCGCGCTACGGCGGCGTGCTCTACGTCGACTCGCTCAGCGCCGCGAACGGCCCGGTGCCGACCTATCTCGACCTGCTCAAGGTGACGGTCGAGACCATCGCCAAGGGCTTCGGCAAATGAACCTGCATCCCCAGCCCGCGCCGGCCGGAACCGACGCCGTTGCGGCGCCGGGTGCGAGCATATCGCTGCGCAACCTGACGGTGACCTACAACAACGGCTTCACCGCCGTGCAGGACGCCTCGTTCGAACTCGATCCCGGCACGATCTGCGCGCTGGTCGGCGTCAACGGCAGCGGCAAGTCGACGGTGTTCAAGGCCATCATGGGCTTCGTGCGGCCGGCGGCCGGAGAGGTGCGGCTCTGCGGCCTGCCGGTTGCGGAGGCGATCAGCCGCAACATCGTCGCCTACGTGCCGCAGAGCGAGGACATCGACTGGAATTTCCCCGTCCTGGTCGAGGACGTGGCCATGATGGGCCGCTACGGCCACATGAACTTCCTGCGCATGCCCTCGCGCGCCGACCGCTACAAGGTCGACCAGGCGCTGGAGCGCGTCGGCATGACCGAGTTCCGCAAGCGCCAGATCGGCGAACTGAGCGGCGGACAGAAGAAGCGCGTGTTCCTGGCGCGCTCGCTCGCGCAGGAAGGCCGCATCATCCTGCTCGACGAGCCGTTCACCGGCGTCGACGTCAAAACCGAAACCGCGATCATCGCCCTGCTGCGCGAGTTGCGGGCGACCGGCCACCTGATCCTGATCTCCACCCACAACCTCGGCAGCGTGCCGGACTTCTGCGACCGCGTGGTGTTGATCAATCGCAAGGTGCTGGCGGCGGGGCCGACCGCGCAGGTGTTCACGCAAGCCAACCTGGAGCGCGCCTTCGGCGGCGTGCTGCGCCGCTTCAATCTCGGCGGCGAGCAATTGCACGACGACGAAGATCCCCGCGGCGTCACGGTGCTCACCGACGACGAGCGGCCGCTGGTGTTCTACGGCGAAGGCAAGGGCCAGCCTCTGGCGGCGGACAATCCGCCGGACAAGAAGCCGTCATGATCGCCGAACTCGCCGTGCCGTTCGAATACGGCTACATGCTCAAGGCGATGTGGGTGAGCGCGCTGGTCGGCGGGGTCTGTGCGTTCCTGTCGGCGTATCTGATGCTCAAGGGCTGGTCGCTGATGGGCGACGCGCTGGCGCACTCGATCGTGCCGGGGGTGGCCGGCGCCTACATCCTTGGAGTCCCGTTCGCGGCCGGAGCCTTCTTCGCCGGCCTGCTCGCGGCCGGCGGCATGGCCTTCGTCAAGGCGCGCTCGCGGCTGCGCGAGGACGCGGTGATCGGGCTGGTGTTCACCGCACTGTTCGCCCTCGGCCTGGTGATGGCCTCGATCTGGCCCACCTCGGTGAGCGTGCAGACCATCGTGCTCGGCAACATCCTCGCCATTTCCGACGAGGACGTGGTGCAGGTCGCCATCATTGCCGCGGTGACGCTCGGGGTTCTCTCGCTGAAGTGGAAGGACCTGATGGTCACCTTCTTCGACGAAAACCACGCCCGCAGCATGGGCCTGAACGTGGACTGGCTGAAAATCCTGTTCTTCACGCTCCTGTCCGCCTGCACGGTCGCTGCGCTTCAGACGGTCGGCGCCTGCCTCGTCATTGCGATGGTGGTGACGCCGGGCGCGACGGCGTACCTGCTCACCGACCGCTTCGGGCGGCTGATCGTCCTCAGCGTCGCATTCGGCGCGGGGACCAGCTTCGCCGGCGCCTACATCAGCTACTTCCTCGACGGCGCGACCGGGGGCGTGATCGTCACGCTGCAGACGCTTCTGTTCATCGCCGCCTATCTGTTCGCGCCCAGGCACGGCGTGCTGGCGGCACGAAGGCGGCGGATCGAGGCCCTGGGAGCCCGCACATGACGGCGCTGATCGACTGGTTCGCGGTGCCGCTCAGCTACCCGTTCATGCAGCGGGCGCTGGTGGTGTCGGTGTTGGTGGGCGCGGTCTGCGCGGTGCTGTCCTGCTATCTCGTGCTCAAGGGCTGGTCGCTGATGGGCGACGCGATCTCGCACGCGGTGCTGCCCGGCATCGTGATCGCCTATGTCGTCGGCATTCCGCTCGCGATCGGAGCGTTTGCCGCCGGGCTCTCCTGCGCGCTGCTCACGGGCTACCTGAAGGAGACCAGCCGGGTGAAGGAGGACACGGTCATGGGGATCGTGTTCTCCGGCATGTTCGGCTTCGGCCTCGTGATCTTCACCAAGGTCGAGACCGACCAGCATCTGCTGCATATTCTGTTCGGCAACGTGCTGGGCGTGAGCGTGCGCGATCTGATCGAAACCGCGATCGTCGCCGGCGGCACGCTGGCCATCGTGCTGCTGCGGCGGCGCGATCTGCTGCTGTACTGCTTCGATCCCAATCATGCCCGCGCCATCGGCCTGCCGGTGCGGATGCTGCATTACGGGTTGCTGGTGCTGCTGTCGCTCACCATCGTCGGTTCGCTGAAAGCGGTCGGCATCATCCTGGTGATCGCCATGCTGGTCGCGCCGGGCGCGACGGCCTATCTGCTGACCGACAGCTTCGAGCGGATGCTGGTCATTGCAACCGCCGTTGCGGTCGGCTCCAGCGCGCTCGGAACGATTGTGAGCTTCCACATCGATGCGGCGACGGGCGCGTGCATCGTGCTGCTTCAGGCCTTCGTGTTTGCCCTGGCGTTCCTGTTCGCGCCGAAGCGCGGACTGGTGACGGTCTGGTTGCAGCGGCGCGCGGACGCGAAGGCCGCGACCTAGAGCCTTTCCGGCTTTGATGGAATCAAAGCCGGGCTCTAGCTTTTTGTTTTGACGCGTTTTCTTAACGCGAACCGGTATCCACTTCGCTCGAAACCGCTCTAGGCTTCCACCTTGACCCAGCCGTCCGGCATCAGGCGCTGCTGCGGCAGGAAGCGGCCCTTGTAGTCCATCTTGCGCGAGCCCGAGACCCAATAGCCGAGATAGACGTAGGGCAGCCCCATGCGCTTGGCGCGTTCGATGTGGTCGAGGATCATGTATGTGCCGAGCGAGCGGTCGGCGGCGTCCGGATCGAAGAACGAATAGACCATCGACAGGCCGTCGTTGAGCACGTCGGTCAGCGCGACCGCGAGCAGCGCGCCGGCTCCGCGGCCGTTGATCGAGCTGTCGGGCCCGCGCCGGCGATATTCGACCATACGGGTCTTCACGTGGCTGTCCTCGACCATCATGGCGTAGTCGAGCACGGTCATGTCGGCCATGCCGCCGTCGCGGTGGCGGGTGTCGAGATAGGCGCGGAACACCGAGTATTGCTCCGACGTCGGCACCAGCGCGCGCATCTCGCCGACGATGTCGGCGTTGCGCTCGCGCGCGCGCCGCATGCTGCGCGTCGGGCGGAAGGCATCGGCGATCACGCGCACCGACACGCAGGCGCGGCAGGACTCGCAGGCCGGGCGGTAGGCGATCGACTGGCTGCGCCGGAAGCCGCCGTGGGTGAGCAGGTCGTTCAGCCCCGGCGCCCGGTCGCCCACAAGGTGCGTGAACACCTTTCGCTCCTCCTTGCCGGGCAGGTACGGGCACGGCGAGGGCGCGGTCAGATAGAACTGCGGAGTGTCGCGGGAATGCTGGGTCACGGCCGCCGTCGAATATGCCGGCGGACATGCCCGCCGGCCGGAAGGCCCATGTTGCCCCGAAACGCCGCCGCTTCAAAGGGGTGGCCGGCGGAACCGGCTAGTGGTCTGATTTTAACATTCGCATCCCGTTTCGGCAGCATGTTTGCGAATGTTGGAATCGAAAGACCACTAGCAAGTATATGTTCCTAGTGGAGTCCGGATTTGACATTCGCTTCTCGACTTCGCGGCGAGCTTAATAGCGAATGTCAAATCCACTCCACTAGGCTGGGCGGCGGGCCGACCGCAAACCGGCAGTCCGTGCCTCGTTGTTGATCACGACCGTGCCCACCAGGATGTCGTGCAGGCAGCGCCGCCGCTCGTTGAACAGGCTCACCAGCAGGACCAGCGGCGTCAGCGCCGAAATCGTGATCCAGAACACGATGGCGTGGACCGCGCCCAGCACGAAATAGGCCGGCGAGCCGTACCAGGTGCGCATTTCGAGATCCATGATTCGCATGCCGATTGTGGCCGACGACGGGCTGCCGAGCGTCAGGCCGTAATAGGCGACGGCCCAGATCACCATCCCGGGCCAGAGCAGCGCGTAGAGCAGAAATCCAAAACCGAAGGTGACGATGCCGACCACGAAAATGAACGTCGCAACGAATGCGACCGGAACCGCCAGAATCACGAAGTCGATCAGGAACGCCACCAGCCGCCGCGCCAGAACCCCCTCGAACAGTTCGGGGTTCGCCGCCGGATCGTAGGCGTGCGGTTTGACCTCGACGGAAAACCCGATGCGCTTCGGCTCGCTCGTGGCCATGATTCGAAAGCCTCTATCGGTCCCCAAGCAGATGGACAAGAATCGCCCCGGTTTCAAGTGGTTCCCGTGCCGCAGCGACGTGCTCACGCCCATGGCGAAAGTCGAATGGACGGGCGGCTAGTGGTCCGATTCCAGCATTCGCATCCCTGTTCGGCAGGCGCGTTTGCGAATGTTGGAATCAAAGGACCACTAGCAAGTATAAGGTTCTGGTGGAGTTTGGATTTGACATTCGCTTTTGGAATTCGCGGCTAGCTCATTAGCGAATGTCAAATCCACTCCACTAGGAGCCTTAAGCTTGGGCCTGACGCTCGCCGATATCGAAGCTGCGCGCCGTGTCATCGCGGGTCACGTGCTGCGCACCCCGATGCTGCCCGCGCCCCGGCTCGGCGCGCTGACCGGCGCCGAGGTCCACGTCAAATACGAGAACCTCCAGGTCACCAACTCGTTCAAGGAGCGCGGCGCGTGCTGCAAGCTCGCCTCGCTGACGGCCGAAGAACGCGCGCGCGGCGTGATCGCCATGTCGGCCGGCAACCATGCCCAGGCGGTGGCCTACCATGCGGCTCGGCTCGGCATTCCGGCGACCGTGGTCATGCCGGTGACGACGCCGTTCGTGAAGGTTGCGGCGACCAAGGCGCATGGCGCGCGGGTGCTGCTCGAAGGCGAGGGCCTCGGCGAAGCACAGGCGCGCGCGGAAGCCGTGGCGCGCGAGGAGGGCCTGATCTGGGTTCACCCCTACGACGATCCACGCATCGTCGCAGGCCAGGGCACGATTGCGCTGGAAATGCTGGAAGACGCCCCGGACCTGGAACTGCTGATCGTGCCCATCGGCGGCGGCGGATTGATTTCAGGAATCGCGACAGCGGCCAGGGCGATGAAACCGGACATCGAAATCGTCGGCGTCGAGGCCGCGCTCTATCCGTCGATGTGGAACGCCGTGCACGGCGGCAATCGGCCGCTCGGCGGGGCGACGCTCGCCGAAGGCATCGCAGTCAAGAACGTCGGCACGCTGACGCTGCCGATCGTGCGAAGCCTCGTGTCGGACATCGTGCTGGTGGGCGAGGACCACATCGAGCGGGCGGTCAATGCCTACCTCACCCTGCAGAAGACCATGGCCGAGGGCGCGGGTGCAGCGGGGCTCGCCGCCATGCTCGCGGAACCCGGGCGGTTCGCCCGCCGCAAGGTCGGCCTCGTGCTGTGCGGCGGCAACATCGATCCGCGCATGCTCGCCACCATCACGGTGCGCGGGCTGGAGCGTGAGAATCAAATTGTCTCGTTCCGCCTGACCATCGCCGACCGGCCCGGGCTGCTCGGACAGATCGCGACCATCCTCGGCCGGCGCGGCGCCAACATCCTTGCGGTCGATCACAAGCGGTTGTTTCTCGACGTGCCTGCCAAGGGCGCGCGGCTCGACGTTACTGTCGAGACGCGCGATGCCGCGCATGCGGACGAAATCCTCGCGGCGTTTTCGGCCGAGGGGATCGCGGCGGTCCGTGTCGATACCGGCGACGTGATGGAATAACGCGCGCTATTGCGCCGGACGTGGTGGCGTGAGCGGCACCGGAGCCTGGGCTGGACCCGGCGCCGGTTGGCGCGCTGCGGCCGCCCGCGGCCTGCGCGGCGGCAGCGGAATGGGGCCGGAAATCGGCACGCCGGGTTCGATCGCTTCCTGTGTCGGGACGGCGGCGCCGGGCGGCGCGCTGAACGTCAGCATCGGCGGCGCCAGCGCGAGCGATTGCATCATCGGGAGCGGCGGCGGAGGCATTGAATCGTCGGGTGCGGATGCGGCCAAGCTCTGTGACGAGTCCGGTGCGGCACCTTGGGCGGATTGCGAAGCGGTCTCCGGCACGGAGGCGCGCCCGTCGGTCGCTGCCGCGGGCGCCTCGGGCGGCGCTCCGGCAAGCGTCATCGGACCGGGGATGGAGATCGTCGGCGGCACGATGAAGGCGCGGAGGAACCATAGGACCGAAGCCACCACGGCCAGCACCGACAAGATGACGACCAAGCCGGCGAAGAACCGCCGGACCCGTCCGGGCCTGGTGGGCGCCACGCCATCCCATCGCATGGCTGCGTCGACTTTGACGTCCATGGCCACCTTCAAACGCCACAACGGCGGCTATGATTTTATTCTAGCCTAAAACCGCCCGGCGCGGCAGCCAGCGAATTCGAGGGTTAAAGGGCCACGTAACTGCCTGAAAATCAGCTCTTTTTGAGCTTCTCGGCCACCCGCGGGGCGAAATAGGTCAGCACCCCGTCGGCGCCGGCCCGCTTGAACGCCATGAGCGTCTCCATCATGGCCTTGTCGCCGTCGAGCCAGCCGTTCCGGGCGGCCGCCATCAGCATCGCGTACTCGCCCGACACCTGGTAGGCGAAGGTCGGCATGCCGAAGGCGTCCTTGATGCGGCGCAGGATGTCGAGATAGGGCAGGCCGGGCTTGACCATGATCATGTCGGCGCCTTCGGCGATGTCGAGTTCGGCCTCGCGCAGCGCCTCGTCGGAATTGCCCGGGTCCATCTGGTAGGTGCGCTTGTCGCCGGTGAGCGTCGCCGACGAACCGACCGCGTCGCGGAACGGGCCGTAGAAGGCCGAGGCGTATTTCGCCGTGTAGGACATGATCGACACGTCGGCGAAGCCCGCGTCGTCGAGACCGTCGCGGATCGCGCCGACGCGGCCGTCCATCATGTCGGAGGGCGCGATGACGTCGCAGCCGGCCTCGGCCTGCACCAGCGCCTGCTGCAACAGCACCGCGACGGTTTCGTCGTTGAGGATCACGCCGTCGCGCAGCAAACCGTCGTGACCGTGGCTGGTGTAGGGATCGAGCGCCACGTCGCACAGCACGCCCACTTCGGGGACGTTCTTCTTGATGGCGCGGATGGCGCGGCAGACGAGATTGTCGGGGTTCAGCGCCTCGCTGCCGTTCTCGTCGCGCAAGCCGGGATCGGTATAGGGGAACAGCGCGATGCAGGGGATCGCAAGCTTCGCGGCGCGCTCGGCCTCGCGCACGATGTCGTCGACCGGCAGCCGCTCCACGCCCGGCATCGAGGCGACCGGCGCGCGATTGCCCTCGGAGACGAACATCGGCCAGATCAGATCGTCGGTGGTGAGAACGTTCTCGCGCACCATGCGCCGCGCCCAGTCGGCGCGGCGGTTGCGGCGCGGGCGGATGGTGAGGTCGAGCGCGTCGCCTTGCGCCGCACGTTCGCCTGCCTCGGTGGGGACGACGCGGACGCGGGATTCCAGCGGGCGACCGAATTTGATGGCCATGGGAGGCTCGCCTTCTCGTCATCGCCGGGCTTGACCCGGCAGGCTATCTATAGCGTCTAGAATCGTCCCACGACAGATGGCCCGGCGGATCGTCGAGGCCTGTGGACCGCAGAGATGGATTTCGATCTCACCGAGGACCAGCGCGCGTTCCAGGCCACGGCCCGCCAGTTTGCCCGCGAGGCGATGGCGCCGAAGGCGCGCGACTGGGACGAGCAGGAGATTTTCCCGGTTGTGGAACTGCGCGGCGCCGCGGCGCTCGGCTTCGGCGGCATCTATGTGAAGGACGACGCCGGCGGCTCAGGCCTGACGCGGCTCGACGCCACCGTCATCTTCGAGGAGCTGGCGCAGGGCTGCACCTCGACCGCGGCCTATATCTCGATCCACAACATGGCCGCCTGGATGATCGACGCCTATGGCGGCGCGGAGCAGCGGCGCAAGTTCCTGCCGAAGCTCTGCACCA
This sequence comes from Alphaproteobacteria bacterium, assembly GCA_016869215.1. GTDB lineage: Bacteria > Pseudomonadota > Alphaproteobacteria > Rhizobiales > Xanthobacteraceae > Z2-YC6860. The sequence continues at coordinate 85,848 of VGEP01000016.1, read as the reverse complement.
TGGAGCATTTCGCGAGCTATTGCCTGACCGAGCCGGACGCAGGTTCCGACGCCGCGAGCCTGAAGACGCGCGCCGTGCGCGACCGCGAGTTTTACGTGCTCAACGGATCGAAGGCGTTCATCTCCGGCGGCGGCGTGTCAGACGTTTACGTGTGCATGGTTCGCACCGGCGGAGCGGGGCCGAAGGGCATCTCCTGCATCGCGGTGGAGAAGGGCACGCCGGGACTTTCGTTCGGCGCGCAGGAAAAGAAGCTCGGCTGGAAGTCGCAGCCGACCGCGATGGTCAATTTCGAGAACTGCCGCGTGCCTGCGGAAAACCTGATCGGCAACGAGGGCGACGGCTTCAAGATCGCCATGGCCGGGCTCGACGGCGGACGGCTCAACATCGCGGCCTGCTCGATCGGCGGCGCGCAGTTCTGCCTCGACCGCACCGTCGAATACATGCGCGAGCGCAAGCAATTCGGCTCGCGGCTGTCCGACTTCCAGGCGCTGCGCTTTCGCATCGCCGACTATGCAACCGAAATCGAGGCTGCGCGGCTGATGGTGCGGCGCGCCGCCGTTGCGGTTGGCAACGGCGAGCCCGGCGGAACGCGGCTTGCCGCCATGGCCAAGCGCCACGCCACCGACGCGGGCTTCGATGTGGTCAACGGCTGCCTGCAGATGCACGGCGGCTACGGCTACCTGCGCGATCATCCGATCGAGCGGGTGCTGCGTGACGTGCGCGTGCACCAGATCCTGGAAGGCACCAACGAGATCATGCGGCTGATCGTCAGCCGCGATCTTCTCGGCAATTAGCCCGGCCGCGCTTTTCGTCGAATTGCCGTGACGCTGCCCATTTGCGATGGTGGCCCGATCCGGACGTCGCCACCGTCGCAAAGGGGGTCAGCCATGAGGTCCGTCGCCAGTGCAATTGCCGTTGCGGCATTTGCGATCGCGTTCGCCTGCACGATTAGCGTCCTGGCGGTTTCGTCCGCAGATGCGGCCGGCAAGGGTAAATCTGCGAGCAGCCGTTCGGGCGCGGGCAACACCGGCAGCACAGGCGGCAGCAGGGCCGGTACCGGAAGCCGCTCCAAATCCAGCAAGAGCCGTGGCACCAAAGGCCTGAGCGGTACGGATTTGGGCAGCGGCCGCTAGCGGGCTTCGCGAACCAAAGGCTTGGGAGAATTGTCGTGTGGGCCGGCCACCTCGCGCTTTTGACAGCGGCGTTGTTCGCGGGCGCGGCGATTTACATCAATTTCGCCGAACACCCGGCGCGGTTGCTCACCGACGACCGCGCGCTGCTCGTGCAATGGAAGCTCGCCTACAAGCGCGGCTTCATCATGCAGTCGGCGCTGGCCGCCATCTCGGGCCTCTTCGGCATCGCGGCGTTCTTCGTCACTTACGACTGGCGCTGGCTGCTCGGCGCGGCGCTGATCCTCGCCAACTGGCCGTTCACGCTCTACGTCATCATGCCGACCAACCGCCAGCTCATGGAAACGCCCGACGACGACGCGAATTTCCAGACCCGCGCACTGGTGCAGCAGTGGGGCTGGCTGCACATGGTGCGCAGCGTGCTCGGCACGCTGGCGGTGCTGGAATATTTCTGGGCGCTCAATTGACCGGCGAACCCGAAATCCTGTTCGAGCGGCGCGGCGCGGCGGGCCTCGTCACGCTCAACCGGCCGAAAGCGCTGAACGCGCTGACCCTGAACATGGTGCGGCTGCTTGCGGCCAAGCTCGACGAATGGGAGCACGACCCCGCCGTGACGCGGATCGTCGTCACCGGCGCTGGCGGCCGAGCGTTCTGCGCCGGCGGCGACATCCGCGCGCTCTACGATCTCGGCATTGCCGGCCGCCACGCCGACATGCTGCCGTTCTGGCGCGAGGAGTACATCCTCAACGTCCGCATCAAGCACTATCCCAAGCCCTGCATTGCGCTGATCGACGGCATCTGCATGGGCGGCGGCGTGGGTTTGTCCGTGCACGGCAGGCATCGCGTGGCGGGCGACCGCTATGTGTTCGCCATGCCGGAGGTGAGCATCGGTTTCTTTCCGGACGTGGGCGCGACCTATGTGCTGCCGCGGCTTCCGGGCGAGCTCGGCGCTTACTGCGCGCTGACCGGCGAACGCCTCGGTGCGAACGACGCCGTTGCCGCAACGATTGCGACCCATCGCGTGGCGTCGGGCCGCTTTGGCGAACTTGCCGATGCGTTGGCTGGATCAAACCCGGTCGATGCGGTTCTTGCGGATTTCGCCGCGCCGCCCGGCGAAGCGCCGGTTGCCGCGAAGCGCCCGGCGATCGACCGGATGTTCGCGGGCGACAGCGTCGAGACGATCCTGGCGGCGCTCGATCGCGAAGCCTCGCAGGGTGGCACCGATGCGGATTTTGCCAAGGCCGCGGCAGCCACCATCCGGACCAAGTCGCCGACCAGCCTGAAGATTGCGCTTGCGCAGGTCCGCGCCGGGCGGCAGATGACATTCGGCGCGTGCATGCAGACCGAGTTCCGCATAGTGTCCCGGATCATTCACGGCCATGACTTCTACGAAGGAGTGCGCGCGGTGATCGTGGACAAGGACGGCGCCCCGCGCTGGAAGCCTTCGACGCTCGGCGATGTGACGCCCGCGGACGTCGCGCGGCACTTCGCGGCGCTGGGCCCGGACGATCTGGTGCTGCCGTGAGCGATCCTTACGCGACCGATCCCGCCCGCACGCTCGATCCGGTGCAGGCCGAACAGCCGGCGGCGCAGACGGTGCGCTGGACCGGCCACCTGCTGCTGTTCCTGCGGGTGATGGCGGTGCTGTCGATGGCGAAGGGGCTCTATCACTGGGCCGTGGTGTGCGGCTTCACGGGCCCCGAAGGCGGCTTCGAGGCCCAGACCGTGCCGTGGCAGACCGCGACCGTGTTCTTCGCCGTGATCGATCTGGTCGCCGCGGTGGGCCTGTGGCTCGCGGCGCCATGGGGCGCGGTGGTGTGGCTGACCGCAACCGTGTCGATGGCCGCGGTCGAGATCATCTTTCCGCAGGTCTACGGCGGCCGGATGCCGGTCGTCGCGATCGAGGCGGTGCTGCTCGTGTTTTATCTGTTCCTGGCGATCCAGTCGGCGCGCGAGCATCCGGGATAACGCCTGCGACGGCGCGCGGCCTTGCGCCGCGCCAAGCGCAATGGGAGTTTTCGTCGCGCGTCAACGTCGCCGAGGTTGGGGGCCTCATGATCTGGAACGGCCAGTCGCCGTGGAATGGAGAGATGGGAATGAATCGTCGTGAAGTTCTGAAACTCGGAGTGGGTTCGGTCGCAGTTGCAACGGCGGGTTGGAGCGCACCCGCCGCCGCCCAGGCCGCAGCCTGGCCGACCAAGACCGTGCGCATCATCGTGCCGTTTTCGGCCGGCAGCGCCACCGACCTCGTGCCCCGCGCCGTGTTCGAGCAGGTGTCGAAGCAGGTGGGGCAGAATATCATTGTGGAAAATCGTCCCGGCGGCGGCGGCGCGATCGGCATCGGCGCGGTCAAGTCCGCGGACCCGGACGGCCACACCATCCTGGTGCACTCCAATTCGTTCATCACCACGCCCGCGATCCAGTCGATGCCCTGGGACCCGCCACGCGATTTCGCCGGCATCACGCCGCTCGGCAACGTGCCGCTGGTGCTGGTGATCGCGCCGTCGAAAGGCGTCAAGACGCTGAAGGAGCTGGTCGACCGCGCCAAGGCCAAGCCCGGCTCGCTCAACTACGCGGCCGCCGGCATCGGCTCGCCGCCGCATCTGACCATGGAGCGCTTCCGCGTGGCCGCGGGATTCACCGGCCAGCTGGTGCCGTTCCGCGGCGCGCCCGAGGCGCTGACCGAGGTCATCGCGGGCCGCGTGGACGTGTACTTCTGCCCGATCACGCCGGCGCTTCCGCTCGTCGCCGAGGGCAAGGTCATTCCGCTCGCGGTGAGCAGCAGCAGCCGCGCCGCCGGATTGCCCAACGTGCCGACCACGGTCGAAGCGGGCTTCCCGAACTCGGGCTTCGACTTCTGGATCGGGGCCATGGTGGTCAAGCAGACGCCGCGCCCGGTGGTCGAGAGAATCCACGCCGAGGTGGTCAAGGCGCTCGCCAGCGCGCCGGTCAAGGAACGGCTCGGCAAAATGGCGGTCGAGCCGCTGACGCTCACGCCCGCGCAATTCGACGCCCGCATCGCCAAGGAAACGCCCGAGGCGGTCGAGCTTGCCAAGGCGGCGGGCGTGGCCAAGCAGCAATAGCTGCAAACACATACCGCCCAGCAATCCCGTCCGGCCCGCGCCGGGCGGGATTTTCGTTTGCCCCTTTCACGCAGCGGGGGTCTCGGGCTTAATGGCCGCAAATATGCGGGAGGATGAATATGGCCACGATCGGCTTCATCGGGCTCGGCAACATGGGCCTGCCGATGGCGAAGAACCTGCTCAAGGCCGGACATGCGGTGCAGGGCTTCGACGTGAGCAAGGCGCAGGCCGACGCGCTTGCAGCAGCGGGCGGCACGGCCGCGGGCGACGTCGCGGGCGCGGCAGCGGGCGCTGAGATCGTCGTCACCATGCTGCCGGCGGGCCAGCAGGTGCGCGAGGTTTATCTCGGCGCGGGCGGAGTGCTTGCGTCCGCTGCGCCCGGCGCGTTGCTGATCGACTGCTCGACGATCGATGTCGCGACCGCGCGCGACGTTTCGAAGGCCGCCGAGGGCAGGGGGCATGCGATGCTGGATGCGCCGGTGTCCGGCGGCGTCGGCGGCGCGCAGGCCGGCACGCTGACCTTCATGGTCGGCGGCACGGACGCAGCCTTCGCGCGCGCCAAGCCGGTGTTCGGGGCGATGGGCAAGACCATCGTGCACGCCGGCGGTTCGGGGAACGGTCAGGCCGCGAAAATCTGCAACAACATGGTCCTCGGCATTTCGATGATCGCGGTGTCTGAGGCCTTCGTGCTGGCCGAGAAGCTCGGCCTCGATGCGCAGCGCCTGTTCGACATCGCGTCGAAGTCGTCCGGCCAGTGCTGGTCGATGACGAGCTATTGCCCGGTGCCGGGCCTGGTGCCGGCGTCGCCCGCCAATCGCGACTATCAGGCGGGCTTCACCGCGGCGATGATGCTCAAGGACCTCAAGCTGGCGCAGGACGCGGCTGCGGCCGCCGGCGCAACGACGCCGCTCGGCGCCGACGCCGCCCGAATTTACGAGGCCTATGTTGCGAGCGGGGAGGCCGGGCGGGACTTCTCGGGCGTGATCCGTTTCGTTCGCGGCTGACGCGCCTCCGGGCCGACGGTTAACGAATTGCAGCGGAACCAGCGTTGCGCGAACCTTCGCGTGCCGACAACCGCATTGCGCCTGGAATGCCGTCGCGACCGCCGCCGAACCCAGCAACTGTCTGCAATTCTAGGCGACGTTTAAACCTAATCTTCATTCTACAATTTAAGCCGATGTTCAACGGTTACGCCTATGGTCCGTACACCGACGGGGGAACAGGGCCCGTCGAAAACGCGACAAAAACATACGGGAAGGCGTCATGATGAAGACCGTTGTCAAAACGGTCGAGCCCGCCGAACGTCAGGCGAAGTTCGACCACATCCGGCCGCTCTATCTTGATGCCTTGACGCTGGTCGAGCGTCTGCATCGGCGCTTGCTGGACGTGATCAAGGACGAGTTCGACCGCCGCGGCCGCTCCGACATCAACTCGGTGCAGGCGCTGCTGCTCTACAACATCGGCGACAAGGAGCTGACCGCGGGCGAGCTGCGCACGCGCGGCTACTACCTCGGCTCCAACGTCTCCTACAATCTGAAGAAGCTCGTCGAGATGGGCTTCCTCGATCATCAGCGTTCGCGGGTCGACCGCCGCTCGGTGCGCATCAAGCTCACCGACAAGGGCCAGGAGGTCCGCGACATCGTCGACGGGCTCTATCAGAAGCACGTGCGCACGGTGGAGCAGGTCGGCGGCATCAACGCCGAGGAGTTTGCGACCCTCAACAAGTCGCTGCACCGGCTCGAGCGCTTCTGGACCGACCAGATCCTCTATCGCCTCTGATCGGGTTTCGCGGCCCCCACACCACCATCCATCGCCGCGATCCGGGCCCCCGGCCGTTCCTCCGCCGGGGGCTCGGTGCGTTTTGCCGCAGCCGCCGCCGCTGGAACGGGTCACGGGACGCCGCGGAAGGCCACAAAATCGCCAATACGCCCGCATACCCGGTGTCACGGATGTGAACATCGGCCTCTTGTGGCCCGCCTGCGATCGGGGCCACTTAGGGGTACGAACACGGGGGATTCGGGGACCCGATGCCGCAGCACGACAATCCTGACCGCCGCCTGGTCCTGCGCCGCATGGCCAAGACCGTAGCCGCCGTTGCCGGCACGGCCGTCGCCGCGCGCGCTTATGCCCAGGATGCGCTGCTGCAGTCGATGATCGAGCAGAACCTGCGCAGCGACTTCGGCCAGGGCTTCGACGCCGCGTCGCGCACCATCCACATGCCGAAGGCCTCGCTGCCAACGCTGTCGCCCGCGACCGTGCAGCACACCGAGCAGGCGATCCAGGCGTTCGACGGCATCGTGGCCCGCGGCGGCTGGCCCGATGTTCCGCGCGCCGACCGCATGCGGCTCGGCAACCGCAATCCGGGGATCGCGCTGCTGCGACGGAGGCTGACGGCGTCGGGCGATCTCGACGCCAGCGCGGGCGTTTCCGAGATTTACGATTCCTACGTCGACGCGGCGGTGCGGCGCTTCCAGGCGCGGCACGGGTTGACCGTGGACGGCGTGGTGCGCGAGCAGACGCTGAAGGCGCTGAACGTTCCGGCGCAGGTGCGGCTCGCGCAGTTGCGCACCAACCTCGTACGGCTTCGCAGCATGAGCGGCAACCTCGGCAACCGGTTCGTGGTCTGCAACATTCCGGCGGCGCAGATCGAGGCGATCGAGAACGGCGTGGCGGTGTCGCGCCACACCGCGGTCGTCGGCAAGCCGGACCGGCCGTCGCCCGACATCAACTCGCGGATCGTCGAGGTCAACTTCAATCCGTTCTGGACCGTGCCCGCATCGATCGTCCGCAAGGACCTGATCCCGAAGATGCAGGAAGAGCCGGACTATCTGACCACCAACAAGATCCGCATCTACGATCCCAAGGGCAACGAACTGACGCCCGCGCAGATCAACTGGTATTCGGAAGAAGCCACCAACTACATGTTCAAGCAGGACCCGGGCGACCACAACTCGCTCGGCTCGATCCGCATCAACTTCCCGAGCAGGCACGGCGTATACATGCACGACACGCCGTCGAAGAACCTGTTCGGCGAGGACTTCCGCTTCCACTCGTCGGGCTGCGTACGGGTGCAGAACGTGCGCGAACTGGTGAACTGGCTTCTGGTCGAGACGCCGAAGTGGTCGCGCACCGAGATCGACGCCGCGATCAAAAGCGGCGAGCGGCTCGACGCGCGGATATCGCGTCCGGTGCCGCTCTACTGGGTCTATGTCACGGCCTGGGCCACGCCCGACGGCGTCGTGCAGTTTCGCGACGACATCTATGCCCGCGACGGCGCGGGACCGGTGGTCTCCACCAAGCGCGGCTGATTGTCCGCGGCCGTCGCTTTGCGAACGGCCGGCGCGACCACGTTCCCGAACAGTTCGATCGAACGCATGGTCTGGGCGTGCGGCATGGTGCCGACGCTCATCTGCATCAGATAGCGCCGATGCCCCAGCGCCTCGCGCTGGAACAGGATCTTGTCGATCACCTCCTGCGGGCTGCCGATCATGAGGTGTCCGCGCGGCGTGCGCCCGGCGTCGAACTGCTCGCGCGTCGTCGGCGGCCATCCGCGCTCGCGGCCGATGCGCGACATCTGCGCGGCATAGCTCGGAAAGAACTCGTCGGCGGCGCGAAGCGTGGTGTCGGCGACATAGCCGTGGGTGTTGATGCCGACCGGGGTCGCCGCCGGATCGTGGCCGGCCTCGTCGGCCGCGCGGCGGTAGAGGTCCACGAACGGTTTGAACCGCTCCGGCATGCCGCCGATGATCGCAAGCGCCATCGGCAGGCCGTGCAGGCCGGCGCGCACCGCCGACGGCGCGCTGCCGCCGACCGCGACCCAGATCGGGAGTTCAGCGCGCGCACGCGGATAGATGCCCTGGTCCTTGAGCGCCGGGCGGTGCGTGCCCTGCCAGGTGACTTTCTGCTTCTCGCGGATTTCCAGCAGCAGTTCGAGCTTTTCCGCGAACAGCGTGTCGTAGTCGTCGAGGTCGTAGCCGAACAGCGGGAACGACTCGATGAACGAGCCGCGCCCGGCCATGATCTCGGCCCGGCCGCTCGACAGCAGGTCGAGCGTGGCGAACTGCTGATACACCCGAACGGGATCGTCGGAGCTGAGCACGGTGACGGCGCTGGTCAGCTTGATCCGCTTGGTGCGCTCGGCGGCGGCGGCGAGGATGATCGGCGGCGCGGAGGCGATGAAGTCCGGCCGGTGATGTTCGCCGATGCCGAACACGTCGAGGCCCACCTGATCGGCCAGCGCGACTTCTTCAATGAGGTCGCGAAACCGCTGCCCGGCGGCGATGGTGACGCCGGTCGCGGGGTCGGGCGTGGTTTCCGCGAATGTGTAGACGCCGATTTCCATGACAGCCGGTGTTTTCCTGCTCGGAAGGGTGCGGCGAACGTAGTGCGGGAGCGGCGCAATTGCCATGGACGCCCGCATCTGGCGTCGATGCCGGCGGACGGGCTAACATTGCGCGATGTCCATATCGTCTCCAGAACCGGCCGGTCCTTCGCTCGAGCCGGGTGCCATCGATTGCGACGTGCATCCGACGGTGCCGGACAACAAGGCGCTGCTACCTTACCTTGAGCCCTTCTGGGCGGAGTCGATTGTGTCCCGCGGCATCGCTTCGCTGGAGTCGATCAGCTATCCGACCAAGTCGCCGCTGACGTCGCGCCCGGAGTGGCGCGGCAAGGACGGATTTGCGGCGACCGGCGCAACGGAGCTGGCCGCCCAGGTCTGCGGCCGCTGGCAGGCCGGGACCGCGATCCTCAACTGCCTGTACGGCGTCCAACTCGTCTACAGCGAGGACATGGCGCGGGCGTTTTGCTGCGCCCTCAACGATTGGATCGCGAAGGAGTGGCTCGACCGCGATCCGCGGCTGCGCGCTTCGATCGTCGTGCCGATGCAGAACGTCGAGTACGCCGTCGACGAAATCGAGCGTTGCGCCAGGGACAGGCGTTTCGTCCAGGTGCTGATGCTCTGCATGCAGGAAGTGCCGCTCGGGCGCCGTCATTACTGGCCGATCTACGCCGCCGCCATCCGCCATGGTCTGCCGATCGGCATTCACGCCGGCTCCGCCTATCGCAATCCCGTGACCGCGCTCGGATGGCCGACCTGGTACATCGAGGACTATGCGGCGCAATCGCAGGGCTTCCAGTCCCAGGTCGCAAGCCTGATCACCGAGGGCGTGTTTGCCAAGCATCCCGAGCTGAAGGTGGTGCTGATCGAATCGGGGGTGACATGGCTGTCGGCATTTTTGTGGCGCTTCGACAAGTTCTGGCGAGGATTGCGGACCGAGGTGCCCTGGGTCGACCGTTCTCCCGGCGAGATCGTGCGCGATCATTTCCGCATGACGATTCAACCGCTTGATACCCCCGACGATCCACATATCGTGGAACGGGCCATCGAACATTTGCGTTCCGATGATATACTGCTCTACGCCTCGGATTATCCGCATTGGCAGTTCGAGGGCGACGCCACGATGCCGGCCGGGATTTCGCCGGCGCTGCGACGCAAGATCGCGATCGACAACCCGCTCGCGACCTATGCCCGGCTCAGGGAGGATGCGCGATGAACATGGAAGTCATGTCGAAGGAGCGCGCACAGGGAGCCAGGCTTTCGATCGTCGACTGCGACTTCCATCCGCGGCTGACCCACGAGCAGATGAAGCCGTTTCTCACCAATCAGTGGTGGAGTTATCTGCAGACTTACGGCAGCCGTCAGCGGCACGGGCAGGCCAAGGGCTACAATTATCCGAAGATCGCGCCGCAGGCGTCGCGCCGCGATGCCTGGCCGCCGAACGGCGGAACACCCGGGAGCGACGTCGATTTTTGCCGCGAGCAGCACCTGGACTTCTACGGCATCGACCACGCGATCTTGACGCCGCTGGGACAATCCACCGGGAACGGCGACCAGAACGGCGAGCTTTCGGCCGCGCTCGCCTCTGCCGCGAACGACGTGCAGTTCACGCAGTGGCACGCCAGAGACGCGCGCTTCAAGCCCTCGATCGTCGTGCCCTACGAGGACGGCGTGGCCGCAGCCGCCGAAGTTCGCAAGCGCGCCTCGAACAAGGAATTCAAGCAGGTGTTCCTGCTGAGCCGGACTGCGGAGGCGGCGGGACGCAAGCGCTACTGGCCGATCTACGAGGCCGCGGTCGAGGCCGGACTGCCGGTCGGCATCCACGCCTTTGGTTACGGCGGATGGCCGCTAACCAATTCGGGGCATCCTTCGTTCTACATCGAGGAGATGACCGAGCATGCCACCGGCGCGCAGGCCATGGTGACGAGCTTCATCATGGAAGGCGTGTTCGAGCGGTTCCCCGGCCTCAAGGTGGTGCTGATCGAATGCGGCTTCGGCTGGCTGCCGTCGCTCGGCTGGCGGCTCGACAAGAACTGGAAGCGGCTCAAGGACGAGGTGCCGCACCTGAAGAAGGCGCCGTCCGAATATATCCGCGAAAATTTCTGGGTGACGACGCAGCCGATGGAGGAGACCGAGAATCCCGATCACCTGATCGAGGTGATGGAGTGGATCGGTTTCGACCGGATCATGTTTTCGTCCGACTATCCCCACTGGGACTTCGACGATCCGTTCACGTCGCTCCCGCCGAGCCTCACGATCGCGCAACGGCGTATGGTCTACGCCGACAACGCGCGGGCGCTCTACAAGCTCTGATGGCCAATTCCTAGATGGCGAAGAAGCATGTCGTCGCAGCCGTCAGCGAGCTTCCGCCCGGCGGCCGCAAGCTTGTCGAAGCCTCCGGCCGCGCCATCGTGGTGTTCAATCTCGGCGGGGAGTATTTCGCGCTGGCCAACCGCTGTCCGCATCGCGGCGGCGATTTGTCCAAGGGTTTGCTGACGGGCCTGGTGCTCTCGGGTGAACCCGGCGAATACGAATACATCCGTCAGGGCGAGATCGTGCGTTGTCCATGGCACAACTGGGAGTTCGACATTCGCACCGGCAAGTCGTGGTGCGACCCGGAGAAGGTCAAGGCGCGCCGCTTCGGCGTGTCGGTGGAGAAGGGCGCAAAGCTGATCGAAGGCCCTTACGTCGCCGAGACCTTCAAGGTCAGCGTCGAGAACGACTACGTGGTGGTCGAGGCCTGAGCCATGACGGGGCAGGGCCGTGAGGTCTATTTCGAGTTCACCTCCGTCGGCAAGGCGGTGAAGGTCACCGCCATCGACAGCAAGACCGCGACCGAAGTCACGGTGATGGGGCCCGCGACCGCGTCACAGGCCGATCTTGAGCGGCTCGCGCTGCAGAAGTTGAAGGCCCGGCTCGCCCGCGAGCAGCCCCGCTGAGCGGGGCATGGGACCGGGCCGCTCCGCCTCCGGGACCGCCGTCAAATCAAGATATTGCGGGCTGTGGCCTGAGGCCATCCCACCATTGGCGCTCCATGGCCCGATATGCTAGGCGAAAGGCCGTTCCTGGAGATTGCGATGACCGCGACTGAATCCTCCGCCAAAGCCGGCGCGGAAACCCTGTTCACTTCCGCGCTCGCCGACACCGACCCCGAAATCGCGGAGGCCATCCGCAAGGAACTCGGCCGCCAGCGCGACGAGATCGAACTGATCGCGTCCGAGAACATCGTCAGCCGGGCGGTGCTGGAGGCGCAGGGCTCGGTCCTGACCAACAAGTACGCCGAAGGCCTGCCGGGCCGGCGCTACTATGGCGGTTGCCAGTACGTCGACGTAGCCGAGAACCTCGCCATCGACCGTGTGAAGAAGCTGTTCGGCGCCGGCTTTGCCAACGTCCAGCCGCATTCGGGCGCGTCCGCGAACGTTGCGGCATTCTTCGCGCTGATGCAGCCGGGCGACACGTTCCTGGGGCTTAATCTCGCCGCGGGCGGGCATCTCAGCCATGGCTCGCCGGTCAACATGTCGGGCAAGTGGTTCAAGGCGGTGCCCTACGGCGTGCGCCGCGACGACCAGCGCATCGATATGGAGGAGCTGGCGCGGCTCGCGAAAGAGCACCGGCCGAAAGTGATCGTGGCCGGCGGCTCGGCCTATCCCCGGATCATCGACTTCAAGGGCTTCCGCGACATCGCCGACAGCGTCGGCGCGCTGCTGATGGTCGACATGGCGCATTTCGCTGGCCTGGTGGCGGGCGGGGTGCATCCGAGCCCGTTCCCGCACGCCCATGTGGTCACCTCGACCACGCACAAGACCCTGCGCGGTCCGCGCGGCGGCTTCATCCTCACCAACGACGAGGATCTGGCCAAGAAGATCAACTCGGCGGTCTTCCCCGGCACGCAAGGCGGCCCGCTGATGCACGTAATCGCGGCGAAAGCCGTTGCGTTCGGAGAGGCCTTGCGGCCGTCCTTCAAGTCTTACGCGAAGTCGGTGACGGAAAACGCCAAGGCCCTGGCCGAAACCCTTAAATCCAAGGGGCTCGATATCGTTTCCGGCGGCACCGACACCCACCTGATGCTGGTCGACCTGCGGCCCAAGCGCCTGACTGGCAAGGTCGCGGAGGCCGCGCTCGGGCGCGCCCACATCACCTGCAACAAGAACGGCATCCCGTTCGATCCCGAAAAGCCCGCCATCACCTCGGGGGTCCGGCTTGGAACCCCTGCGGGAACCTCGCGGGGCTTCGGTATCGCCGAGTTCCAGCAGGTCGGCGACCTGATCGTGGAGGTGCTCGACGTGCTGTCGCAGAAGGGCGCCGAGGAGGACTCGCTGGTCGAGGCGGCGGTGCGCGACAAGGTGAAACGGCTGATTTCCCGGTTCCCAATCTATCCGGACTAGCCGGGAGGGACCATGCGCTGCCCGAACTGCGCTTCGCTCGACACCCAGGTGAAGGATTCCCGGCCGACCGAGGATTCGGCCGCGATCCGGCGCCGGCGCGTCTGCCTGTCGTGCAACTTCCGCTTCACGACGTTCGAGCGCGTGCAGCTTCGCGAACTGACCGTGCTCAAGCGCAACGGCCGCCGTGTGCCGTTCGACCGCGACAAGCTTGCGCGCTCGATCTCGATCGCGCTGCGCAAGCGCCCGGTCGAGCCGGAGCGGATCGAGCAGGTCGTCTCCAAGATCGTGCGCGAACTGGAAAGCCTCGGCGAAAGCGAAGTCAGCTCCGAGACCATCGGCGAAACGGTGATGGAGCACCTGCGCGGCATCGACGACGTCGCCTATGTGCGCTTCGCCTCGGTCTATCGCAATTTCCGCGAGCCCAAGGACTTCGAAGCGGCGCTTGCCGAACTGAGCGGCGACGACGAGGCCAAGCCGTCCGCCGGCGCGCGAAAATGACCGCCGAAGCGGCGACGGCCGGTCACGACCCGGCGCTCGACCGGCGCTATATGGAACTTGCACTGTCGCTCGGCCGGCGCGGGCTCGGGCGCACTTGGCCCAACCCCGCGGTCGGGGCCGTCGTCGTGAAGGACGGAACCATTCTCGGGCGCGGCTGGACGCAACCAGGCGGCCGCCCGCACGCCGAAACCGAGGCGCTTCGCCGGGCGGGCCGCGCCGCGCGCGGGGCGACGATGTACGTCACGCTCGAACCCTGCTCGCACCACGGCAAGACGCCGCCCTGTGCCGAGGCCATCGTCAAGGCCGGCATCGCGCGCGTGGTCTCGGCGCTCGACGACCCCAATCCGGAGGTGGCCGGGCGGGGCTACGCGATGCTGCGGGAGCGCGGCATCGCGGTCGAGACCGGACTTGGCGCTGATGAGGCCGCGCACGATCACGCCGGCCACGTGCGGCGCATGCGCGAGGGCAGGCCGCAGGTGCTGCTCAAGCTCGCGGTGTCGTCCGACGGCAAGGCGGGCCTGGCCGGACGCAAGCCCGTCGGCATCACCGGCGAGGCGGCGCGCATCCGCGTGCACCGGATGCGCGCGGAGAGCGACGCCATTCTCGTCGGCATCGGCACGATCCTGTCCGACGATCCGCATCTGACCTGCCGCCTGCCGGGCATGCTCGGCCGCTCGCCGGTGCGCGTGGTGCTCGACGCGCGGCTGCGCGTCCCCGTGATGACCGCCGTGATCGGCACAGCGCACGAGACGCCGACCTGGGTGGTCGGCGGCCGCAATGCGTCCGCCATGGCCGAGGACATTCTCCGCGCCAAGGGCGTCGAGGTGCTGCGGGTGGACGAACGCAACGGGCGCCTCGATATTCCGGCCGTGTTGAAGGCGCTGGCGGAGCGCGGCATCACGCGGCTGATGGTCGAGGGCGGCCCCACGGTCGCGGCCTCGTTCGTTCAGGCCGGGCTGGTCGACGAAGCGGCGGTGTTCCGCGCGCCCAACCCAATCGAGGGCGGGATCGGCGCGCTGGAGGGGCTGCCGCTGACCGCGCTCACGCAGGCGGCGTGGCTCAAGCCGGTGGCGACGGAGGCTGTCGGCGCGGATACGCTTCAAACCTACGAGCGGGCCTGAGGATGTTCACGGGAATTGTCACCGATATGGGCGAGGTGGTCGCGGTCGAACCGCGCGCCGAAGGGCTGCGGCGGCTGACGGTCGCGTGCGGCTATCCCGCGGACTCCATCGCCATCGGCGCCTCGATCGCGCATTCCGGCGTGTGCCTGACCGTCGTCGAGGTCGGCGCGCACCGCAACCGCACGGCGATTTCGGTCGACGCCGCGGCCGAAACGCTGCGTATGACGACGGCCGGGCAATGGCGCGCGGGCAGGCGGCTCAACCTCGAACGCGCGCTCAAGATCGGCGACGAACTGGGCGGCCACATCGTGGCCGGACACGCCGACGGCATCGTCACGCTCGAACGGCGCGAAGACCTCACCGGCATGGCGAAACTGACATTGCGCGCGCCGCACGAACTGATGCGCTTTGTCGCGGTCAAGGGCTCGGTCGCTCTCGACGGCGTCTCGCTGACCGTCAACGAGGTGACGGCCGACTCGTTCTCGGTCCTCATCATCCCGCATACGCTTGCCGTCACGACGCTCGGTGCGGCCAAAGCCGGCGACGCCATGAACATCGAGATCGACCTGATGGCGCGCTATGCGGCGCGGCTGATGGAAACGAAGTAGCGTTGCGGCGCCGACGCTTGTTCGGGAGCGGCGCGCCTGCTACCACGCGGCCGAAGAGGAACAACAATGGCCGCACCGAAACGAAAGCCTGCCAAAGCCGAAAAGCAGCCGCCGGGCGCGCGCATCCTGGTGGTGGAAGCGCGCTTCTACAACGACATCGCCGATGCTTTGCTGGCGGGCGCCGCAAAGGTGCTCGACGAGGCGCGCGCGGCCTGGGACATCGTCACGGTGCCGGGTTCGCTCGAGATCGTGCCGGCGATCGCGATTGCGGTCGATGCCGCGGAAAAGCAGAAGCGGCCCTACGACGGCGTGGTCGCGCTCGGCTGCGTGATCCAGGGCGAGACGTTTCACTTCGATATCGTGGCGATGCAGTCGGCGCGCGCGCTGCTGGATTTTTCGGTCGAACGGCGCCTGCCTTGCGGTAACGGAATCCTCACCGTGGACAACGAGCCGCAGGCCTGGGCGCGCGCCCGCATCACCGAGGGCGACAAGGGCGGCGACGCCGCCCGCGCAACGCTCGCGCTGATCCAGATCAAGCGTCAGCGCGCCGGAACCGCGCGCGCCAAGAAATAGCGCCAAGACACAGCGCCATGCCGAGAGCCGCCCCACCGCCGGACGGTCGCCGCGCCAACCGCCGGGGCGCGGCGCGGCTTGCCGCGGTGCAGGCGCTCTACCAGATGGACCTTGCCGCAAAGCCCTTGAACGAGGCGCTCGCCGAATTCGAAAGCCACTGGATGGGCCGCGAGGTCGAGGGCGACGAATACCTGCCGGCGGAGGCCGCGCATTTCCGCGAGGTGGTCGGCGGCGTGGTGGCCGAGCAGCGCCGGCTCGATCCGATGATCGACGCCGCCTTGTCCAAGGGCTGGCCGCTCAAGCGCATCGAGACCGTGCTGCGCGCGATCCTGCGCGCGGGTGCCTACGAGCTCGACCGCAAGCCGGACGTGCCGGCGCGCGTGGTTGTGTCGGAATATGTCGACGTCGCCCACGCCTTCGTCGACGGCGAGGAGACCGGCATGGTCAACGCGGTGCTGGACCAGCTGGCGCGGCAATTGCGGGCTGGGGAGTTCGACGGCGCGCCACGCTGACACTGTGACTTTTCCCACAGCCGGCCCGGGCGGCAGCCGATAGCCGTAGTGGCCGTATGAACCGGGACTGCGGCCCTTGCAGCCTGTAGTATCGGCCTCGCGCGGCCGTGGGAGCCGCGGCTAACATTGCGATGGGGATTGGCATGCGTATTTCATCTCGCCTGACCGCTGCTGCGGCGCTGGTCTGCCTGCCTGCGATGGCTTTCGCGGCCGGCGCAATCGCAGTCGACGACCAGGAAGGACAGAACCCCGCCGACATCGGCTGGGGCTACTCGACCGGCCACGATACCCGCGACGAGGCGGGCAGGGCCGCGCTCCGCGAATGCCGCAAGCATGGCAACAAGAACTGCAAGGTGGTGGTGCGCTTCGACTCGTGCGGAGCGTATGCCGCCTCCCGCAAGCACTACGGCATCGGCTGGGGAAGCTCGAAGGCCGCGGCGCAGCGGATCGCACTGCGGGAATGCGGCGAGAATTGCCAGATCGTGGGCGCGGTCTGCGAAGACGATTAGGCCGACGGCTGCGGATGCTCCGCCGGAATTTGTGCTAATGACGCCGGGACAGAACCCGGCGCTGTCCCGACATGGCTTCATCGCAATCGGCGGAAGATCGATTGATCGCGCGGCACTTCAAGCCGCTGGCGACGCATCCCGGCGCATTCGGGCTGGTTGACGACGCGGCGGTGCTGACGCCCCCGCCGGGGCACGAACTGGTGCTGAAGACCGACGGCATCGTCGGCGGGGTGCATTTCTTTCTCGACGATCCGCCCGAGACGGTGGCGCAGAAGGCGCTGCGCGTGAACCTGTCCGATCTGGCGTCGAAGGGCGCGCGGCCGGCAGGCTTCCTGCTCACGCTGGCGCTGCCCGCGCCGATCGACGACCGCTGGCTCTCGCGCTTTGCGCGCGGGCTCGGTGCCGACGCCAGGCGCTACGGCTGCCCGCTGTTCGGCGGCGACACCGTGCACACCCCGGGACCGGTCACGATCTCGGTCGCGGCCTTCGGCACGGTGCCGAAGGGCACGATGGTCCGGCGCGGCGGCGCGCGCGCGGGCGACCGCATCTTCGTCACCGGCACCATCGGCGACGCTGCGCTCGGCGTGCGTGTGCGCATGGACAAAAAGCTGGCGCGGCGCTGGACGCTCGACGCCGCGATGCGCCGTCATCTGGAAACGCGCTATCTGGTGCCGCAACCGCGCAACGCGCTCGCCGAGGCGCTTCGCCGGCACGCCAACGGCGGCATGGACGTGTCCGACGGGCTCGCCGGCGATCTTGCCAAGCTCTGCCGCGCGTCCGGCGTCGGCGCGGAGGTGGACGCGACCCTGGTTCCGCTGTCGAAAGCCGCCCGGCGGGCGCTCAAGGCCGCCCCGCCGCTGATCGAGCCGATCCTGACCGGCGGCGACGACTTCGAGATCCTGGCCACGATCCCGGCGCGCAAGGTTGCATCGTTCCGTGCCGCCGCGAAGCGGGCCGGGGTCGCGGTCACCGAAATTGGACGGATCGTTGTTGGGAAAAGCACGCGGTTCCGCTCCGCCGACGGCCGGACGATGACCTTCGCGCGAGCCTCCTACAGCCATTTTTGACCGCCGCGCAGGCGCTATACTGCCTCCGGCAGATCGGGGAACTTTCCATGCACGACATGACGGCCAGGGTGGCTGCGATTTCGGGTCACAAGCGCAGCCCGAACTTTCTCAAACATCAGCGCTGGTATCCGACCATCTACGATCTGCGCCACGGGTCCAGGCGCAGGCTGCCGCACTTCGCCTTCGAATACGGCGACGGCGGCGCGGGCGCCGACACCGGCATTCGCCGCAACTGGGACGCCCTCGACGCCATCGAAATGGTGCCGCGCTACGGCGTCATGCCGGAGCTGCCGCCGGTCGGCGTCGAGCTGTTCGGCCGCAAATACACCGCGCCGATCGGCGTCGCCCCCATGGGCAGTCCCATCGTGGTGTGGCCGGGCGCGGACAAGCTGTTCGCGGCTGCGGCCCAGCGCGTCGGCGTGCCCTATACGCTCGGCTGCGCGGGCGGCGCGACCATCGAGGAGATCGCCGCGATTGCGCCCGACGTGTTCTGGTTCCAGCTCTATCGGTTTGCCAAGAACGACCACGCCATCGGCTACGATCTGGTGCGCCGCGCGGATGCCGCGGGCTGCCACGTGCTGATGCTCACCCTCGACGTGCCGGTGCGCACCATCCGTTCGCGCGAGGTCAAGGTCGGTCTCGGCGGCGGCGGCGCGTTCAAGCCCGACTGGCGCATGGTCATGGGCATGGTGAAGTGCCCCGGCTGGGCGGTGGCGATGATGCAGAACGGCCAGCCGCGCTTTGCCAACATCCAGCCCTATGCAGGTCCGAACGCGGGTCTCAACGACACCATCCGCTTCGCGCGCAAGGAGATGGGCGGCGCATTCTCGTGGGACGAGGTCGCGCGCTATCGCGACAAGTGGAAAAAGCCGATGATCGTGAAGGGCATCCTGCATCCGGCGGACGCGGAGCGGGCGGTGTCGCTCGGCATCGACGGCATTCTCGTCTCCAACCACGGCGGCCGGCAGATCGAGGCGCTGCCCGCGCCCATCGACTGCGTTCCGGCGGTGGCGAAGGCGGTCGGCGGCAGGGCCACGGTGCTGTTCGATTCCGGCGTGCGCAGCGGCACCGACGTCGCGCGTGCGCTCGCACTCGGCGCCAACTGCGTGCTCGCCGGCAAGGCGTTCCTGTGGAGCCTCGGCGCGCTCGGATCGGAAGGTCCCGGCCACGCCATCGACCTGTTCATCGACGAGTTGCAGTCGGCGCTCGGGCAGATCGGCGCGCATTCGCCGGACGAGGCGAGGGACGTGATGATCCGGCATCCCGGCGCCTACGACTTCGGACGCAATCATCCCTGATCTGCGCTTGGCACAATGGCTGTGACGCGCGGCACCCGCTAGAACGGGCGTCGCGCGTCAATCCCTGCCGGGACGCCAGTGTCGCGATTCGGAAGTTCGCCCGGGTTCTCAGTTTGCTCTGTAGCGCACTTCCGAATCAAAGCGGCACCGGTGACATTATGATTCCAGTGTCCCTTTTGAACCCGAAGTTCGCAAATGGGGCCTGCTGCACGATGGTGCGAACTTCGGGTTCGGGACACTAGCGAATGTCGGCCATCGCCGAAGGCACAGCTATCGTCGCAGACGACCGCCTGGCAAAACGCAACGCCTGGGTGCTGTCCATCGCGCAGGCGCTGGCCGGCGGCAACAACAGCGTGGTCGCCGCGACCGCGGGTATCACCGGCTCGATGCTTGCGCCGGACAAGGCGCTGGCGACGCTGCCGGTGTCCATGATGGTGCTGGGCATCTGGTTCGGCACGCTGCCGCTCGGCTATCTCGCCAAGCACTTCGGCCGCCGCTTCTCGCTGCAGACCGGGTCGGTGTTCGGGATCGTGGGCGGGCTGATCTCCTGCACCGCGGTCATCCAGGGCTCGTTCGCGATCTTCCTGGTCGGCACGTTCTGCTGCGGCATCTACACGGCCGCGCACAATTCCTATCGGTTCGCGGCCACCGATGCCGCCAGCGACGCGTTCAAGCCCAAGGTGATCTCCTACGTGCTCGCAGGCGGCGTGATCGCCGCGGTCATCGGGCCGTCGGTGGTCATCGCCACCAAGGATCTGTGGCAGCCGTATCTGTTTGCGGCGACTTTCGTCGCGCAATCCGCGCTTGCAGCCCTCGCGGGGCTGGTGCTGACGCGCTTCAAGGGAATTCCGGTCACGCCGCAGGATCGGCGCGACAGCGGGCGTCCGCTGTCCGAGATCGTGCGCAACCCGAAGTTCGCCGTGGCCGTGGCCTGCGGCGTCGCAAGCTACGCTCTGATGAACCTGATCATGACGTCGGCGCCGCTTGCCATGGTCGGCTGCGGCCTGTCGGTCACCGACGCCGCGCTCGGCATCCAGTGGCATGTGCTGGGCATGTTCGCGCCGAGCTTCGTGACCGGTCACCTGATCGTGCGCTACGGCGTCTACCGGATCATGTCCGTCGGGCTTGCGCTGATGCTGGTCAGCGCCTTCATCGGCATCGCGGGCATCACGGTGTTTCATTTCTGGGTCGCGCTGGCGCTGCTCGGGATCGGCTGGAACTTCGCCCTGATCGGGGCGACCACGCTGGTCACCGATTGCCACCGGCCGGCGGAACGCAACAAGGTGCAGGCGTTCAACGATTTCCTGATCTACGGCACCATGGCGCTGGGCTCGTTCGCCTCCGGGATGGTGCTGGCGACGCTCGGCTGGGTCGCGCTCAATCTGCTCATGATTCCCCCGCTGCTGGCGGCGGCTGCGCTGCTGGGCTGGTATGTCCTGCGCTACCGGCCGCAGACCGTCTGAACGCCGGGCGTTTTCCCCCGATCCGCGCCGGTTTTGGGCATTTCCGGCGTTGCGCCAGGGGAGTGCTTTGGCTATATCCGCGCCACTTTCCGCCGCTTAGGGGGCCTTCGCGGCGCGATTCCACGAAAACTGAGGATTCCATGACAGCCTTGGCATTGATCGTCGCCTGCGGTTTGCTCGCGATCGTTTACGGCATCTGGGCGATCTGGTCGGTCATGCAGGCCGACCCCGGCAACGCCAGGATGCAGGAGATCGCGGGCGCGGTGCGCGAGGGCGCGCAGGCCTATCTGAAACGCCAGTACACCACCATCGGCATCGTCGGCGTGGTGATCTTCTTCATCGTCGGCTGGCTGCTCGGCTGGCTGGTCGCGATCGGCTTCCTGATCGGCGCGGTGCTGTCTGGCGCTGCCGGCTTTATCGGCATGAACGTCTCGGTGCGCGCCAACGTGCGCACGGCGCAGGCCGCGATCAGTTCGCTCGCCGGCGGCCTTGAGCTCGCCTTCAAGGCCGGAGCCATCACCGGCATGTTCGTCGCGGGCCTCGCCCTGCTCGGCGTCGCGGTTTACTACTGGATCCTGACCGGTTCGATGGGCCTTGCCCCGAACTCGCGCACGGTGATCGACGCGATGGTGGCGCTCGGCTTCGGCGCCTCGCTGATCTCGATCTTCGCCCGTCTCGGCGGCGGCATCTTTACCAAGGGCGCCGACGTCGGCGGCGATCTCGTCGGCAAGGTCGAGGCCGGCATCCCGGAGGACGATCCGCGCAACCCCGCGACCATCGCCGACAACGTGGGCGACAACGTCGGCGACTGCGCCGGCATGGCGGCCGACCTGTTCGAGACCTACGCGGTGACGGCCGTCGCCACCATGGTTCTGGCGGCGATCTTCTTCGCCGGTACGCCGCAACTGGCCAACATGATGATCCTGCCGCTCGCCATCGGCGGCGTCTGCATCATCACCTCGGTCGCGGGCACGTTCTTCGTCAAGCTCGGCGCCAGCCAGTCGATCATGGGCGCGCTCTACAAGGGCCTGATCGCGACCGCTGTCCTGTCGCTCGTCGGCATCGCGATCGTGATCCACCTGCTGTTCGGCTTCGGCGCGCCGCTGAAGACCACCGGCGGTCTCGCCTTCACCAGCACCACGATCTACTGGTGCGGCGTCGTCGGCCTCGTGGTCACCGGCCTGATCATCTGGATCACCGAGTACTACACCGGCACCGACTATCGCCCGGTGAAGTCGATCGCGGCCTCGTCCGTCACCGGCCACGGCACCAACGTCATCCAGGGCCTTGCGATCTCGATGGAGTCGACGGCGCTTCCCGCCATCGTGATCATCGCCGGCATCCTGGTCTGCTACGGCCTTGCCGGCCTGTTTGGCATCGCTGTCGCGGTCACGACCATGCTGGCGCTCGCCGGCATGATCGTCGCGCTCGATGCCTTCGGCCCTGTCACCGACAACGCCGGCGGCATCGCCGAAATGTCGGGCCTGCCGAAGGAGGTCCGCAAGTCGACCGACGCGCTCGACGCGGTCGGCAACACCACCAAGGCGGTGACCAAGGGCTACGCCATCGGTTCGGCGGGCCTCGGCGCGCTGGTGCTGTTTGCGGCCTACAACGAGGACCTGAAGTTCTTTATCGCCAACTCCGGCACCTACAAGTACTTCGCCGGCGTCACGCTCGACTTCTCGCTCAACAATCCGTACGTCGTCGCGGGCCTGCTGTTCGGCGGCCTGCTGCCGTACCTGTTCGGCGCGATGGGCATGACGGCCGTCGGCCGCGCGGCGAGTGCCATCGTCGAGGAGGTCCGCCGCCAGTTCCGCGAGAAGCCCGGCATCATGAAGGGCACCGACAAGCCGGACTACGGCAAGGCCGTCGACCTGCTGACCAAGGCCGCGATCAAGGAAATGATTATTCCGTCGCTGCTGCCGGTGCTTTCGCCGATCGTCGTCTACTTCATCATCTACTTCGTCGCGGGCGGCGGCGCGGCCGGCAAGTCGGCGGCGTTCTCGGCGGTCGGTGCGATGTTGCTCGGCGTGATCGTGACCGGCCTGTTCGTTGCGATCTCGATGACGTCCGGCGGCGGCGCGTGGGACAACGCCAAGAAGTACATCGAGGACGGCCACTACGGCGGCAAGGGCTCTGACGCCCATAAGGCCGCGGTGACCGGCGACACCGTCGGCGATCCCTACAAGGACACCGCAGGTCCGGCCGTGAACCCGATGATCAAGATCACCAACATCGTGGCGTTGCTGTTGCTCGCCGTGCTCGCGCACTGAACGGCGCACGCACTCTCAAACACGAAGCCCCGCGGGAAACCGCGGGGCTTTTTATTTTTCGGACAGAGCAATCCAGGCTCGCAGTCCGGCTGCGTTCCTATGCAGCGAGAGTTAGCTCCCGAGCGGCTTTGCGACCGCGAAGATGTAGCTCAGGAACGACAGCTCGGAGCCGCTGGTCGGCGTGGTGCGGCTCACGAAGTCGAACACCTTGCCGTCCTTGAGGCCGTAATTGGCGATCCGCTCGACGCGGCGGGACTTGTCGAAATACACCGCGACCACACGCTGATTGGTCACTTCGCGCGGCATGAAGGCGAGCTTCTGCTCGGCGCGCTGGGAAATGTAGTAGAAGGCCTCGCCGCTGACGGTCGCGACGGTGGAGGGCGTGCCCAGAACGATCAGGACCTGTTCCTGCGTCGCCCCGAGCGGCACCTGTTCCAGCGCGCCGTCCGCAACGACGTAGCCGCGCTGATAGACTTGCGTGAGGCCGTCGCCGCCGCAGGCGCCGAGCGGAATGCACAACGCGGCCGCGAGCAGCCACGCCGCCGAAATCCCTGGCCGCCGGACCCCGCCCGTGCCCGATTTGCCCTCGGAAGTCGTCATTTCGCTTGCATCCCACGTGCTTGCGGGCGTACCCGAGGGGCCGGAATTTTGCAACGCCCGGCCGGATCGAGGCCGAAGCAGGCCAGCGAACCCTATGATTTCGTTCCCGTTTCGCCGTCCCGCACAGGACCGCAGCATCGACGCTCTGTATGGCATGATCGTGGCGCAGGCGCGATCCCCCGAATTCTATCGTGGTTACGGCGTGGCGGACACCGTCACCGGGCGGTTCGAGATGCTGGTGCTGCATCTGGCCCTGCTGATGCGGCGGCTGCGTGCCGGCCAGCCCGGCGTGGGCGAGGTTGGCCAGCGGCTGTTCGACCGCTTCTGCCGCGACATGGACGACAACTTCCGCGAGATGGGCATCGGCGACCTCGGCGTGCCGAAAGAGATGCGCAAGGTCGCGGAGGCCTATTACGGCCGCTCCAAAGTCTATGACGCGGCGCTCGACCGGGCCGACATGCCGGCGCTGCTTGAAGCCGTCGGCCGCAACGTCTTTGGCGCCTCCGAGCCGCCGGCTGGCGCGCGGGCGCTCGCAGCCTATATGCGGGACGCGGCCGGCCGCCTTGCCGGCGCCGACGCCAGCGATCTGCTCGCCGGCCGGAGCCCGTTTCCCGATCCGGCGGCGGCGCGCGAACCCGAAGGCATGCCTGCACCATGAACGCGCGGACCACCGACACGAACCCGGCCGAAAGGCCGTGGAGCGTCACGGTCGCCGTGGCGGAGGTCGCGGAGACCGGCCGTCATGTCGAACTGGCCGCGGATGCCGCGACGCGCGAGGCGGTCGCGAAGCTCGCGGGCGTGGTGGCGTTGCCGCGGCTTGAGGCGGTCTTCGATCTCACGCGCATCGGCCGCGACGGACTGCGCGTCGTCGGGCGGGTTTCGGCGACCGTCGACCAGAGCTGCGTCGTCACCCTCGATCCGGTGCGCAGCGAAATCGACGAGGCTGTCGATCTGGCGTTCGTGCCGCCGGCGGCCGAAACCGCGACGGGCCCCGGAGCCAGGCCGCTGGATGCCGAGGAGCCGCCGGAACTCCTGCAGGACGGCACGGTCGATCTCGGGGCGGTCGCGACCGAGTATCTGATGCTCGGCATCGATCCCTATCCCCGGAAGGCCGGCGCCACGCTCCCCGTGCAGGCCGCCGCCTCCGACCCCTCCGGCCACCCGTTCGCGGCTCTGGCCGCCTTGAAGCCCAAGGCCGGCGGAAAACCCCAGTGATTTCCCCCATTTGGGTGGGTTTCGCAGGGCCGTTGCGCCCTGTTGTGTCCCGCCGCCGAACGGCTATTGTCGATCGTTACCTCACCGCTGGCGAAGGACCGATCCCGGCGTCACCGATGTCTCGCCGCCCAGGTTGACCCATGCCGCAGAAGGTCCGCATCGCGCTCGACGCCATGGGCGGTGATCACGGCCCGCCGGTGGTCGTCCCCGGCGCCGAATTGGCGCTGTCCCGTCATCCCGATGCCGAGTTCGTCTTGTTCGGCGACCGCACCCGGATCGAGCCCTTGCTCGCTGCCGCGCCCCGGCTTCAGGCCGCGTCCCGGATCGTCCACACCGACGTCGCCGTCCGCATGGACGACAAGCCGAGCCAGGCGCTGCGCAACGGCCGGTGGAAATCCTCCATGTGGCTCGCGCTCGACGCGGTCAAGAAAGGCGAGGCCGACGTCGCGGTGTCCGCCGGCAACACCGGCGCGCTGATGGCCATGGCCAAGTTCAATCTGCGGACCATGCCGGGCATCGAGCGCCCGGCCATCGCCGCGGTCTGGCCGACGCTGAAGGGCGAGTCGATCGTGCTCGATCTCGGCGCCTCGATCGGCACCGATGCCGAGCATCTGGTGAACATGGCGGTGATGGGCAGCGCGATGGCGCGCGTGCTGTTCGGTCTCGACCGGCCGAGCGTGGGCCTGCTCAACATCGGCGTCGAGGAGGTCAAGGGTCTGGAACCGGTGCGGGAAGCCGGACGCATGCTGCGCGAGGACCCGCCGCCGCATGTCAATTATGTCGGCTTCGTCGAGGGCGACGACATCGGCAAGGGCACCGCCGACGTGGTGGTGACGGAAGGCTTCGCCGGCAACATCGCGCTCAAGACGGCTGAAGGCACCGCGCGGCAGTTCGCCGACTATCTGCGGATGGCGCTGTCGCAGAGCATTCTCACCAAACTCGGCTATCTGCTGGCGCGGCCCGCGTTCCGGATGCTGCGCAACAAGATGGATCCGAACAAATCGAACGGCGGCGTCTTCCTCGGATTGAACGGCGTCGTCATCAAGAGTCACGGCGGTGCCGATCCGGAAGGTTACGCGGCCGCGATCGACATGGGATACAACATGGTGCGCCACGAACTGCTCGCCAAGATCGGCGAGACGATCCATCAGCACACGCGCACAGCGGCCGCATCCCGCGCCGTCGGCGGAGCGGCCTCGTGACCATGCTCAGAACGGTGGTGCTGGGCTGCGGAAGCTACCTGCCGTCCCGGGTGGTCAGCAATGCGGAATTGGCCGCGAGCGTCGATACGTCCGACGAATGGATCGTGCAGCGCACGGGAATTCGCCAGCGGCACGTCGCGGCCGAAGGCGAACTGACCTCCGACCTTGCCATCCATGCAGCCCGCGCGGCGCTCGCCAGCGCCCATGTCGACCCGCAGACGATCGACCTGATCGTGCTGGCCACCTCGACCCCGGACAACACGTTTCCCGCCTCGGCGGTCACGGTGCAGGCGGGCCTCGGCATCACGCGCGGGGCGGCGTTCGACCTGCAGGCCGTGTGCTCGGGCTTCGTCTTCGCTCTGGCGACGGCCGACGGCCTCTTGCGCACCGGCACCTACAAGCGCGCGCTGGTGATCGGAGCGGAGACCTTCTCGCGCATACTCGACTGGTCCGACCGCACCACCTGCGTGCTGTTCGGCGACGGCGCGGGCGCAGTCGTACTCGAAGCCCAGCAGCAGCCGGGCGAGCGCGACGACCGCGGCATTCTCACGACGCATCTGCGCTCCGACGGCCGCCACAAGTCCAAGCTCTATGTCGACGGCGGCCCGTCCTCGACGCGCACCGTGGGCTTCCTGCGCATGGAGGGCCGCGCCGTGTTCAAGCACGCCGTCGCCATGATCACCGACGTGATCGAGGACGCATTCCGCACCACCGGCTATACCGCCAACGACATCGACTGGTTCGTGCCGCACCAGGCCAACAAACGCATCATCGACGACTCCGCAAAGAAGCTCGGCATCGCGCCGGAGAAGGTCGTGATGACGGTGAGCCAGCACGGCAACACGTCGGCGGCGTCGATCCCGCTCGCGCTCAACACCGCGGTCAAGGACGGCCGGATCAAGAAGGGCGACCTGGTGCTGCTGGAAGCCATGGGCGGCGGCTTCACCTGGGGCTCGGCCCTGCTGCGCTGGTGAGAAGCCGGGACGGAAGCCCGCGAGCCGCATCTGCGGCGCCCGAACGGCGATTTTCCGGCCTTTAGCCGGCCCTCCTGGGGCGCCGAAAATGCCGATGGCGCCTGCGAAAGCCCGGTTGACCACCCCGGTTCAAGTGAATATCGTTAGAAATTCAGCGGGATATGCTCGCCGTGACTGGGGCTGGCGATGGCGGGAAAGACCATAACGCGAGCGGACCTGTGTGAGGCGGTCTACCAGAAGGTGGGCCTGTCCCGCACGGAGTCGGCGGCGCTCGTCGAACTGGTTCTGCAGGAGATCACTGATTGCCTCGAACGGGGCGAAACGGTGAAGCTGTCGTCGTTCGGTTCGTTCGTGGTGCGCAAGAAGGGCCAGCGTATCGGCCGCAACCCCAAGACCGGCAAGGAAGTTCCGATTTCTCCGCGCCGGGTGATGGTGTTCAAGCCGTCGGCGATCCTCAAGCAGCGGATCAATTCGAGCGGCGGCTCGGGCGGCTAGTCCAGCAGCGTGTATCGGCGGCGGCGCGTTGCCGGCTGGGAGCCGGAGCCGCGATATTTTCGAGGGAGCACGGCGCCTTGGAAAAATCGCCCGACGCGTTCCGCACCATCAGCGAGGTCGCGGACGAACTCGACATTCCGCAGCATGTCTTGAGGTTCTGGGAGAGCCGCTTTCCGCAGATCAAGCCGATGAAGCGGGCCGGCGGCCGGCGTTACTACCGGCCCGACGACGTCGATCTGCTGCGCGGCATCCGCCATCTGCTTTACGGCGAGGGCTATACCATCCGCGGCGTGCAGGGAATTCTGCGCGACAAGGGACCGAAGTTCGTCCAGACGGTCTGGCAGGCGGGGGCGGTGCAGCCTGTCGGCGCGCCGCAGGACGAACCCGGGCCGCAGCAGGAGCCCGAACGGCTTCCGCCCGACGAAGCCGCACGCACGCTGTTCGGGCTTTTGAAGTCGCCCGCGGCGCCACCGCGCGAAACTGAAGCCGAGCCGGCCGGCCGCCAGCCTGCGCCGCAGGCTGCCGAGCCCGCCATGACGCGCGAACACGTCCGGCGCCTGCAAAGCGCCTTGCACGAACTGAGCGAATGCCGCCGTCTGATCGACGCAGCGCTCAAGGACGAAGCAGCCTGACCGGCGCGCGGGCGGCCCGCCGTGCCCGCGCGCGTTTGCCAGCGAGCCGACAAGCGCGATAATCCAGAGCCGGGCGTGCCGCGCGTCGCGCGGCCAAAGTCGAGACGGAATATGGCCACCGCGCGGCTGGCTACGCTGATCGTCTGGTCTCTGGGCGTTGCGGTCCTGATCGGGCTGACGCTGTGGTCCGGCGCGGGCCTGGTGGGGCAGGCGATCCTGGATTCGGGATGGGCGGTCGCGGCCGTGGTCCTGATCCGCATTTCCGGCGTGGCCGGCGCCGGCGCGGGATGGTGGCTGCTGTTTCCGGCGGACATCCGGCCGCGGCTGCCGGCGCTGATGGGCATCCGGTTCATCCGCGAGGCGACCAACGCGATCCTGCCGCTGGCCCAGATCGGCGGCGATTTCATCGGCGCGCGCTGCCTCGCTCTGCGCGGCACCAGGGGCTCGGTCGCCGCGGCCAGCGTCATGGTCGACGTATTGGTGCAGGCCGCGACGATGGTTGCGTTCGCCCTGATCGGGCTGACGTTGCTGCTCGTCAACGGCGGCAGCGAAATCGTGGCCTGGTCGGCGGGCATCGGGATCGGCATCGCAATTCCCGCGCTGGCCGCGTTCTTCGTCGCGCAGAGCGAGCACGGCCATCGTCTGATCACGAAAGCGCTGACCGCATTGGCGGGCGGCCGCGAATGGCGCGTGTTCGGGGCGGTGGACGAATTGTTCGCGCAGCTCCAGCGTTTCTACGCCAACCGTATCGGCCTCGTCCGAAGCTTCTTCTGGCATCTTGCGGACTGGTTCGTCGGCGTCGTCGAAGTCTGGATCGTGCTCAACTTCATGGGATACGCGATTTCGATCGAGCAGGCGCTCATCATCGAAAGCCTGATGCAAGCGGTGCGCGGCGCGGCCTTCGCCATACCCGGCGCGCTGGGCGCGCAGGAGGGCGGACTGATCGTGCTGTGCGCGATGTACGGCATTCCGCCGGACGCCGCCGTCGCGCTGTCGCTGGTCAAGCGCATCCCCGACTTCGTCATCGGCATTCCCGGCGTGCTGGCCTGGCAGGCGATGGAGGGTCGGAACTTTTTCCGGCGCTCGGCGGCGCGATCGCAAACCGGCGGGCCGGAGCGCCCATGATCGGGGATGTCGCGCTTGTCGTGCTGCTGGGCGCGGCCGTTGCGGGCTGCGTTTATCTTGCCGCGGCGGCATGGCTTGTGACCGATTTTGCGCGGCGTCCGCGCGCGCCGAGGCCGTCCGGCGCAGCCGTGACGATCCTGAAGCCGCTGCACGGGCAAGAGCCGGATCTCTACGACAACCTCGCCTCGTTCTGCCGCCAGGACTATCCGGGACCGGTGCAGATCGTGTTCGGCGTCGCCGACCCGAACGATCCCGCCGTTGCCGCGGTCGAGCGGCTGCGCACTGAATTCCCCGGCCACGACCTCGCTCTTGTCGCCGACCGGACCGTGGCGGGCTCCAATCCCAAGGTTGCAAACCTGATCAACATGAGCGGGCAGGTCCGGAACGCCATCGTGGTCATCGCCGACAGCGACATCCGTGTCCGGCCGGACTATCTCGCCGGCGTGGTCGGCGAACTGGAGCGAAGCGCAAACGGCGCCGTGACCTGCCTGTACCACGGCGTCGAGACGGACTCGCTGTGGTCGAGCCTGTCCCGGCTTCAGATCGACGGTCACTTCCTGCCCGGCGTGGTGACGGGCTTGCGTCTCGGACTGGCGCAGCCGTGCTTTGGCTCGACCATCGCGATGCGCGCGTCGACGCTTGCGGCCTTCGGCGGATTTGCGGCGGTCGCGGACACGCTGGCGGACGATTACGAGATCGGTGCGGCTCTGCGCCGGCGCGGGGAGACGGTGGCCCTGCCGCCGTTCGCGGTCGGCCACACCTGCGGCGAAACGTCGTTCCGGCAATTGTGGCGGCACGAGGTGCGCTGGGCGTCCACCATCCGCATCATCGATCCGGCGGGTTATGCCGGCTGGATTGTGAGCAATCCGCTGCCGTTCGCGCTGCTGGCGCTCGCGGCCGGGGGCGGCGCGCCGGCGGCGGCGGTGACGGTTGCGGCCCTGCTTTGCCGTGCCGCCGTGCTTTTCGCCGTTTCGCGCAGCTTTGCGTCGCCGCGTCCGCCGTATTGGCTGGTTCCGCTGCGTGATCTATTGTCCTTCGCCGTGTTTGTCGCCGGATTTGCCGCCCGCAACGTCGATTGGCAGGGACGGCGATACCGGCTTACGCCGAAAGGCGAGATCAGTTCGGAAGGGAGATCCCGGACGCCATGATGCGGAGCTTGTTCCTTCAGGCCCCGTCGTTCGAAGGCTTCGACGGCGGCGCGGGCGCGCGGTATCAGAACCGCCGCGAGATCAAGTCGTTCTGGTATCCGACCTGGCTTGCGCAGCCGGCGGCGCTGGTCGACGGCTCCAAGCTGATCGATGCGCCGCCGCACCGCCTCGGTCTTGCCGACGTGCTGCCGCACGCCAAGGACCGCGAACTGGTGGTGCTGCACACCTCCACGCCGTCGTTTGCCTCCGACGTCAAGACCGCGCGCGCGCTCAAGGACGCCAATCCGAACCTCAAGATCGGCATGATCGGCGCCAAGGTGGCGGTCGACGCGGCCGGTGCGCTGCAGGCCTGCGAGGAACTCGACTTCGTCGCCCGCAACGAGTTCGACTTCACCGTGAAGGAGGTGGCGGAGGGCCGGGACTTCGCCGCCATCAAGGGGCTCTCGTACCGCAGCCGCGACGGGCGCATCGTGCACAACGAGGAACGCGCGCCGCTGCACAACATGGACGAGCTGCCGTTCGTCTCGCCGGTCTACAAGCGCGACCTGAAAATCGAGAACTACTTCATCGGCTATCTGCGCCACCCCTACCTGTCGTTTTATACGGGCCGCGGCTGCAAATCGCGCTGCACCTTCTGCCTGTGGCCGCAGACCGTCGGCGGGCATATCTACCGCACGCGCAGCGTCGGCCACGTCATCGACGAGTTGAAATACGCCAAGCAGGCGTTCCCGCAGGTCGCGGAGGTGTTCTTCGACGACGATACGCTCACCGACGACCTGCCGCGCGTCGAGGCGCTGGCGCGTGAGATCGGCAAGCTCGGCATCACCTGGGCCTGCAACGCCAAGGGCAACGTGCCGCGCAAGACGCTCGAAGTGATGGCCGACAACGGCTGCCGGCTGTTCGTGGTCGGCTACGAGAGCGGCAACCAGAAGATCCTGCACAACATCAAGAAGGGCATGCTGATCGACGTCGCCAGGAAGTTCACCAAGGACTGCCACGAGCTCGGCATCAAGATTCACGGCACCTTCATCCTGGGCCTTCCCGGCGAGACCAAGGAGACGATCCAGGAGACGATCCGGTTTGCGACCGAGGTCAATCCGCACACCATCCAGATTTCGCTCGCCGCGCCGTATCCGGGCACGTTCCTCTACAAGCAGGCCAAGGAGAACGGCTGGTTCGACACCAACAACGCGGACCTCGTGGACGACAACGGCATTCAGATCGCGCCGCTGCACTATCCGCACCTGAGCCACGGCGAAATCTTCAATTCGGTCGAGGAGTTCTACCGGGCGTTCTATTTCCGCGCCCCGAAGATCGCGGCCATCCTCAACGAGATGATCCGCTCGCCGCAGATGATGAAGCGCCGGCTGCGCGAGGGCGTGGAGTTCTTCCAGTTCCTGCGGGAGCGGCGGCAGGCTGCGCTGTAGGGCCAGCTCGCGGCGGCTACAAGGCCGCGGCGCGGGCCCGCACGGTTTGCGGCAGGTATCCGGCCTTGGCGAACCAGTCGATGGCGTCCGACAGCGCCTCGCGGTAGGGCCGCGACGTGTAGCCCAATTCGCGCCGCGCCTTGCCGTCGTCGAAATGCATGTAGTGGCGGCTCATGCGCAGCCCGTCGACGGTCGCAAACGGCTCCGAACCGCTGAGCCGCGCCAGCAGTTCCGCGCCGACCGCGAACGGATAGACCGCCAGCCGCGGCAGTTTTACGCGCGGGGGCTTGCGGCCGACGATCTCCGCGATGTCGGTCAACACCTGACGGAGAGTCAGGTTTTCGCCCCCGAGAATATAGCGCTCCCCGACCCGCCCCCGGTGCAGCGCAGCGATATGGCCGTTGGCGACGTCGTCGACGTGAACGAAGTTCAGTCCGGTGTCGACGAAAGCCGGCATACGGCCGGCGGCGGCCTCGACGACGATGCGGCCGGTCGGCGTCGGGCGCACGTCGCGCGGCCCAATGGGAGTCGAGGGGTTGGTGACCACCACAGGAAGGCCGTGAGTTTGCGCAAGGTCGACGACCAGCCTCTCGGCGATGACCTTGCTGCGCTTGTACGCGCCCACGGCCTTTTCCAGCGGAAGCGCGCGCGTTTCGTCGGCCGGCACCGGTCCGGAGATGTCGAAGGTCGCGACCGAACTCGTATAAACGATGCGCTCAAGCCCGGCGCGCGCGGCCTCCTCCATGACGACGCGTGTGCCATCGACGTTGGTCTGCATGATTTCGTCGGGGGAGGGCGCCCACAGACGGTAATCGGCTGCGGCATGGATCAGGTAGCGCACGCCCCGCATGGCCTCGGCGACCGCAGTCCGGTCGCGAATGTCGCAAACCGCGATTTCGTCGCGGGGATCGATGTTGATGCGTGGGCTTGAGGGGCGGACCATGACGCGGACGCGATAACCGTCGCGGCGCAATGCATTGGCGATGGCGGAACCGACAAATCCGCTCGCTCCGGTCACAAGGACCGGCCCGAACGCCTGCATCTGCGACATTGCTGTCATGGAGGCTGCGACCCGAAGACCGTCACACATCAGGGGATCGTTAATACAAACAATCTTATCCAGAGGGGGTGGCAAGCGCATCGGGAAAAGCCGCAAGCGCGCTTGAAATTCAAGCCCGACGGCAGTCAAATGCCGGTGTGGCGCAGAGTCTGTCCCGGTGTTCTCATGCGTTTTTGTTCGGGCTTGGCGCAGCGACGGACGGCAGATCGGGTGCCGGGGAGTTGGGTATGAAGTTCGCGAACGCGCTTTTGAGCGCCGCCGGGGCCGTATTGCTGCTGGCGGCTATGGCAGGGCCGGGCGGTGCGCAGTCGACCGGTTCCACTTCGGTCCGCCCCGGGCAGAACAACGATTACAGCCCGACCTGGACGATTGAGCAGGCGCTGCCCGGCAAGCCCGCTGCCCAGTCCCGTCCGGTGCCGCGGATTTCGGCTCAAAGCCCGACGCGCGTGCCGCTCGAAACCGGCTCGTTCGGCCTCGAAACCAAGTCGCAGTTCCGGCAGAATCAATTTTCCGATGGGCGGACAATTCCGGGCCTTGAGGCAAGGAAGCGGGACGACCCGTCCTATTTCGGTCTCTCGCTGCAAGTGCCGACCAACAACGTCCCGTTGCTCCCGCTGCTCAGCCCGCCCAATCCAAATCGCTGAGAGCCCGTTGGCGATCACGGCGCAGCCGCACTTGTGCGTCGCGAGGGGAATGGTGCGTCGCGAGGGGAATGGTGCGTCGCGAGGGGAATGGTCGGAGCGGGGAGATTCGAACTCCCGACCCCCAGTCCCCCAGACTGGTGCGCTAACCGGGCTGCGCTACGCTCCGACTTTCGGCCCCGTCTGTACGCCGCCCCCCGCGGGCGTGCAAGGCCCGGCCCCTACCGCCGGATTTCACTGGAATAAGCCTCGTTTCGCAGCCGCAGGGCATGAGCCCGGGTGGCCCCGATCAAGCCCCACAGCAGGCCGAGCAGCAGGAATGTGTGACGCCAGTGGTCGGTATCGATGATGACGCTTTCGGCGGCAACGCCGACGTAGCCGGCGTAGATCACGATCGTGCCGGTCTGCCAGGGCGAGGGTGTCAGCGCCGCGCGAAGCCCGAACGCGAGCGACAACAGCGCCAGCGTGAGATAGCACGCGCCCGACAGCCAGCCTCCGGCCATGAAGGCGTTGAGTTAGGAGTTGTGCGGGTCTTCGGGGAAGAACTTGCTGAACTGCAGCGGCCCGATACCGAGCGGAAAGTCGAGCGCCATCACTGCGCCGAGCGCGTAACGCGCGAACCGGCCCTGTTCGCCAAGGTCGTAGCTTTGCTGAAGGCTGGCGCGCTCCTTGAACAGCTGCGCGACGGCGTCGATCGAAAGCAGCGCCGCGAGAAACGCCGCAACCGCCATGGCGCCGAGCGCGCCCAGCAACACGATCCGAAGGCGCAGCGTCGGCGAACGTGCGGTGACAAAGGTCAGGAGCAGAACGATCAGCGAGGCAAACACCACCTGGCCCCAGGCGGCGCGCGAAAACGACAACAGGATCGCAGCCGCGAACAGCGCCATCAGCATCATGCCGCCGACGGCCTGCCGCAGGTTGCCGGCGACGATGCGATGAAGCGCGAGCAAGGCCGGGAGCACCATGAATGCGCCCAGCACGTTCGGATCCTTGAACGTGCCGCGGGCGCGGTCGTAGAGCAGCAGCAGTTCGTTCGCGCCGGAAAACACCCTGGAATAGCCGACGATCGCGGCCAGCGCGGCGATGATGCCCGCGACGAGGCAGCCGCGCGTCAGCGCGGCAAGCCTTGCCTCGGTGTTGGCGCCGAGCATGGCGGCGAAGAACAGCGCGGTCGCGGCGAGATACCAGGACGTCAGCACCCAGGTCAGGACGCCCTGCTCGCCGAGCAGCGAAGCGGCCGAGGCGCTGTATCCGATGTTGGTCAGGATCAGCAGGACGGCCAGCGGCAGCAGGGACGGGCGAAGTGCAAGCGCGCCCATGGCGAAGACCGAAATCGCCATGAACGAGGCGATCTCGTAGGGGCTCGGCTCGATGAAGACGATGGAGCAGGTCGCGCCGGTCAGCCACAGCAGCAGCAGCCGGACGCGCTCAGCGGAGACGGTCAACGGCCGCGCCTGCGGCGCCGGTTCGGCCCAATGCGCGCCGAGCTGCGCGGAATGCGGGGCGGCGATCAATAGGCGTTCTCGGCCTTGAGCAGCGCCAGCGGCGTCCGCGCCAGAATGGAGAGGTCGAGCAGCAGCGACCAGTTCTCGATGTAGTAGAGATCGTATTCGACGCGCTTCTGAATCTTTTCGGGGCTGTCGATCTCGCCGCGCCAGCCGTTGATCTGCGCCCAGCCGGTGATGCCGGGCTTGACGCGATGGCGCGCGAAATAGCCGTCGACCGCCTCGTCGAACTGGCGGTTCTCGAATTTCTGGTTGGCCGCGTGCGGGCGTGGGCCGACCAGCGACAGATTGCCCTTGAACACGACGTTGATGAGCTGCGGCAACTCGTCGATCGACGTCTTGCGAATGAACCGGCCTACGCGCGTGACGCGCGGGTCGTCCCTGGTCACGCTCTTCTGCGCCGTGTGGTCGGTCTTGTCGGCGTACATCGAACGGAACTTGTAGACTTCGATCAGTTCGTTGTTGAAGCCGTGCCGCTTCTGCTTGAAGAACACCGGCCCCTTGCTGTCGAGCTTTATCAGGACCGCGACCGCCGCCATCAGCGGCGCCAGCAGCAGCAGCGCGATACCGCCGACGATCCTGTCGAACAGCCATTTCATCACCACGTCCCAGTCGGTGATGGGACGGTCGAACACGTCGAGCACCGGGACGCTGCCGAGGTACGAATAGGAGCGGGGACGGAATCGCAGCTTGTTGCTGTGCGCCGAAAGCCGGATGTCGACCGGCAGCACCCAGAGCTTCTTCAGCATCTGCAGGATGCGTCCCTCGGCCATGATCGGCAGCGAGAAGATCACGAGATCGACGCGCGTGCGGCGGGCGAATTCCACAAGATCGTCGACCGTGCCGAGCTTGCGGACGCCGCCGGCTGCGTTTGGCGAACGGTCGTCGCCGCGGTCGTCGAACAGGCCGAGCACCCGGATGTCGCTGTCGCGCTGGCCCTTGAGCGCGCCGACCAGCGATTCACCCGCACCGCCGCCGCCGACGATTGCCGTGCGGCGCGCGAGCCGTCCCTCGCGGGTCCAGCGGCGCACCATCAGGAACAGCGCGCGGCGGAAAGCCAGGAGCGCGAGCAGGCCGATCACGTAGAAGCTGCCGAGCCAGATGCGGGAGAATTGATCGCCGGTCTTGGCGAAGAACGACACGCCGATCGCGATCAGGAACACCACCGACCATGCCGACGCGAGCCGGAAGTATTGCTTCTCGTGTCCCCGGAAAGCCTGCACCTGGTAAATGTCGGCGATCTGGAAGGCCAGCATCGAGAGCAGCGCAATGCCCGCGATGGCCGCGAAGTAACGCCATTCGATTCCGTCGAGCGGCACGACATAGGCGGCGTAGATCGCGGTGCCGATGATTGCGACCAGCGCCATCTCGATCATGCGCACCGCGCCGGCCAAGACGATCGGCGACATCGCAGGCGCCGCGGGCTCGGCCGCAACGTCGGCCGCGGCTTCTGCGAGCCGGTGCGGCTCGGGCCGCCGCGACCCCGATGCCGAGGTCGCGCCCGCGGCGGCCGCCTCAATCATGCTGCGCGAGTCGAATGCGGCCATGGCCCGAAAACCCGTTCCGCCGCCGCAAATTTGGATGCCGGCGACCATCTCTCAATCGCTGCGGAAACTAGTTAAGAAAGTTCAAAAAACCGTTATTGCGAATGCCGAAACTTGGACTTAATCGCTTCGCCATAGGCGGCCAGGACGCCTTCGACCATCGCGCCCTGCGAGAAATGGCTGCGGATGCGCTCGCGCAGCCGCTCCGCACCTGCCTTTGCACCGGCCGGGTCGTCGAGTGCCGCGGCGATCGCCTGTGCCAGCCGTGCCGGGTCTTGCGGCGGGACGAGCGCAGCGCCGGGCCCAAGAATCTCCGGAATGCCGCCGACGCCGCTCGCCACCATCGGGATACCGGCGCCACCGGCCTCGATGACGACATAGGGCAGGGAGTCGGCGCGCGACGGGACCGCGAGCAGCCGGCCGAAGGCGAACGCCCGCCGCGCCGGCGTGTGGCCGAGGAAGCGGACACGATCGGTCAAGCCCAGGCGCGCGACCTGCGCGCGCAACGCGTCGCCTTCCTCGCCATCGCCTGCGACCGCAAGGCTGACGCGGCGGCCGATGCGGTGCAGTTCGGCGACGGCGTCGATCAGCACGTCGGTGCCCTTGATGTGGCGGAACTCGCCGACGCTCAGGATATCGGCGGCATCTGCGTTCGGCTCGATCGGGTTCATCTCCGCCGCGGTGATGCCGTTGAACACAACACGGACGATTCCGCGGGGCTTGCCGGCCATGCGCTCATAGGCGCCGCGAGCGAATTCGCTCTCAAACAGAAAGAGCTCCGTGCGGCGCGACAGAAAACGCTCGATCATCGCATATACGATGCCGCGCAGCGTGTGCAGGCCGTAGTGCAGGGAGCCGCCGTGCGGTGTGTAGACGCGGATGGACTTC
Organism: Alphaproteobacteria bacterium; assembly: GCA_016869215.1. GTDB lineage: Bacteria > Pseudomonadota > Alphaproteobacteria > Rhizobiales > Xanthobacteraceae > Z2-YC6860. The sequence continues at coordinate 48,533 of VGEP01000016.1, read as the reverse complement.
GGCGCGCGCATCGTGCGAACGAAGGCGCCGCCCTTTGCGCCGTGGCCGTGCAGCACGTCGGGTCCGAGCGATTTGAGATGGCTTGCGACCTGCAGGAACCCGCCGAGGTCGGCCGGGCCGATCTCGCGCTGAATCGGGAAGCGCGCGACGCCGGGCGTCATGCGCGGCGCAAGCGCGGCAAGGGCTGCAGCGGCCCGGTCGCCGCCAGTGGTGCTGTCGCAGACGATGCCGACCGCGTGTCCGCGCTCCGCCTGTCCCGCCGCCAGGTCGAGGATGTGGCGGAAAATGCCGCCGACCGGCGTGCGCGTGACGTGAACGATCTTGAGCGGCGTGTTGCCGGCCATGGTCAGAACCACCGTTCCCCGACGGTGAGCGTATCGCCGGGCCGCACCGGATAATGCATCGGCAGGGCGTAGCGCGCGGGCACGCCGTTGTAGGTGCGCGTCAGCGTGACGCGACTCTTGCTGGCCCGCGGGGTGAAGCCGCCGGCGATGGCGACGGCGTTCTGCACCGTCATGCCGGGCACGTAAGGATACTGGCCGGGATACGTCACCTCGCCGAGCACGAAGAACGGCCGGTAGGTTTCGACCTCGACCGCCACGCTCGGATCGCGGATGAAGCTTTGTTTCAATCGCCCGGCGATGGACTGCGAGAGCTGCTGCGTGGTCATGCCGCGGGCGTTGACCGCACCGATCAGCGGCATCGTGACCTGGCCCGCCGCGCTCACCGCATAGGTGTTGCTGAGCGCGTCCTGGCCGAACACGACGATGCGCAACTTATCTCCCGCGTCGAGCGTATAGGTGCCGGCGTCTTCGACGATGGGAGCGGGGCCGCTTTGCACCGGCACCGCGCGCTGGGCGTGACGCACGGTGCGGGAGGCTGCGGCGGGCGCGCCATACATCATCATGTCGAGGTCGGAGCGCGGCTGTGCCTGCGGGGCCATGGCGTAGCGCGGCGCCTCCCGCGCGCAGGCCGTGAGCGCGAGAGCGGCGAGGCAAAGCACGAGAAGGCGGCGCAGCCGCATGCGAATCCGGGCCCGCAAGGCAAAGGTTAAGCCGGATTAACGCCTCATCATGGTTAACAATTCGTCTCCGAGAAGATTTCCGGGAGGGCGCCACGAGGCGGGGCTTAACGGGGCGGCAACCATAATCGTTCGTAATCGAAACCGGTGCAGAGTCGCCGCATTCGGTCGGTATGGAGTCGCCATGCGAGGCGGAGTTCAGATGGTGGGCGATCCAGCCGCCGTCGACGGTGAAGTCAATCTCAGCGGGATCGCGCGCGCGCTGTGGCGCCGGAAGCGGTCGATCATCGGACCGACGCTGATCCTGGCCCTGGCGGCCTATATCGCCGTCACTCAGATCACGCCGCGCTACAAGTCCGAAGCGCGGGTGCTGGTCGAAAGCCGCGAAAACATCTTCCTGCGTCCGGAGGCGGAAAAGGCGCTGATCGACCGCGCGACCGCGGACCAGGAGACCGTCACAAGCCAGGTGCAGCTCGTGCTGTCGCGCGATCTCGCCCGGATCGTGATCCGCGAACTGGACCTGGAGAAGAGGCCGGAGTTCAACGCGGCCTCGACCGATTTCTCGCCGATGGCGCTGCTGCGCCACATCGGCATCGGGCGCGACCCGCAATCGATGACGCTGGAGGAGCGGGTCTTTTCGGCCTATTTCGACCGGCTGCGGGCCTACGCCATCGACAAGTCGCGGGTGATCGCCATCGAGTTCCAGTCGGCCGACCCGGAGCTTGCCGCGCGCGGCGCCAACGTAATCGCGGAGAACTACCTGACGCTGCAACAGGTGGCCAAGCAGGACCAGGCGCGTGCCGCGGGGCAGTGGCTGTCCGGAGAGCTGGAAAAGCTGCGCACCAAGGTGTCGGAAGCGGAAGCCAAGGCGGAGGAGTTCCGCGCCAAGTCCAACCTGTTCGTGGGCAGCGGCAGCACGAGCCTCGCAAACCAGCAGCTCACCGAACTGAGCAGCCAGGTGTCGGCCGCCCGCGCCCAGAAGGCCGACGCCGAAGCCAAGGCGCGCCTGCTGCGCGACGCGCTGCGCACCGGTCAGGCGATCGAGTCGTCGGAGGTCGTCAACTCCGAGCTGATCCGCCGGCTGTCCGAGCAGCGCGTGACGCTGCGCGCGCAGCTTGCCGAGCAGTCGTCGACGCTTTTGCCGCAGCATCCGCGCATCCGCGAATTGCGGGCCCAGATCGTCGACCTCGACCAGCAGATTCGCAGCGAGGGCGAAAAGCTCGCGCGCTCGCTGGAAAACGACGCCAAAATCGCTGCCGCCCGGCTTGAGTCGCTGACTGCGAGTCTCGACCAGCTCAAAAATCAGAGCGCATCGACCAGCGACCGGGACGTGCAGCTGCGAGCGCTCGAACGCGAGGCCAAGGCGCAGCGCGATCTGTTCGAGTCCTATCTCGCCAAATACCGGGAAGCGAGCGCCCGCGACAGCATCGCGGCCGCGCCGGCCGATGCGCGGATCATTTCGCGCGCGGTGGTGTCGAACGTGCCGTATTTCCCGAAGAAGGCGCCGATCGTCGTCATCACGGCGCTGGCGACGTTCTGCCTGTCGTCGGCATTTGTGGTCACTGGCGCGCTGCTCAGCGGCGAGACCTACCGGCCGGCTCCACTCCAGATCGACCGGACCCCGCCGGCCAACGCGCCTGCATCGAATGCCGAGCGCAGGGCGCGGCGTTCGACGAAGGCGCGCACCCGATCCACGGACCGGCTGCCGGCCGCCGCCAACATCGCGCCGCCGACCGTCGTTGCCGCGGCGGCCGCAATGGATTCAGCGCCGGCGCAAGACCTCGAGGAGCTTGCCGCGGCCTTGCAGCAGGAGGGCGATCGCGGCCGGCGGATCGCCGCGATCGGGGCCGCGCGCAATGTCGGCACGACGCTCACCGCGATCGCGCTCGGCCGGGCGCTGGCGCGCCATGCCCGCGTCATTCTGGTCGACCTTGCGTTCGCATCGCCCAACATCGACGTCATTTCGAACGATCCGAAGGCGCCCGGCATCGCCGACCTGGTCCGCGGCACGGCGTCGTTCGGCGACATCATCACGCGCGACCAGATTTCGCGGCTTCAGATCGTGGCGGCCGGTTCGGTCGGCAACGATCCCGACGGCCTGTGGTCCTCGCACATGCTTCCTGCGGCGCTTGGCGCACTGGCGCAGAGCTACGATTATCTCGTGATCGACGCGGGCGCGCAGTCCGACGTGGCGCTCGATCCGCTGGTGACGGCAGCCCCGCGCGCCGTGCTGGTCGGCGGCGACACGCCCGCGAAATCACTCAAGGCGATGGCCGGCCAGATATCGTCGGCCGGATTCGAGGTGACGGTGCTGACCGGCCCTCCGCCGGCGCTCGAACAAGGTGCTGCGCGCTCCGCAGCGGCCTGAACCGCGGGATAGCCGGTGTCGAGCCTCAGGTACAAGCTGTTTCGCACGGCGCTGGAGGCGCTCTATTTCAGCGGGGCCTACGCAGTGCTGCGTCCGCTGCTTGGCGGCGTTGGCGCGATCCTGATGCTGCATCACGTGCGGCCGGGGCGGTCCGACCGCTTCCAGCCGAACCGATTGCTGGAGGTGACGCCGTCGTATTTCGACGACGTGATCCGCAAGGTGCGCAAGTCGCGCGTGGATATCGTTTCGCTCGACGAGGCCCACCGCCGGCTCACCGAGCGCGATTTCTCCCGGCGCTTCGTCTGCATCACCTTCGACGACGGTTACCGCGACACGCTGCATCATGCCTATCCGATCCTGAAGAAGCATAACGCGCCGTTCACGGTCTACGTGGCGACGAGCTTCGCCGACCGGGTCGGGGAATTGTGGTGGCTCGCGCTCGAGGCCGTCGTCGCCCGCAACGACCTGGTTGGCGCGCGCATCGAGGGCCGCGACTATTGGTTCGAGGCCCGTACGGTTCAGGAGAAGCGCGCGGTGTTCGACCACATCTACGGCTGCCTGCGCGCGCTCAAGACGGAGGACGCGCTGCGCCAGGTGGTGCGCGATATGGCGTCGCGCCATCGCGTCGACGTCGTCTCGTTTTGCCGCGATCTGTGCATGGACTGGCAGGAACTGGCCGAGTTGGCGCGCGATCCGCTGGTCACGATCGGCGCGCATACCGTCAACCACCCGATCCTGGCCAAAATCACGGACAATGCGGTGCGCGCGGAGCTTGAGAACAGCCGTGCCGTGATCGAGGCGGCGACCGGCACGCGCCCGCAGCACTTCGCCTATCCGGTCGGCGACCGGACCGCCGCCGGCCCTCGCGAATTCCAGATCGCGGCCGAACTCGGCTACAAGACCGCGGTCACGACCCGTCCCGGCATGATCTTCCCGGAGCACGCCGGGCATCTGCTGGCGCTGCCGCGGCTTTCGCTCAACGGCGAGTTCCAGCACCTGCGCCACGCCAAGGTGCTGCTCTCGGGCGCCGCCACCGGACTTTGGAACGGCTTTCGCAAACTCAACGTGGCCTGACCGGACCACTCGACATCCACTTGATCAGCGGCATGGCCGGCAGCACCCAGCCTATGCCCGCCACGACGTAGTAGATCCCGGATATCAGCTTGCTCTGGAAGATCGGCGGGAATTGCGCGACGGCCATCGCGACCAGCGCCCAGACCGTCACCAGCAAGAGCAGTGCAACGGCGCCGATCAGCTTTCGGATACGGATGGACATTGGGCTGACAGATTTGGCCTGACAGGCATCGGCGGCATTGCTGGGACGGGCAGGGCAGGACTATATGTCCCCGGCATTGCCTGCAAGCACGATGACGCACACCGATCCCGCAACCGTTCGTTCCGGCGCCGTCCGCGCCTGGCTCTATGCCGTGGCGGCGCTGATGGTGGTTACGCTCGTGGTCGGCGGCGCGACCCGGCTCACCGAGTCCGGACTTTCGATCGTGGAATGGCGGCCGGTGACCGGGGCGCTGCCGCCGCTGTCGGAGCAAAGCTGGCAAGCCGAGTTCGCCAAGTACAAGCAGATCCCGCAATACCGCGAACTCAACCGCGGCATGAGCCTGGAGCAATTCAAAACCATCTTCTGGTGGGAATGGTCGCACCGCTTCCTGGCGCGGCTGGTCGGCGCGGCCTTCCTGCTGCCGTTCCTGTTTTTCCTCTGGCGCGGATGGATCGAGCCGCGGCTGCGCCTGCGCCTATGGGCGCTGTTCGGCGGCGGCGCTCTGCTCGGTGCGGTCGGTTGGTGGATGGTGTCTTCCGGGCTGACCGAACGGGTCAGCGTGTCGCAATACCGGCTCGGATTCCACCTCACGCTTGCCTGCGCGATCTACGCCGCGATCCTGTGGACCGCCCGCGAAATCGGCGCCGGCGCGCCGCAGCTTGTGCCGCGGCGCATTCGTGTGTCCGCCATGGCGCTGGTCGTGCTGACGCTGGCGCAGATCTACCTCGGCGCGTTGGTCGCGGGGCTCGACGCGGGGCTGATCTACAATACTTGGCCATTGATCGACGGCGCGCTCGTTCCCGCAGCCGAGCGGCTCTGGTTCAACACGCCGCTGTGGCGCAATCTGTTCGAGAATGCGCTGACGGTTCAGTTCAATCATCGCATGTTCGCCTATCTGCTGTGGCTGCTGGCGATCTGGCATGCCTTCGACGTCGTTCGAACGCGCAGCGGCGGCGCGGCGTTCAACGGCGCCGTGGCGCTCGCCTGCGCCATGACCTTGCAGGCCGGGATCGGAATCGTCACGCTGCTGCACCAGTCGCCGCTGCCGCTTGCGTTGCTGCATCAGGCGATGGCCATTGTCGTGCTCAGCATCGCAGTCGTGCATGCCGAACGGCTGTGGCCGCGCCGCGCGCCCGATACCGAGTCTACTCATGAGATTGTATTGCCGCGGGGAACGTCATGATTCAGCTCGACCGTCACGGCGATATCGCCGTCGTCACACTGGTTCACGGCAAGGCCAATGCGCTCGACATCGAGTTTTGCGAGTCCATTGCCGCGCACTTCGAGTCGATCGAGAAATCGTCCGCGCGCGCAGTGGTTCTGACCGGGCAGGGCCGGATGTTCTCGGCGGGCGTCGATCTGCTGCGTCTGAGCGAGGGTGGTGTGGACTACGTGCGTGCGTTCCTGCCTGCGCTGCACCGGCTCTATCAGGCCGTGTTTTTTCACGCCAAGCCCGTGGTCGCCGCGATCAACGGCCATGCCATCGCGGGCGGCTGCGTGCTGGCCTGCTGCGCCGACCGGCGGATCGCCGCGCGCGACGGCGGACGCATCGGCGTGACGGAACTGCTGGTCGGCGTGCCGTTCCCGCCGCTGGCGTTCGAGGTGATGCGCTACGCGACCGCGCCGCAGTATTTCTCGGACGGCGTGCTGAGCGGGGCAACGTTTGCGGCCGAACAGGCCCTGACACGCGGGCTGGTCGACGAAGTGGCCGAGCCTTCGGCGCTACGCGACCGGGCGATCGCAGCCGCCGAACAAATGGCGGCACTTTCGCCGCGGGCATTCGCCATGACCAAGGGCCAGCTTCGCGCGCCGGTGGCCGAACGTGTGGCGAGGGCGGGCGGCGATACGGCGGCGACCGACATCTGGACCGCGCCCGAGACGCTCGAACGCATGCGCGACTACGTCAGCCGGACGCTCAAGAAGAGCTGAGCAGGTTCAGCGCAGCACGCCGATTTCGCGCAGATACTTCTGCACGCCGGGATGGATTTGCGACGGGCTCGGCGCGGCCATCGCCGTGCTCTGCGGCGTGGTTTCGCGGCCCTGCGCGAGCCGCTTGACCAGCGCGCCGTGGCCCTGGTGCAGCGCCTTGGCGAGACGATAGGCGACGTCGTCGGGCAGGTCGGATCGCGCCAGAATGTAGCTCCACGAACCGACCGAATTGACCGCCTCCTTCTGCCCCTCGTATGAGCCGGCCGGCACCGTGATGGGCTTCAGGAAGTTGTGCTTGGCCGTGACCTTGGCCACCTCGTCCGCCGTTAGCCCGATGAAGCGGCCGCCGGCCTTCATCACCGCGGTGAAGCCCGGCCAGCCGATGCCGCCGCCCCACAGCGCAGCCACGCGGCCGTCGGCGACCATCACCGGGCCGTCGCCGGCCTTCTCTAGATAGTGCGCCTGGAAGTCCTTCTCGCGGTCGAGGCCGAGCCCGTCGGTGACGTAGCGGCCGAGCAGCGTGAGTCCCGATGCGCGCGTGCCCCAGGCGATCGGCTTGCCGACGAGGTCGCGCAGGGTCTTCGCCGGGCTGTCGCCGCGCACCACGAACATGCCGGGGTTGGAATAGATCGCCTGGATCACCAGCGCCGTGGTCTTGGTCTGCCCGATGGCCTGAAACGCCTCGTAGGCGGGCTCGCCCGCGACCAGAGCGATGTCGACCTTGCGGCCGTTGAGCAGGCCGATATTCTCGGTGCTGCCCTTGGTGTTCATCGTCTGCACCAGCAGCGACTTGTCAGTTTCGTTGATGACCGCTGCGGCGTTGTCGCCGAAGAACGGGAAGCCGCCGCCGGGCGTGGCGGTGGCGAGCGTGACTTTGGTTTGGGCTGCTGCGTTGGTCATGGTGGCCATTGTCATTGCGGCAAGAAATGCAATTCGGATCTTCGTCACGGCACGCCCCTGTTCTCAGGCCTGCACAATCGGGGCGCGGAGTGTATGCGCTGCAAGCATTGCGTGTCGAGCCGCTTGCATCGCTCCAGCGTACCTGCGGCGATCAAATACCTTGCCTCGACTGTGGCGTCTGCATAGCCTCGCGCCGCACTCCGCACGGCGACGTCCGGCCTCGCGCGGGGGCACTGTCCCGCAACAGCAAGGATCGGGCGGCCGCAGCGATATGAACGACGAGACGGCGCCCGGCCCAGCACGGCAATTCGATCCGGCATACCGCCTCGCAGCCCTTGCGAACGGCACCTTGACCGCCGCTTGCCTGTTGTGGGTGCTCGATCTGCCGCGCTACCTCGGCTACGCATTCTACCGCGAACAGTTTCTCGCGCCCGTTCTGGGCCTTTCGATTGCGGCGATGTTCCTCAGCGTACGGGCGCGCAAGGGGGATACACGACCAGCGCCCTGGTACGACTGGGTCATGGCCGCGGTCGGGCTCGGCGCGCTGCTGTGGATCACCGCGCAATACTCCCGGCTGCTGATCGAACTGCCGTTCCGCACCGTGGAAGTGGTCGTGCTCGGCGTGATCGTCCTGGCCTTCGTCATGGAGGGCCTGCGGCGCACCACGGGCTATTCGCTGTTCGTCGTGGTGGTGCTGTTCCTCGCCTATGCGCTGGTCGGACACCTGATCCCCGGTCAGTTTCGGGCCCGGCCGGTCGATCTCGACTGGCTGCCGGTCTATCTGTCGTTCGATCCCAGCGCGTTGTTCGGCTCTCCGATCACGGTCGGCGCCACGGTCGTGGTGATCTTCATCTGGATGGGCAATCTGCTGTTCAAGGCCGGCGGCGGGCAGTTCTTCACCGACATCGCGATGGCCATGATGGGCCGCCGCCGCGGCGGGCCGGCCAAGGTCGCGGTCGTGGCCTCGGCGCTGTTCGGCTCGATCTCCGGCAGCGCCGTATCCAACGTCGCCTCCACCGGCATCATCACCATTCCGATGATGAAGCGCTCGGGCTATTCGGCGCGCGACGCCGGCGCGATCGAGGCCGTGGCCTCGACCGGCGGCCAGCTCATGCCGCCGGTCATGGGCGCGGCCGCGTTCCTGATGGCCGAGTTTCTGGAGCTTCCCTACCGCAGCATCATGCTGGCCGCGCTGGTGCCCGCGATCCTCTACTACTTCGCGACCTTCATTCAGGTCGATCTGGTCGCCGCGCGCGAGACGATCGTTCCGGTGGAGGACGCGCTGGAGCGGCCGCGCGACGTGCTCAGGCAGGGCTGGCACTTCCTGGTGCCGTTCGTCGTGCTGCTGTTTGCGCTGTTTCAATGGAACGAGGATGCCGAGATCGCGGCGATCTACGCCTGCCTGTCGATTGTCGTGCTCGGCATGCTGTTCTCGTACAAGGGCTCGCGGCTGAGCTTGAAGGACCTGGCGAGAAGCTTCTCCGACACCGGCTCGACCATGATCGAGCTGTTCATGATCCTGGGCGGCGCGGGCTTCGTGATCGGCGTGCTCAACCTGACCGGGCTCGGGTTCACGCTGACGCTGGTGCTGGTGCAGATCGGAGCGGGCAGCCTCTATCTGCTGCTCGCCATATCGGCCGTGGTCTGCATCGTTCTGGGCATGGGGATGCCGACCTCGGGCGTCTACATCCTGCTCGCCACGCTGGTCGCGCCCGCGATCACCAAGGCCGGCGCCGATCCGCTCGCAGCCCACATGTTCATCTTCTACTTCGGCATGATGTCGATGATCACGCCGCCGGTCGCGCTCGCCTCGTTCGCGGCTTCGACGATCAGCGGCGCCAACGCGATGTCCACGGGATTTCAGGCGATGCGGCTCGGCTGGGTCGCCTACATCATTCCGTTCATGTTCGTGCTGTCGCCGACGCTGATCATGAAGGGCGATCCGCTGCACATCGCGATGAACATCGTGACCGCGTCGTTCGGCGTCTACATCATCTCGGTCGCGTTCGCGGGCTATTTCGTGCGGCCGCTGACGCTGGGCAAGAAGGCGCTCATGCTGGTGGCCGGCATGATGACGATATTTCCGGACACCGCGATCGGCGCCGGCGGCTTCATCGACGCCGCGGGCGCGGTGCTCGGAATTCTGCTGCTGGGCTACGAGTACCGCAGCGTCAAGCGGACGCCGGCACCGGCGTAGCCGCGGAAACGCCCGTTCGGACGCGCAATGCAAAGCCCCGCACGGCGGACCGTGCGGGGCTTGTCGTTTTTCAATCCGCCGCTCAGCGCGGCGACGCACCGGTCACTTCGGCGGCCACTGGCCGATTTCCTTGTAGAACTTGATCGCGCCGGGGTGCCACTCGACCTTGTGGTTTTCCGACATCTTGGCGGGATTGAAACGCCGCAGCGAGCCGTGCGACTCCGCGAGTTCCTTCGCGCTGGCGTGGACGGTCTTCACGATGTCGTAGACCACGTCGTCCTTGACGTGGCTGCTCGACACGATGAAGGCGCTGTAGGTCATCAGCATCGCGCCGCCGTCCTTGACGCCCGGAATCGCGGGCGAGGGCGCCTGCTTGTAGGGATAGGCCGGCATGATCGCCGCCATGCGCTTGCGCGCATCCGGCGTGTCAACCAGATCGAGGAACCGGATGCCGCCGTCGCTCTTGAGCTTGGCATGAACCTCCTGCGCCTGCGCCGCGCCGACGCCCATCAGCGCGGCGTCCACGCGCTTTTCGCCGAGCATCCGCATGCCCTGCACGTAGTCGCGCGCCGGCACGCCTTTCATGTCCTTGCTCGACAGGCCGGCGTTCGCCAGCACCGCGTCCTGCACGAAACGGATCGTGCTCTGCGCGGTGAATTCCGACGGCATGCTCGCGCCCTTGAGATCGGCCAGCGTCTTGAACTTCGAGTTGTCGAGCACCGCGATGCCGATCGGCAGCTGGAAGATCGTCGCGACCAGGCGCAGGTTCTTCGCCGGCGGCTGACCCTTGAAGTTCTCGACGCCGTCCCAGGCGAACGCCGGATCGATCACGTTCAGCAGGCCGAACTCGATCTGGCCCTGGTTGATCGTCGGCACGTAGGTCGACGAGCCGCCCATGGGCTGCACCCGGAGCTGGTGCTTGGTCTTGTTGGACACGACTTGCGACACCGCCGAGCCGACCGCGTAGTACAGCGAACCCTGCGGGTTGGTCGCGATCCCCATGGTCTGCGCGGACGCGGCGCCGGCGAAGCCGAGCGTCAGCGCGGACGCGAGCGCGAGTTTTCGAAACGACATCATCTCATCTCCCTCAGTCGAAACCGCCCCGCTTAAGCGACAGCGAAGCCGCTGCCGGATGGTTTCCGGCGCGAATGCGGGAAACCTAGCATGGCGAGATATGCGCAGACGCCATGGCTGCGTGCGGCGCCTCCGCGCACGCTGCGGCGCAATGACGCCCGGAGGCGCGTGAAAATTCCATGCTCTTGCCGGTTGTGTTCCAAGCCAACGCTCCGCAGGGCCGGAGCTTTGTTTTCGGGCGCCCGGCTGGCCCGTCTCCCTGTTCTCCGTTGCCCCTCGACATGAGGGGATGGAGCGCCGGGAAGGCGCCCGGGGAGCTACTGTCGGGAGCTCCCCGACCGGTCTGGCGCGACCGGCCGTGCGTCTGGCGAGACGCACGAGTCCTCCGGCGCAGAGGACCCTGGGCGCCTCCCGGCGCTCCACCCGCGGCGGCAATATGTGGCCGCCGCGCCTTGCTCTGTCCTCGAACGCCGCGATCGACGACGCCTGCGACTGGGCAAGATGCGCGAATTGTAAGACCGGATTCAGAAGCGGGGATAAGTTTTGTCTGCGAACCTATTCCGCTTTGCCTTGAAAGGCTTGCGGCGCGCGAAAGCGCGGCTTTCACTCGATGGCTTCGATCCGGTCCCGGTAAACTTGCACGAGGCGGCAGTTCTCGCTCGCCAGGCAAACGTCCGTCCAGACGTTCGAAAGATAGCGGTGAAGGTCGCCGATGGTGAGATTGCCGACCCGGATGTGAATGACGTGCGGTCCGCTGGAACTGGTAAGAACGCGGTCGGAAAAATCCGCATCTTTCGTAACGATGGTCAGCGCGTTGGCCGCGGCATACTGCCAAATTCGGCTGTCGGTCCAGGCCTGACCAATATCGTGGATGAATTCATAGTCGCTGCCGGACCAGGGCGAGAACCAACGCGGCAGATTGGCATCGATCAGATAACGGGCCATCAGGCCGTTTCTTTGACGCTGTATCGGCGGCCCATCAGCCGGCTTGCAAAAGCCAGGCAGGCCGAAATGTCCTCAGGCTCCAGCATCGGGTGCTGGCGCAGGATTGTCTCGGGCGCTTCGCCCGCGCTGAGATAGTCCAGAATGCTCTCGACCGTGATGCGCAGGCCCCTGACCACAGGCTTGCCGTTGCAGACATCCGGATCGATGGTGATCCTGTCGATTGCCGTATCGGATTGTGCATGGGCCATGACAGAAATCTCTACGGTTCAATCAGTAGATATCTATCACACCGGAGGCCGGATTTATAGGCCGCGCACGAGGCTGTATCGGCGACAGGGCAGGAGCTGAAGTCGATATTCAAGCTTCAGTTTGCGCTACGCCGCCAATCCCTGCTCCAGATCCGCAATAATATCCGCCACGTCCTCCAGCCCGATCGACAGCCGCACCACGTCGGGGCCGGCGCCGGCCTGGACCTTCTGCGCGTCGGACAATTGCCGGTGCGTGGTCGAAGCCGGGTGGATGATCAGCGAGCGCGTGTCGCCGATGTTGGCGAGGTGCGAGAACAGCTTGACGTTGGACACGAGCTTCACGCCGGCGTCGAAGCCGCCCTTGAGCCCGAAGGTGAACACCGCGCCCGCGCCCTTGGGCGCATATTTCTTGGCGAGGTTGTGGTAGCGGTCGCCGGGCAGGCCGGCGTAGCTCACCCAGGCGACGCTCGGGTGCTTCGCGAGCCATTCGGCCACGGCCACGGCGCTGTCGCAATGGCGCTGGATGCGCAGCGGCAGCGTCTCGATGCCCGTGAGGATCAGGAAGGCGTTGAACGGCGACAGCGCCGGGCCGATGTCGCGCAGGCTCAGCACGCGGCAGGCGATGGCGAAGGCGAAGTTGCCGAAGGTCTCGTGCAGCACGATGCCCTGATACTCCGGGCGCGGCTCCGACAGCATCGGATAGCGGCCCTCGCGCGACCAGTTGAAGGTGCCGCCGTCGACGATCATGCCGCCGATGGAGTTGCCGTGGCCGCCGAGAAACTTGGTCAGCGAATGCACCACCACGTCCGCGCCGTAGTCGATCGGCTTGCAGAGGTAGGGCGTGGCGAGCGTGTTGTCGACGACCAGCGGCACGCCGGCGCGGCGCGCGATGTTGGCGATGGCCTCGATGTCGGTGACGGCGCCGCCGGGGTTGGCGATCGACTCGATGAAGATCGCCTTGGTCTTGGGCGTGATCGCGCGCTCGAAGCTTGCGAGGTCGTCGGTGTCGGCCCACACCACGTTCCAGCCGAAGTTCTTGAACGAGTGGTTGAACTGGTTGATCGAGCCGCCGTAGAGCTTCTTGCCCGCGACGAACTCGTCGCCGGGCTTCATCATGCAATGGAACACCAGGACCTGCGCGGCGTGGCCGGACGCGACCGCGAGTCCCGCGGTGCCGCCTTCGAGCGCAGCGACCCGCTCCTCCAGCACGGCGTTCGTGGGATTGCCGATGCGCGTGTAGATGTTGCCGAACGCCTGCAGGCCGAACAGCGAGGCGGCGTGATCGACGTCGTCGAACACGAACGACGTGGTCTGGTAGATCGGCGTCGCGCGCGCGCCGGTGGTCGGGTCGGGCTGCGCGCCGGCGTGGATCGCAAGCGTGGAGAAACCTGGCGTGCGTTCGGTCATCGGTTCGTCCCTTAAGCTCGTCCTGGTCCTTGCGCGGTAATGCGCCCAGCCGGGCGGGTTTATCGAACCCCCGGGGTGCGTCAAGGCGCGAACGGGCGGTTGCGTTAATTGGCAACCGCCGCGCTGCAAAACGGCGCGCGGCGGGACAATTTTTCTTTAACGAAGGCCAGACGCGGTCGTTAAGGCGCGTTGGTCATCCGCTTGCGGGCCCGCGGGGCGGGCTTGTTGTAGCGGAGCATGACCTGGCGGCACAGCGCGGACAGGTCGTCGAGATTGTCCCGGAAGCAGGCGATGACCCGCTCGCGGCTCGGAATGGCGTGGCCGCAGACGCGGAACGCATCGTACATGCAGGCTTGCTGCTCCTCGGGCGTTTCGGTGTTCTGCGTTTCGGACGCGAGCGCCGCCGGCAATGAAAGCGACAGCAACGCGGCGATCAGAACGGAGCGGATCAGCATGCGATCCTCCTTTGGCGCGGCCATCGAATCGGCAAAGCCCGCCGCATCCCTAAAACGCATCAGACGATGGAAGGTTTCAACCGCCGGAGGCGGGTTTTCCCGGCTCCTGCGCGGCGCCCTCGGACTGCGGTGCCGCCCGTTCGGCCGCCTCGGTCGTGCCGCCCGCCATTGTGGTGCGGTTGAGCGACATGCGTTGCACGCCCTTGCCCAGAAGCGGCGCGCGCTTGGAACTGAGCGTGCGGGAGTTGACGCCGATCCAGCCGATTTCCGACGACAGCCGGCCGTATTCGATCTTGGGGCAGCGGTTCATCACCACCTTGAGGCCTTCCGCCTCGGCCTTGGCCGCGGCCTCGTCGTTGCGCACGCCGAGCTGCATCCAGATCACCCGCGGCCTGGGCGACATCGCCAGCGCCTCGTCGACCGCCGCCGGCGCGAACTGCGGCGCGCGGAAGATGTCGACCATGTCCACCGGCTCCGGAATGTCGGCGAGGCGCGCATAGACCTTCTGGCCGAGGATGTCCTTGCCGGCCTGGCCGGGATTGACCGGGATCATCCGGTAGCCGCGCTCCAGCAGATACTTGAACGCGAAATAGCTCGGTCGGTTGTCCTTCGGCGAAATGCCGACCATGGCGATCGACTTCACCGTGTTGAGGATGCCGCGGATATAGCTGTCGGGGTAACTGTCGTGGTTCATCGTGGGCCTGCCTTGCGGCCGCATATAATCATTGCCACGACCGCCGGTAAGCCGGTGTCCGCGCTTGCGTTAACGGTCGGCGCCGCCGTAAGCCGCGACCGGGCCGATGCCCGCGATGCCGGCTGCGAACGACAGCACCGCGTTGACCGCGACCTCCGGAGTGCAGATGACGCCGCATTGCCAGGCGGTCAGCGCGGTCAGTCCGACCGTCATGGTCGCGCCCCAGACCGAACCCGCGACAAGCCCGCGTGCCAGCGCCGCGCGGCTCAATCGCAGGCGGCGAATGTCGGAGGTCGCGAAGGCGAGTGCGGTCATCATCGGTCCTCCCATTTCGGGTCGCGCTTTTCGACGAAGGCCGAAATGCCTTCCTCGGCGTCCCGCGCCATCATGTTATCCACCATGACCTGGCCCGTGTACCGGTAGGCGTCGGCCAAAGTCATGTCGAGTTGGCGGTAGAACGCCTCCTTGCCGATCTTCAGGGCCAGCATGGATTTGGCGGCGATCTTGTGCGCGAGCTCGGTGGCCGCGCGCAGCGCTTCGCCAGCGGGCACGACGCGGTTGACGAGACCGATGCGGAAGGCGCCGTCCGCCGAAATCGCGTCGCCGGTCAGCAGCATGTCCATGGCGTGTTTGGGCGCGACGTTGCGCGTCAGCGCCACCATCGGCGTCGAGCAGAACAGGCCGATATGCACGCCGGGCGTTGCGAAGCGCGCACTTTGCGAGGCAACCGCCAAGTCGCAGCTCGCGACCAGCTGGCAGCCGGCGGCCGCGGCCGCGCCTTCGACCGCGGCGATCACCGGCTGCGGCAGGCGGACGATGCCCTGCATCATGGCGCTGCAGCGGACCATCAGGTCCTGTACGTAGGCGCGCCCGCGATCCGGGTCGGCGCGGCGCTTGGTGATTTCCTTCAGATCGTGACCGGCCGAAAAAGCCGGCCCGTTGGCCGCGAGCACCACCGCACGCACGCGCTGGTCCGCCGCGATGCCGGTGAAGGCTCCGCTCAATTCCGCCAGCATCGCTTCGGACAGGGCGTTGCGCGTCTGCGGCCGGTCGAGCGTCAGGACCGCGATGCCGCCGTGGTCGGCGCGCGTCACAAGCGGCGGTGCAGCGCCGGAACGTGGAACGGGCGACGGAGCGTTCATGCGAATGCGAACGGCCTTTGCGGCAAGGACTCGATCATTGTATCCGATCCGGGCAAGCGCGCGACCGGCGCGAACCGGCGAACGGGCAAGGGGAGGCGGCCATGACGGCCCCCGCGATGGATGTCGAGGCGCTGGAGCGGTTCCTGGCGAAGGAATTCCCCCAGGTGTTTCACGCGCAGAGCGGGTTGGTCATCGAGGAGGCCTGGCACGGCGGCGCCCGCGTCCGGCAACTCTATCGGCCCGACTTCGTTCGTCCGGGCGGCACGATTTCCGGGCCGACCATGATGGCACTGGCCGACTTCGCCATGTACGTCGGCGTGCTGGCGGCCATCGGGCCCGTGCCGCTCGCGGTCACCACCAATCTCAACATCAACTTCCTGCGCAAGCCGGGCACGAAGGATCTCATTGCCCGGTGCCGGTTGCTGAAACTCGGCAAACGGCTGGCGGTCGGCGAGGTGACGATCCATTCGGACGGCCAGGACGAGCCGGTTGCCCATGTCACGTCGACCTATTCGATCCCTGCCGGCAAGTGAGTTTGCGATACGGTATTATAGTACCTAAATTTCATCGTATTGATTCAGTTACATAATTTGTTATCGCGCGCCATTGACCGGGTATCGTCCCTCCGTTAGAAGCCCGCAACGCCAATTCGGCATTCACGGACCTCAACCGATATGAGCACAATTTCCGTCAAACCCGCGGACGTGCAGAAGAAATGGGTAATGATTGACGCCACCGGCCTGGTTGTCGGCCGGCTCGCCACCATCATCGCCATGCGCCTGCGCGGCAAGCACCGGCCTTCGTACACGCCGCATGTGGACGACGGCGACAACGTCATCGTCGTCAACGCCGCTAAAGTGGTCCTGACCGGCCGCAAGCGCGAGAAGAAGGTCTATCACCACCACACCGGCTTCATCGGCGGGATCAAGGAGCGCACCGCGCGCTCGATCCTCGAAGGCCGCTTCCCCGAACGCGTGGTGGAGAAGGCCGTGCAGCGGATGCTGCCGCACGGCCCGCTCGGCCGCCAGCAGTTCGGCAATCTGCGGGTCTATCCGGGCCCCGACCATCCCCATGCGGCGCAGCAGCCGGAAGTGCTCGATATCCGCGCCATGAACCGCAAGAACACGAGGGCCGCCTGATCATGGCCGATACCATCCAATCGCTGGATCAATTGTCGACGCTCAAGCCGGCGGCCCCCGAGGCTCCGAAGCACGTGCAGAAGCTCGACAAGCAGGGCCGTGCCTACGCCACCGGCAAGCGCAAGAACGCCGTGGCGCGGGTCTGGATCAAGCCGGGCTCGGGCAAGATCGTCGTGAACGAACGGGCGGTCGAAGTGTTTTTTGCGCGCCCGGTGCTGCGCATGATCATCCAGCAGCCGCTGGTGGCTGCGAACCGCCAGGGCCAGTACGACGTCATGTGCTCGGTCTCCGGCGGCGGCCTGTCCGGCCAGGCTGGCGCGGTGCGCCACGGTCTGTCCAAGGCGCTCACCAACTTCGAGCCGGACCTGCGCGGTGCCCTCAAGCGCGGCGGCTTCCTGACCCGCGACAGCCGTGTGGTCGAGCGCAAGAAATACGGCCGCGCCAAGGCCCGCCGGTCGTTCCAGTTCTCCAAGCGCTGACGGCTCGCACACGATTTCTGCCGGCAGGGGGCGCATCCGCGCCCCCTGTTTGTTTTGGGCCTGAATCGAGGCTTGCGGGATCGCGCCAAATTTTACAGGAATTTATGCGACAAAAGGCCGGTGTCACGTAAGCCTTCCGCAAAGTCCCTGCCTCAGGATGCGCGCCTTTCGAGCCGGCGACGCACAAGGGTCCGGCGGCCGTCAAACCGCTTCTTCAGGCCCCGTTTCCGGTTCCAGAGTCCAGTCCAGGACGTGTATGGCGCTCGACACCGCAACGCTGATGACGGTCGCCACCGGGATCACGGGGCTGCTCGGCGTCTTCCTGCTGCTGCTGTGGATCCAGGAGCGCAACGTGCGGGCGCTGGCCTGGTGGTGCGCGGCCTATCTGTTCGGCGCCTCCGCGGTGACTTTCTGGAGCACCTGGAAGCCAGGCTCGTTGCTGGTGGCCGAACTGCCGAATGCGCTCCTGTTCGTGGCCTGCGGCATGATCTGGACCGGCGCGAGGCTGTTTCACGGACGCTCGGTCCGGCCGGCATGGGCGCTTGCGGGCGCGGTCCTCTGGCTCGGCGCGGTGCAGATTCCGGACATCGGCGGTTCGGCGCAGGGGCGCGTCGTGCTGTCGTCGCTGGTGGTCGCGCCCTACGCGTTCATGACCGCGTTCGACCTCGGGCGCGAGCGGCGGCGCGAGTTGGCCGCGTCATTCCGCTCGCTGGTCATTCCTTTGATGCACGGCGCGGTGTTTCTCGCGCCCGTTCCGATCGGTTTGAAACTGGCTTCGGACTCGTCCGCCGACGGCGTGTTTGCACTGTTCGCGCTGGAGATCATGCTCTACGTCGTCGGAACCGCATTCATCGTCGTGCTGATGGCCAAGGAGCGCGTGGTGCTGGTTCACCGGACCGCCGCGATGACGGACCCGTTGACCGGCCTCTACAACCGGCGTGCATTCATGGAGGCAGCCAATCTCATGGTCTCGCGGCGCAAGCGCCAGCTGCAGCCCGTGAGCGTGCTGCTGTTCGACCTCGATCACTTCAAATCGATCAACGACCGTTTCGGACACGCGGTCGGCGACGATGCATTGCAGGTGTTCGCCAAGGTGGCGGTCGCCAGCACACGCGCGACCGACGTAATCGGCCGGCTGGGCGGCGAGGAATTCGCCGCCTTCATTCCCGGCAACATTTCCGATGCGACCGTCGTGGCCGAACGCGTCCGCACAGCCTTTCAGACCGCGGGCAAGGAAATCTCCGGCCATGCGATGGGCGCCACCGTCAGCATCGGCGCCGCTTCGGGCATTCCGCCGGTCGAGGTGGGGGTGCTGCTGGCGCGTGCCGATGCGGCGCTCTACCGGGCAAAGGAACTGGGGCGGAACCGTCTTGAGCTGGCGGTCGACGCAATGGAGTTGCCCGACGGGGCGGCCCAGCCGGCGCCGCCCGTGGGCGCTCCCGCGGCTGCGCTGCGCTGAGCATGATCCCGAAAAGTGGGGACCGGTGTCCCGCCTGCGCGAAGCCTTGGCACCTTCTCGTCGTGCGGGTTGATGCTTCGGCGGGCGAAGGCAGGTCGGCCAAGATCGTGCGCGAAGGGCCTCTGGAAACCAATTGCTAAGCTTGTCTTGTCACCGGGCGTTTACCGGCGGTCGGTCATCATGCGCTCATGATGGAAGGCCGAACCATGCCGAGACCTTACGCGAAAGCAGTGCACCTGGAAGACAGCGCGGCTTGGGCGCGGCAGGCGTTCGTCTGCGCCTATTCGTCGTCCGCCGAATACGAGGCCGAGACGATCGCAACCCGCCGCGCGGCGGGCGCCTACGGCAAGCCCTGGATGCAGCCACATACGGCGCTGACGATCTACGCCATTGTCGCCGGCGCTGTGTTTCTGCTGGCGGCACTTTACCAGGCTTGACCTCGTTCCCGGTTTGATGCCGGCCCGGCTCCGGCGTCAGCGCCGTCGAGCGCCGGCTGCATTGGCGGGGCAGGGCCAGACCCGCGCGCCGATTGACTGAACCGCCCGATTTGCGACCTTTGGCGGCGATGGACCGCCGCCCTCCCTCAGGCAAGTTCTGTCGCCTGTTCGCTCAGCCGGATCTGCCGCGATGACCGGCAGTCTCGACGGCAAGGTCGCGCTGGTGACCGGCGCCAGCCGCGGCATCGGCAAGGGCATCGCACTGGAACTGGCGGCCTGCGGCTGCGACCTGCTGCTCACGGCGCGCGATCGCGCGGCGCTCGAAGCCGTGGCCGAGGCGGTGCGGGCCAAGGGCCGCCGAGCCGAGTTGCATGTCGCCGACCTCCGCGACGACGGGCAGACTGAAGCACTGGCACGCGCCACACAGGAGCGCTTCGGCCGCCTCGATATCCTCGTCAACAATGCGGGTGCAGCCCGCAGGGGCGATTTCTTCGCGCTGACCGACGCGGAGTGGACCGACGGATTCGCTTTGAAATTCTTCGCCCAGGTCCGTCTCAGCCGCGCGGCCTGGCCGATGCTGAAGGCCGGCGGCGGCTCGGTGGTGGCGATCGGCGGCATCGGCGCGCGCGCTCCGGTCGCGGACTACATGATCGGCTCGTCGGTGATTGGCGCCCAGGTCGCATTCATGAAGTCGCTCGCCGACATCGGCAAACGCGACGGCGTGCAGGTCAATGTCGTCAATCCCGGCTCGGTCGACACCGACCGTTTCCGCCACCGGCTCGGCACCATCATGAAGCGCACAGGCCTCGACGAAACGGGGGCCATCGAGCATCACCGCAAGGAACTCGACATCACGCGCTTCGGATTGCCCGAGGACGTGGCGGCGCTGGTCGCCTTCATCGTGTCGCCGCGCGGGCGATGGCTGCACGGTTCCGCCATCGACATGGACGGCGGGCAGGTTTCGCCGCTTCGGATGTCGGTTTACGACTGAGCGTGGCTGGCAGTCCCGAACGACAAAGGGCGCTCCGGGGAGCGCCCTTTGCATTCCGGATGATGTGACCGTGGCGTTACGCCGAGTAGTACATGTCGAACTCGACCGGGTGCGGGGTGTGCTCGAAGCGGATCACCTCGGTCATCTTCAGCTCGATGTAGCTGTCGATGAAGTCATCGTCGAACACGCCGCCGACCTTGAGGAAGGCGCGGTCCTTGTCGAGGTTCTCCAGCGCCTCGCGCAAGCTTCCGCAGACGGTCGGGATCTTCTTGAGCTCCTTCGGCGGCAGGTCGTAGAGGTCCTTGTCCATCGCCTCGCCGGGGTTGAGCTTGTTCTTGATGCCGTCGAGGCCGGCCATCAGCATCGCGGCAAAGCCCAGATACGGATTGCACAGCGGATCGGGGAAGCGCACTTCGACGCGCTTGGCCTTCGGGTTGCTGGTCCACGGGATACGGCAGGACGCGGAGCGGTTGCGCGCCGAGTAGGCGAGCAGCACCGGCGCCTCGAAGCCCGGCACCAGACGCTTGTAGGAGTTGGTGGTCGGGTTGGTGAAGGCGTTGATCGCCTTGGCGTGCTTGATGATGCCGGCGATGTAGGACAGGCAGGTGTCCGACAGGTCGGCGTACTTGTTGCCCGCGAACACCGGCTTGCCGCCCTTCCAGATCGACTGGTGGCAGTGCATGCCCGAGCCGTTGTCGCCGTAGACCGGCTTCGGCATGAAGGTCGCGGTCTTGCCGTAGATGTTGGCGACCTGCTGGATGCAGTACTTGTAGATCTGCATGCGGTCGGCCATCACGGTGAGCGGCGAGAACTTCAGACCAAGCTCGTGCTGGGCGGACGCCACTTCGTGATGGTGCTTCTCGACCACGCAGCCCATCCGCGCCATGGCGGCGAGCATCTCGGAGCGCATGTCCTGCACCGAGTCCTGCGGCGGAACCGGGAAGTAGCCCTTCTTGGTGCCGATGCGGTGGCCGAGGTTGCCGCCTTCATACGCGGTGTCGCCGTTGGTCGGCAGTTCGATCGAATCGAGCTTGAAGCCGGTGTTGTAGGGATCGGCCTTGAAGCGCACGTCGTCGAACACGAAGAACTCGGCCTCCGGGCCGAAGAACACCGTGTCGCCCACGCCCAAGGACTTCACCATCGCCTCGGCCTTCTTGGCGATGCCGCGCGGGTCGCGGTTGTAGGGCTCGCCGGTGGTCGGCTCGAGCACGTCGCAGACCAGCACCATCGTGGTCTCGGCGAAAAACGGATCGATCGTGGCTGAGGCCGGATCGGGCATCAGGCACATGTCGGACTCGTTGATCGCCTTCCAGCCGGCGATCGACGAGCCGTCGAACATCTGGCCTTCGGAGAACGTGTCCTCTTCGATCATCGACACGTCGAACGTGACGTGCTGCCACTTTCCGCGCGGGTCCGTGAAACGAAAATCGACGTATTTGACGTCGTTGTCCTTGATCATCTTCATGACATTCTTGGCGGTCGTCATGGAATACTTTCCCTTTCGTGAGGGGACATAGAGTGATTGAGCGGATGGACCGGCGCGTTAAATGGCGTCCAATCCGGATTCCCCCGTTCTGATCCGGATCGCTTCTTCGATATTCGAGACGAAGATTTTTCCGTCGCCGATGCGCCCGGTCTGGGCTGCGCGGCGGATCGCCTCGACGGCTTTTTCGACCATCTCGTCACCCAGCACAATCTCGATCTTCACCTTCGGGAGAAAATCGACCACGTACTCGGCGCCGCGATAGAGTTCGGTGTGGCCCTTCTGGCGGCCGAAGCCCTTGGCTTCGGTCACGGTGATGCCCTGAAGACCGACGTCCTGAAGCGCCTCTTTGACCTCGTCGAGCTTGAAGGGCTTGATGATGGCCTCGATTTTCTTCATCGCGTTCCGTCTCCCGGGCCGCCGGATCGTGTCCCCGGAAGCGCCGTCTTCTCCGTTAGCAGGGTCTGTGCCAAGGCAGGAAACACCCGGATGGACCCCGATTTCCACTGATTAGCTGAAGTTTGGGGCATTCGGGAATGCCAAGCCGCAGGCATTTTGCATAAGAGTTAGGCAATCAGCCCAATCCGTAGTCAATACCCCCGGCGTTGTCGCTCACAGCCGCCGCCGATAGTGTCCTGCCGAATGATCGAACTCCTGACCCCCGCAGACATGGCCGCCGCCGACCGGCTGACGATCGCGGGCGGGATCGCCGGCATGGCGCTGATGGAAAATGCCGGACGTGCCGTGGCCGACGCGGTGGTCCGCCGGGCCCGGCGGACCGCGCCGCTGATCTGCGTGGTGGCGGGCCCGGGCAACAACGGCGGCGACGGATTTGTCGCCGCGCGCGTGCTGCGGGAGCGCGGCTATCCCGTCCGCGTGATGCTGCTGGGCGACCGCGACAAACTGAAGGGCGACGCCGCAGAGGCCGCGGCACGTTGGGCCGGCGATGTGGAGCCGGCCGGCGCCGACGGCCTCGCCGGAGCGGGCCTGATCGTCGATGCACTGTTCGGTGCGGGGCTCGATCGCCCGGTCGCCGGCGCCGCGCGCACCGTGATCGATGCCATGAATGCCGGCGGCGTGCCGGTAGTCGCCGTCGATCTGCCGAGCGGCATTTCCGGCGCGAGCGGAGCGGTGATGGGGGCGGCGGTGCGGGCGACCGAAACCGTGACGTTCTTTCGGCGCAAGCCCGGACATCTCCTGCTGCCGGGCCGGCTGCATTGCGGGCCCATCGAAGTTGCCGACATCGGCAATCCCGATGCGGTCCTGGAAAAGCTGCGGCCGAGCCTGTTCGTAAATTGTCCGGCGTTGTGGGCCGAGCGGTTTCCGGTGCCGCGGCCGGAGGCGCACAAGTACTCGCGCGGCCATGCCGTTGTCGTGTCGGGCGACGCCTCGCACACGGGCGCGGCGCGGCTTGCCGCGCGCGGCGCGCTGCGGGCCGGGGCCGGACTTGTGACGCTGGCGAGCCCTCCGGACGCGCTGGCGATCAACGCTGCATCCTATCCGGCGGTCATGGTGCGTGCGGTCGATGGGCCCGGAGCGCTCGGCGAAATGCTCGCCGACGTCCGCCTGAACGCGGTGGTCCTCGGTCCCGGCGCCGGCGTGGGGGCCCGGACGCGGGAACTGGCGCTCACGGCGCTCGCCGGCGAACGCGCCGTGGTTCTGGACGCCGACGCGCTGACCAGCTTCGCCGACGAGTCCGAGGCGCTGTTTTCGGCCATCAAGGCGCGGGACGGCCTGCCCACGCTGTTGACGCCGCACGAGGGCGAGTTCGCGCGATTGTTCAGGAGCGGCGCGCGACCCGCTGAAATGTCGTCGAAATGCGATCGCGCCCTGATCGCAGCGGTGGATTCCGGGGCGACCGTGGTGCTGAAGGGGCCGGACACGGTGGTGGCCTCACCGGGCGGCCGCATCTCGATCGCCGAAAACGCCCCGCCTTGGCTCGCCACCGCAGGATCGGGCGACGTGCTGGCCGGCATGGCGGCGGGCCTGCTGGCCCAGGGCATGCCCGCGTTCGAAGGCGCGTCCGCCGCGGTCTGGCTGCACGGCGAGGCGGGAAATGAGGTCGGCCCCGGGCTGATTTCCGAGGACCTGCCCGAAGCGTTGCCGGCGGTCTATCGGCGGCTGTTCGTCGATCTCGGCGCGTGGCCGTGACGTGACGTCTCTACGATGGCACAAATCACATAACTTCGAACCAAGCCGCCATCCCGCTCTCCTGGTGTTCGATCATGTGGCAGTGGATCATCCACTTGCCGGGATTGTCGGCGACGAAGGCTGTTCGTTCGGAGGCCTGCGGTTCCACGAGCACCGTGTCCAGCCAGTACGGTCTGACCGCGTTATCGGCGCGATCGAGAACGCGGAAATGATGCCCGTGCAAATGCATCGAGTGCGGAAACGCCGTCCGGTTGAGAAAATCGATGGCGACGGTCCGGCCGCGCTCGACGCGGAACAGCGGCGCGCCGTCATGTCCGGTCGAGGATTTCTCGGCCAAAGCCCAAAACATCCGGTCGCCGGAACCCATCATCATGCCCGGCCCCATCATGCCGCCACGCATCATCCACCGGCTCATGGCGCCGCCGTCCAATGGAATTTCGAGGCGTAGCGCATTGGCCAGGTCCAGCCGTTCCGGCAACGGGTTGGACGGCAGGGGCGACAGCGCCGCAAGCGGAGCACCCCGCACCGGCTCGCCGCCGTAGGTCAGTTGCGCGATAGGGAGTTCCTGGCCGCGGCCATATTCGAGAACGAGCGGGGCCTTGGCGCCCGGCGCGAGCGTGGCATCGACGAACAGGTCGGCGCGATTGCCGGGGCCGAGTGTGATGCGTCCGCCGCGCAATTCGAACGGCTGCGCAGGCTGGCCGTCCAGCGCCATCGCCGTGGCTCTGTGGCTATCAAGCCGCAACACCATCACCCGCGCGTTGGCGGCGTTGATCAGCCGCAGCCTCACCCGTTCGTTGGTCCGCACCGGCAGATCGGGAAAGTCGCGGCCGTTGACCGTCGCATACTGGCCGAGACGGCCGGCATGAGACGCGTCCATCGGCGAGCCAAAGCTTTGATGAATGTTGCCGTCCTCCGTCAGCCGCCAGTCGTCAAGCACCACGACGATGTCCCTGTCGACGGCAACAGGCTCGCGCTCGTCGACGATCAGCGCACCATAGAGGCCGCGTCCGATCTGCTCGGAGGATCGCAGGTGTGAGTGGTACCAGAACGTGCCGGCGTCGGGCGCGACAAAGCGGTATTCGAAACTCTTGCCTGGCTCGACCGGCATCTGCGTCAGATGCGGAACCCCGTCCATGGCGTTCGGCAGGCGCAGCCCATGCCAATGGATGACGGTCGGCTGGGTGAGGTCGTTGACCAGCCGGACCCGGACCTCGTCGCCTTGGCGAACTCGCAGCAGCGGTCCAGGGACCATGCCGTCGTAGCCCCATATCGGCGTTGCCCTGCGGTCATCGCCGCGCAACCGGGCTTCGCCACGCCGCGCCCGCAGCACGCGAAAATCGCCGGCCGGACCCCGTTCCGCGAGGCCACCGGCCGGAAACGCCGAAACTGCAATGCCGGCGCCGCAGCCGGTCAGGACATGCCGGCGCGTGAACGAAGCGGTCTGGAAAGGACCGAAGGGATGGATATTGGACATGGCTAACTCCGAAGCACCTGTCGAATCCGCCCCGGTACAAGATGCCGCAATCCGGACACGGCCACCTTTGATACCGATCAAACCGGTTCTATTTTGGTGGTGTCCGGCGTTGGGCCCATGATATAAGCCGCGCCGCCCGGCCGAGCGCGGCGCGGCGCGAGCCTTCGGCGGGCGTGGCGGAACTGGTAGACGCGCCGGACTTAGAATCCGGTGACGCAAGTCTTGGGGGTTCGAGTCCCTCCGCCCGCACCAGCCCACCCGGCCGCGGCCCGCAAACCGTTTCCGGCCGAAGGTGTCCCTTGGCGCCGCCAGTGGCGGCATAGCTAGAAGATTGTGGTGATGCAGGTAACCGAAACGCTCAACGAAGGCCTCAAGCGCGAATTCAAGGTCGTGGTGGCCGCGGCCGATCTGGCGAGCAAAGCCGAAGCACGGCTCGGGGAGCTCAAGGGCCAAGTGCGGATGAACGGCTTTAGGCCCGGCAAGGTGCCGGTGGCGCACCTGAAGCGCCTGTACGGCCGCGCCGTGATGGCCGAGACCATCGAAGCGCTGATGCGCGAGGCCAACGCCCAGATCGTCACCGAGCGCGGTCTGAAGCTGGCGCGCGAGCCGCAGATCACCATGCCAGAGGACCAGGCGGCGGTCGAAAGCGTCATCGAGGGCAAGACCGACCTGTCGTACACGGTGGCACTCGAAATCATGCCGCCGATCGAACTTGCCGACTTCAAAGGCATCAAGCTCGAACGGGTCACGGCCGACGTAACCGACGAAGAGATCGACAATGCGGTCAAACGCATCGCCGAACAGAACCGGCAGTTCGCCGCGAAGGACGGCAAGGCCGAGACCGGCGACCGCGTCGTCATGGATTTTACCGGACGGATCGACGGCACGCCGTTCGAAGGCGGCACCGGCGGAGACGTCGGAGTGCTGATCGGTTCGGGGACGTTTATCCCGGGCTTCGAGGATCAGCTCATCGGCATCGGCGCGGGCGAGCAGCGCCTGGTCACGGTCACTTTCCCGCAGACCTACCCGGCGGAGAATCTCGCCGGCAAGGCCGCCGAGTTCGACGTCACCGCGAAGTCGGTCGAAGCGCCCAAGGATGTCCCCATCGACGACGAGTTCGCAAAGCAGCTCGGGCTTGAGTCCGTGGCGAAGCTGAAAGAGATGGTCAAGGAGCGCCTGGTCCGCGAACACGCCGCGGTCTCGCGGCAGCGCGTGAAGCGCAAGCTCCTGGACGAGCTCGACGCCAAGCACAAGTTCGCGCCCCCGCCGACGCTGGTGGAGGACGAGTTCAACAACATCTGGAAGAACATCACCGACGACCTCACCGCCCAGAAGCGGACGTTCGAGGACGAAGGCTCGACCGAGGAGAAGTCGAAAGCCGAGTACCGCGGCATCGCCGAACGGCGGGTGCGGCTTGGCCTCGTCATCGCCGAGATCGGCGAGAAGAACAACATCCGCGTCACCGACGAGGAGATTTCCCGCGCGGTCATGGATCGTGCTCGCCAAATGCCAGGCCGCGAGCAGGAGGTGTGGGACTTCTACCGCAAGAACCCGGAG
Source organism: Alphaproteobacteria bacterium (assembly GCA_016869215.1). Lineage (GTDB taxonomy): Bacteria > Pseudomonadota > Alphaproteobacteria > Rhizobiales > Xanthobacteraceae > Z2-YC6860. The sequence goes on along the minus strand of VGEP01000016.1, from coordinate 21,704 downwards.
GCGCTGGCGAACCTGCGCGCGCCGATCTTCGAGGACAAGGTGGTCGACTACATCCTCGAATTGGCCGAGGTGACCGAGCGCAAGGTCCCGGGCGCGGAGTTCTTCAAGGAAGAGGAACTCTGAGGCCGTCCGGCGTCAGCCAGGTGAACCGCGCACATCCCGCTGCGCGCCGAGCGGGTACCGCGCCGGCGCCAGTATTCCACTACCGCCCCGGCGCCATGCGGGGGCCTTCGTGTTGACGCCCGCCGAACCTATATACTGTCGGCCAATCGTACGATTCGGCGCCGATGCGGGCGATCCGCCCCACGTTTGGAGGACAGTTTGAGAGATCCGGTCAACACCTACATGAACCTGGTTCCCATGGTGGTCGAGCAGACCAACCGGGGCGAGCGGGCCTATGACATCTTCTCCCGGCTGCTCAAGGAACGGATCATCTTCATCACCGGTCCGATCGAGGACGGCATGGCGACGCTGGTCGTGGCGCAGATGCTGTTCCTGGAGGCGGAGAATCCCAAGAAGGAAATCTCCATGTACATCAACTCGCCCGGCGGGTTGGTGACCGCGGGGCTTGCGATCTACGACACGATGCAGTTCATCCGCCCGCCGGTGTCCACGCTTTGCTGCGGCCAGGCCGCGTCGATGGGTTCCCTGCTGCTCTCCGCCGGCGCCAAGGACCTGCGGTTCGCCCTGCCGAATGCGCGCGTGATGGTCCATCAGCCGTCGGGCGGGTTCCAGGGCCAGGCCACCGACATCATGCTGCACGCCCAGGAAATCCTGAATCTCAAGAAGCGCCTGAACGAAATCTACGTCAAACACACCGGGCAGCCGATCAAGAAGATCGAGGACGCGCTCGAGCGCGACACGTTCATGACTCCCGAGGCCGCCAAGGACTTCGGTCTGATCGACAAGGTGATCGACAAGCGCCCCGAGGACCCCGGCGCGAAGGCCGCCTAGGAACGCACTCCCTCCGCCCCGGTTGCCAGCCCCGAAAAAGCCATGGCAGTGGAATGCGTTATTGTTAATGAAATCTTGATTGTTCCTCCTTTAGCGTGTTTCGCTAGTATCCGGGAGGATGGAGTGCGTGGAATGTGCGACCGCCGCGCTACGGTTTTTTAGCGTCGGCGCTGTTAGGAAAGGGTAGGCCCCGCCCACCGCGGGGTCACGGAGATCGGAATGAGCAAGGTCGGCGGCAGCGACTCGAAGAACACCCTTTATTGCTCGTTTTGCGGCAAGAGCCAGCACGAGGTGCGCAAGCTCATCGCCGGCCCGACGGTGTTCATTTGCGACGAGTGCGTCGAGTTGTGCATGGACATCATCCGCGAGGAGAACAAGTCCTCGCTGGTGAAGTCGCGTGATGGCATCCCGACGCCCAAGGAAATCCGCAAGGTTCTCGACGACTACGTGATCGGCCAGGATCACGCCAAGAAGGTGCTCGCGGTTGCCGTCCACAACCACTACAAGCGGCTCAATCACCAGACCAAGCACAACGACGTCGAGCTTGCGAAGTCGAACATTCTGCTGATCGGCCCGACCGGGTCGGGCAAGACGCTGCTCGCGCAGACGCTGGCGCGCATCCTCGACGTGCCGTTCACGATGGCCGACGCGACCACGCTCACCGAAGCCGGCTACGTCGGCGAGGACGTCGAAAACATCATCCTGAAGCTGCTGCAGTCGGCCGACTACAACGTCGAGCGCGCGCAGCGCGGCATCGTCTACATCGACGAGATCGACAAGATTTCGCGCAAGTCCGACAACCCGTCGATCACCCGCGACGTGTCGGGCGAGGGCGTGCAGCAGGCGCTGCTCAAGATCATGGAAGGCACCATCGCCTCGGTGCCCCCGCAGGGCGGCCGCAAGCATCCGCAGCAGGAGTTCCTGCAGGTCGACACGACCAACATCCTGTTCGTCTGCGGCGGCGCGTTCGCGGGCCTGGAGAAGATCATCTCGTCGCGCGGCCGCTCGACCTCGATCGGCTTCGGCGCCAAGGTCATGGCGCCCGAGGACCGGCGCGCCGGCGAGATTTTCAGAGATGTCGAGCCGGAGGACCTGCTCAAGTACGGCCTCATCCCCGAGTTCGTCGGCCGCCTGCCTGTGGTCGCGACGCTTGAGGACCTCGACGAGCCTTCCTTGAAGAAGATTCTGGTCGAGCCGAAGAACGCCCTGGTCAAGCAGTACCAGCGGCTGTTCGAGATGGAATCGATCGACCTCACGCTCGCCGAGGAGGCGCTCGGCGCCATCGCCCGCAAGGCGATTGAGCGCAAGACCGGCGCGCGCGGCCTGCGCTCGATCATGGAGGGCATCCTGCTCGACACCATGTTCGACCTGCCGAGCCTGGAAGGCGTCGAGGAGGTCGTGATCTCCAAGGAAGTGGTCGAGGGCACCGCTCGGCCGCTTTATATCTATGCCGACCGCGCCGGTGATGCCGGCGCGACCGCCTGAACCTGACGCGTCGTTCCGGTTGCGTGATACCTCCCCGCGATCCGCCGAACGGCGGGCGAGTGGCATATTGGGTTGAATCTACAGGTTAACTTGACACTCTGGCCCCCGGTATCCACCTAGTACCGGGCAGAGGCCTGAAACTTGGGTAGATTCGCGTGTTTTCTCGTCCGGACACGGTTCCCGACCCCACCTGACTCGACCGCGGGACACCTTCTGCACCTGTCCGGCAAACCGGCACTTCGTCGCGGCTGCGCACCCCGCGGGCCATGAGGAAGGGGCACAACAACAAGGACTACGGAAATGACGCTTCCAAAGCCACGTCCTCCGCTGACCCCCGGCGAGACCCGGTCCTATTTGGTGCTGCCGCTGCGCGACATCGTGGTCTTTCCGCACATGATCGTGCCGCTGTTCGTCGGCCGCGAAAAGTCGATCAAGGCGCTGGAAGAGGTGATGCGCTCGGACACGTTCATTCTGCTCGCGACGCAGAAGAACGCCTCCGACGACGATCCCGCGACCAATTCGATCTATGAGACGGGGACGCTGGCGAGCGTGCTGCAACTGCTCAAGCTGCCCGACGGCACCGTCAAGGTGCTGGTCGAGGGCGCGCAGCGCGGCAAGGTGCTCAAGTATTCCGACCGCAGCGAATATTACGAAGCCGAAACCGTCGTCCTCGAAGACGTGATGGGCGAGAAGGTGGAAGCGGAGGCGCTGGCGCGCTCGGTCGTTACCGAGTTCGAGAGCTACGTGAAGCTCAACAAGAAGGTTTCGCCGGAAGTCGTCGGCGTGGTGCAGCAGATCGAGGACTACGCCAAGCTCGCCGATACGGTGGCTTCGCATCTGGCGGTGAAGATTCCCGACAAGCAGGCGGTGCTGGAAACGCCGACCGTCGCCGAGCGCCTGGAGAAAGTGCTGGGCCTGATGGAGAGCGAAATCTCCGTGCTGCAGGTCGAGAAGCGCATCCGCACGCGCGTCAAACGCCAGATGGAGAAGACGCAGCGCGAGTACTACCTCAACGAGCAGATGAAGGCGATCCAGAAGGAGCTGGGCGACGAGGACGGCAAGGACGAACTCGCCGAACTCGAAGACAAGATCAAGAAGACCAAGCTCTCCAAGGAAGCGCGCGAGAAGGCCACGCACGAGCTGAAGAAGCTGCGGCAGATGTCTCCGATGTCCGCCGAGGCGACGGTCGTGCGCAACTATCTCGACTGGCTGCTCTCGATCCCGTGGAACAAGAAGACCAAGGTCAAGAAGGACCTGGTCCACGCGCAGGAAATTCTCGACGCCGACCACTACGGCCTGGACAAGGTCAAGGAGCGGATCGTCGAGTACCTCGCCGTGCAGCAGCGCGCCAACAAGCTGACCGGGCCGATCCTGTGCCTGGTTGGGCCGCCCGGCGTCGGCAAGACCTCGCTCGGCAAGTCGATCGCCAAGGCGACCGGCCGCGACTTCGTGCGCGTGTCGCTCGGCGGCGTGCGCGACGAGGCCGAGATCCGGGGCCACCGGCGCACCTACATCGGCTCGATGCCCGGCAAGGTCATCCAGTCGATGCGCAAGGCCAAGTCGTCGAACCCGCTGTTCCTGCTCGACGAGGTCGACAAGATGGGCGCCGATTTCCGCGGCGATCCGTCGTCGGCCCTGCTCGAAGTGCTCGATCCCGAGCAGAACTCGACGTTCAACGACCATTACCTTGAGGTCGACTACGATCTTTCCAGCGTGATGTTCATCACCACGGCGAACACGCTCAACATCCCGCCGGCGCTGATGGACCGCATGGAGATCATCCGGATCGCCGGCTACACCGAAGACGAGAAGGTTCAGATCGCGCGCAAGCACCTGATCCCGAACGCCATCGCCAAGCACGGCCTGAAGTCGGAGGAATGGTCGATCGACGACGAAGCGCTGCTGACGCTGATCCGCCGCTACACGCGGGAAGCGGGCGTCCGCAACCTCGAACGCGAGCTCTCGACGCTGATCCGCAAGGCGGTGAAGGAGCTGACGATCTCGAAGAAGAAGTCGATCGCGGTCGACGCCAAGGGCCTCGGCGATTTCCTTGGTGTGCCGAAGTACCGCTACGGCGAGGTCGAGACCGACGACCTGGTCGGCGTGGTCACGGGATTGGCCTGGACCGACGTGGGCGGCGAGCTGCTCACCGTCGAAGGCGTCATGATGCCCGGCAAGGGCAAGATGACCGTCACGGGCAACCTGCGCGACGTGATGAAGGAGTCGATCTCGGCGGCGGCGTCCTACGTCCGCTCGCGCGCGGTCGCCTTCGGGATCGAACCGCCAATGTTCGACAAGCGCGACATCCACGTGCACGTGCCGGAAGGGGCCACCCCGAAGGACGGGCCGTCGGCGGGCGTCGCGATGGTCACGGCCATCATTTCGGTGATGACCGGCATTCCGGTGCGTAAGGACGTCGCCATGACCGGCGAAATCACGCTGCGCGGCCGGGTGCTGCCGATCGGCGGGCTCAAGGAGAAGCTGCTGGCCGCGCTCCGCGGCGGCATCAAGACCGTGATGATCCCGGAAGAGAACGCCAAGGACCTCACGGAGATTTCCGAGAGCATCAAGGGCGGGCTGGAGATCGTGCCGGTTTCGCGCATGGACGAGGTCATCAAGCGCGCGCTGGTGCGGGTGCCCGAGCCGATCGAGTGGGACGAGACGAAGAAGCCGGTGGAGACGTCGGTGGACGCGGTCGTCGAGGAGGATGCCTCCGGCCTGACCGCGCACTGATCGGCCACGCCAGACACGAAACGCGGACGGCGGCCTTCGGGCCGCCGTTTGCGTTTGGTGGGGTGCTCAGAGCCGGTTTGCGTCGAGGAATGAGCGCAGGACGCGCACCAGGCCGTCCGGATTGTCGCCGGCGAGGTCGTGGCCGCTTTCGAGTTCTATCCCGGTCACGCGCGGATTGCAGGCGCGGGCCTTCTCCAGCGTCGGCGCGTCGAGCATGTCCGAGTGGCTGCCGCGCACCACCAGCGCCGGGACCTTGAGCTCCGAGAGCATCGGCCAGAGATACGCCGGCACCGGCGCCGACTGGCCACTGTCGAGCGCCTTCCGGAAATTATCGCGGAAATGCAGGTCGCGGCGAAGCTGGAAACCGCCCGGCACAGCCTTGAGGAACGCCTCGTAGCGGGCGCGCGCCGCGGGCGTGTCGTCCTCGCCATGGTAGGCCAGCGCCGCGTCCAATGTAGCAAACAGGTCCGGCTGGCGGCCGATCCGTTCGGCGGTGGCACGGCGTCCTGCCGCCGCGATGTCGGGGGCGAAGTCGAGCAACGCCACGGCCGCAGCACGCTCCGGCTTCCAGCCTGCAGTCGCGAGCGCCACCCGCCCGCCGAACGAATGGCCGATCAGCACCGCCTGCCGCCAGCCGAGCGCGTCGAGGACGTTCATGGCGTCGGACGACAGCGTTTCGAGCTTGTAGTCGCGCGAGGAGCTCCAGTCCGACTGGCCGAAGCCGCGCATATCGATTGCGACAATCTCGCGGCCGGTCGCAAGCGCGGAAGCGACCCCGATCCAGTCGTAGGAGAAGTACGACAGGCCGTGCACGATCAGGAGCGGCGTGCGGCCGGGCGTGCCGAACCGTCGATAGAAAATGCCGACGTCGCCGGAACGGACCGATCCCGTCGACGCGTCCGCCGCCGCCATCACGCCTGTCCGACCACGATGCCCATGCCGGTGATCCACTCCGGCACCAGGTGGTAGTAGCGGACCTGCGTCTGCGGATTGCCCATGTGCTGGGCTGCTGCCGCCGCCGCGACCCAGGTGCGGACCTCGTGCGCTCCGAAGCCCGCCACCCGGTCGATCTCGGCGTCGCTCATCGTGTCGAAGGCATCGAGCCTGCCGCCGACGAAGCGGTCGAGGAAATCGCGATCCCATTGCTCGTCGGGCGGCAGGCAGGGGCCGCCGCCCTGGACCAGCGCGCGCGCGGCTGCAATGACGCGGTTCTCGCGGGCGTCGAGGTCGGCCTGCGTCGGCGTCACGCGATCGACCAGCCGCTGGGTTTTTTCGGGCTCGCTGTGATCGATGCGCGGTGTCGGCGGATCGTGCGACAGCCCGCCCGAGCCGACCACGGTCACGCGCATGCCCTGTCCGGCGAGAAATTCTCCGAGCGCCGCACCGAAGCCGCGAACGCGCCGGAACGACGGGCGCAGATCGGCCGCGCAGTTGATGAACACCGGCAGCACGTCGTAACGGTCGAGCCCGCCGGTGAGCTTGAACAGCGGGATGGTGATGCCGTGATCGACCTTCATGGCGTGCGACAGCGCAACGTCGTAGTCGCGCGACTGCAGATGGCGCACGCAGTTGACCGCCAGATCGCGCGGCACGCGCAACGGGCCACCCGGAAAATGCCAGTCCTTGGTGGCTTCGGCCGCGGTGCCAATACAGAACGCCGGCATCAGCTCGTAGAAGAAGCCGTTGAAATGGTCCGGGCCGAACACCACCACCAGATCGGGGTTGAAGCGGTGCAGCGCCTCGGCGCACTGGTCCATTTCGCGGAAGAACTGCGCCTGGACGCCCTGTTGGGACTCCTCCATCTCCGCCGTCATCAGCGGACTGTGCGACGCGCAGATCAACTGGACCGGCATGGCCTTCTCCTACACCCGGGTTTCCCCGCCAAGCGTGCTTTCGGCGAACATCTCGTCGACCGTAAGCAAGCGTACCGCCAAGCCCTGCTCATAGGAATAGCGCGCCATGGCGGCAAGTGTCTTGCGGTTCCGCTCGCCGACGCCGTACGACCAGAAGTCGTCGCCCATCAGCGCGCGGGTCTCGTCGTATTCGGCGTTGACCCAGGGCAGGCCGATCTTGAGCGCGGTGGTCTCGGCGAACTCGGCGTCGGCGAGGCGCTTGGCCTGCGCGAAGGCCTTGTAGACGCTTGCCGCGAGCCAGGTGTGGCGGTCGTGGATGTCCCGGCGGATGCCGACCGCATGCATGATCGGGAATATCCCGGAGCGCCGGAAGTACTCCTGTTCCGCCGCCTTGTAGTCGGGAAACAGCCGACGCACCTTGGGGTGACCCGAAACGAAGCACGACGGACGCCGCGCCGACATCACGGCATCAAGCTCGCCGTCGGCCAACATGCGCGAAAGCGTCGCGCCCTCGGGGGCGGAGGAGAGGGGAAAGTCGGGTGGCAGGTTGAGCGGAAACTTGTCGCGCCGGCCCGGGTTCTCCAGCCCGCCCTGGATCCATTGCATGTCCTTCGTGGTAATCCCGAACTCGTCCTGGAGATAGCCACGAAACCACATCACCGCCGACATCTGATACTCGGGCACGCCGATGCGTTTGCCCTTGAGGCCGGCGGGTCCTTCGATGCCGCGGTCGGTGCGGATATAGACCGCCGAGTGCCGGAACATGCGGGAGAGAAACGCCGGCACCGCGACGTAAGGCGGCTCGCCGCGCGACAGCGCGATCAGATAGGGGCTGAAGCCGATCTCGGCGACCTCGAACTCGCCGTGGAAGTAGGCGCGCTCGAAGCATTCCTCGACCGGCATGGTGAGATAGTTGACGTCGCAGCCCTCGACCCGGACGCGGCCGTCGACCAGCGGCCGCACGCGATCGTAATCCCAGGTCGCGATGGTGATCGGCAGTCGGCTCATGCATCCTCCGGCGGGGGCGGACTATAGGCGAGGCATGAAATTTTGTACCCGCCCGCGGGCCGCCCGCAGCGCTTTCAGTGATAGATTGTACGAGACGCCGCCAGCAAGGCGCGAAAACTCGACGGGGAGGACAGCATGTTCAGGCGCAGCCTGGCCGGGATGGCCGCAATCGCCGTGGCCGCATGGTTCTGCGGTTCGGCTGCCGCGCAGGGCTTTCCCAGCAAGCAGATCACGATCATCGTGGGGCTCGCGCCCGGCGGCATCACCGACGTGACCGCACGCATTTACGCGGATGCCCTGTCGAAGAGCATCGGTCAGCGCGTGGTGGTGGAGAACCGGGCAGGAGCCGGCGGTGCCATCGGGGCCGCGGCGGTCCAGAACGCGCCGCCCGACGGCCATACGGTGCTGATCTTCTCGGGCTCACAGCACATGGCGGTGCCGGCGATCCAGGCGACCGCGCCCTATGAACCCATCAAGGGCTTCGCTCCGGTGTCGCTCTTGTTCCACATCGCGACGCTGATCGCGGTGCCGACGGAGCTGCCGGCCAAAGACCTGGCCGGGCTGTGGGCCTACGGCAAGAAGAAGCCAGGCGGACTGTCGTTCGGATCGCCGGGCGTCGGCACGCCGTCGCACCTGATGGCGGCGCGGCTCGCCAAGGCGAGCGGCACACCGATGCAGTACGTGCATTACCGCGGCGGCGGACCGATGATGGCCGACCTGATCACCGGCCGCGTCGACTTCGCGCTGTCGTCGTTCACCGCGGCCAAGGGGCAATTTCAGGAGAAGAAGCTTCGCGCGCTCGCCATCGACGCACCGAAGCGGTGGGACGCCATGGCCGACGTTCCGACGCTGAGCGAGCTTGGCTACAAGGACAAGGTGGCGAGCTGGTTCGGCGTCGCTGCGCCCGCCGGGACGCCGCCCGAGATCGTGAAACGGCTGAGCGAGGAATTCGTCAAAGCCTCGCGCGATCCGGCGCTGGTCAAGCGGCTCGCCGACAACGGCACGCCGATCGAGACCACCACGCCCGAGCAGATGGCAAAGCTGATGGCGGAGGAGTGGCGGGCGACCGTGGCGCTGGTGAAGGACCTCGACCTGAAGCAGAAGTAACTATCCGGACAGACGCGCGGCGATCGGCTGGTCGCGCACCACACCGGCCGCGCCGTATTCTCGCATCAGGGTCTCGATGCGCTGTTGGAACGGCAGATCGCGCGCCATCGCAGTCGCCCCGATGTGGCGGCCGCGCTCGACCAGCCATCGGCCGTAAGGCCGGCGTTCCGCGTCGTAGGCCGCAAGGCCCGACGGAAGGTTCTTTGTGGCGGCAAGCGAGTCCGCAAGACATGCAGCGTCCATCCCCGCCTTCATCACCCCGGTCGCGACATGCGGCCGGGCGACGAAGGCGGCATCGCCCAGAAGCGCAACGCGACCGCACGCAATCGCAGGCGATTCCACGTCGAAGATCGGCTGCAGGATGGTCTGCCCCGTAGCCTTGACCGATGCCGCCAGTTGCGGCGCAAGCAGCGCATCGGCATCGCGCCGGAGAGCTGCAATCAGTTCGGGCCGGATCAGCGGTGGCGGGATCGAAATGCCATGCGCGCGGCCGCTCGCATCGGTACAGAGACTGGGCAGGGCCTCTTCGGCCACCGGCCGAAACCACACGAAATGGCAGCGGCGGTTGCCGCGAAGAGGCCCGTCGTCGGGGCCCGGCATGGGCAATGACAAGAACAGCTCGCCCGCGGGACATCCGAACACCATCCGATCGAACAGAAGTTCCTGCAGCTCCGGCGCGACCGCACCTTGTTCCACGACGCCGCGCCAGGCGACGTAGCCGGCGTACTGCGGACCGGCGCCGGGCCAGAGTTGCATGCAGACGATCGAGTGCAATCCGTCCGCTGCGACCAGGAGTTCGCCCTCAACGCTCGTGCCGTCGGCGAAGTGCGCGGTGACGCCGTCCGCGTCGTGCTCGATCCGCGTCAGCGTCATGCCGCCGTGAAAGCTCCCGCCGGGGAGCGCCGCCCGCAGCGGCCGCCACACGCGCGACCATGCGCTGTTCACGGCAGGCATGGAAAGCTCGTGAACGACGGTTCCGTCCGCGCCGAGGCCGGTCCGGCCTTGCACGTTGACACCAATCGAAGCGAGGTCGACGGCGATGCCGATCCGCCGCATGACGGCGAACAGCTCCGCGCGCGTTCCGATCCCGGTGCCGCGGTCGCCGAGATCGCCACGGGCGCGCTCGAATACAGCGATATCCCAGCCCGCCAGCCGCAACAGATGGGCGGCAAACAGCCCGCCGACCGAGCCTCCGATCACCAGCGCGCGCGGCTTCGGCACGGAATCAGCTCCCGGCCGGAGCGGGCGCCGCGTCGGGCGCGCAAGTGAGTCGTCGAGCCATCGCCTGTCCTTGGTCGGTCCCGTCGTGCCTGAATTCTTTCGTGCCGGAGAGCCGCGGACAAGCGCCGCCAACAGCGAATCGCTCCGCCGCAAATTCATATGGCGCCTGCATTCGCGCCGGGCTGCGCAACGCAATTCCTGGGCGTAGCTGGATTCTTCGAAAACGAATCATTGCTTTTGCAGTTGTTCCGGCAAACTATCCGCGCCCTAACGGCAAATACGCCGTTGATTCGATGCAGGGAAAGGATCGGTCAGATGACCAAGAACGAGCTCATCGCTGCGGTGGCCGACAAGGCGCAAATGACAAAGACCGCGGCAGCCTCCGCCGTGGATGCAACCTTCGACGCCATCACTGCGACGTTGAAGAAGGGCGGCGAAGTCAAAATCATGGGGTTCGGGAATTTCAGGGTCGTCAAGCGTGCCGCGCGCGAAGGCCGCGATCCGCGCACCGGCGCTCCGGTGAAGATCAAGGCGGCGCGGCGTCCGCGCTTCTCGGCCGGCAAGGGCCTGAAGGAAGCGGTGAACAAGTAATCCGTTCAGCCGGTTTTTTCGGCTGCCGACGCCCTCGCGACCTGTCGCGGGGGCGTTTGCGCGTTTGCTGCATGGCCGCATGCGAGACCTTGCGGCCGAACGCGTCCGGGGCGATAAGGTGCGGCGAGGGCGGTTAGCTCAGCTGGTAGAGCGTCTCGCTTACACCGAGAAGGCCGGCGGTTCGAGCCCGTCACCGCCCACCAGGTTATCCCGCGTTCCGAACGGCAAAGTGGCAAGACTTGTGCATCGCGCTTTGTGCATGGGCGGCCCGGGAGTATGCTTAAATTATTGATTGCGGCCGGCGGACGTACTTCGGCGGAGATCGCGAACATGACTCGAGGAATTGCTGCGACGATTGTGGCGCTGGCGTTCGGCCTCTCGGCCGCGGCCGCGGACCCGGTCGGCAAGTACACGGTCAAAGGAAGTTCGCCCGGCACCGAGCGGACCTATGAGGGCCAGGTGATGGTCCGCAAGACCGGCGACACCTACCAGATCGTCTGGGACATCGCCGGCCAGATCGCATTTGGAACCGGGATGGGCGGAGAGAACTTTCTGGTCGTGACCTACCTGTCGGGGCGGCAGGTGGGCTTGGCGCTTTATGCGCGCAAGCCCGACGGTAGCTGGGAGGGGCGCTGGACGCAGCTCGGCGGCCGGGCGATCGAAAACGAGCGCTGGACGCCGTCGGCGGCGTCGGACCGGCGCGAACAACCCTGACCGGACGGACCCGTTTCGGCTTTCCTTGACTTGCCGCAGCGCGGGCCTTAAGTCCGCTGCATCCCCGCGGGGGCGTAGCTCAGTTGGTTAGAGCGCCGGCCTGTCACGCCGGAGGCCGCGGGTTCGAGTCCCGTCGCTCCCGCCAGATTGCCCTGAATATTCATCCGCAGAACTGACGTGGTCCGGCCGCCGTTAACGCCGCGCGCAGCGATTCAGGCGCGTCCCGGCACGACCACCGTGGCCGGCCAGACGCTCTCGAACGGCAAGCCTGTCTGCCGGTTGGCCGAGCGAACCGCTTCCGCGTCGGGCGCCGCGTAAAGGCAGACCATGTTCGTGCGGTCCACCGAGAAGTAGCTGCGCAGGAACTTGACCCGGTGCAGGGCGAGGCAGGCGGCGGCCCGGTCTTCCTGCGCCTGAATATCGTCGAAGGCGAGCGGCTGCACGAACCGGCGCTCCACCACCGTCAGCGCGCCTTCGAACGCAGGAGGATCGAACATTCCGTTGCGGTCCGCGGAACCCATGTGAACGGTCGCAGACCAAAGGGCGCGGGGAACGCTGAAGCCGGTGCCGCGCAGAACGTTCCGCATCGCCTCCGCATCGGGCGCCTCGAAGACGCATGCACACCGCAACCCGTCCTCCGCAACAAAGTGCATCCTGGGCGCGACGCGATAGAGTTCCAGACACCATCGGCTCGCTGCCGCTGCGGCGTGCATATCCGCAGCGGTCGTCGGCGTGTCGAAATCGCGAAGCTGCACGACCGCGGTCATAGGGCGGCGGTCCTTGCAGGCCGCCGCGCCGCCGCCGAGGCGCGTGGGGCCGGAAGCGCACCGGCCGCGAGCGTGCATCGAAGAGCCATGTCAGCCTGTGCCGCCGCTTGCCGCGACAGCCGCTGCCGCTCCGTTGCGAGATCGCGCACCGCCCTGGAATGGCGTTGCCAGTCATCCGCGGCGCCTGACTGGGCCGCAATCCGCGCCAGGATCGAGCGTGCGATGACAATCTCGCTGGCCCGATCCAGGACGATCGCCAGTTCGAGCGCTTCCTCGGCGCGCGTCCTGGCGCGCACGAGATCGCCGTCGTTAACGTCACGTTCGGCGGCATGGAGAAGAACGAGACTGAGCCGGTGTTTGGCGTCGGCCGCGCGCAGGCCCGGCAGGCGGCGCTCGAACTCGGCCTGCGCATCCGGCAGATTCTGCGCCCACCGCGCAAACGCGTGGATGGCGCGGGCAAAGGGAATTTCGCTGCCGTCGCGCAGCTTCTCGCTCAATGCGATCAGCTCGGCGCAAAGGCGTTCGGCGTCCGCGTAGCGCCGGCGCTGCAGTTCCAGTTCGATCCGGTGCTCGATCGCGATAAACTCGCTGGTCCGGTCGCCGTCGCGGCGCGCCACGTCCTGCGCGCGCTTGAATTGCTCCGCCGCCTCGTCGAGCTCGCCCAGGTGCATTCGAAGCAGGCCGGTGGCGTCGGAAACCGCGTTCGGCTCGACGCCCAGGCGGGTTGACATGGCGCGCGCTTCGAGCGCCAGCGCTTCGGCGTGACCGAGATCGCGTTCGAGCATCGCAAGACAGCGCGCCGCTTCCGCGATGGCATGGACCTGCTGCTTTTCGTCGCCCGAGCGGCTGACGAATTCGGCGCGCAGCGTGTCGCGCCTGGCGTCGGACCAGAGCCCGCCTTCCCAACGAAGATGGCTGAGGATGTGATAGCCGAGCCGCGCATGTTCGAGACATCCGTGGTCGACGGCGCGTTCGGCGAGCGCGTCCACGCGCGCGATTGCCTGGCTGCGGTCGGCCGGGGGGCGCGCCAGAAGCTCGACCTGGATCAGCTCCAGCAGCCGCTGCACTTGTTCGGGCTCCGCCAGCGTTTCGGCGTAGCGTTGTCCCTTGCGCGCAAGCGATTCCGCGTCGGCGTTGGCGAACAGGCGAAGGCAGCGCCGCGCTGCGGCGAGGCAGGCGGCGGCGGCCATGCCGGCTTCGCCGGCAAGACCGGCGTGATGGGCGACGTCGGCGGCGAAATCCTCGTCGTTCGATTCCATCGCCTTCAAGGCGCGGGCAGCCTTCAGATGCATGAGCCGCCGGCGCGGCTCCGACAGGCCCGTATAGATCGCACGGTGAACGAGGTCGTGCGTGAAGCGGAATTCGCATTCCCGTCCGTTGGCCGGTACGGTCCGCAGCAGCTCGTGCCGTTCGATGATTTCCAGTGCGGAGGTGAGCTCGTCGAGCGCCAGCGGTGCGATCCGGACCAGGCGGTCTAGGCTGAACCAGGGGCCGAGGATGCTCGACCATCTGAGCGTTTCGGCTGCATGAGCGGGCAGCCGGTCGACACGGTCGCGCACCAGTTCCTTCAGCGATCCGGGAACCTCGGTGGTGCTGCCGGCGAGGCTGCGGGCAATCTCGATCGCGTACAGCGGATTGCCGCCGCTTTGCGACACCACGGGCGCCGGATCGATCTCAGGCGCGATCGTGCGGAGAAGCTCCGCCATTTCGCCGGCGTCGAGCGGCGAGAGCCTGATCTCGTGGACGGGCTGCGCCTGGCGCAAGGTGCGCAAATGCGCATGAAGGTGCAGGTTGTCCGAAAGCTCGCCAGCCCGCGCCGTCAGCACGACCAGCAGCGGGCGCTGCCGTGCCGTTCGAACGACATATTGCAGCAGATCGGCCGATGCCTCGTCGCACCATTGAACATCGTCGATGGCCAGCAGCACGGGCCTGTCGTCCGCGCACAGCCGTTCGGCGACGGCCGAGAACAGGCGATCGCGCATCGACGGCAGCCGTTCCGTGGCGCCGGTGCTTGCGTCCGGATCGGATACATCGGGTAGCGTTCCGAGCGCCTCGATCCAGGGACTGTACGGATGCCCGCGATCGGTTTCGTAGGCGCGGCCGCAGAACGTGATCATCCCGCGCGCGGTCGCTTCCTTCTGCATTTCGCCGATCAGTGCACTCTTGCCCATGCCGGGCTCGCCCAACAGCAACGCCACCTGGCATTGCCCGGCTCCCGCGGTCGCACCGATCAGTTCGACGATCCTGTTCCACTGTTGCGTCCGTCCGACCAGCGGCCCGGCCGCGCTGCCCGCCTTGGGGACCGCCTGGGCCAGCGTGACTGTCTCGGCCGGGGTGACAAGCGCAGGTGCGTCGTGAGCCGCCAGCGCGGGCGGGTTCTCCATGAGCTTGCGCCAGGTGCGCAGGAGGCCAAGTTCGGCGCCGTCTTCGAGTTCCTTGAAGACGCACACGGCGGCGTCGAAGTGGCGTTCGGCTTCGGTCCTGCGGCCGAGGGTGACGAGAGTGCGCAGCAGGCTCGCGCGGGCCGCTTCGTTGAACGGATCGATCTTGACCAGGGTGCGGGCATGGGGGAGAGCGGCGTCCGCCCGCTCGCCGAGCTTGCCGATCAGCGTCGACAGGATGCGCGCCTGCATCCGGCGCAAATCCTCGCGCTCGGCCAGGCACCAAGCCTGGAAGTCGTGCAGATCGGGCAGGTCGATCCCTTCCAGGAACTCACCCTGAAAAGCGCCCGCAAGCGACTCCAGGTCATCGACTGAAATTGCCGGAAATCCCGACCTCATCCGTTCGCGAACCTGCAGCAG
Organism: Alphaproteobacteria bacterium; assembly: GCA_016869215.1. Lineage (GTDB taxonomy): Bacteria > Pseudomonadota > Alphaproteobacteria > Rhizobiales > Xanthobacteraceae > Z2-YC6860. The sequence goes on along the minus strand of VGEP01000016.1, from coordinate 6,470 downwards.
GTCCACGTCCGCTCCGGCCGCTTCGAAGGCCACGGTGTCCCGGGTCGCCGCGATCCGCGGCTGGCCCGGATCGTCGACCAGGGCGCGAAGACGGCTCAGGCTCCAGCGCAGGGCCCCGCGCGGATCGTCGGGAATTTCCCAGAAAATGGTGCAAAGGCGCTCCCGGCGGTGGGGTTTGGCCGTCGCCGCCAGGTAACCGAGCAAAGCACGGGTTTTCCGCGACGGCGGCAGGGACAGCCGCCGTCCATCGCGCAGGACCTCGATTTCGCCCAGCAATCGCAGGCTTAGCAATGGCACCCCCCGGTGCTCAGCATTTGTCACGACTTGGTCGCGCCAGATCGCCGAAGGGTTCAAAGCTTGCGAACGATTTCTTGCGATTTTCTTGGCAGTTCGCGGAGCCGCAACGAAGCGGCTCCGCCGTTAACGCAGCGGCGCCGGGCGAACCCCGCCGCGCCGGAGGGCATCCGCAGTTGCGCGACGGAGGTCGTGAACAAGCCGCGTGAGCCGCCCATTCCATCTCAGGTGCGCGGCAAAGCCCGCGATGACCAGCAGATTGGCCACTCCTGCTAGGGCCGCACTTGCAAACGACAGCCGATAGTTTCCGGTCAGATCGAAGCAGTAACCGCCCTGGTAGCCGCCGAGGCCCATGCCGAGCCAGGCCAGCAGCCCGACGACGGCCATGGAGATGCCGGCATAGCGCACCGGAACGGCGGCCCGCACCGAGAGCGTAAGCGTCGTCATCACGCCGCCGTAGCCGAAGCCGAACACGACGGCGAGGGCATAGAGCGCGGGCAAGGACGGCAGTTCGACGAACCAGTGTACGGTGATCGTCTGCACGAACACGGCGAGCGCATAGCTTCGCAACGGCCCGATGCGGTCGCAGAACATGCCGAAGCAAACCCGTCCAACGGATGCGGACAGCATGGTGGTGAGCATAAGCCCGCCGGCCGCAGCGGTGGGAAGTCCCTTGTCCGCAAGCAACGGGACAAGGTGGATGACCGGGATCGCCATGCTTACGCAGCAGAACAGCGCGGCCACGCCGAGCCAGGGCACGCTGACCCAGGGCGAGGGGCCCGGACTTGCGGCAGCGTCCGCCGCAGCACTCTTCGCCGGTCCCTCGGTGGCCAACGGCTTGGTGAACAGCAGCATCAGCGGCACGAGCACGATCAGATAGACGATGCCCAAGACCAGATAGGCGTGCCGCCAGCCGAAGGCCTCGATCATCGGCTGGACCGCCAGCGGCGAAATGCCCTGTCCCAGGGTCCCGCCGGCGGTGACGATGCCCATGGCCAGACCGCGTCGGCGCTCGAACCAGACGCCGACGATTGCGATCAGCGGAGTGTAGAGGCAGGCAAAACCGAAAATCCCGATGGCGAGGTAAATGCATTGAATCATGAAGAGGTCGGTGCTGAACGACAGCACGATCAATCCGCATCCGCAGACCGTCATGCCGAACACGACAATCGGCCGGACGTCGATGCGGTCGAACAGCCATCCGACGATGAGGCCGCCGAGCGCGGCGCCCGCGCTCATCAGCGTGTAGGCGATGGCGATGTCCGCGCGCAGCCAGCCGAACTCGGCCTCAAACGGCTTGAGGAACACGGCAATCGACGTGTTGACCACGAACGACGCCAGCATGCCGACGGCTGCGGCAGCGACCACCAGCCATTGGCGCGGCCAGGGCCGCAGCAGCCAGGCAAACGGCGGGGGCACGCCGACTGCCGAAACGAGCAAACTCATGGAATTTCTCCAGCGCGAAGGGCAGGGCACACAGGCCCGGTCCTGCCCTTGATCGCACCGCAGCGTGAGAGGGGGCGTGGCAGTCAACGTGGGAAATGGCGGATGAGGGCCCGCAGGACCGCGAAATGGCGGCCTACGGCACTACGGCCATTCACACGGTGCCGCGGGAACTGCCCACGACAGGCCGCCCGGCAAACCTGTTGGGCCGTTCAGGGCACCGCGTCGACTGCGACGGCCACCGGCACGCCGTTGGCGAGGATGTCGAATACGGCGGAGCGGTCGCGGGAATGCTCGACGATGTCCCGCAGCACGTCGGGCGGCCCGTCGCCCTGGATTTCGACGACGACGCGGATGCTCCGGTGGCCGGCCCGCGCCTCGTCCGGCGGCCCGGAGATCCGGCACAAGTCGATATCGCCTTCGAGCGACGACTGAACGCGGCGCAGGGTGATGCCGCGGGTCGCGGCGATGTTGGCTATGCCTGCGGCGAGGCAGGTGGCCAGCGCGTGCAGCAGCCATTCCACCGGGGCCGGCGCCTCGTCGGTGCCGCACAGGACCGCCGGATAATCGCCCTCGGCGGTGTATTCGGCGAGATGCGAATGCTCGCCGGCGGCGCCCCGGAAGCGCAGCATGACGGTGCGGCTGTGCGTTCCGGTCACCCACCTATTGGCGGCGCAAAACCGGAACGCCGCAAGCGCCGGCCGGCTTGCGATGACGCCGAAAACGGTCGCCAGCAGCGCGGGCGTGTCGACGCCATTGCGGGGCCGGGGCGGTTCCGACTGGATGTCGATGAAGCCTGCGTTCGCCGCCGCTTCGCGGATGGCGGTTGCGGTCTGCACGATCCTGCTCCTCTTAAGGGTTGCCGGCGAGCGAGGCAGCATCGGCAGGTGGCGTGTGACCCAAAGTGTGAGCGAATGTGGAATGTGAAGGCCGCGGGCGCGCATGCAGATGCGCCGGAGCAGGGCCGCATCCGGCACAAGGGTCTTGGAATCGCACCCGACTTGGCGCATGACCTTCGGCGCGCCCCCGGCGGCCTGCCGCCATGGCGGCCGCCGTGCGCGGCTTGAAATGGAAAGGCGCCGGCGTCACGATCCGTCCACGGGGGACGTTCGTTCGGCGCGCAACGACAAGATCGGGCTCAAGGAGCAGACATGAAATTGGCGTTCTTCGACGACTACAAACTCGGCGTTGTCACCGGCGATTCCGTCGTCGACGTGTCGGATGCGGTCAAGGACATCCCGCGGCTCGGTCCGCAGGACGTGATCCGCGGCGTGATTGAGAACTTCGGGCAGCTGAAGGGCAAGCTCGCGGACGCCGCCGCCAAGGGCAAAGGCGTGCCGCTGTCGCAGGTACGTCTGCGTTCGCCCGTGCCGAAGCCCGCGCACATCGTCTGCATGGCGGTGAACTACATGGAGGACGGCACGCTGCCGGAGCCGGCGCCGATCAACGCGTTTCTCAAGACCTCCAACACCGTGATCGGCAACGGCGACACGATGGTGCTGCCCGACATGGCGGCCTCGGTGTTCGAAGGCGAGGCCGAGCTCGCGGTCGTGATCGGCAAGCACGCCCGGAACGTGAAAGCCGCCGACGCCATGAACTACATCTTCGGCTACACCAACTTCATCGACGGCTCGGCGCGCGGCGTGGTGCCGCCGACCAACGTCTTCTACCAGATGAAGTCGCGCGACACGTTCGCGCCGATCGGGCCGTGGATCGTCACCGCCGACGAGGTCAAGGATCCGCACAAGCTCGCGGTGAAGCTGACCAACAACGGCGATACGATGCAGAGCTTCAACACCGACGACATGGCGCACAAGATCCCGCGCTGCATCGAGTGGGTGAGTGCGATCCACGCGCTGGAGCCGGGCGATATCGTTGCCACCGGCACCAACCACCGCGGCCTGCACCCGTTCATGGACGGCGACAAGATCGAGCTGAGCATCGAGAGCGTCGGAACGCTGAAGATCAACGTGCGCGACGACTTGAAGCGCACCTGGGCGCGCATCACCCGTCTCAAGCACAAGGAGAGCGGGGCGCAGGGCGTGCACACGCCGCAGATCGGCGGCAAGTACGCGCCGGCGAAGTAGCCGCCGCTGCAATCGGATTGCGGACGAATGCCCGGCCTCGCGGCCGGGCATTTTGTTTATGCGTTCGAGCCGATGCCGAGCATCTGCCGCGCTTCGGCGGGTGTTGCGACCTGATCGTTGAGATCGACGATGATCTTGGCCGCGCGCTCGACCAGCGCCGCGTTGCTCGGCGCAAGCACCCCTTTGTCGAGATAGATATTGTCCTCCATGCCGACGCGCGGATGGCCGCCGAGCAGCACCGCCTGCGCCGCCATCGGGAACTGCCAGAGCGAGATGCCGAAGGCGAACCAGGTGCAGTCTTTGGGCAGAAGATTGCGCATATACATCATCGCGTCAGGGGTCGCCGGCTGACCCCAGGAGATGCCGAGGCAAATCTGAAACAGGCCGGGCCCCTTCACCAGCCCGTCCTCCAAAAATCTCTTGGCGAGCAGCAGGTGCCCGGTCTCGAATACTTCGAGCTCCGGAGTCACGCCCGCTTCCTTGATCTTGAGCGCCATCTGCTTCAGATGCGTCGGCGTGTTGACGAACACCCGGTCGCCCATGTTCAGACTGCCCATGTCGAGGCTGCAGATTTCCGGCCTGATCTCCATGACGTGCTGTACGCGGTCGTCGGGACCGCGCAGCACCGAGTCCGCGCTCGGCTTCGAGGGGTCCTTGTCGTCGTGGTAGAAGCGCGCGCCCGGGCCCGTGGTCAGGTTGATCAGGACGTCGCTGTTTTTCTCACGGATGCGGTCGACCGCCTCCTTGTAGAGCGCCTTGTCCATGCTGGGCTTGGTGGTCTTGGGATCGCGCACGTGGATGTGCACGATCGAGGCCCCGGCCTTGGCCGCGTCGAGCGAGGACTGCGCGATCTGCTCGGGTGTCACCGGGACGCCCGGATTGCGGCGGGGCGTGTCCGCCGAGCCCGTCACCGCGCAGGAAATCATCACTTTACGCGCCATTTTCCACTCCTTTTGCCCGTCAACCAATCGGCCGGGTATGGTTTGCAGTTTCCTCCGGGGCGGACATTATAGCGGCCGGATGCGGCGTTGGGTGGCGTTCAAGGCATGATCCCGAAAAGTGGAAACCGGTTTTCGGAACGGATCATGCCCAAACGTAACAAAGCCCCGGGTCGTTTAGAGCGTTCAAGACCGTGAAGGTCATCATCACCGGCGGCGGGATCGGCGGGCTCACGCTCGCTCTCATGCTTCATGCCCGCGGCATCGACTGCGAACTGTTCGAACAGTCCGAAACCGTCCGCGAGCTTGGCGTCGGCATCAATACGCTGCCGCACGCGATCAAGGAACTGAAGGAGCTGGGATTGTTCGACCGGCTCGACGCGGTCGGCATCCGCACCTTCGAGTTGATCTACACCAACCGCTTCGGCCAGGAGATCTGGCGCGAGCCGCGCGGGCTCGACGCCGGCTACGATGTGCCGCAGTTCTCGATCCACCGCGGTCGCCTGCAAGGCGTGATCTACCAGGCGGTGCGTTCGCGGCTCGGCGAGAGCCGCCTTCACACCGGCCACCGCCTCGGCGGATACCGGCAGGACGAAGCGGGTGTGACCGCCTGGTTCTTCGACCGCAACGGCCGCCACATCCGCACCGCGCAGGGCGACGTGCTCATCGGCGCCGACGGCATTCATTCGTATGTGCGCGAGACGCTCTACCCGAACGAAGGCCCCGCGCGCTGGAACGGCTCGATGCTCTGGCGCGGCGCGCTCGACTGGCCGAAGTTCCTCACCGGCCGCTCGATGGTGATCGCCGGCGGAATGGCGGCCAAGCTCGTGGTCTATCCGATCGGCGAGGGTGTGCGCGATGACCGCCCGCTGACCAACTGGGCAGTGCTGGTGAAGGTCGGCGAGGGCGGGGCGCCGCCGAACAAAGAAGACTGGTCGCGGCCGGGCCGGTTCGAGGACCTGATGCCGCACGTGCAGCGCTTCCGCATTCCCTATGTCGACGCCAAGGCGCTGATCGAGGCGACGCCGGAGTTCTGGGAATACCCGATGTGCGACCGCGATCCGCTGCCGCGATGGAGCCACGGCCGCGTCACGCTGCTCGGCGACGCGGCGCATCCTATGTATCCGGTCGGCTCCAACGGCGCCTCGCAGGCCATTCTCGATGCGCGATGTCTGGCTGACCGGCTGGTGAGCGCGGAGCACGCGGTCCACGCGCTGTGGCAATACGAGCAGGAGCGTCTGCCGCCGACGGCGCAGATCGTGCGCATGAACAGGACCGGCGGCCCCGAGGGAGTGATTGACGCCGTCGAGGCGCGTGCGCCTGACGGCTTCACGAACGTCGACGACGTGCTGTCGTTCGAGGATCGCAAGGCAATCGTGCGCGGTTACGCGGGCGTCGCGGGCTTTGCGCAGAGCCAGGTCAACAAGCCGGGCAAAGCGGCGTAGCGACACTCAGCAAAGCGTTTCTCCAAGCTGCTGAGTAGAACGTATTTTTGCGCGGGTTCGCGTAGTATAGTATTCTGATTTAAAGAAGCACGCGATGCGTTCGAAGCTAAATACAATGTTGTTGGTCGTCGACGTCAGAGATGGTCCCGGTTTCCGGGACAGTTTGGCGGCTTGGCTAAGATGGATTCTGGGTTTGATTACGCCGCCAATTTTTCTGGCTCCATGTCGATATCATAGACCTCGTCGGGCGTCCTGCCGCCGAG
>VGEP01000015.1 GCA_016869215.1 Alphaproteobacteria bacterium | reverse complement strand
GCTTTGAACTCCCCGGAAAACCGTCTCCGCGTCCTCATGGTGGATTATCCTTCGCATCGGCGAATCCACCTTAACCGCCTGTCTCAGGAAGTGGGACCACCTCATATGAACGACACTGGCAGAAAGGTGTTCGGTCAATTGGCCACTAGCGTTGTGAATTCGTGGGGAGCGTGCGGGACTGCTGTGTTGCTCTGTAGCTTGTTACCGGCTTTCTTCAGTTTCAAAGCAGACGTCGAGCGCGCTGCCTTATTAAATGGTGCCAACGATCCAAAGCAGCAACAAGATTGGGTCAAAGAGAATCGGCTGGAGTTTGCCCCTCTCTCTCTCGTAAGCGGAGCGACTATTTCCGCGGCGCCAATGTTGGCCGGCCCAGCGATCGATATAGCCAACGCTCTTATACGTTAGAGGCTGACGGCTGCACTATTCCCATTGTGCTGGCGTCAAACATGAACAAATCCTCCATCCGGTCGTTTCCGACCGGGGCGCCGGGCAGGAACACGCCGGTCCCCGTGATGTAGGCGTCGCGCAGCGCAACCATGCGGCCTGATTGTTTCGCCACGATGGCGAACAATGTGTGACGGCCGGCGCGCATTTGGCGCACCGGCCTCTCCACTCAGGATACAAGGTTCTGACAGCGCGGCCTTCGGCGGCTGTGGATAGTTCACGCCCCCGGAGGCGGCGGCAGAAACATGACTTCGTGCTTGGCGGACAACGCGACCACGTCCGGCGGGTTCTGCTCCTTCATGGAGTGGATGCCCCAGAACAGGTCGTAGAGCCTTCGCGTCGGCGTCACCCAGAAGAAGCACTTCACGGTCTGGTCGGACTTGTTGAAGATGCCGTGCGGGATGTTCATCGGCAGCCGGACCAGGTCTCCGGCGGTTCCGACGAAGTCCTTGCCGTCGAGCACAAAGTCGAGACGGCCGTCCAGCATGTAGATGAATTCGTCCTGGGTCGGATGGATGTGCGGCGGCACGAAGGTGCCGGGCGGAAAGGTCGCGTGCCAGGAGAAGCATTGTTCGCTGAGCGACTTCGGCACATAGGTCTGGCCCAGAATGTTCCAGACGATCCCGTCGAGGCCGGTGTTGGCCTTGGTGATACCGGCGGTCAATTGCTGCATCGAACCTGCGCTCCCCTCATTTGGCGGCCGCAAAGCATTCAACCATGTCTGCAGGGGCTTCGAAACGATCCCGAACGGCACAAAACCCCTCCTTTTCGGGACAGCGTAAACGTCCCGGCGGCCATGGGCTACTCCCGCAGCGACGGCTTGATAACCGTCCCAGCCGTCAGTTCTCGATTAAGCCTGAATCACGCTATACGGATGCCGACTGCCGCATGTGGTAAGAATTGAAAATGGATCTCCGACGGTTCTTTCTTGAGGCCCTGGCGGCCATGGCGATAACCGCCATGCTTGCCTTCGCGTCTCCCGTCGCCGAGGCCCACGGCGGTCACGCCCATTCGCCTGCCACGATTGCGGCCAAGCAGGCCGCCGTGCCGTCCGCCACGCCCGCCGCCGCGCTGCCCGAAACGGAAGCGCAGCAGGCTGGCGAAGCGATCGCGTCCGCCGACTCGTCCGCTATGGCATGGACGGGCGAAGCGGAGTTGCGCTCGTCCACGCTCGAGGCCCGGGACGTCGGTGCCGGGTGCGACGGCAATGGGTGCTGCGCCAGCGGGCCGTGCCCCAATTGTCACGCATTCGTCTTGTCGTTTCCCCCCGAGCCCGCGCAGGCGATGCTGATTTCGCTGGTGTCGCCCGCAAACGCTGCGCCCTCCGTCCAGAACGAGGGCAATCGACTCCGGCGGCCGCCGAAATCCTGAGCCTGAACTGCCTTTGGCTTTCGTGACGTGGCGCGTGCGCGCGCACGCTCGAACCGTGCCAATCCCGTTCATCGGCAAGGAATAGGTTATGCGAAAATCCCTCGCGTCAGCGATTACAGCGGCCGCTCTTTTCGTTTGTGGTATCGCAAACGGCCACGCGCACGAAGGCCACGATCACGGCCCGCAGCCGGTCGTGCAGAAGGACGCCGCGCCACGCGGCGAAGCGGCTTCGGAACTTCTGGAACTGGTCGCGGTCGCGCGGGGAGCCGAGCTAGTCATTTATCTCGACCGGTTCGGCACCAACGAGCCGGTCACGGACGCGACCGTCGAGGTCGAAACACCCGAGGGTCAGGCGGTGGCCAGTGCGTCCACCGGCGCTTACCGGCTCAAGGCCCCCTGGCTCGAAAAGCCAGGTCAGTTCGACCTGATCTTTACCGTCACCGTGGGTGGGGCAGTGGATGTCCTGCCGGTAAGCATCGCCATTCCGGGCGGCGCCGCCGCGACCGCGAGTGTGCCGGCAACCGTCCTGGCGTCGATGCTTCAGCCTGCGACCGGACTGGCGCTTGGTGCGGGGCTGCTCATCGGTATCGGGCTTGCCGCGGTCGGCCGCAGGCGCGCTGTGCCCGTGGCTGTCCTCCTCGCTGCCGCACTCTTGCATGCGAGCGGCCAAGCTCAGGCGCAGCAGCCAACAGCGCCCGATACGGACCGCGCCACGCGCGGCATCGACGGCGCCGTGTTCGTGCCCAAGCCGATCCAGCGCGTCTTTGGACTGCGCACGCTGGTGACCGAGGTTTCACGCCATCCGCGTGCGATCGAGTTGCCCGGCCGGATCATCCCCGATCCCAATGCGAGCGGATACGTGCAGGCGTCCGTCGGCGGGCGGCTGTCGCCGCCGCCCGGCGGTTTTCCGAGGCTCGGCACGGCGGTCAAGCAGGGCGATGTGCTGGCGCTGGTGACGCCTCCGCTGCAGGCTATCGATCTGTCCGACATGCGCCAGCGGCAGGGCGAACTCGACCAACAGATCGACATCGTCGGCCGGCGCGTGGGGCGTTACGAGCGCCTGGCGCCGAGCGGCGCCATTCCGGCCTCACAGCTCGAAGAGTCCCGTCTTGAGCTGCAAGGCCTCAAGGACCGGCGGGCGGCGCTCGACCGCGCGCGCCGCGAACCGGAGGCGCTGGTTGCGCCGGTCTCGGGTGTGATCGCCGACGGCACGGCGATCGCGGGCCAGATGGCGCAGCCCAACGCCGTGATCTTCCATATCGTCGACCCGACGAAGCTCTGGATCGAGGCGCTGAGCTTCGACGCGCTGGCCGCCTCGCAGACCGCGTCGGCCATGACCGCAAACGGCCGCACGCTGACGCTGTCGTTTCGCGGCTCCGGCTTCGCCGATCGCAACCAGTCCATCCCAATGCATTTCTCGGTGAACGGCGAGAGCAACGGGCTTCGTGCGGGCCAGTTCGTCACCGTGTTCGTGGCGAGCGACGAAGCGCGTGAGGGTATCGCTTTGCCGCGCGCGAGCCTGGTGCGAAGCGCCAACGGCCAGGACTTCGTCTACGTGCATACCGCGGCCGAACGATTCCAGCCGCGTCCGGTGCGCGCCGAACCGCTCGACGGCGAGCGTGTCCTGATCTCAGCGGGAATCGAACCCAAGCAGCGCGTCGTGAGCCAGGGCGCCGACCTGCTCGACCACGTACGCTGAGCGAGGCCCGCGATGTTCACTTTTCTCGTCACGCAATCGCTGCGCAACCGGATGCTGGTTCTGGCGCTGAGCGTCGCGCTGATCGTGCTGGGCACGTTCAGCGTGTTCCGCCTGCCGGTCGACGTGCTGCCGGATCTCAACCGGCCGACGGTCACGATCATGACCGAGGCCGATGGCCTCGCGCCGCCGGAAGTCGAGGTGCTGGTCAGCTTCCCGATCGAAACCCAGATGAACGGCGTGCCGGGCGTCAGCCGCGTGCGCTCCGTGTCGGGCGTGGGCCTGTCGATGGTCTACGTCGAATTCGACTGGGGCACGGACATCTACCGCAACCGGCAACTGGTCGCCGAACGGCTGGGTCTGGTTCGCAGCCAGTTGCCGCCGAACGTCGCGCCGCACATGGGTCCGATCAGCTCGATCATGGGTCAGGTGCTGATGATCGCGCTGACAAGCGACCGCGCCACGCCGATGGAGCTGCGCGAGGTCGCCGACTTCACCATCCGGCCGAGGCTGCTCAGCATCCCAGGCGTTGCCCAGGTGATCCCGATGGGCGGCGAGGTGCGGCAGTATCGCGTCGCTCCGCAACCGCCGGCGCTGCGCGCGCTTGGCGTCAACTACGAGCAGGTGGAGCGCGCGCTCCAGCAATTCGGCACCAACACCGGAGGCGGCTTCACCGACCTGCATTCGCGCGAATACCTGATCCGCAACATCGGCCGCACCACGAGCCTCGACGACCTGCGCCGCATCGTGGTCGCCAAGATCGAAGGCCGGCCGGTCTATCTGCACCAGGTCGCGACCGTGGACTTCGCGCCCAAGGTCAAGCGCGGCGACAGCGGCTACATGGGAAAGCCCGCTGTGGTCGTGTCGGTCGAGAAACAGCCGAGTGTCGACACCATCACGTTGACGAACCAACTCGAAGAAGCGGTCGCCGAACTGAACAAGACCCTGCCGCTCGGCATCAAGGCCGATCAGGTGATCTTCCGGCAGGCAAACTTCATCGAGACCTCGATCGGCAACGTGAAGAAGGTCATGGTTGAGGCGGCGCTGGTGGTCGCGGTCGTGCTGTTCGCGTTCCTTTTGAACTGGCGGACTACGGCGATCTCGCTCACGGCGATCCCGGTTTCGATCCTCGCCACTGCAGCGGTCTTTTATTTCGCCGGCCTGACCATCAACACGATGACGCTCGGCGGCATCGCCATCGCCATCGGCGCGCTGGTCGACGATGCGGTGGTTGACGTCGAAAACATCTTCCGGCGGCTGCGCGAGAACCGCGCCGCGGGCAATCCGCGCACCGTGTTCGATGTGGTGGTCGGCGCTTCGCAGGAGGTGCGATCCGGCATTCTCTACGCCAGTGTCATCATCGTGCTGGTGTTCGTACCGTTGTTTGCGCTGTCGGGTATCGAGGGGCGGCTGTTCACACCGCTCGGGCAAGCCTACATCGTGGCGATCCTCGCGAGTCTCGTGGTCTCGATCACGCTCACGCCGGTCATGGCCTATTACATGCTGCCGGGCCTGAAGCGCCTCGACGAGCGAGAGAGCCCGCTGGTGCGCTGGCTGAAGCTGCACTACGAGGGCGGCCTTGCCCGCGCGTTCGCTCACGCCCGGATCGTATTTGCCGTGACCCTGCTCGCGGTCGCGGCCTCTGCGGCAGGCGCCTATCTAATGCCGCGCGCTTTCCTGCCGCAGTTCAACGAAGGCACATTCACGATCAATCTCGCGTTCAATCCGGGCATATCGCTCGCTGAGTCAAACCGCGTCGGCCAGATCGCGGAGCGGCTGGTGCTCGACGTGCCCGACGTCAAATCGGTTGGCCGCCGTACGGGCCGCGCCGAGCTCGACGAGCACGCCGAGGGCGTGCATTCCACCGACCTCGAAATCGACCTGAAGCCGTCGAAGCGGACCAAGGCGGACATCGTCGCCGACATTCGCTCCCGGCTGTCGGTCCTGCCGCTGTCGATCAACGTCGGCCAGCCAATCTCGCACCGGCTCGACCACATGCTGTCGGGCGTGCGGGCTGACATCGCAATCAAGCTGTTCGGTGAGGACCTCGATGCGATGCGCAATATCGCGGAGGACTTGCGGCGGCGGCTCGCCGCGATTCCCGGCATGGTCGATCTCCAGGTCGAGAAGCAGGTCCGCATTCCCCAATTGGAAATCCGCATCGATTATGGCCGGGCCGCACTCTACGGCGTGCAGCCGGGCGCAGTCGTCGAGCAGTTGAGCCGCCTGTCGAGTGGCCGCGTAGCCTCGCAGGTGGTCGACGGCCATCGCCGCTTCGATGTCGTCATGCGTCTGCCCGACCGCTTGCGTACCACGCAGAGGCTTGGCGACCTCCTGATCGAGACCCCGAACGGGTGGATTCCCGCGCGCCAGATCGCCGACATCCGGGAGACCGACGGCCCGAACCAGATTCTACGGGAGAACGGCCGGCGCCGGCTCGCTGTGTTCGGCAACGTCCAAGGCGGCGCCAACGGTTCGGCTATCGTCGAGGCAATCCGGACCGAGCTGCGCGCCCTCGAATTGCCGGAGGGCTCGTTCACGAGCCTGGAAGGGACGTTCAAGGCGCAGGAGCAGGCAAGCCGGACCATCGGGCTGTTGTCGCTCGTGTCGCTGACGCTGATCTTCGCAATCCTCTACAGCCGCTACCGCTCCGCGGCGCTGGCGCTGATCGTCATGGGCAGCCTGCCGCTTGCGCTGATCGGGGCGGTCGCTGCGCTCTGGCTTGCGGACCAGCCCCTGTCTGTGGCGAGCATGGTCGGATTCATCACGCTCACCGGGATCGCGGCGCGCAACGGCATCCTCAAGGTCAGCCACACGATCAACCTCGCGTTGCACGAGGGCATGCCCTGGGGCCGCGAACTCGTCGTGCGCGGCAGCATGGAGCGGCTCACGCCGGTGCTGATGACCGCGCTGTCGGCGGGGCTTGCGCTGATTCCGCTGATGATCGACGCCGCCACCCCGGGCAAGGAAATCCTGCATCCGGTCGCAGTCACGATCTTCGGCGGGCTTCTGAGCGCGACTGCATTCGACGCCTTCCTGACGCCGATCCTGCTCATGCGGTTCGGTCGGAAGCCCATCAAGCGGCTGCGGATGACCGTCGCCGAGCAAGCGAACCGCGGCACCGGCCAGCCCGTTTCCGTCACCCCGTCATTCTGACCCCGAGGAGAGAAGCATGAAGTTCCGAACCACGATCGCCGCCGCACTCACCTTGTTGCTTTCGGCCGCGCACGGCGCGGCACACGATGCCAAGGGAGCCAATGGCGGTCGGGTCGCGGACGCCGGCGAGTACCACGTCGAACTGGTGGCCAAGAACGGCACGATTGACGTGTTCCTCAGCGACCACAATGACAAGGTGGTCGCGTCGGTGGGCCATAAGGCGCTGGCGATCCTGGTGATCGAGGGCAAGTCGCAGCGGATCGCGCTTGAACCCGCGGGCGCGGGGAGGCTGAGCGGCAAGGCGTCAGGTAGTCTGCCCGTAGCGCCCAAAGGCGTCGTGCAGATTACGCGACCGAACGGCAAGACCGTCCAGGCGCGCTTCAATTGAGTCGGGAGCCGCGGCGGCCCGTCCGCGCGGCGACGACCCGTTCGACATGCCCTGAAAATGGGCCGTGGAGGCTTTGGGCCTTGCGCCTTGCCACCCCTTGTGCGCTGCGCTAAGCCTCGCTTCGCCTGTCTTTGGAACGAATCCGATCTCCGGTCTGGGGGCTTGAGTGGGGCTTGCGGCGCCGCGACCGGCGTCGAAGGGTCGGGGCGAGCTTTGGCGGGCGCATTGAGGGTCGCCGATGAGCGCGCTGCTACAGGACTATCTTCCGCTGGTCGTGTTCATCGCGGTCGCTCTCGGCATCGGGCTTGCGCTGCTGATCGCCCCCTTCGCCGTGGCCTACAAGAGCCCGGACCCGGAGAAGCTCTCCGCCTACGAGTGCGGCTTCAACGCCTTCGACGACGCGCGCATGAAGTTCGACGTGCGCTTCTATCTCGTCGCGATCCTGTTCATCATTTTCGACCTCGAAGTCACATTCCTGTTCCCTTGGGCGGTCACGTTCGGGGAACTCGGGGTCTACGGCTTCTGGTCGATGATGGTGTTTCTTGGGGTGCTGACCGTGGGATTTATCTACGAATGGAAGAAGGGGGCGCTCGAGTGGGACTGATCGCGCCAGGACCGAACGCGCCATGACCGTCGTGTCCCCACCCGCCACGGGCATTCTCGATCCGCGCACCGGCCGGCCGGTCGGATCGGACGACCGGTTTTTCGTCGGCCTGAACGACGAGCTCGCCGACAAGGGCTTCATCGTCACCGCGACTGAGGACCTCGTCACCTGGGCGCGCACCGGCTCGCTGATGTGGATGACCTTCGGCCTCGCCTGCTGCGCGGTCGAGATGATGCAGGTGTCGATGCCGCGTTACGACGTCGAGCGTTTCGGCTTTGCGCCGCGCGCCTCGCCGCGGCAGTCCGACGTGATGATCGTGGCCGGCACGCTGACCAACAAGATGGCGCCAGCGCTGCGCAAGGTCTACGACCAGATGCCGGAGCCGCGCTACGTCATCTCCATGGGAAGCTGCGCCAACGGCGGCGGCTACTACCATTACTCCTACTCGGTGGTGCGCGGCTGCGACCGCATCGTACCGGTCGACATCTACGTGCCGGGCTGTCCGCCGACCGCGGAGGCGCTGCTGTACGGCGTGCTGCTGCTGCAAAAGAAAATCCGCCGCATCGGAACGATCGAGCGCTGAACGGACGGTCGATGGACGAGACTTTGGAAAAGCTGAGCGAGACGATTGCGGGGGCGCTTGCGGGCTCGGTGGTCGGCTATTGGGTCGCCAACGGCGAGCTTACCATCACCGCGACGGCGCGCGATATCGTCAAGGTCGCAACCTTCCTGCGCGACGACGAGAGCTGCCAGTTCAAATGCTTCATCGACATTACCGCCGTCGACTGGCCGCAGCGCCCGCGGCGCTTCGACGTGGTCTATCATTTGCTGTCGCCGACCCTGAACCGCCGCATCCGGGTAAAGATCGAGGCCGGCGAGGACACCCGCGTGCCCTCGATCATCGAGGTGTTCCCCGGCGCCGACTGGTTCGAGCGCGAAACGTATGACCTCTACGGCGTGCTGTTCACCGGCCACCCGGACATGCGCCGCATCCTCACCGACTACGGCTTCGAGGGCCATCCGTTGCGCAAGGACTTCCCGCTCACCGGCTTCGTCGAGGTGCGCTGGGACGATGAACAGAAGCGCGTCGTTTACGACAAGGTCCGGCTGGCGCAGGAGTTCCGCAATTTCGATTTCCTGTCGCCGTGGGAAGGCGCGGGCTACGTGCCGCTCGCCGGCGACGAAAAGGCGACGAAGGGCTGATCCCGATGAACGCCACTCCCGCAACCCGAAAGAGCGGCGGCTGCCTGTGCGGTTCGGTGCGGTTCTCCGCGTCGCCCGCAAACAGCGAGGTCGGCGCGTGTCATTGCGGCATGTGCCGCCGCTGGACCGCCGGGCCGTTCCTGGTGCTGGACTGCGCCGACACGCTCACGGTCGACAACTCTTCGAACCTTGGGATCTATCGCTCGTCGGAGTGGGCCGAGCGCTGTTTCTGCAAGACCTGCGGTACACCGCTGTTCTACCGGCTGGTCGGCAAGAACCTGCATTTCGTTTCGGCGGAGG
The DNA here is from genome assembly GCA_016869215.1 of Alphaproteobacteria bacterium. Taxonomy (GTDB): domain Bacteria; phylum Pseudomonadota; class Alphaproteobacteria; order Rhizobiales; family Xanthobacteraceae; genus Z2-YC6860. The sequence goes on along the minus strand of VGEP01000015.1, from coordinate 93,441 downwards.
CATTCGACGACCGCAGCGGCTATGCACTCACGAGCCAGATCTTCATCGACGAGAAGCCGGCCTATTACGACTTCGCCAACAAGACCCACAACATGACCGGCGCCGAAGTGTTTGCGGCCTTCGCGCCGCCCGAAGCCGGGCAGGCGAAGGGATAGCGCGCCGATGGCCGAAGACCTTCGCAACTTCACCATCAACTTCGGGCCGCAGCACCCGGCCGCGCACGGCGTGCTGCGCCTGGTGCTGGAACTCGACGGCGAGATCGTGGAGCGGGTCGACCCACATATCGGTCTGCTGCATCGCGGCACCGAGAAGCTGATCGAAGCGAAGACTTATCTTCAGGCGATCCCGTATTTCGACCGGCTCGATTACGTGGCGCCGATGAACCAGGAGCACGCGTTCTGCCTCGCGGCGGAAAAGCTGCTCAAGATTCAGGTGCCGCGCCGCGCGCAGTTGATCCGCGTGCTCTATTGCGAGATCGGGCGGCTCTTGTCGCACATCCTCAACGTCACCACGCAGGCGATGGACGTCGGCGCGCTCACGCCGCCGCTCTGGGGCTTCGAGGAGCGCGAGAAGCTGATGGTGTTTTACGAGCGCGCCTCGGGCTCGCGGATGCACGCGGCGTTCTTCCGCGTCGGCGGCGTGCACCAGGACCTGTCGGCACAATTGATCGACGACATCGATGCGTTCTGCGATACGTTCCTCAAGGTCTGCGACGACCTCGAAGGCCTGCTCACCGACAACCGCATCTTCAAGCAGCGCAATGTCGACATCGGCGTGGTCAAGCTCGATGACTGCTGGCGCTGGGGCTTTTCCGGCGTGATGGTGCGCGGCTCGGGCGCAGCCTGGGACCTGCGCCGCGCGCAGCCCTACGAGTGCTATTCGGAGATGGAATTCGACATCCCTATCGGCAAGAACGGCGACTGTTACGACCGCTATTGCATCCGCATGGAAGAGATGCGGCAGTCAATCCGGATCATGAAGCAGTGCATCGCCAAGCTTCGCGAACCGGACGGGCAGGGCCCGGTGATGGTCGAGAACAACAAGGTGGTGCCGCCCCGGCGCGGCGAGATGAAGAAGTCGATGGAGGCGCTGATCCATCACTTCAAGCTCTACACCGAGGGCTATCACGTGCCCGCGGGCGAGGTTTACGCCGCGGTCGAGGCGCCCAAGGGCGAGTTCGGCGTCTATCTCGTCTCGGACGGCACCAACAAGCCTTACAAGTGCAAGATCAGGGCTCCGGGTTTCGCGCATCTGTCGGCGATGGATTTCCTGTGCCGCGGTCACATGCTGGCCGACGTGTCGGCGATCCTCGGCTCGCTCGACATCGTGTTCGGGGAGGTCGACCGCTGATGTCCCGGCCTCCGCTCGGCTTCGACCGCACCACCGGCCGTCTCGACGGCGCAAGCGCCATGGAGCGCTGCGCGGCGCTGGCGCTGCAAGCCGGCGCCAAGGTCAGCTCGGCCTTCGACCATCGCGGTTTCTCGCTCGGATCGCGGCTGGTGACGTCAATGCTAGACCGGCGCGAGATTGTTCTGCAGCTCAACGAGGACGCCCGTTTCGCGTTCCCGTTCGGCGACGGTTACTGGAGCCTGCTGCTGGACCGGAATTTCAAATACGAGGACGAGACCGAAAGCTTCCTCAAGGGCGTCGCCGGGACCGGCTACACGTTCATCGACTGTGGCGCGAACTTCGGATTCTGGTCGGTCCTGGTGTCGAGCCGGCCGTTCGGCGCCCATCCCGCGATCGCCGTCGAGCCTTCGTCGCAAAACCTCGCCAAGCTCAAGCGTAACGCCGACATCAACGGCAACCGCTTCGCCGTTCTGCACTGCGCCGTCGGTGCCAAAAACGGCAGCGCCGTCCTGACCGGTCACAAGCACGAAGGCATGAGCATCGTCGGCGGCGGGGCGAACGCCGGCGGAGAAACGGTCGAGGTCATCGCGCTGGATAGCCTGCTCGACAGGGGGCAGGTCGAATGCGGCCGGCCGCTGGTTGTGAAGCTTGACGTCGAGGGCGTCGAGATCGAGGCCATCGAGGGCGGGCGACGGCTGTTCGAGGGCGACACGGTGCTAATCGTCGAAGAGCATGGCTCAGACCGCAATCACACGGTGTCGCGCTATATCCGCGACCGGACGCCCTACCGCATGTACGTGTTCGATCCGCAGAGCGGCGGCTTCGAGCCGCTACTGGAGCTTTCGACGCTGGACCGCATCAAGGTCTATGCGGCGACCGGCTACAACGTGTTCGTCACCACCTCCGCGTTCTGGGAAGAGCGCATCCGTGCGCTGCCCAAAATGGCAACACACTGAACCGGAGATGAGAACCTAAACCATGTCCGTCCGCCGCGTCGCACCGCCCGAGCTTCAGCCGAAGGAATTTTCCTTCACGGCCGAGAACGCCGATTGGGCGAAGAAGCAGATTGCCAAGTATCCGCCGGGCCGCCAGCAGTCGGCGATCATCCCGCTGCTCTGGCGCGCGCAGGAGCAGAACGGCGGCTGGCTGCCGGAGGCCGCGATCCGCCATGTCGCCGACATTCTCGAAATGGCGCATATCCGCGCGCTCGAAGTCGCGACCTTCTACACCATGTTCCTCCTGGAGCCGTGCGGGAAGAAGGCCCACGTGCAGGTCTGTGGCACCACGCCTTGCATGCTGCGCGGCGCGCACGACCTGATCGAAGTGTGCAAGCGGCGCATCCACGAGGAGCCGCATCACATCTCTGCCGATGGAAATTTCTCCTGGGAAGAGGTCGAGTGCCTGGGCGCCTGCGTTAACGCGCCGATGGTGCTGATCTGGAACGACACCTACGAGGACCTGACGCCCGCGAGCTTCGAGAAGGTGCTGGACGGCTTTGCGAATGGACAACCCGTCAAGCCCGGCCCGCAGATCGACCGGCAGTTCGGCGCGCCGGTTGGCGGCCCCACGACATTGAAGACGGTGAAGGCCTGAGACGATGCTCGACGACAGGGACCGCATCTTCAGAAACCTTTACGGCCTCGGCGATTGGGGCCTCGAAGGCGCGCGCAAGCGCGGCTCCTGGGACGGCACCAAGGCGATCCTGGACAAGGGCCGCGACGCCATCGTCAACGAGGTCAAAGCCTCCGGCCTGCGCGGCCGCGGCGGCGCGGGCTTCCCGACCGGCGTGAAGTGGTCGTTCATGCCCAAGACCGTGGGCGACCGACCGCATTATCTGGTCGTCAACGCCGACGAGTCCGAGCCCGGCACCTGCAAGGACCGCGAGATCATGCGGCACGATCCGCATCTTCTCGTCGAGGGCTGCCTGATCGCAGGCCGCGCGATGGATTGCCGCGCGGGCTACATCTACGTGCGCGGCGAGTTCATCCGTGAGCGCGAGCGTCTGCAGGCCGCGATCGACCAGGCCTATGAGGCCAAGCTCCTCGGCAAGAACAACGTCCATGGCTACGACTTCGATCTCTACGTCCACCACGGCGCCGGCGCCTACATCTGTGGCGAGGAAATGGCTCTCCTGGAGAGCCTCGAAGGCAAGAAGGGCCAGCCGCGGTTGAAGCCGCCGTTCCCGGCGAACATGGGCCTCTACGGCTGTCCGACGACCGTGAACAACGTCGAGAGCATCGCGGTGGTGCCCGACATCATGCGGCGCGGGGCGGCGTGGTTCGCGGGCATCGGCCGGCAGAACAACACCGGCACCAAGCTGTTCTGCATTTCCGGCCATGTCGAGCGGCCCTGCACGGTCGAAGACGCCATGGGCGTGCCGCTGCGCGAACTGATCGAGACGCATTGCGGCGGCGTGCGCGGCGGATGGGACAATCTGCTCGCCGTGATCCCGGGCGGCTCGTCGATGCCGCTGATCCCGGCGGGCTCTGCCGGCTGCGACGACCTGCTGATGGATTTCGACGGCTGCGCCAAGCACAAGTCCGCGCTCGGCACCGCTGCCGTGATCGTGATGGACAAGTCGACCGACATCATCCGCGCCATGGCGCGCATCTCGTACTTCTACAAGCACGAGTCTTGCGGCCAGTGCACGCCCTGCCGCGAGGGCATGGGCTGGATGTGGCGCGTGCTCACCCGCATGGCCGAGGGCCGCGCCCAGAAGCGCGAGATCGACATGCTGTTCGACGTGACCAAGCAGATCGAGGGCCACACCATCTGCGCCTTCGGCGACGGCGCGGCCTGGCCGGTGCAGGGCCTGCTGCGGCACTTCCGTCCCGAGATCGAGCGGCGGATCGACGAATACACGCGCAAGGCGGACGTCGATGCCGTCCGCGTGGCGGCGGAGTGACGGCGATGGCGAAAATCATCATCGACGGCACCGAGGTCGACGTTCCGCCGGAGTATACGCTGCTCCAGGCGGCGGAAGCCGCAGGCGCGGAAATCCCGCGTTTCTGCTTCCACGAGCGGCTGTCGATCGCGGGCAACTGCCGCATGTGTTTGGTCGAGCTGAAGGGTTCGCCCAAGCCCGTCGCGTCATGCGCCTGGGGCGTGCGCGACTGCCGTCCGGGCCCCAACGGCGAGCCACCGGTCGTCAACACCAGGACGCCGCTGGTGCGGAAGGCCCGCGAAGGCGTGATGGAATTCCTCCTGATCAACCATCCGCTCGATTGCCCGATCTGCGATCAGGGCGGCGAGTGCGATCTTCAGGACCAGGCGATGGCCTACGGCGTCGACTCCAGCCGCTTCCACGAAAACAAGCGCGCGGTGGAGGACAAGTACATCGGCCCGCTGGTCAAGACCATCATGAACCGCTGCATCCATTGCACGCGGTGCATCCGCTTCTCGGCGGAGGTCGCGGGCGTGCCCGAACTCGGCGCCATTGGCCGCGGCGAGGACATGGAGATCACGACCTACCTCGAACACGCCATGTCGTCGGAACTGCAGGGCAACGTCGTCGATCTTTGCCCGGTCGGCGCGCTGACCTCGAAGCCCTATGCGTTCGCGGCGCGGCCTTGGGAGCTTGCCAAGACCGAGACCGTGGACGTGATGGACGCGGTCGGCTCGGCGATCCGCGTCGACACCCGCGGCCGCGAGGTCATGCGCATCCTGCCGCGCAACAACGACGACGTGAACGAGGAGTGGATTTCCGACAAGACCCGGCACGTTGTCGATGGGCTTCGCACCCAGCGCCTCGATCAGCCCTATATTCGCGACAACGGCCGCCTTAAACCCGCCACCTGGCAGCAGGCGTTCGGCGTAATCGCAGAGCACGTAAAGGCGGCTGGCGCGAACCGGATCGGCGCCATCGCGGGGGACCTCGCCGCAGTTGAGGACATGTTCGCGCTGAAGGAGATGCTGTCGCGGCTCGGCGTGCAGAACTTCGACGCCAACCACGACGGCGCGGCGTTCAATCCGTCGCTCGGCCGCGCGACTTATCTCTTCAATCCGACCATCGCCGGCATCGAGCAGGCCGACGCGCTGCTGATCGTCGGTTCCAATCCGCGCAAGGAAGCGGCGGTCCTCAACGCCCGCATCCGCAAGCGCTGGCGCACAGGCAAATTCCCGGTGGCGCTGATCGGGGAGATGGCGGACCTGACGTACCCCTACGACTATCTCGGCGGCGGGCCGGACTCGCTCGCCGAAACTGCGGCAGGCCGGGACATTTTCGCGGACACGCTGCGCAAGGCGGAGCGGCCGCTGGTCCTGCTCGGCGCCAGCGCGTTGACACGCAAGGACGGCAGCGGCGTTGCGGCGCTTGCGGCCAAGGCCGCAGTCGAGCTTGGCGCGGTCAAAGACGGCTGGAACGGCTTCGGCGTGCTGCACACCGGCGCGGCGCGCGTCGGCGCGCTCGACATCGGCTTCGTGCCCGGCGCATCCGGAATTTCCGCAGCCGAGATGGCGATGCCCGGCACGCTCGACGTGCTGTTCCTGCTTGGGGCTGACGAGGTGGACGTGCCGCCCGGCGCTTTCGTCGTCTATGTCGGCACCCATGGCGACGCCGGTGCCCACCGCGCCGACGTGATCCTGCCCGGCGCCGCCTATCCGGAGAAGTCCGGCATTTATGTGAATACCGAAGGCCGGGTGCAGATCGCCAATCGCGCGAGCTTTCCGCCTGGCGACGCACGCGAGGACTGGGCGATCTTCCGCGCGCTGTCCGACGTGCTGGGTGCGAAGCTGCCTTATGACTCGCTTGCCGCGCTGCGCCAAGGGCTGTTCAAGGCTCATCCGCACCTGCAGCGCATCGGCCAGATTGCGCCGGGCGATGCCGCCGATATCCGCAGGCTCGCCGCGCAGGGCGGTGCGACCGAGAAAGCGCCATTCCGCTCGCCGGTCGAGGACTTCTACCTGACCAATCCCATCGCGCGCGCGTCCGCGGTCATGGCCGAGTGCTCGGCGCTGGCCGAGCGGCGCACGGCACTGAGCGCGGCGGAGTGACGACGATGACCCTGGCCGAGCTCTGGACCGCCTATCTCTGGCCGCTGATCGTGATCGTGGCGCAGTCGGTGCTGCTGCTGGTGATCCTGCTGGTCGCCATCGCCTATGTGCTGCTCGCCGACCGCAAGATCTGGGCTGCGGTGCAGATCCGGCGCGGCCCGAACGTGGTCGGACCGTGGGGACTGCTGCAGTCCTTCGCCGACCTGCTGAAGTTCATCGTCAAGGAGCCGACGATTCCGGCGGGCGCCAATAAGGGCGTGTTCCTGCTGGCGCCGCTCGTGACCTGCACGCTGGCGCTCGCGGCCTGGGCCGTGATCCCGGTCAATGCCGGCTGGATGATCGCCAACATCAACGTCGGTATTCTGTACGTCTTCGCCATCTCGTCGCTAATGGTCTACGGCATCATCATGGCGGGCTGGGCATCGAATTCGAAATACGCGTTCCTGTCCGCCGTGCGCTCGGCCGCACAGATGGTGTCCTACGAAGTCTCCATCGGCTTCGTCATCATCACCGTGCTGCTGTGCGCGGGCTCGCTCAATCTGTCGGCCATCGTCGAGGCGCAGAACGGTCCGTTGGGGCTGTTCCAGTGGTATTGGCTGCCGCTCCTGCCGATGTTCGTGGTGTTCTTCGTGTCCGCGCTCGCCGAGACCAACCGGCCGCCGTTCGATCTGGTCGAGGCCGAGTCCGAACTCGTCGCGGGCTTCATGGTCGAGTACGGCTCGTCGCCCTACATGATGTTCATGCTGGGCGAGTACGTCGCAATCGCGACCATGTGCGCGCTTGCCACCATCCTGTTCCTGGGCGGCTGGCTGCCGCCGTTCCCGGTTGCGCCGTTCACCTGGGTGCCGGGCGTGATCTGGTTCACGCTCAAGTGCCTGTTCATGTTCTTTCTGTTCGCCATGGCCAAGGCCATCGTGCCGCGCTACCGCTACGACCAGCTCATGCGTCTCGGCTGGAAGGTGTTCCTGCCGCTGTCGCTGGCGATGGTCGTGATCGTGGCCGCGGTGCTGCAATTCGGCGGGCTCGCGCCGAAATGAGGACGCCAAAGAGGCTGCCATGAGACTGGACCAGGCCGCGCGCTCGATCTTCCTGAAGGAGTTCGTCTCGGCGTTCTTCCTCGGCATGAAGTATTTCTTCAAGCCGAAGGCGACGCTGAACTATCCGTTCGAGAAGGGTCCGCTGTCGCCGCGCTTTCGCGGCGAGCACGCGCTGCGCCGCTATCCGAACGGCGAGGAGCGCTGCATCGCCTGCAAGCTCTGCGAGGCGATCTGCCCGGCGCAGGCCATCACCATCGAGGCCGGCCCGCGGCGGAACGACGGCACGCGCCGCACCACGCGCTACGACATCGACATGGTGAAATGCATCTACTGCGGCCTGTGCCAGGAGGCCTGCCCGGTGGACGCCATCGTGGAGGGGCCGAACTTCGAATTCGCCACCGAAACCCGCGAGGAACTCTACTACGACAAGGAGCGCCTGCTCGCGAACGGCGACCGCTGGGAGCGCGAGATCGCCAAGAACATCGCGCTCGACGCGCCGTATCGATGAGGGCACCGGCACGATGATCATTCCCGCGCTGTTCTTCTACCTCTTCGCCGGCGTCTGCATCGCGGCCGCCTTCATGGTGATCGCGGCGAAGAACCCGGTGCATTCGGTGCTCTACCTGATCCTCGCCTTCGTCAACGCCGCGGGGCTGTTCGTGATGATGGGCGCGGAGTTCCTGGCGATGATCCTGATCGTGGTCTACGTCGGCGCGGTCGCCGTGCTGTTCCTGTTCGTGGTCATGATGCTCGACGTCGACTTCGCCGAATTGCGCCAGGGCTTCCTGCAATATCTGCCGGTCGGCGCACTGGTCGGCGCGATCTTCCTCGCCGAGCTGCTGCTGGTGGTGGGCGCCTGGGTCATCGGGCCGGGCGTGCCGCAGACCATCGCGGCGCCGATCCCCACGGGCGTCAACAACACTGAGGCCATCGGCCGCGTGCTCTATACGCAATACGTCTATTACTTTCAGGCCGCAGCCGTGGTGCTGCTGGTCGCCATGATCGGCGCCATCGTGCTGACGCTGCGCCACAAGACGGGCGTGAAGCGCCAGGACATCGGCGAGCAGGTCGCGCGCACCAAGGCGACCGCGATTGAAATCGTCAACGTCAAGCCGGGGCAGGGGCTAGGCGCATGATCCCGAAAAGTGTGAAGCGGTTTTCGGACAAGATCATGCGCGGAGGAGTCGCATGACCATCGGCCTCGGGCACTACCTCTCAGTCGCCGCGATCCTGTTCACGCTCGGGATTCTCGGCATCTTCCTCAACCGCAAGAACGTCATCGTCATCCTGATGTCGATCGAGCTGATCCTGCTCGCGGTCAACATCAACCTGGTGGCGTTCTCGACCCACATCGGCGACATCATGGGGCAGGTGTTCGCGCTGCTGGTGCTCACAGTCGCAGCCGCCGAAGCCGCCATCGGCCTTGCGATCCTCGTGGTCTATTTCCGGAACCGCGGCTCGATCGCGGTCGAAGACATCAACCTGATGAAGGGCTGACGCAATAATGTATCAGGCGATCGTCCTTCTCCCTCTGCTCGGCGCGATCCTGGCCGGTGCGATCTCGCTTTGGGGAGCGCGCGCGCGCTTCCCTGGCGCCGAACCGTCGGACGACCATCACGCGCACGATCACGCAGCGAACGGCCATGCGCACCATGCCGAGGCGCACGCGGGCGCCGCGCACGACGACCACCATGCTCCGGCGGAGCCGGCGGCGGAAGGCTCGCGCGCCGCGGAAATCATTACGACCTCGCTGCTCGCCATCGCCATGGTGCTGTCCTGGATCGCGTTCTGGCGCGTCGGATTCGGCGGCGAGGAGCAGCGGATCGTTCTGTTCAATTGGATGATCTCGGGCGACTTCAAGGTCGACTGGGCACTCCGTGTCGACTCGCTCACCGCCGTCATGCTGGTGGTGGTGACGACGGTATCGGGGCTCGTGCACCTCTATTCCATCGGCTACATGGCCGAGGACCCGTACCGGCCGCGCTTTTTCGCCTATCTCTCGCTATTCACCTTCGCGATGCTGGCGCTGGTGACGGCCGACAACCTCGCGCAGCTGTTCTTCGGCTGGGAGGGCGTCGGGCTCGCGAGCTATCTCCTGATCGGCTTCTGGTATCACAAGCCCGAGGCCAACGCGGCCGCGATCAAGGCCTTCATCGTCAACCGCGTGGGCGACTTCGGCTTCGCGCTCGGTATCTTCGCCGTGTTCATGATGACCGGGTCGATCGATTTCGACACGATCTTCGCGCAGGCGCCGTCGCTGACCGGCAAGACCATCAACTTCTTCGGCTGGCACGCGGACGCGCTGACGCTGATATGCCTGCTGCTGTTCATGGGCGCGATGGGCAAGTCGGCGCAGTTCCTGCTGCACACCTGGCTGCCCGACGCCATGGAAGGTCCGACGCCGGTGTCGGCGCTGATCCACGCCGCCACCATGGTCACTGCCGGCGTGTTCATGGTGGCAAGGCTTTCGCCGCTGTTCGAATTGTCGCCGAACGCCGCGGCCTTCGTCACGCTGGTCGGAGCGACCACCGCATTCTTCGCGGCGACCGTGGGCCTGGTGCAGAACGACATCAAGCGGATCGTCGCCTATTCGACCTGCTCGCAGCTCGGTTACATGTTCGTCGCCATGGGCGTGGGCGCCTACTCGGTCGGCATGTTCCACCTGTTCACCCACGCCTTCTTCAAGGCCCTGCTGTTCCTCGGCTCCGGCTCGGTGATCATGGCGATGCACCACGAGCAGGACATCCGGAACATGGGGGGCCTGAAGGACAAGATCCCCTTCACCTATTGGACCATGGTGATCGGTACGCTGGCGCTGACCGGTTTCCCGCTGACCGCCGGCTACTTCTCCAAGGACGCCATCATCGAGGCCGCGTTCGTCGGCAAGAATCCGTTCGCGGCCTATGCCTTCGTGCTGACGGTCGCCGCAGCCGGCCTGACCGCGTTCTACTCATGGCGGCTGATCTACAAGACCTTCCACGGCACGCCGCACGACAAGCACCACTACGACGCGGCGCGCGAAAGCCCGGCTGTGATCCTGATCCCGCTCGGCGTTCTTGCGCTGGGCTCGATTGCCGCCGGCTATCCGTTCAAGGAGTTCTTTGCCGGCCACCACGTGGCGGAGTTCTTCCGCGAGTCGGTCAAGCAGAGTGCGGCGGTCATCGAGGCGATCCACCACTCGCCGAAGATCGTGGTCTGGACGCCGACGGTCATGATGGCGCTCGGCTGGGGCGTGGCGACGTACTTCTACCTGTACCGGCCGGACATCCCGGCGAGCATGATGCGCCAGCACGATGCGCTGTACCGATTCCTGCTCAACAAGTGGTACTTCGACGAGATTTACGACGTCATCTTCGTGAAGCCCGCGCTCTGGCTCGGCCGCCTGCTCTGGAAGGGGGGCGACGGCCGCGTCATCGACGGCTTCGGCCCCGACGGCGTGTCGGCGCGCGTGCTTGACGTGACGCGCAACGTCGTCCGGCTGCAGACCGGCTATCTCTACCACTACGCCTTCGCCATGCTGATCGGAGCGGCGGCGCTTATTACCTGGTTCATGTTCGCGGGCGGGGGAGCGCGCTGATGGCGTCCTGGCCCATCCTCTCGGTCACGACCTTCCTGCCGCTGGCGGGCGTGCTGTTCATTCTTATGCTGCGCAACGACGAGGCGGGGGTGCGCAATGCCCGCTGGGTCGCGCTGTGGACCACCGTCGTTACTTTCGCGGTGTCGCTCAATCTGCTGTGGCGGTTCGATCCGTCGTCGCCGGAGTTCCAGTTCGTCGAGAAGGTCGAATGGCTCGGCGGCTACGGCGCCTACAAGATGGGCGTGGACGGCATCTCGCTGCCGTTCGTGATCCTGACCACCGCGCTGATGCCGCTGTGCATCGCGGCGAGCTGGCAGTCGATCCAGACTCGCGTCAAGGAATACATGATCGCGTTCCTGGCGCTGGAAGTGCTGATGGTCGGCACGTTCTCGGCGCTGGACCTCGTGCTGTTCTATCTGTTCTTCGAGGGCGGCCTGATACCGATGTTCCTGATCATCGGCGTCTGGGGCGGTCCGCGCCGGGTCTACGCGAGCTTCAAGTTCTTCCTCTACACGTTACTGGGCTCGGTGCTGATGCTGCTCGCCATCATGGCGATGTTCTGGCAGTCGGGCACGACCGACATCGTCACACTCTTACGCCATGCGTTCCCGCGCGAGATGCAGCCGTGGCTGTGGCTCGCCTTCTTCGCCTCGTTCGCGGTGAAGATGCCGATGTGGCCGGTGCATACCTGGTTGCCCGACGCGCACGTCGAGGCGCCGACCGCGGGTTCCGTGATCCTCGCCGCGATCCTTCTGAAAATGGGCGGCTACGGGTTCCTGCGGTTCTCGCTGCCGATGTTCCCGATCGCGTCGGCTGATTTCGCGCCGCTGATCTTCGCGCTGTCGGTGATCGCCATCGTCTACACGTCGCTGGTGGCGATCGTGCAGGACGACATGAAGAAGCTGATCGCCTATTCGTCGGTCGCCCACATGGGTTTCGTCACGATGGGCATCTTCGCCGCGACCGCACAGGGCGTGGCCGGCGGTATTTTCCAGATGATCTCGCACGGCATCGTGTCGGCTGCGCTGTTCCTGTGCGTCGGCGTGGTCTACGACCGCATGCACAGCCGCGAGATCGCCGCCTACGGCGGCCTGGTCAGCCGCATGCCGGTGTACGCCGCGGTGTTCCTGTTGTTCACGCTCGCAAACGTGGGTCTGCCTGGAACTTCGGGCTTCGTCGGCGAATTCCTGACGCTGCTCGGCACGTTCCGCGTCAACATTGTGGTCGCGACGCTCGCGACCATCGGCGTCATTCTATCCGCGGGTTATGCGCTGTGGCTGTACCGCAAGGTCGTCTTCGGCAAGCTGGAGAAGCCGAGCCTCGCCGGCATCCGCGACATGGGCTGGCGCGAGGGCGTGGTGTTTGCGCCGCTTGTGATTCTGACGCTCCTGTTCGGTTTCTATCCGAAGCCGGTCCTCGACCTGTCCGCCGCGTCGGTCACGGCGCTGCTGGAAAACTACCAGCGCGCGCTCGGGGCGGCAAAGACTGCCGCGATGCTGCAATGAGGCTGCGACGATGAACGCAATCCCGCTCTCGTCGATGACGCCCGCGCTGCCGGAGATCGTTCTGGCGGCCGGCGCCATGGCGCTGCTCATGGTCGGCGCGTTCCGCGAGCGCAGCGCGCAACTCGTCAATCTTGGCGCGATCATGCTGCTGGTCGCGGCGGCCTTCCTCGCCGCGGCGCTGCCCGACGGCACCGCCTTCGGCGGCAGCTTCACGGTCGACGGATTCGCGCGCTTCATGAAGGTTCTGGCGTTCGGCGGCTCGGCAGTCGCGCTGGTCATGTCGCTCGACTATCTCGCCGTGGAAAAACAGCAGAAATTCGAGTTCGCGATCCTGATCCTGCTCTCGGCCACCGGCATGGGCATGCTGATTTCGGCCGGCGACCTGATCGCGCTTTATCTCGGCCTCGAACTGATGAGCCTGTCGCTTTACGTGGTCGCGGCCTTCAACCGGGACTCCGTACGCTCGACCGAGGCAGGACTGAAGTATTTCGTTCTCGGCGCGCTGTCGTCCGGCATGCTGCTCTACGGCTGCTCGCTGATCTACGGCTTCACCGGCACCGTGTCCTTCGCGGGCATCGCCAAGGCGTCCGCGAACGGCGGGATCGGGCTGACGTTCGGTCTCGTGTTCCTGTTCGCGGGCTTCTGCTTCAAGGTGTCGGCGGTGCCGTTCCACATGTGGACGCCGGACGTCTACGAGGGCGCGCCGACGCCCGTGTCGGCGTTCTTTGCCGCGGCGCCCAAGATCGCGGCGATGGCGATATTCGCCCGGGCCACCATCAGCGCGTTTCCCGGCATCGTGCCGCAATGGCAGCAGATCGTGGTGTTCGTCGCCATCGCATCGATGGTGCTCGGTGCCTTCGCGGCCATCGGCCAGCGCAATATCAAGCGGCTGATGGCCTATTCGTCCATCGGGCACATGGGCTTTGCGCTGGTCGGACTCGCCTCCGGCACCGCCGAAGGCGTGCAGGGCGTGCTGGTCTACATGTCGATCTATCTCGCCATGACCGTCGGCGCGTTCGCGGTGATTCTGTCGATGCGCCGCCCGGAAGGCATGGTCGAGCAGATTTCAGACCTCGCAGGCCTCTCCCGGACAAACCCGGCCATGGCGTTCTTCCTTGCGTTGCTCTTGTTCTCGCTCGCTGGCATTCCGCCGCTCGCGGGCTTCTTCGCCAAATACTACGTGTTCCTCGGCGCCATCAAAGCCGGGCTCTACGGCCTCGCGGTGATCGGCGTGCTGGCGAGCGTGGTCGGCGCCTACTATTACCTGCTGATCGTCAAGATCATGTACTTCGACGAGCCGGCCAAGGGCTTCCAGCCGATGCCGGGCGAACTCAAGGCCGTGCTGGGCGTCGCCGGCCTGTTCAACCTTCTGTTCTTCGTCTATCCGGCGCCGCTGATCGCCGCTGCGGGCGCTGCGGCGAAGTCGCTGTTCTGATGCGGCTCGACCCCACGGCCGAAGCGGCCGGTGCGCGGCTCGTCACGCACGACACCATCGGCTCCACCAACGCGGAGGCGCTGCGCGCGGCGCGCGCGGGCGAGCATGGACCGCTCTGGATCGTCGCGCGGCGTCAGACCGCGGGCCGCGGCCGGCGCGGACGGGTCTGGGTCTCGGAACCCGGCAATCTCTACGCGACGCTGCTTTTGACGGACGCGCCGATGGCGCACGCGCCCGAATTGTCGTTCGTAGCGGCACTGGCCCTGCACGACGCGGTCGCGGGCCGGGTGCCTGGGCTTGACCGCAGGCTCGCGCTGAAATGGCCGAACGATCTCCTGATCGACCGCTGCAAGTTCGCCGGCATCCTGATCGAGGGTGAGGGTGCGGCGGTTGCGGTCGGAATTGGCGTCAACTGCTCGCATCATCCGTCCGGAACAGACTTTCCCGCGACCGATCTGGCGGCGGCGGGCGTGCGCGCCACGCCGGAAAGTGTGTTTCAGGCGCTGTCGGCGGCGATGGTCGCGCGGCTGTTGCAATGGAACCGCGGCGCGGGCTTTGCCGAGATCCGGAGCGACTGGCTCGCGCGCGCAGGCGGCCTCGGCAAGCCGATGCGGGTCGCACTCTCGGACGGCGAGCGGGCGGGCACGTTCGAGACCCTCGACGAACGCGGCCGCCTGGTGCTGCGGCTGGCCGACGGCGCCCTTGAAGCTGTGACCGCAGGCGACGTGCTTGGCGCGGGGAGGGCTTGAGCGATGGCGGCGCCCGCCGGCGACCTGGTGTTCGCGCCGCTCGGCGGCGTCGGCGAGATCGGCATGAACCTGTACGTGTACGGGACCGGCGACGAGCGGCGCCGGTCGTGGCTAGCGGTCGACGTCGGCGTGTCGTTCGGCAGCGAAGACCTGCTGCCCGGCATCGACCTGGTGCTGCCGGACGTGGGCTTCCTGGTCGAACAGCGGCGCAATCTCGCCGGCATCGTGCTGACCCACGCCCACGAGGACCATTTTGGCGCGCTGCTCGATCTGTGGCCCAAGCTCAAGGTGCCGGTCTATGCCACGCCGTTCACCGCCTCGCTGTTCGAAGCCAAGCGGCGGTCCGAGCCCTGGGCTCCCGAGGTGCCGATCAAGGAAATCGCGCTCGGCTCGCGTTTCAATGTCGGGCCGTTCGACATCGAGCTCGTTTCAATGGCCCATTCGATCCCAGAGTCGAACGCGCTGATCCTTCGCACGCCGTTCGGCAACGTGCTGCACACCGGCGACTGGAAGCTCGATCCGACGCCCGTTCTGGGGCCGCCGACCGACGAGGCGAAGCTCCGCGCTCTCGGCGTCGAGGGCTGCATCGCGCTGGTCGGCGATTCCACCAACGCAATCCGCGACGGCCGCTCGCCGTCGGAGACCGACGTGGCGCGCGAGCTTGCCAAGCTGATCGCGAATGCGCGGGGCCGGGTCGCGGTCACGACCTTCGCCTCCAACGTGGCGCGCATCAAGGCCGTCGCGGACGCCGCCCGCGCGGCGGGGCGCGAGATCGTCGTGGTCGGCCGCGCCATGGATCGCGTTGTGCAGGTCGCGCGCGAAACCGGCTATCTCGACGATGTCCAGGAGTTCCGTGGCATGGAGGTGTACGGCCACCTGCCGAACGACAAGGTGGTCGCGCTCTGCACCGGCAGCCAGGGCGAGCCGCGCGCGGCGCTGGCGCGCATCGCCGAGGACGAGCATCCGGAGGTCACGCTTTCGAGGGGCGATACGGTGATCTTTTCGTCGCGGCCCATTCCCGGCAACGAGCGCGCGATCAACCGCGTCATCAATGGACTGGTCAGCCAGGGCGTCGAGGTCGTCACCGACCGCACCCACATGGTTCATGTGTCCGGGCATCCGCGCCGGGCCGAACTCGAGGAACTGCTCGGCTGGGTGAAGCCGCAGACCGTCGTGCCCGTGCACGGCGAGGCGCTGCATCTGGCCGAGCACGGCGCACTGGCGCGGAAGCTCGGCGCCCACGTCGTCATCTGCCGCAACGGCGATTTGATCCGGCTCGCGCCCGGCGTGCCGTCGATCGTCGACGAGGTGCCCGTCGGCCGCCTCTACAAGGACGGGACGCTGCTGGTGCCGGCGGCGGCGCGCACCGTCGCCGACCGCAAGCGCCTGTCGTATTCGGGCGTGGTGATCGTGTCGCTGGCGGTCACCGACAAGGGCCAACTGGCTGCCAACCCCGAGGTGGAGTTGATCGGCCTCCCGGACAGCACCGCCGACGGCGAGAAGATGGCGGACGTCGCCTACGAGGCTGCGGCGTCGACCGTCGAGCAGTTGCCGCGGCCGCGCCGGCGCGACCCGGATTCGATCGAGGAGGCGGTTCGCCGCGCGGTGCGGGCTGCGGTCGGGCAGCGCTGGGGCAAGAAGCCCAACGTGGCGGTCCACGTGCTTGTCGTGTGAGCGCGCCCGGGCGGGTAGCCGCACGCGTTCAGGCCCGTTATGGATAGGCCGCCGCCGGGACCCAACAGAACGGGACCCAGGAGACAACCCATGATCGGACGGCTCAACCACGTCGCCATCGCGGTCCGCGACATCGCCAAGGCGGCGCAGCTTTACCGCCGGACGCTCGGCGCCGAAGTGTCGGCAGCAGTACCGCAGCCGGCGCATGGCGTGACCACGGTGTTCATCACGCTGCCCAACACCAAGATCGAGTTGCTGGAACCGCTCGGAGCGGATTCCCCGATCGCCAAATTCCTGGAACGAAATCCGGACGGCGGCATCCACCATGTCTGCTACGAGGTCGACGATATCCTGGCCGCGCGCGACCGGCTCAAGGCCGAGGGCGCGCGCGTGCTCGGCGACGGCAACCCCAAGATCGGCGCCCACGACAAGCCGGTGCTGTTCCTGCATCCCAAGGACTTCTGCGGCACACTGGTCGAACTCGAGCAGGCGTGACCCGGTGATCTGACATGGCGCTTTCGACCGCGATTGCGATCTACTTTCTGATCTGGTGGGTCGTGCTGTTTGCGGTGCTGCCCTGGGGCGTCCGCGCGCAGGGCGACGAGGGCGCGCCCGGGACCGATCCAGGCGCGCCGCGCGTGCCATATCTGAAGGCCAAGCTGGTCTGGACCACCGCCGTATCGGCGGTCGTGTTCGCGGCGGGGGCCTACGTCTATGCCACCGGGCTCGTGACCCTGGATGGACTGGCGTCGTGGCTCGGTGTGCCGCTGTAGGCTGCGCTTGCCCGCTGGGCCGGACTGCATGTCCAAACGCCCGGCGTTGCGTCTCTGATGAACGGTCGTCTTGTGCAAAAAAATAGAGCTGGATCAATATCCTGCTCCAGATATCTCCAGTGCCTTTTCAACCTCGAACTCGCCGGTCGAGGCGGCGCTCGTAGCGCCTTGGCTTGTCCTCCCGAGACATGGGCCGATTGGGGCAGAGCCCCGCGCGCGCAAAACCTAGCCCACCCGCTGAAATTTGTCATCACCGGGCTGCAACGGCGCGGCGATCCGGTCCCGCCTTGGCCCTTTGCGGTCCTTGTAATTCCGGACCTTATCCGGTTTCACTCCCCGGGCCGCCCAAGCCAAGTGATTCCCGAGAAATAAATGCGCCTGTCCCGGTTTTTCCTGCCCATTCTGCGCGAGACCCCGAAGGAGGCCGAGATCGTCTCGCACCGGCTGATGCTGCGCGCGGGAATGATGCGGCAGGAGGCCGCAGGGATTTATGCGTTCCTGCCACTGGGATTGCGGGTGCTGCGCAAGATCGAGCAGGTGGTCCGCGAGGAACAGAACCGCGCCGGCGCCATCGAGATGCTGATGCCGACCATCCAGTCGGCCGACCTCTGGCGCGAAAGCGGCCGCTACGACGCCTATGGCAAGGAAATGCTGCGGATCGAGGACCGGCACGAGCGGGAGATGCTGTACGGGCCGACCAACGAGGAAATGATCACCGAGGTCTTCCGCGCCTATTGCCGCTCCTACAAGGACCTGCCGCTGAACCTCTATCACATCCAATGGAAGTTCCGGGACGAGGTGCGTCCGCGCTTCGGCCTGATGCGCGGCCGCGAGTTTCTGATGAAGGATGCCTATTCGTTCGACGTCGACTACGCGGGCGCGAGGCACGCCTATAACCGGATGTTCGTCGCTTACCTGCGCACCTTCGCGCGGCTTGGGTTGAAGTCGATCCCGATGGTCGCCGACACCGGCCCGATCGGCGGCAATCTCAGCCATGAATTCATCATCCTGGCGTCGACCGGGGAGTCCGAGGTCTATTGCCACAAGGATTATCTCGACTTCCCCGTGCCGGACGAAAGCGTGAATTTCGACGACGTGGTGGGGCTGCAATCCATCGTCGACAAGTGGACGTCGCTTTACGCCGCAACCTCCGAAAAGCACGAAGCGGCCGAATTCGCCAAGCTTCCCGCCGAAAAACAGGTGTCGGCGCGCGGCATCGAGGTCGGCCACATCTTCTATTTCGGCACCAAATATTCTGAGCCGATGAAGGCCGTGGTCAGCGGCCCGGACGGCATCGAGCGCGCGGTCCACATGGGTTCCTACGGCATTGGGCCGAGCCGTCTGGTCGCCGCGATCATCGAGGCGTTCCACGACGACGCCGGCATCAAGTGGCCGGAGCCGGTCGCGCCATTCAAGGTTGCGATCCTCAATCTCAAGCAGGGCGATGGCGCGACCGATGCCGCCTGCGAGACGCTTTACCGCGATCTGGCGGCCAAGGGCGTCGACGCGCTCTATCACGATCTCGACGAGCGGCCGGGATCGAAGTTCGCCACCGCCGACCTGATCGGCGTTCCGTGGCAGGTGGTGATCGGCCCCAAGGGGCTTGCGTCCGGCACCTATGAGGTCAAGAAGCGGGCGGACGGCAGCCGGGAAACTTTGAGTCCCGCGGCAACGCTCGATCTGTTGTCGCGCTGAAGCTGTGCGTATTGGGTGAATTGGGGCGCCGAGACTGGCTTGAAACCGCCAGAATCGGATGAAATCGGTGGGCAAGAGCGATTGATGAGCGATCCGACCGGGACACGACCGTTTGCCCCGTTTGAGTGGATGTTGTCGCTGCGCTACCTGCGGGCGCGGCGCAAGGAAGGATTCATCTCGGTCATCGCCGGCTTCTCGTTTCTCGGCATCATGCTGGGCGTGGCGACGCTCATCATCGTCATGGCGGTGATGAACGGATTCCGCAAGGAACTGCTCGACAAGATCCTGGGCCTCAACGGCCATCTGCTGGTGCAGCCGCTGGAAAAGCCGCTCACCGACTTCGAGGAGGTCGCGGCCCGCATTTCCAAGGTCGAGGGCATCCGCATCGCGGTGCCGATCGTGGAGGGCCAGGCGCTCGCGTCGTCGCCGTTCAACGCCGCCGGCGTGCTGGTGCGCGGCATCCGCGGCAGCGATCTCGCGAGCCTCACGTCGATCGGCAAGAACATCAAGCAGGGCACGCTCGAAGGCTTCGACCAGGGGCAGGGCGTGGTGATCGGACGCCGTCTCGCCGACCAACTCACTTTGCGCTCGGGCGACAGCGTAACGCTGGTAGCACCGCGCGGTGCTGTGACGCCGATGGGCACAACGCCGCGCATCAAGGTCTACAAGATCGCCGCCGTGTTCGAGATCGGTATGTCCGAATACGACGCGGCCTTCGTATTCATGCCGCTGGTCGAGGCACAGGCCTATTTCAACCGCAACAACGACGTGACCGCGATCGAGGTCTACACCTCGGCGCCGGACCGGATCGTACAATTCCGCCAGCTTGTGACCGAAGCCGCGCAACGGCCGATCTTCATGATCGACTGGCGCCAGCGCAACGCGACCTTCTTCAACGCGCTGCAGGTCGAGCGCAACGTCATGTTCCTGATCCTGACGCTGATCGTGCTGGTGGCGGCCTTCAACATCGCCTCGAGCCTGATCATGCTGGTCAAGGACAAGGGCCGCGACATCGGCATCCTGCGCACCATGGGCGCCTCGCAAGGCGCGATCATGCGCGTGTTCCTGATCACCGGTGCGTCCATCGGCGTCATCGGCGCGCTGACCGGATTCGCGGTCGGGTTGCTGGTTTGCCTGAACATCGAGTCGATCCGGCAGTTCATGTCGTGGCTCACCAACACCGAGCTGTTCTCGCCGGAGCTTTATTTCCTTTCGCGCTTGCCGGCCGAACTCGACGCCGGCGAAACCACGGCCGTGGTGGTGATGGCGCTCGCGCTGTCCCTGCTCGCGACGCTTTACCCGTCGTGGCGCGCGGCGCGCCTCGATCCGGTCGAAGCGCTCCGGTACGAGTGAAGCGCCGATGGCCGACGCAGCGCAGACACCCGTCATCTTCCTTCACGCGATCGAGCGCCGGTACCATCAGGGCGACGCGGTGCTGGAAGTACTGAAAGGCGCCGAGCTTGCGGTCTGGCCGGGCCAATCGGTGGCGCTGATCGCGCCGTCCGGCGCCGGCAAATCGACGCTGCTGCAGATCGCGGGGCTCCTGGAACAGCCCGACGGCGGCGAGGTCTATCTCGACGGTGCGCCGACCTCGGGCCTGTCCGACGCCGCGCGCACGCGCATCCGTCGTAACGCCGTCGGCTTCGTCTATCAGGCGCATTACCTGCTGCCGGAGTTTTCGGCGGTCGAGAACGTGATGATGCCGCAGATGATCCGCGGCTTGGCGCGCGCGGAGGCGCAATCGCGCGCGGTCGAACTCCTGAGCTACCTGGGCCTGAAGGACCGGCTCACGCATCGCCCGGCGGAATTGTCCGGCGGCGAGCAGCAGCGGGTCGCGATCGCGCGCGCGGTCGCCAACATTCCGCGCTTGCTGCTCGCCGACGAGCCGACCGGCAACCTCGACCCGCGCACCTCCGACCATGTATTCGGTGCGCTCAACCAGCTCATCCGCCAATCCGGGCTGACGGTGGTGCTTGCCACCCACAACATGGAGATCGCGGCGCGGATGGACCGTAGGGTCACGATCCGCGACGGGCAGGTGCTGGAACTGCCGTAGCAGGTGCCGGTGCGATGGCTGAACGCATCGGGGCCGCCCAAATAGGGCGGCCCCGTCATTCCGGTTCGGCGGCGGTCGCGTTTACCAGCCGCTGAATACGCTGGTGACCGCGTTCTTCCAGGTGCTGGCCTGGCCCAGGCTCTTCATGCCCTGGCCGGCTTGCTGCCAGGTGCTGGCCTGGCCGAGCGAAGCGATGCCCTGACCCGCGCTCTGCCAGTAGCTCGCCGATCCGATCCGCGTGAAGTTCTCGGCATAGAATGTCATGCCGCCGGCAACCTGGTCCAGGTCCTGCTCCGACAGTTCGTCGTCGATCAGCTTCTGCTTGCGGAAATGATCGAGAAGCGCGGCGCGCGCGCCCAGCGCCTCGTCCACCGTGAAGTCCAGACCCTGCTGCTTGCCGATGGCGACGACCGCTGCGGCCGCGGCCTTCGCGTTCTTGCCTTCGACCGCCTTTGCCACTTCCACCGCCAGCGCGGGGTTGGCAGGCAATGTCTTGCCGACAAACTCGATTGCGGCTTCTGCACTCATGAGATCGTCTTCCTTCTAAGATACTGCGCGACCGCGCATTGATTGCAAACTAACCCGGCATAAGGCGCGGGCATGTGAGAATTGTCACATGCCCGCAAACGCCGTTCAGACCCCGGCCACACCTGGGCTGCGCGCTCACCAGCCGCTGAACACGCTCTTCACCGAATTGCCGACGGTGTTCCACGTGCTCTTGCTTCCCAAGCTTGCCATGCCGGAGCCGAAGTTCTGCCAGCCCTGCGCGGTGCCAAGGACCGAAAAAGCCGAGCCCATGCCTTGCCAGACCTGGGGGTTTTTGATGTCGCTCCAGAGCGCCGTGGGACCCGAGGCGCCGCCGGCGACCCGGTCGAGATCCTGCTCCGACAGTTCGTCGCCGATCACCTTCTCCTTGCGCAGATGCTCCATCACGGCGGCGCGGGCGCCCATCGCTTCCTCCGCCGTGAAGTCGAGGCCCTGCTTTTTGCCGATGGCTACGACGGCCGCCGCCGCGGCATTCGCGTCCTTGCCCTCGACCGCCTTGGCCACTTCCGCGGCCAGCGCGGGATTCATCGGAATGGTCTTACCAACGAATTCGATAGCTGCTTGTGCGCTCATAGCTCACGCCCTCCCTTATGAAATGCGTGGAAATACGCATTGCGGTGAAATTGTCTCGTCGCGGCTGCAACCGCAGTGCGAATTCTCACACGTTGAATTGCCCGACGGAAGATCGCTGAGTCCGACCCCGATGGGATCAACACCGCAGGAACCCGCAAATCTGAAGGGTTTTTGCCGCTGAGCGAAAATTGCCTGTCATGACGCTTGACAATAGAACAAACGATGAACTATGTTCCTTGTTCGTTCTGAGGGAGGACATCATGTTTCGCGCCGTCGTTGAGGAAGCCGCCGCATTGGCCTCGATCACCCTGTTCCTTGGCATGATCGCCGTCTGGGCCCAGGTCATTTCGACTTTGTAGGTCTTTTTCAGCCTGTGGTCGTTTCAACCCTGGAGGCCATCGCAAGCCTGTAACAGTTCTTTGCCTTGATGGCGGTTGCGGGCCGCCGATTGCCGGTTTGGATTGTCGGTCCTAGCCGCCGGTCCTGTGTCAGTGGCGTTCGTTGCGTAATCGCGTGCTGTGTTCTGCGTCTCTCGTCCCCCGGTATCCGCTCGTCATGCCCGTGTGCCGCGGGCATCCGCGTTCCGCCCCCCCAATCCCCGATCGGACGCGGATGGCATCGGAAGCAGGGCTTGCCCGGCTCCCGAGCCATGACGGCGGCCTACCGCAGAAGCCGCGACGGCGCTGCGCCGAGAGGCTGGGGATAGCCGGTATCTCTCGGACGCGAACGGCCGCGGCGGTGGACAGGGCAGGCTGCGCTTCGCACCATCGCCGGACGCCGATTCGGCGTTCAGGTCCGAGGTAGCCTTGCCCCAAAAATCACCCGTACCTTCCGCCGCCGGTCCCGGCTTCGTGCATCTTCACGTGCATTCGGCCTATTCGCTGCTCGAAGGCGCGCTGACCATAGGCAAGCTCGCCGACCTCGCCAAGGCCGATCGGCAGCCTGCGCTGGCGCTGACCGACACCGACAACATGTTCGGCGCTCTGGAATTCTCCGAAAAACTCGCGTCGTCCGGAATCCAGCCCATCGTCGGTTGCGCGCTCGCGCTCGACTTCGGCGACGAAACACGCGATCCGCGCCTGCCCGGCCGGGCGCGGCCGCTGCCGCGGATCGTGCTGCTGGCGGCGACCGAGTCCGGCTACCGCCGCCTGATCCGGCTGAACTCGCGCGCCTTCCTTGAGACGCCCTCTAACGAGAAGCCGCACGTCAAACTTGCCTGGCTTGCCGGCGAAGTCGAAAGCCTGATCGCGTTGACCGGCGGGCCCGGCGGGCCGCTCGACGCGGCACTCGCCTCGGGCCAGGCCGATGTCGCGGGCGCGCGATGCTTAGCGCTGCAGGAGCTGTTCGGCGAGCGCCTCTATATGGAATTGCAGCGCCACGGCACGGCTGCCGAGCGCGCGGCGGAGCCGACGCTGGTGGACATTGCTTACGCGCGCGGAATTCCGTTGGTCGCGAGCAACGAGCCGCATTTCCCCAGGCGCGAGGACTACGAGGCCCACGATGCGCTGATCTGCATCGCCGAGGGCCGCATGGTCGCCGAGACCGAGCGCCGGCAACTCACTGCGGAGCACTATTTCAAGTCGCGCGCCGAGATGGCGGCGCTGTTCTCCGACCTGCCGGAGGCGCTCGCCTCGACCGTGGAGATCGCCCGGCGCTGCGCGTATCGCCCGCACACGCGCAAGCCGATCCTGCCGCGGTTCACCGATGCCGAGCGCAAGGTGGACGAAGCCGACGAATTGCGCGTGCGCGCGGAAGCGGGCCTCAAACGCCGGATCGCAGCCCACGGCCTCGCGGCCGGCCGCACGCAGGAAGACTACAACGACCGGCTGGCCTTCGAGCTCGGCGTCATCGAGCGGATGAAATATCCGGGCTACTTCCTGATCGTTTCCGACTTCATCCAGTGGGCGAAGGAGCAGGACATCCCGGTCGGGCCGGGCCGCGGCTCGGGCGCGGGCTCGCTCGTGGCCTATGCGCTCGCCATCACCGATCTCGATCCGATCCGCTTCGATCTTCTGTTCGAGCGCTTCCTCAACCCCGACCGCGTGTCGATGCCGGATTTCGACGTCGACTTCTGCCAGGACCGCCGCGACGAGGTGATCCGCTACGTGCAGAGCCGCTACGGGCGCGACCAGGTGGCGCAGATCATCACCTTCGGCACCTTGCAGGCGCGCGGCGTGCTGCGCGACGTCGGCCGTGTGCTGGAAATGCCCTACGGGCAGGTCGACAAGCTGTGCAAGCTCGTGCCCCAGAACCCGGCGGCGCCGGTGACGCTCGCCAAGGCCATCGAGGGCGAGCCGCGCCTGCAGGCCGAGCGCGACGCCAATCCGGTGGTCAAGCGCGCCTTCGACATCTCGCTCAAGCTCGAAGGCCTTTACCGCCACGCTTCGACGCATGCCGCCGGCATCGTGATCGGGGACCGGCCGCTGAGCGAACTGGTGCCGATGTACCGCGATCCGAAATCCGACATGCCGGTGACCCAGTTCAACATGAAATGGGTCGAGGCGGCGGGCCTGGTGAAGTTCGACTTCCTCGGCCTGAAGACGCTGACCGTGCTGCAGACCGCCGTCCGCCTGCTCAAGCGGCGCGGCATCGACATCGATCTCGCGGCGATCCCGCTCGACGATCCGAAGACCTACGAACTCCTGGCGCGGGCGGAAGCGGTCGGCATCTTCCAGCTGGAAAGTGCGGGCATGCGGCGCGCGCTGCTCGACATGAAGCCCGACCGGTTCGAGGACATCATCGCGCTGGTGGCGCTTTACCGGCCCGGCCCGATGGCCAACATCCCGACCTATTGCGCGCGCAAGCACAAGCAGGAGCAGCCGGACTACATTCACCCCAAGCTCGAACCGATCCTGCGCGAGACCTTCGGCGTCATCGTCTATCAGGAACAGGTGATGCAGGCGGCGCAGATCCTCGCCGGCTACTCGCTCGGCCAGGCCGACCTGCTGCGCCGCGCCATGGGCAAGAAGATCCGCTCCGAGATGGCCGCGCAGCGCAAGGAGTTCGTCAAAGGCGCGACCGACCGCGGCATCGACAGGAGCCAGGCCGACGCGATCTTCGATGTGCTCGAACGTTTCGCCGAATACGGCTTCAACAAGAGCCACGCCGCGGCTTACGCGCTGGTCGCGTACCAGACCGCGTACCTGAAGGCCAACCACCCGGTGGAGTTTCTCGCAGCGTCCATGACACTCGATATGGGCAACACCGACAAGCTGTCGGAGTTTCGCGCCGAAGCCGAACGGCTCGGCATCCGGGTCGAACCGCCTTCGGTGAACCGCTCCGGCGTCGGCTTCGAGGTCGACGGCAACACGATCCATTATTCGCTGGCGGCCCTCAAAGGCGTCGGCGCGCAGGCGGTCGAAGCGATCGTCGCCGCTCGCGGCGACCGGCCGTTCAAGGACCTCGGCGACTTCGCGCGGCGGATCAACCCCAAGGCAGTCAACAAACGCGTGCTGGAAAGCCTCGCCGCCGCGGGCGCGTTCGACGCGCTGGAGAAAAATCGCGCGCGCGCTCACGCCGGCGTCGATACCGTTCTCGCGGCGGCGCAGCGGGCGCATGAATCGCAATCGGTCGGGCAGAATGAATTGTTCGGCGGACCGTCGAGCGGCGAGGGGCTGACGCTGCCTGCGGCCGAGCCCTGGCTGCCGGCGGACCGGTTGCAGCGCGAATACGACGCGGTCGGCTTCTTCCTGTCCGGCCATCCGCTGGACGACTATGCGTCGCTGCTGAAGAAGCTTCGTCTGCAATCGTGGGCCGAGTTCTCGCGTGCGGTGAAACAGGGCGTCAGCGCAGGCCGGGTGGCGGCGACCGTGGTCTCGCGCACCGAGCGGCGCACCAAGACCGGCAACAAGATGGGTATTTTCGGCCTGTCCGATCCCTCGGGCCACTACGAGGCCATCGTCTTCGCCGAAGGCCTGCAGCAATACCGCGACGTTCTGGAGCCGGGCTCACCGGTGCTGCTCGCGCTCACCGCCGAAGCGCAGGGCGACGAGGTGCGCGCGCGCATCCAGTCGGCGGAACCGCTCGACCAGGCCGCAGCCAAACTGCAGAAGGGCCTGCGGGTGTTCCTGCGCGACGCGGCGCCGATCGCGCCGCTCGCCAAGCGCCTCGAAGGCAAGGGCGACGGCGAGGTCAACGTCGTCGTCCAGATCGGTGGCGGCACCGAGGTGGAGATCAGGCTGCCGGGCCGCTTCAAAGTCTCGCCGCAGATCGCGGGCGCGATCAAGGCCGTACCTGGCGTGCTCGACGTGCAACTCATGTAGCCAGCGCAATGCGGACCGCGCCGGGTGCAACCGTGCGGCGCAACGGCGGCGGTTGACCCGACCGGCCGTGGGCGCTGTTATAGCGGCAACCCGACAGGAGAGGCCCATGGCCAACAAGCTGCGTCACATCGCCATTTCCGTCCGCGATCCGGAAAAGACCGCCAAGTTCTTCGAGGAAGCCTTCGGCATGACCCGCGCCGGCAACGCGCAGCGCGGCGTCTATATGACCGACGGCATCTTCAACGTCGCACTGCTCAACTTCGGCGACGAGCCGGTTGCCGGCATGGAAGATCAGAAGAACCCGCAGGGCCTGATCCACTTCGGCATGTGGGTCGACAGCGTGGACGAGATCGCGAAGAAGATCACCGACGCCGGCGGCAGCTACGTCACGGGCCGCAAGGAGACGAACCCGAACGTCTATTACGAGGTGAAATACAAGACGCCGGAAGGCATCGTCTTCGACATCACCGAGAGCGGCTGGAAGGGCGCGGTGAAGGACGTGGTGCCGGCATCGACGCCCGGCTCGAAAACGTCGGCCGCCTAGGCGGCCGGCGCGTCCGAAGGCCGGCATGGCGGCCGATACAAAGAGCGCGCGCGTCGTCATCGTCGGGGCGGGCCCCGTCGGGATGGTGTGTGCGCTGTCGCTCAACCGCAGCGGCATTCCGGTCACGGTGCTGGAGCAGGAGCCCGCGCCGGTCGAGGACCAGCGCGCGGCCTCGCTGCATCCCTCGACATTGGAAATGCTGGCGCCGCTCGGCATCACCGAGAAAATTCTGCCGCTCGGGCTCGTTTCCAGCGCCTATCGCTTCCACGACCG
This sequence comes from Alphaproteobacteria bacterium, assembly GCA_016869215.1. GTDB lineage: Bacteria > Pseudomonadota > Alphaproteobacteria > Rhizobiales > Xanthobacteraceae > Z2-YC6860. The sequence continues at coordinate 66,400 of VGEP01000015.1, read as the reverse complement.
CGTCACGCACTCGGTGGTGGCCGAGTTCGACCTCGGCCTGATGAAGGACGAGTTCCGCTATCCGTTTGTGCTGCAATACGAGCAGTACAAGTTGACCGACTCGATTGCGGCCGAATACGGCAACGCCATCGATTTCGACGTCCGCTTCTCGCATGGGGTGACCGGCCTGAGCCAGACCGCCGACGGCGTCACGGTCGTGGCCGACGCGCCGGACGGTCCGATCGAGTTCAAGGCCGATTATGTGATCGGCTGCGACGGCGGACGCAGCACGGTGCGGCGCTTGGCCGAGATCGAGTTCGAGGGCTTCACCTATCCCGAACGCTTCATCAAAACCGCGACCAGCTTCGATTTCGGCACCGTCAATCCGAAGGTCGTGTTCCGCAATTATTTCTCCGACCCGGTCGAGTGGTGCAACCTGTTCAAAGTGCAGGGCAAGCGTCCGCCTGGCCTTTGGCGCGCGATCTTTCCGATCCCGCAGGACGAGAGCGACGAAAACGCGCTCGATCCCGAGCGGATCGAAGCGCGCCTGCAGAAGTTCTTCCCCAAGTCCGGCCGCTACGACGTCGAGTACGTCAATGTCTACGGCGCGCATCAGCGCGTCGCCGCGAGCTTCCGAAAGGGGCGCGTCCTGCTCGCCGGCGACAGCGCCCATGTGAACAATCCCATCGGCGGCATGGGCATGAACGGCGGCATCCACGATGGGCTCAATCTTGCGGAGAAACTCACCCGCGTCGTGCGCGGGGAGGCCGGCGACGACCTGCTCGATCTCTACAGCCGCCAGCGCCGCCATGCCGCGGTGAAATACGTCCAGGCCCAGACCATCGCCAACAAGCGGCTGATGGAGGAGCGCGATCCTGCGGTGCGCAAGAAGAACTTCGACGAGCTGCGCCGCACCGCCGACAATCCGGAAACCGCCAAGGCCTACATGCGCCGCGCCGCGCTCTACGACAGCCTCAAAGACGCCGCTGCGATAAGGTAATCCCGCGGCGGCCAGACTACTCCAACGAAGCCTGCCGTTGCGCTATGGCGTTTCGCCACCTCATGAGCAACATGAGCCAATGCCATGGTCCCTCGGCGCGGTCCCGATCCGACATTGCATCGTACGCGACGGCAATGCCGAAAAAGATCACGAATGCAACTTTGATTCCGGCGAAACTGTAGGCGTAATGGGCCGGCATGGTTGGGTGGGACGGATCAGGCCAGATGTGAGGGATATACGCCACCTCCAGGGCTGCGTAAATCACGAGGCACAGCGCGGTGGGTAAACTGGTGCGCCAGCCAAACAACTTCATCGAGCCGAAAATGATGGAGGCCATCCCGGCCAAGTCCATGAGCATCAGGACCACGAGTTCCATCTGAGCCGAGTTGATCCCTGACAGATCGCGGCCGGCGACCCTGGGCACTGACGGCGTCGCGATCAACAACAGCAGATAAAGTCCGATGATTTGCCACGGCAGTATTTCATTGGCGTGTTCACGATCTTTGCGGTTCTGCGCCTCGAGGAGCAGCAAACCGCCGACATAGATCAGCAGGAAACCGCCGATTGCGGCAACGATCAGCGATCGATTGGTGCCGGGTGCGGCACCATAGAACGCCAGGAGGAGCGCCCAATTGCAGGCTAACAGCGCCATCACCGTGAATAGACGGGGATTTCGCCGTGCGAATGCGTTGGCGACCTGCGCGGAGAACAGCAAGCAGAAGAATGCGGCAGACCAGCCGATGATTTGAGGGAGGGACATGGGAGGCCTCAGCGTTGCGCCGCTGGGACCGCAAGGCTCAAATCAAAAATGGCGCTCGATTTGACAAATATCTGGCCCCAACAGCGGCATGCTACCTGAAGTTGAGGCATCTTGCGCGGATAAATTGGGCACTATATAAGCCCGCCATCTCACACGCGGATTCTGGCCTTCGGGCCGTCCGGTGGCCCCAGCGGCGACGTTGGGGCTCACACATCCGCGGCGGAACAACCGGAGAATTGTTATGGCGCTGCCCGACTACAGCATGCGCCAGCTCTTGGAAGCTGGCGTTCACTTCGGCCATCAGGCCCACCGCTGGAACCCGAAGATGGGCGATTACATCTTCGGCACCCGCAACAACATCCACATCATCGACCTCGCGCAGAGCGTGCCGATGCTGCACAAGGCTCTGGAGGCGGTCAGCGACACCGTCGCCAAAGGCGGCCGCATCCTGTTCGTCGCGACCAAGCGGCAGGCGCAGGACGCCATCGCCGACGCGGCCAAGCGCTGCGCGCAGTATTACGTCAACTCGCGCTGGCTCGGCGGCACGCTGACGAACTGGAAGACGATTTCCGGGTCGATCGCGCGGCTGCGCAAGCTCGAGGAGATGCTCGCTTCCAACGAAGCCCAGGGCTACACCAAAAAGGAGCGCCTGGACCTGACGCGCGAGCGCGACAAGCTTAACCGCTCGCTCGGCGGCATCAAGGACATGGGCGGCGTGCCCGACCTGCTGTTTGTGATCGATACCAACAAGGAAGATATCGCCATCGCCGAAGCGCGGCGGCTTAACATTCCGGTTGCTGCGATTGTCGATACCAACTGCAATCCGGACGGCATCACCTTTGTCGTGCCGGGCAACGACGACGCCGCGCGCGCGATCACGCTTTACTGCGACTTGATCGCAAAGGCCGCGATCGACGGCATTTCCCGCGCCCAGGGCGGCATTGGCATCGACCTTGGCGCCGCAGAGAAGCCGATCGTGGAGGAGCTGCCGGCGCCGGCGGAGCAGAGTCTCGGCTTCGAGCCGCTGCCCGGTCCGCGCGGCGTTGCCGACGACCTCAAGAAGCTGCCCGGCATCTCCCCAGCGATCGAAAAGAAGCTCAACGACCTCGGTATCTTCCACTACACGCAGATCGCCGAGTTCAGCCCGACCGCGGCCCACAACGTCGGCGAAGAGGTCGGGTTGCCCGGCCGCGTCGACAGCTGGGTGGTCAAGGCCAAGGAACTCACGGCCGAATAAGCGTTCGCGCGGAGGCCGCTCCGCGCGTCACCATTCGGGCCCATACGGAATCTCACGATGGCAAATATCACCGCACAGATGGTCAAGGACCTGCGCGACATGACCGGCGCGGGCATGATGGACTGCAAGGCGGCGCTCGGCGAGACGCAAGGCAACGTCGACGCCGCGGTCGACTGGCTGCGCAAGAAGGGCCTGTCCAAGGCCGCCAAGAAGGCCGGCCGCGTCGCGGCCGAAGGCCTGATCGGCATCGCGCTGAAGCCCGGCAAGGGCATCGCGGTCGAGGTCAATTCCGAGACCGACTTCGTCGCCCGCAACGAGGAGTTCCAGGGCCTCGTCAAGCTGATCGCCCAGGTCGGCCTCGACGTCGGCGCCGACGTGGAGAAGATCAAGGCGGCCAAGGTCGGCAACATCGCCATTGCCGACGCGATCGCCAACGCCATCGCCAAGATCGGCGAGAACATGTCGCTGCGCCGCGCCACCGTGCTGTCGGTCGGGCAGGGCGTGGTGGCGAGCTACGTGCACAATTCGGTTTCCGAGGGGCTGGGCAAGATCGGCGTGCTGGTTGCGCTGGAGTCGTCCGGCAAGACGGACGAACTGGCGGCGCTCGGTCGGCAGCTCGCGATGCATGTCGCGGCGTCGAACCCGCTTGCGGTCGATGCATCGGGCCTCGATCCCGCGACGATCGCACGGGAGAAAGACGTGCTGGCGGAGAAATTCCGCGCCCAGGGCAAGCCCGCGGCGATGATCGACAAGATCGTCGAGTCAGGGCTGAAGACCTACTACAAGGAAGTCACGCTGCTGGATCAGCCCTACATTCACGATCCCGGCAAGAGCGTGGCGCAGGCGCTGAAGGAAGCCGAAGGCAAGGTCGGCGGATCGATCAAGGTGACCGGGTTCGTGCGTTATGCGCTCGGCGAGGGGATCGAGAAACAGGAATCCGATTTCGCCGCCGAAGTCGCGGCTGCCGCCGGCCCCAAGAACTGACGGCGAACCGACGCAGGCTACCGCATCACGCCCAGGGAGGCATCGATGGCAAAGGCCGCCTACCGCCGCGTGATCGTGAAAGTGTCCGGCGAAGCTCTGTCGGGGCCGGAAGGCTTTGGCATCCATCAGCCGACCATCGACCGCATCGCCAGGGATGTGATTGCCGCGCGCAAGCTGGGCGTGCGGCTTGGCGTCGTGGTCGGGGGCGGGAACATCCTTCGCGGCGTGAAAATCTCCGGCAAGGGCCTGTCGCGGCCAACCGCCGATTCCATGGGCATGCTCGCCACCGTGATGAATGCGCTTGTGCTGGAGGCCGCGATCGAGCGCCTCGGCGCGCCGGCGCGCACCATGTCTGCGCTCGCCATGCCGCAGGTCTGCGAGACTTACGAGCGCGCGCGCGCCATGCGCCATTTCGACGAAGATCGCATCGTCGTGTTTGCCGGCGGAACCGGCAACCCGTTCTTCACCACCGATACGACCGCGGTATTGCGCGCCGCCGAAATGGAATGCGACGCCGTGCTGAAGGCGACCGACGTCGACGGGGTCTACAGCGCCGACCCCAAGAAGGACCCAAAGGCGAAGCGTTACGCGAGCCTCACCCACCGCGAGGCGATCGAACGCGACCTCAAGGTCATGGATGCGACGGCGTTCGCGCTTGCCCGCGAAAATGGGATGCCTATCATCGTGTTTTCAATCCGGGTATCGGGCGCCATCGAGGCCGTGTTGCGCGGCAAGGGCCGCGCGACCGTGGTTGGCGGATGAATTTGGAACGTCTCGGCGCGGCGCCGGAACGGATGATGCGGAAGACCGCTCAAAGGCCGGTTTTGGGAGGGGGTCATGGCATCGGCAACTTATGACGTCAACGAGCTGAAGCGCCGGATGCAGGGCGCGGTCGCTGTGCTCAAGCAGGAGCTGGCGGCGTTGCGGACGGGGCGCGCCTCGGCGCATCTCCTCGATCCGATCCAGGTGGAGGCCTACGGCCAGAACATGCCGCTCAATCAGTTGGCCACCGTCAGCGTGCCGCAGCCGCGCATGCTGAGCGTGCAGGTCTGGGACCGTTCCATGGTCCACCCGGTGGAAAAGGCCATTCTCGCGGCCAATCTGGGCTTGACGCCATCCACCGAAGGGCAGGTCATTCACCTGCGGATTCCCGAGCTGAACGAGGAACGCCGCAAGGAGCTTGTCAAAGTCGCGCATAAATATGCCGAAACCGCCAAGGTCGCGGTGCGGCATGTTCGCCGCGACGGCATGGACGTCCTTAAAAAGCAGGAAAAGGACCACAAGATCAGCCAGGACGATCACAAGCGGATGGACACCGAGGTCCAGAAGCTGACCGATCAGTCCATCGGCGAGATCGATCAGATGCTGGCGACCAAGGAAAAGGAGATCATGACGGTCTAAGTCGAAGTGCTATGCCCACGTCCCACAACCCAATGCCCGGCTTTGAAATTCCGCGACACGTCGCCATCATCATGGACGGCAATGGGCGCTGGGCTGCGGCGCGTGGATTGCCGCGCGGGGAAGGACATCGGCGCGGCGTCGAGGCGCTGCGCAAGACCGTGCGCGCGGCCGGCGAGATGGGCATCTCGATCCTGACCATCTTTTCCTTCAGCGCCGAGAACTGGTCGCGTCCGGCTTCCGAAATCCGCGACCTGATGGGACTGCTGCGGCGTTTCATCCGCAACGACTTGGCCGAACTGCATCAGAACGGCGTCAAGGTTCGGGTCATCGGCGCCCGCGAAGATCTCGATCCGGAAATCCGCAAGCTGCTGGAAGAGGCCGAAGACCTGACCCACGGCAACGACGGCCTCACGCTGGTGGTGGCGTTCAATTACGGCGCACGACAGGAGATCGCGCGCGCGGCGGCGCGGATCGCCGCCGAAGTGCAGGCCGGGCGCATGGAGCCGTCGGACGTGACGGCCGACCACATCGGCCAATGCCTCGACGCGCCGGACCTGCCCGATCCCGACCTGATCATCCGCACCAGCGGCGAGCAGCGGCTGTCGAACTTCTTGCTCTGGCAGGCGGCCTACAGCGAGCTTGTGTTCGTGCCGACCTACTGGCCGGACTTCGACCGCGAGGCGCTGGAGACCGCCATTGCCGAGTATCACCGCCGCGAGCGCCGGTTCGGCGGCCTGATCGCGCGCACCGGATCGTAGCCGTGACCGGCGCCGATCCGGCTGACAAGAGCGCGGCAGGGCCGGGCGCTGCCAGTCCGGGCGCGGCGGGGCGGGCTGTCCCCCGCCACAGCAATCTGACGCTTCGGATCGTCTCCTCGCTGGTGCTGGTGCCGCTCGCGCTTGCCGCGGCATATGCTGGCGGCCCTGTGTTTCTGGCGTTCTGGACTGTCGCTGCGGTCGGCGTGCTGTGGGAGTGGGACACGCTGGTCTGCACCGGAGACCGCAATCCGGTCCTGGCGGCAGGGCTGGCCGCGCTCGTTGCCGCGGCCGCGATGCTGGCGATTGGCTGGACCGGCGCGGCGCTCGCCCTGGTGGCGCTCGGGCTGTTCGGCGTGGCCACGCTTGCTGCCTCGGTCCATCGCAGCTGGTGCGCGGCCGGACTGCTCTATGCGGCTGCGCTGCTGATTGCGACTGTGTTGCTGCGCGCCGACGCCACATGGGGGCTCGCCGCCATCGTGTTCCTGTTTGTGATCGTGTGGCTGACCGATATCGCGGCCTACTTCACAGGCCGTGCACTGGGCGGACCGAAGCTCATGCCTTCGGTCAGCCCCAACAAGACCTGGTCCGGCGCCGTCGGCGGAACGCTGGCCGGCACGATCGGTGGAGTGCTGACGGCGCGAGCCTTTGGCGCCGGCAATCTTGCCGCCGTCGGGGCTGTCGCATTGACGCTGTCGGTGGTCTCGCAGGCCGGCGATCTGCTCGAATCTGCCGTCAAACGGCGTTTTGACGCCAAGGACGCCGGCAGCCTTATTCCCGGACACGGGGGTCTGATGGACCGTCTCGACGGCTTCCTGGTAGCCGTGGCCGCGGCAGCGTTGATTGGCCTCGCCCATGGCGGGGCGGGCGCGCCGGCCCGCGGTCTCATGGTATGGTAAGCGATGGACGCGCCCAGTCTGCAGCCCCAATCCGAAAGCCGACCCGCGGGTAGCCCGCGCAGCGTCACGGTGCTCGGTGCGACCGGCTCGGTCGGCAAGAGCACCGTCGATCTGCTGAAGCGCGGCAACGGCCAGTATCGTGTCGAGGCGGTGACCGCCCATCGCAACGCAGCCGAACTGGCGCAGATTGCGTGCGAGCTTGGCGCGCGCTTCGCCGCTGTCGCGGACCCGTCCGCCTATGACGAACTCAAACGGGCTTTGTCGGGAACCGGCATCGAGGCGGCAAGCGGCGAGAGCGCGCTGATCGAGGCGGCCGCGCGCCCCGCGGAATGGGTGATGGCCGCCATCAGCGGTTCGGTCGGACTGCGTCCGACGCTGGCCGCTGCCCAGCGCGGCGCGGCCATGGCGCTCGCCAACAAGGAGTGCCTGGTCTGCGCGGGCGGCATGTTCATGCGCACCGCCGCTTCCATGGGCGCGACCGTCCTGCCGGTCGACTCCGAGCACAACGCGATTTTCCAGGCGCTATGCGCCGGACCGCGCGAGGACGTCAGCCGGATCGTCATCACCGCCTCGGGCGGACCGTTCCGGACCTGGACGCTGGAAGGGATGCGGACGGCAACGGTTGAGCAGGCGCTCAAGCATCCCAACTGGTCGATGGGGCCGAAGATCACCATCGACTCCGCGACCATGATGAACAAATGCCTCGAACTGATTGAAGCGCATCACTTGTTCGCGGTTGCGCCGTCCGAGCTGGCGGTGCTGGTGCATCCGCAATCGATTATCCACGGCATGGTCGAATTCCGCGACGGGTCGGTGGTGGCGCAGCTCGGTTCGCCCGACATGCGCATTCCCATCGCCCATTGCCTGGCTTGGCCCGCGCGCATTGACGGGCCGGCGGCCAAGCTCGACCTCGCCAAGCTCGGCAACCTGACGTTCGAAGCGCCGGATCTGGTCCGGTTTCCGGCGCTCGGTCTCGCGCGGCGGGTGCTCGAAACCGGGGGGGCCGCCCCCACCATCCTCAATGCCGCGAACGAGATCGGGGTCGCGGCCTTCATTGGGAAGAAGCTCGGTTTCTGCGGCATCGCAGGCCTCGTGGAGGCCACGCTCGACGCGGCCGAGCGGCGCAACGCGGTGGACGAGCCGCAAACCGTCGACGAGGCGCTGGCCGTTGACCATATGGCAAGATCGTTGGCTCAAGAGCTCTTGCCCGAAATCGCCGCAAAGGCATCCTAAGAGCGTTGCACGCCGCCGGGGGTCGGGCGGTGAGGGGACGAAAATCCGATGAGTTTTAGCATTCTGGACAGTCTCAGCGCGTTCGGTGGTGGGTTTGCCGGCTATGTCATCCCGTTCCTGTTCGTGCTGACGATCGTGGTGTTTTTCCACGAGCTGGGACATTTCCTGGTCGCGCGCTGGTGCGGGGTGCGGGTTCTGGTGTTTTCGGTCGGGTTCGGCCCCGAACTCCTGGGATTCACCGATCGTAAGGGAACCCGTTGGAAGATTTCCGCCATTCCCCTGGGTGGGTACGTCAAGTTCTTCGGGGACGAAAATGCCGCGAGCGTGCCGGATGGGGCGATCGTGTCGTCGCTAAGCTCGTCCGAGCAGAGAGAGAGCTTCCACCATCAACCGGTGGGGCGGCGCTCGGCCATTGTGGCGGCGGGCCCAATCGCCAATTTCATTTTGGCCATCGTCATTTTCGCGGCGATCTTCACCCTCTACGGCAAGCAGACGACCGCCGCCCGCATCGATCAAGTGCAGGCCGGGTCGCCAGCCGCTGCGGCGGGGCTGCAGCCGGGCGACATCGTGCTCGCCATCGACGGGCGCAAGATCGAGAGCTTCTCCGAGATGCAGCGGATCGTGAGCGGAGCGTCCGGCCGCACGCTCGAATTCCGGGTCGACCGCGGCGGCGCGCCGATGACGGTCATGGCGACGCCGTCGCTGCGCCAGGGCAAGGACGGCTTCGGCAACAGCTATTGCCATGCGGTTCTGGGCGTCAGCCGCTCCATGGCGGCGGGCGACGTCAAGACCATGTCGATCGATCCGCTGAGCGCAGTCTGGCTCGGCACCCTGGAAACCTGGTTCGTGATCGAGCGGACCTTCTCCTATTTGTCCGGTGTGATCGTCGGCAAGGAATGCGCCGACCAGCTCGGCGGTCCGATCCGGATCGCTCAGATTTCCGGTCAGGTCGCCACTATCAGCATGGCGGCGCTGTTCAATCTGACCGCCATGCTGTCAGTCTCGATCGGGCTCCTGAACCTGTTCCCGGTGCCGCTGCTCGATGGCGGTCACCTTTTGTTCTATGGAATCGAGGCGGCGCGGGGACGCCCGCTATCGGAGCGCGCCCAGGAAATCGGCTTCCGGATCGGGCTGGCGCTGGTGCTGATGTTGATGATCTTTGCAACCTTTAATGACATCCTGCACTTGGCTGCATCCTGACGGACGCAATGGAATCCGATTTCCTGAGGGGAAAAGCGAAATTGGGGCAGGGAAGTTGTGTTGCAGTGCCGGGAAAAGCCTGTACAAACATAGCATTGGGTCAATGCCGCAAGCACGCCGATGAGTCGGTAAAAAGGGTCGAAAAGGGCGCTTTGCGCATGATGGTGTGGGTGGGGTTGGTTCGGGGACTGGGTCTGGTCGGCGCAGTCCTCGCCGGGATTGTTTTCGGCGCGTTGGCCGGGGCCGTCGTGACGGCCGAGGTCGCGTATGCGCAGGGCGGCCAGGGCATCGTCGTCCAGGGCAACCGGCGCGTCGAGGCCGACACCATCCGTTCCTACTTCCGCACCGGCCCGGGCGAGCGCCTGGACAGCTACAAGATCGACCAGGCCCTCAAGGGCCTCTACGCCACCGGCCTGTTCCAGGACGTTCGGATCAACCAGGCGGGCGGGCGGCTGGTCGTCACGGTGGTCGAAAATCCGGTGATCAACCGGGTGGCCTTCGAGGGCAACAAAAAGATCAACGACGATCAACTCCGCAACGAGGTGCAATCGCGCCCGCGCGGAACGCTGTCCCGCGCTACCGTCCAGGCCGACACCCAGCGGATCGTGGAAATCTACCGGCGCAACGGTCGTTTCGATGCCCGCGTCGAGCCCAAGATCATCGATCTGCCGAACAACCGCGTCGACCTCGTGTTCGAGGTCAACGAAGGCGATAAAACGGGCGTCAAGAAGATCTTGTTCGTCGGCAACAACAGTTACCGGGATCAGCGGCTGCGCGACGAGATCAAGACCGCGCAAAGCATGCCGATCTTCAGCTTCCTGCAGACCACGGACATTTACGACCCCGACCGGATCGAGGCCGACCGCGACCTGATCCGCCGCTTCTATCTCAAGCACGGTTACGCAGACATTCGCGTGTTGTCCGCGGTTTCGGTCTACGACCCTGCAGAAAAGGGCTTCATCGTCACCTTCACGATCGACGAAGGTCAGCGCTACCGGTTCGGCAAGGTGGAAATCCTGTCGAATGTGTCGATGATCGATCCGCGTTCGCTCTATTCGGCGCTGCGGGTGTCTGCCGGCAGCCACTACAACGCGGAAGCGGTGGAAAAGTCGGTCGAGAACCTTTCGATCGAAATCGCCCGCCGCGGCTATCCGTTCGCGGTGGTCCGCCCGCGCGGCGAGCGCAGTCAGCAGAGCGCGAGAATCGACGTCGCGTTCCAGGTCGAAGAAGGCCCGCGCATCTACATCGAGCGCATTAACGTTCGCGGCAACACCCGGACCCGCGATTATGTCATCCGGCGCGAATTCGATATCGGCGAAGGCGATGCCTACAACCGCGCGCTGGTCGACCGCGCAGAGCGCCGCCTGAAGAATCTCAACTTCTTCAAGAACGTCAAAATCACGAACGAGCCCGGCTCGGCGCCCGACCGCATCGTGCTCAACGTGGATATTGAGGAACAGCCCACAGGCGAAATCTCGGTGTCCGGCGGCTATTCGACCGCGGACGGGTTCATGGCCGAGTTGAGCATCGGCGAGCGGAACTTGCTGGGGCAGGGCCAGTTTGCGCGGTTCGCCATACAGTACGGCGAGCGCACCCGCGGCTTCGAACTCTCCTATGCCGAACCGTACTTCATGGGTTACCGGCTCTCGCTCGGTTTCGATCTCTATTCGCGGCAGACGCTGGCGTCGAATTACCTGTCGTACGACAGCCAAACGATTGGCGGTGGCGTGCGGGCGGGTTTCGCGCTAAGCGAAGAGATCGCCATGCAGCTGCGATACAATATCTATCGGCAGGAGATTACGCTGCCGGCGCAATTGAACGATTGCCAGAACGGGCCGTTCCCCGTGACCACCGCAAGCAGTTGCATCACCAACGGCGAGGCTTCGCTCGCCGTGCGGCGGGAGCTTGCAGGCGGTCCGGTCATGGTCTCCATGGTGGGCTACACGCTCGCCTACAACTCGCTGGACAACAATCAAAATCCGACGACCGGCGTTTACGCCGACTTCAAGCAGGATTTCGCCGGTGTAGGCGGCGACGTGAACTTCGTTCGCTCGCAGATCGAGGCGCGGAGCTACTACGAGATCATTTCCGACGTGGTCGCGGTGTTGCGGCTGCAAGCCGGACACATCACTGGCTGGGGCAGCAGGGATCTGCGCATGCTGGATCACTTCCAGATGGGTCCGAACCTGGTGCGGGGCTTTGCACCAGCCGGCATCGGACCGAGAGATCTCACCTCGGGCGGCAGAAACGATCCGCTCGGCGGCAGCATGTACTGGGGCGCCAGCGTCGAAGTTCAGTCGCCGATCACGTTCATCCCGAAGGATGTTGGCATCAAGGCCGCTGTCTTTGCCGACGCCGGGTCGCTCTGGGGCTATCGCGGACCGACCTCCTGGGCCGTGACCGGGGAGACGTTGGACCCAGCCGATGGCGCCAACGTTCGCGCCTCGGTCGGCGCCGGGTTGATCTGGAACTCGCCATTTGGACCGCTGCGCTTCGACTACGCGTACCCGCTCATGAAGCAGAGCTACGATCGCGTTCAGCAATTCCGCTTCGGCGGCGGGACGAGGTTCTAGAAGTCCGGCCCGGAGAGCCCGCGCCGCGGTACTACAAGGGCGGCCGCGCCGGCCGTCTGGCCCGGATCGCCCCGGCCGTGCTAATCGGACATGCGAACGCTAATCCGCGCGCCGCTGCGGCATAGGCGCTCTGTGCGCCCAGTGCCGGCCCGGTCGGGCGCGCGATGCTGAGGGGAGGATCGAGGTGAGCGGGGGGGCGGTTGAGGCGGTCGGAATCCTCGAAATTCTCGCGGCCTTGCCGCACCGCTATCCATTCCTGCTGGTCGACCGGATCGTCGAGATCAATGGCGATCTGTCGGGCATCGGCATCAAGAACGTCACGATCAACGAGCCGCACTTTCTCGGGCACTTCCCGAACAATCCGGTCATGCCGGGCGTACTGGTGATCGAGGGCATGGCGCAGACGGCGGGCGCGCTTTGCATCCGGTCGCTCGGCGCCTCCAAGCCCGGGCTCGTCTATTTCCTGACCATCGACAAGGCGAAATTCCGCAAGCCCGTCATCCCCGGCGATGTCCTGGAGTACCACATGCAACGGTTGTCCCGACGCCGCAACATGTGGTGGTACAAGGGCGAGGCCAAGGTGAAGGGCGAACTGGTCGCCGAAGCCGAACTTGGCGCCATGATCGCAGAGGGCTGACGGTGGCGCGGGTCGATCCCACCGCGCGGGTCGCCGACGGCGCGCGGCTCGCCGCGGACGCCGAGATCGGTCCCTATTGCATTGTCGGCGGCAACGTCGAGCTGCGCGCCGGCGTTCGCCTGCATTCGCACGTCAACATTCAGGGCGTCACCGTCATCGGCGAGCGATCCGAAATCTATCCGTTCGCCTCGCTCGGCACTCCGCCGCAGTCGAACGCCTACCGCGGCGGCGCGACGCGCCTCACGATCGGCAGCGAGTGCCGCATCCGCGAAGGCGTGACGATGAGCACCGGCAGCGAGGACGGCGGCGGCGTAACCGCCGTCGGGAGCGGTTGCTTCTTCATGGCCAACTCCCACGTCGGACATGACTGCAGCGTCGGCGACCATGTGACGTTCGCCAACAATGCCGTCCTCGGCGGTCACGTCACCGTGGCCGATCACGTGTTCGTCGGCGGCAACACGGCGGTCCACCAGTTCGTGCGGATCGGCGAGGGCGCGATGCTGGGCGGCATGAGCGGCGTCACGCGCGACGTCATCCCGTACGGCTTTGCGTTCGGGCCCAAGGCCGCTCTGGTCGGGATCAACGTGGTCGGGTTGCGCCGGCGCGGCTTCGCGCGGGCGGATATCCACCGCATCCGCCGCGCCTACCGCGCCTTGTTCGGGGCTGCCGGAACCTTCGCCGAGCGGCTTGCCGCCGTCGCGGCCCAGCACGGCGGCGAGCCGGCGGTCGTGAAAATCCTGTCGTTCATCCGCGACGGCGGCACGCGGCCCTTGATGATGGCCGCCGATCCGGCCGCGGATTCCGGCGATCCCCCATGAGCGAGCGCCTGCCCGACCCTCCGGCGGGCGAGGGCGCGCTCGCCATCATCTGCGGCGGCGGCAGCCTGCCGTATGCGCTCGCCGACGCCGCCATCCGGCGCGGGCGGCGCGTCATTCTATTTGCGTTGCGCGGCTGGGCCGACCCCGCCCGCGTCGCCGCCTATCCGCATCATTGGTCGTGGATGGGGCAGTTCGGCCGCTTCATCCGGATCGCCACCCGCGAAGGCTGCCGCGATGTGGTGTTCATCGGTTCTGTCGGCCGGCCCTCGATCCTGCAGCTTCGACCCGACATTCGCGTGCTCGGACTGCTGCCCCGAATACTGAGGCTGTTCCGGGGCGGCGACGACCGGCTGCTGTCCGGCGTCGGGCGCATCTTCGAGGAGCATGGCTTCCGGCTCATGGGTCCGAAGGACGTCGCACCCGAACTGCTGATGCCGCTGGGGCCGGTCGGGGCCCGCGAACCTGGCGCCCGGGACCAGGCCGACATCGCGTACGGCCTGTCGCTGCTGCGCGCCACGAGCCCGTTCGATATCGGGCAGGCGGCGATCGTGGCCGACAACCACGTGCTGGCGCTGGAAGGTCCGGAGGGCACTGACGCGACCATGGCCCGGGTCGCCGAGCTTCGCCGCAGCGGACGCATTCGCGCGCCGGGCGGCGTCCTGATCAAAGCCTTAAAGCTTGGGCAGGACCAGCGCATCGATCTGCCGTCGATCGGACCGCAGACGATCGCATCGGCCGCCGCGGCGGGGCTGTCGGGCGTCGCAGTCGTCGCCGGCACCACCATCGTTGCCGAGCCTGAGCGGATCGCCGCCGAGGCCGACCGCTGCGGCATATTCCTGGTCGGCGTGCCGGCGGACGAGACCGCGCCATGACCCTGCCTCCGCGCCGATCTCCGCCGGATCGGGCGGGCGGGATCGATATCTTTCTGGTCGCGGTCGAGGAATCCGGCGACCGCTTGGGCGCCGCGCTGATGAAGGCCTTGCGCCAGCGCGCCAGCGTCCCGGTCCGGTTTTCGGGCGTCGGCGGCCGGGACATGACCGCCGCGGGGCTCGCCAGCCTGCATCCGATCGACGATTTCTCGATCATCGGTTTCACCGCCATTCCCCGGCGATTGCCGCGCATTCTCCGCAACATGCGCATGACGGTGCGCGCCGTCCTCGCGCAGCGGCCGCACGCGCTCGTTATCGTCGACAGTCCCGGCTATTCGCTGTGGGTCGCGCGTTTCGTGCGCCGGCGCGACCCTTCGATCCCCATCGTCGACTATGTCTCGCCCTCGGTCTGGGCCTGGCGTCCCGGACGTGCGCGCGCCATGCGCGACTTCGTCGACCATGTGCTGGCGCTGTTGCCGTTCGAACCGGGCGTGCACCAGCGGCTCGGCGGACCGCCTTGCAGCTATGTCGGTCATCCATTGATCGAAGAAATCTCGAACCTGCGCCCCAACGAATCGGAGCAGCGGCAACGGGCGTCCGGTCCGCCGACCGTGCTGGCGCTGCCCGGCAGCCGCAGCGGCGAGGTCGAGCGCCTGGCCGGCGTCTTCGGGCAGGCGCTCGGAATCGTGCAAGAGCGGATCGGGCCGCTCGACGTGGTGGTGCCGACTGTCGAGCAGCGCGCCTTGCAGGTGGCGCAGGCGGTCGCCGAGTGGCCGGTGAAGCCGCGCATCGTGGTCGATCCGATCGAGAAGCGCGCGGCAATCCGCATTGCGCGCGCCGCCTTGGCGAAATCGGGCACCGTCACCCTCGAGCTCGCACTCGCAGGCGTGCCGATGGTGGCGGCCTATAAGGTGTCGCCGCTCGAAGCGTTCGTGATCCGCCGGCTGGTGCGGGTCCCGTCCTACATTCTGGCCAATCTCGTGATCGGCCAGAACGTGGTTCCCGAGCTGGTTCAGGAGGACTGCACGCCCGAACGGCTGGCCGACGCGCTAATTCCGTTGATCGGCGATACGCAGGAGCGCCGACGTCAGATGGATGCCTTCTCCTGGCTCGACACGATCATGGAGATCGGTTCGCGCGCGCCCGCGGCCCGTGCCGCCGACCTCGTGCTCGGCGAGATTTGGCGCGAGCGTTCCAAGCCCGACTCAAATGCCCCGGCGTAGCGCCGACGCCTTAAAACCGAACGGGGCGCCGATGGGCGCCCCGGCGGAAACCGAAACGCGATGGTGCGTTACTTGCGACGCGAGATCGGAATGTAGTCGCGGCGCGTCGCGCCCGAAAAGAGCTGCCGCGGCCGGCCGATGCGCTGGCTCGGATCCTCGATCATCTCTTTCCACTGCGCGATCCAGCCCACGGTGCGCGCGAGCGCGAACAGCACCGTGAACATGTTGACCGGGATGCCCATCGCCTTGAGCGTGATGCCCGAATAGAAGTCGACGTTCGGATAGAGCTTCTTCTCGATGAAGTACTCGTCCGACAGCGCCACGCGCTCGAGTTCGATCGCACATTGCAGCAACGGATCGTCGCGGTGACCGAGTTCGCTCAGGACCTCGTGCGCGGTCTTCTGCATGATCTTGGCGCGCGGATCGTAGTTCTTGTAGACGCGGTGGCCGAAGCCCATCAGGCGGAAACCGGAATTCTTGTCCTTGGCGCGCTTGACGAACTCGGGGATGCGTTCGGGCGTGCCGATCTCGGCCAGCATCTTCAGCGCGGCTTCGTTGGCGCCGCCGTGCGCGGGGCCCCAGAGCGCGGCGATGCCTGCCGCAATGCAGGCGAACGGATTGGCGCCGGTCGAACCGGCGAGCCGCACCGTCGAGGTCGATGCGTTCTGCTCGTGGTCGGCGTGCAGGATGAAGATGCGATCCATCGCGCGCGCCAGCACCGGGTTCGGCTTGTACTCCTCGCACGGTACAGCAAAGCACATGCGCAGGAAGTTGGTCGCATAGTCGAGATCGTTCTTCGGATAAACGAACGGCTGGCCGATGTTGTACTTGTAGGCCATGGCCGCCAGCGTCGGCATCTTGGCGATCATGCGGATCGACGCGACCATGCGCTGGTGCGGGTCCGAAATGTCGGTGGAGTCGTGGTAGAACGCCGACAGCGCGCCCACGCATCCGGTCATCACCGCCATCGGGTGCGCGTCGCGCCGGAAGCCCTGGAAGAACCGGCTCATCTGCTCGTGCACCATGGTGTGGCGCGTGACCCGGTAGTCGAAGTCGGTCTTCTGCGCCGGCGTCGGCAGTTCCCCGTAGAGCAGGAGGTAGCAGGTCTCCAGGAAGTCGCCGTGCTCGGCGAGCTGCTCGATCGGCACCCCGCGATACAGCAGAATGCCTTCGTCGCCGTCGATGTAGGTAATCTTCGACTCGCAGGCCGCCGTCGACGTGAAGCCCGGGTCGTAGGTGAACATCCCGGTCTCGGCGTAAAGCTTGCCGACGTCGATGACATCCGGGCCGATGGTGCCCTGGTGGATCGGGAGCGACCAGCTCTTGTCGCCGACGGTGAGCTGCGCGGTCTTCAGATTGGAGCCGGTCTTTGCGTCCATAGTGGCACCTCGATGCAGTCGAGCCCCTCGGCCGGAATGCTAGGAAACCCCGCCGCGGGCGCGGCAACCCGCGCAAACGCCGGACAATCTTGGGTATCCCATTCAGTTGTGCGCTGCAAGGTGCGCCCCCGCCTAGGAGGCGGATGCCTGATCGCGCAGCCGTGCCAGGCTTTCCTGCCGGCCCAGGACAGTCAGCACGTTGAAGATTCCGGGCGATGTGGCGCGGCCGGTCAGTGCCGCCCGTAGCGGTTGCGCCACCGTGCCAAGTTTGGTGCCCTTGGTTTCGGCATAGCTCCGGACGGCCTGTTCCGTTGCCGCCGGGGTCCACGGTTCGACCGTCTCCAGCGCCTGCGTCACCTCGCGGATCAAACCACGCGCCTCGGGCGTCAGCAGGGCGGTCGCCTTGTCGTCGAGCGCGAGCGGCCGGCCGGACCAGATGAAGCTTGCGGCATCGATCAGCTCCACTAGCGTCTTGGCGCGCTCCTTGAGGTCGGGCATGGCGGCCAGAATCTGGCTGCGGATTGGCGGCGTCAGCTTGGCCGCAATGTCGGTGCCGTTGGCCAGGTGCGGCAGGAGCCCGTCGATTGCCGCCAGCAGGTCGGCGTCCGGCGACGTTCGCATGTAGTGGCCGCTCAGGCTCTCCAGCTTGGCGAAGTCGAACCGGGCCGGCGAGCGCCCGATCTGCGGCAGGTCGAAGGCTGCGATCATCTCCTCGGTGGAGAACACCTCCTGGTCGCCGTGGCTCCAGCCGAGCCGGACCAGATAGTTGCGCATGGCGGCGGGCAGGTAGCCCATGGCGCGGTAGGCGTCGACGCCGAGCGCGCCGTGGCGTTTGGAGAGCTTCGATCCGTCCGGCCCGTGGATCAGCGGGATGTGCGACATGACCGGGATCGTCCAGCCCAGCGCCTGATAGATCTGGGTTTGCCGCGCGCCGTTGTTCAGGTGGTCGTCGCCGCGGATGATGTGGGTCACGGCCATGTCGTGGTCGTCCACCACCACGGCCAGCATGTAGGTGGGCGTGCCGTCGGACCGCAGCAGCACGAAATCGTCCAGGTTCTCGTTCTGCCAGGTGACGCGGCCCTGGACCTGGTCCTCGACCACCGTTTCGCCGGAGAGCGGCGCCTTGAGCCGGATCGCGTAAGGCTGCCCGGCCGGCGCCTCGGACGGATCGCGGTCCCGCCAGCGGCCGTCATAGAGCCGCGTCTTGCCCTCGGCCTTGGCCTTCTCGCGCATCTGCGCCAGTTCCTCGGGCGTGCAGAAGCAGCGATAGGCCTTGCCTTCGGCGAGCATCCGCTCGGCAATCTCGCGGTGCCGCGCCACGCGCGAGAACTGGTAGACGGTCTCCCCGTCCCAATGCAGCCCAAGCCAGTCGAGCCCGTCGAGGATGGCGTCGATCGCCGCCTTGGTGGACCGTTCGCGGTCGGTATCCTCGATCCGCAGCAACATCTTGCCGCCGCGGCCGCGCGCATAGAGCCAGTTGAACAGCGCGGTCCGCGCCCCGCCGATGTGAAGGAATCCGGTGGGCGACGGTGCAAAGCGCGTGACGATGGGGTCGGTCATGACCGGGTGGCGGGCGTCATGGGACGCGCTCATAGCGCGGAACGCTGTCATGCGAAAGTCTCCCGCGGTCCAATAGGCAACGGTCCCAGGGCGGGCTTGGCGCGCGCGCCCGGATTTGCCACATAGGCGCCGACCGGCTCACTTGGCGGTTCGGTCGAGGAGCGGGCATGGCGGTCGGCGAAAGCAAGGCGGAGGCGGCGGCGGGCGAGGCCGCGGGCCGCGACTTCATCCGCGATATCGTCGCGGCCGACCTTACGTCCGGCCAGCACAAGACCGTGGTCACCCGGTTCCCGCCGGAGCCAAACGGCTACCTGCACATAGGCCACGCCAAGTCGATCTGCCTGAATTTCGGGGTGGCGGAGGAGTTCGGCGGACGCTGCCATCTGCGTTTCGACGACACCAACCCGACCAGGGAGGAGCAGGAGTTCATCGACGCCATCGCCCGCGACGTGCGCTGGCTTGGCTTCGATTGGGGCGGGCACCTCTATCACGCCTCCGATTACTTCGAGCGGCTCTACGAATGGGCCGAGCATCTGATCCGGGCCGGCCTCGCCTATGTCGACGACCAGTCCCAGGAGGAGATGCGGGTCAACCGCGGCACGCTGACCGAGCCCGGCAGAAACAGTCCGTTCCGCGACCGCAGCGTGGACGAAAACCTCGACCTGTTCCGCCGCATGCGGGCGGGCGAGTTCCCGAACGGCGCGAGGGTGCTGCGCGCCAAGATCGACATGGCGTCGGGCAACATCAACCTGCGCGATCCGGTGCTCTACCGCATCCTGCACGCCGCACACCCGCGCACGGGGACGGAGTGGAAAATCTATCCGAGCTACGATTACGCCCACGGCCAGTCGGACGCGATCGAACACATCACCCATTCGATCTGCACGCTGGAGTTCGAGGACCATCGGCCGCTCTACGACTGGTTCCTGGAGCACCTGCCGGTGCCCTCGCGCCCGCGGCAGTACGAGTTCGCGCGGCTGAACCTCACCTACACCGTGCTGTCGAAGCGGGTGCTGACCAAACTGGTGCAGGACGGTCACGTCGCCGGCTGGGACGACCCGCGCATGCCGACGATTGCGGGTCTGCGCCGGCGGGGCGTGCCGCCGCAGGCGGTCCGCGACTTCGTCAAACGCATCGGTGTCGCCAAGGCCAACAGCGTGGTCGATGCAGGCGTGCTCGACTTCTCGATCCGCGAGCACCTCAACAAGACCGCGCAGCGCCGGATGGCGGTGCTGCGCCCGCTCAAGGTGGTGATCGAGAACTATCCGGAAGGCCATGACGAGGACCTCGACGCGGTCAACCATCCGGACGATCCGTCCACGGGTTCGCGCAAGATTAAATTCGGCCGCGATCTCTATATCGAGCGCGACGACTTCATGGAGAACCCGCCCAAGAAGTTCTTCCGGCTGTCGCCCGGCGCCGAGGTGCGGCTGCGCTACGCCTATTTCATCACCTGCAAAAGTGTGGTGAAGGACGACAAGGGCAAGGTGGTCGAACTGCACTGCACCTACGATCCGGCGACCCGCGGCGGCAATGCGCCCGACGGCCGCAAGGTCAAGGCCACGATCCACTGGGTCTCGGCCGCGCACGCGAAGACCGCCGAGGTGCGGCTCTACAATCCGCTGTTCAACAAGCCCGATCCAGCCGGCGGCGAGGGCTTCGCTTCGGACCTCAATCCACAGTCGCTGGAAGTGCTGAAAGACGCCTGGCTCGAACCTGCGCTGGTCGGCGGCAATTCCGCCGAGCCGGTGCAGTTCGAGCGGCTGGGCTATTTTGTGGCCGATCCGGATTCCACACCCGAGCGCCCGGTGTTCAACCGCACCGTCGGATTGCGTGATACCTTCGCCAAGGAGGTCGGCGGCAAAGCCTGATCGCCGGCCGCGCGCGTCGGGGGGCGTTGCGCATGGTCGACTGGGGCAGGGGCGGCGGAAAGCGCGGCCCGGCGGAGGGACGTGCCGAAGGGCGCGCGGAGACCTGGCCGCCCGGCGGAGAACCGCGCAGCGGGCGCGCGCCAGTTTCGCTCGGCGGGTTCGCCGACGCCGGATACGCCGTCGCGCAGCGCGCCCGACAATGGGCGGAGGCGGAAGTTCGGCCCGGCCGTCTGATGCCGTGGCTGCCCGTGGCGTTCGGGCTCGGCATTGCGCTCTACTTCGCCGCCGAGACCGAACCGAAGGCCTGGGCGGCTTCAGCCTTGGCGTTCGCCGCGATCACCGTGGCGTTCCTGGCGCGGCGCAGGCCGCTGGGCTTTCCCACGGCGCTCGCCGCCGCCGCCGTGGCCATGGGCTTCGCCACGGTGACGCTGCGCAGCGCCTATATCGCGCATCCGGTGCTGACCCGGCCCGCGGGCAATGTGGAGATATCGGGCTTTGTCGTAACGCGCGAGGAGCGCGAGCGTTCCGACCGCATCGTGGTTCGCGCATTGAAGCTCGAAGGCGCGCGGCTCGATCAGAAGCCGGCGCGGGTCCGGATCTCGGTTCGCAAGGGCACCGCGCCTCCGGTGGGCACGTATGTGACGTTTCGCGCGCGGCTCAATCCGCCGCTCGCGCCGCTGCGGCCCGGCGGCTACGACTTCGCGCGCGATCTGTACTTCCAGGGCATCGGCGCCACTGGCTTCGCGCTGGGCGCGATCCGGATCGCCGAGGCGCCGCAGCCCGTGAGTCTGCGGCTGCAATTCGCGGCCTCGATCCAGGGGCTTCGCGACGACATCGACGCGCGCATCCGCGCTGTCGTGCCCGGCGACAAAGGCGCGATTGCATCCGCGCTGATCACCGGCAAACGCGACGCCATTTCGGCGCCGGTCAACGAGGCCATGTATGTCTCAAGCCTCGCCCATGTGCTGTCGATCTCCGGCTATCACATGGCGGTGGTCGCCGGCGTGGTGTTCTTCTTCGTCCGCGCCCTGCTTGCGCTAGTGCCGTCGTTTGCGAGCCGCCGCCCGATCAAGAAATGGGCGGCGTCGATCGCGCTCGGGGCTGCGGCGTTCTATCTGCTCCTGTCCGGTGCCGAAGTCGCGACGCAGCGCGCCTTCATCATGACCGCCATCGTGCTGGTCGGCGTCATGGCCGACCGGCCCGCCATCACGCTTCGCACGCTCGCGCTCGCGGCCTTCGGAGTTCTGCTCTATGCGCCGCAGGCTGTGGTGCATCCGAGCTTTCAGATGTCGTTTGCGGCGACGCTGGCGCTGGTCGCGGCCTACGAACGAAGCGTGCGCTGGCAGGCGTCCGGCCGCGACACGTCGCTCGGCGCGCGCGTGGCGCTGTGGGGCGGGCGCGAGATCGCCGCGCTGGTGCTGGCCTCGATCGTGGCGGGCCTCGCGACCACGCCCTACGCCGCCTATCACTTCCATCGCATCGCGCCCTATGGCGTGCTGTCGAACCTGATCGCCATGCCGATCGTTTCGGCCTGGGTGATGCCGGTTGGGTTGCTTGCGCTGGTTGCGGCTCCCTTCGGCTTCGACGGCTTGCTGTGGCGGCTGATGGGCGAGGGCATTGGCTGGATGATCGCGGTGGCGCTCTGGGTCGCGCAGCTTCCGGGCGCGGTCGGGCGCATGCCGTCATTCGGCGTAGGCCCGCTGCTGCTCGTCACCGGCGGGATCGTGGTGCTGTGTCTCCTGCGCACGCCGTTGCGCTGGTGCGGTGCGGCCGTGATCGCTGTTGCGAGCCTTTGGGCGATCCAGGCGCCGCAGCCGGACGTTCTGATCTCGGCCGATGGCCAAACCGTCGCGGCACGCGGGACCAACGGGCAACTGTCCATCCGGCAGACAAGGAGCGATGCCTTCACTGTGCGCTATTGGCTCGCGGCCGACGGCGATGCACGAGTGCCGGCCAATCCGGCGCTTGCCGAAGGCTTCCGCTGCGACGCCGACGGCTGCACCGCGCGCCTGCCCAATGGGCGCGTCCTGGCGCTCGCGCTGTCGGCCGATGCGTTGCGCGAGGACTGCGGGCGCGCGGCCGTTGTCGTAACGGCGCGCGAAGCGCCGCCCGGCTGCGCTTCGGTTGCGGTGGATCGGAATCTCTCGCGTGCGCAGGGCGCTGTTGCACTGATGCGCGAGGGCGATCGCTGGAGCCTGCTCGCGGCGCGCCCCGCCGGCCAGGACCGGCCCTGGGCCAAGGCCGCGCCGGTCGTCGCGGAACAGCCGCGGGCGGCGGGCCGCCCGATCCTGCGCGATGCAACGCCGCGGACCCAGGACCTGGAGCCGGGCGACTGAGCGCGGCCGTCAGTACTTCCGGAACAACCCCACCATCTTGCCCTGGATGCGCACGCGCGTCGGGGGCAGGATCCGAACCTCATAGGCCGCATTGGCGGGTTCGAGCGCGATCGAGGCGCCACGACGGCGGAAACGCTTCAGCGTTGCCTCCTCGTCGTCGATCAGCGCCACCACGATGTCGCCGGTGTCGGCGGCCTCGGTCTTGCGGATCAGCACCGTGTCGCCTTCGAGGATGCCGGCCTCGATCATCGAGTCGCCGCGCACTTCGAGCGCGAAATGATCGCCGGTGCCGAGCATGTCGGGCGGCATGCTGATGACATGGCTCTTGTTCTGGATCGCTTCGATCGGCGTGCCGGCCGCGATCCGGCCCATGACCGGTATCGCAATCGGGCGCCCGCCATCGTCCTCCGCGGACGCACGCCCGCGGCCGAGATTGCCTTCGATGACGCTCGGTGTGAAACCGCGCCGGCCCATGCCCTGGCCCACCGGTTCGGGCAGCTTGATCACCTCGATGGCGCGCGCCCGGTTCGGCAGCCGCCGGATGAAGCCGCGCTCCTCCAGCGCCGTGATCAGCCGGTGGATGCCGGATTTCGAGCGCAAGTCGAGCGCGTCCTTCATTTCGTCGAAGGAGGGCGGAACCCCGGACTCCTTCAAACGCTCGTGGATGAAGCGCAGAAGCTCGAATTGCTTGCGGGTCAGCATCGTCGTGGTTTCCTCCGGGTTTTCGAACCTACCAGGGCTCGAAAACAAATCATGAACGGACACTATATGTTCTATCCTTGTTCCGCAACCCTTTAATTTGGCGTGAACAAGTCGAAGGACCGCTAAAACGGCCGCGTAAGCCTAAGGATCGAACAACGGCCTCCGGCCTTGGCCGCAGGCGCAAAAGGCTCGCGAACGACGAGACAATCGGCCTTTGCGAGTGCGGCCATCATCGACGAATCTTGGATTTTGACCGGAACCGCGACCGGGATTCCGTCGGGGCCGGGCGTCAGCGTGGCCCGCATGTAGTCGGCCCGTTCGTCATTTTTCGGAAGATCGCAGCCGAGCACCGCCGATTCGGGGGCCGGCGCTTCGTCGGCGCGCCCGCAGAGCCGCCGGATGAGCGGCACCAGGAACAATAGCGCGCAGACATAGGCCGACACCGGGTTGCCCGGCAGACCGAGCACATGCATCTCGCCGAGCCGTCCGTTCATCATCGGCCGCCCCGGTCTGAGCGCCACCCGCCAGAACGACAGGGCGAGGCCCTCGGCCGAAAGCCCGCGCTGCACCAGATCGTAATCCCCGACCGATGCCCCGCCGGTCGTCACCAGAATGTCGGCGCCGGTCGCGCGCGCGCGCCGGATCGCCTCGACCGTGGCCTCGACCCGGTCGGGCACGATGCCGAGATCGATGACGTCGGCGCCCTCGGCGCGCGCCAGCGCGAGCAGGGCGAAGCCGTTGGAGTAGACGATCTCGCCCGGACCGAGCGCGGAGCCCGGCGCGCGCAGTTCGTCGCCGGTCGCGAGCACCGCGATCTTCGGCCGCCGGTGCACCGGCACCGAGGGATGATTCATGGCCGCGGTCAGCATCACGTCGCGGTCGGTCAGGTGGCGGCCCTTCGGCAGCAGCACCTGGCCGGCCTTGAAGTCGAGGCCCGCCCGGCGGATATGGCGCCCCGGTTTTTCGGGTTGCTTGACCAGCACCCGCTCGCCGTCCTTCTCCGTGTTTTCCTGAATGACGATGGTATCGGCGCCGGGCGGCACCACGCCGCCGGTGAAGATGCGGGCGGCTTGTCCGGGCCCGACCGTCCCCTCGAAGGGACGTCCGGCCGCGACTTCGCCAGCTACGTTCAGCGTTGCAGGAACCTGCGCCACATCGGCCGCTCGCACGGCATAGCCGTCCATTGCCGACATGTCGGCGGGCGGCTGGGTACGCAGCGCCGCGAGGTCCTGGCACAGCACGCGGCCCGCCGCTTCGGTCAGCGGCACCGCTTCGCACGGCAGCGGTTGCGCCCCGTCGAGCACACGGGCGAGCGCATCGGCGACCGACAACAACGCCTTGCTCAACGCCAACTCCCCGCGTTCATTCCTTGGCGGAGTCCTTGGCACGCTCGTCCGCGGCGCGATAGTGCCCGGACTTGCCGCCCTGCTTTTCGACCAGGTGGATGTTCTCGATCCGCATGCCTTTTTCGACCGCCTTGACCATGTCGTAGATCGTAAGGCACGCGACCGACACCGCCGTCAGCGCCTCCATCTCGACGCCGGTCTGGCCGGTGACCTTCACCGTCGACTGCACGACGAAACCGGGCAGGCGGTGGTCGGGCTCGATGTCGACCGAGGCCTTGGTGATCGGCAGGGGATGGCAAAGGGGAATAAGCTGGTGGGTGCGTTTCGCTGCCATGATGCCGGCGATGCGGGCCGCGGCCAGCACGTCGCCCTTGATCGCGTTACCGGCGAGCACGATGTCGAGCGTCTCGGTCTTCATCACGACGCAGCCCGCGGCGATCGCGACGCGCTCGGTCGCGTCCTTGCCCGACACGTCGACCATCCGCGCCTCGCCGCCTTTGCCGAGGTGCGAGAGCGCGGGTTTCTCGTCCTTGGCCATGGTTCAGCTCCCGGCGTGGGCGCGTTCGCGCGCGAGCAGCGCGCGTGTGGCGGCGGCGACGTCCGGCTTTCGCATCAGGCTCTCGCCGACCAGGAACGCCCTGATGCCGACCGCGGCAAGCCGCGAAAGATCGGCCGGTGTGTGGATGCCGCTCTCGCCGACGATCACCTTACCGGCCGGCACGCGCGGGGCCAGGCGCTCGGACACCGCAAGCGAAGTCTTGAACACCTTCAGGTCGCGGTTGTTGATGCCGATCAGCCGCGATTTCAGCTTCAGCGCACGATCGAGTTCGGCTTCGTCGTGCACCTCGACCAGTACGTCCATGCCGTGAGCGACGGCCGCAGCTTCCAGATCGCTCGCACAGGCATCGTCGACCGAAGCGAGGATGATGAGAATGCAGTCCGCGCCCATCGCCCGCGATTCCGCGATCTGATATGGCTCGTACATGAAGTCCTTGCGCAGCGCAGGCAACGCGGTCGCCGCGCGCGCGGCGGCGAGAAACTCCGGCCGGCCCTGGAACGACGGCGCGTCGGTCAACACCGACAAACAGGCCGCGCCGCCGGCCTCGTAGGCCCGCGCGAGTTGCGGCGGATCGAAGTCGTCTCGGATCAGCCCGGCCGAGGGACTCGCCTTCTTGATCTCGGCAATCAGCGCGTACTCGCCGCACGCAATCTTTCGCTCCAGCGCGCGCAGGAAGCCGCGCGGGGGGGCGGCGGCCCTGGCTTCGGCCTCGACCTGGGACAATGGGCGCGCGCGCTTGGCGGCGGCGATCTCCTCGCGCTTGTAGGCCTCGATTATTTTGAGGATGTCGGTCATTGCGCGTTCGAGACCGCGATCAGCCGGTCGAGCCGGCCTTCGGCCTCGCCGGAGTCGATGGATTTGACGGCAAGCGCAGCGCCCTCTTTCAGGTTCTTGGCGCGGCCTGCGACGATCAGGGCTGCGGCGGCATTGAGGATCGCGATGTCGCGGAACGGTCCCTTGACGCCTTTCAGCACGCCCATCAGCGCCGCGGCGTTGGTTTCGGCGTCGCCGCCGCGCAGCGCCTCGGGCTTGGCGCGCTCGACGCCGATCTCGTCCGGATTGATCTCGAAGGTCCGCACCTGGCCGTTTTCGAGCGCGGCCACATGCGTCGGTCCCGTGGTGGTGATTTCGTCCAGGCCGTCGGAGCCGTGCGCCACCCAGACGCATTCCGAGCCGAGGTTCTTCAGCACCTGCGCCATCGGCTCGATCCACTGCCGCGAGAACGCGCCGATCATCTGGCGCTTGACGCTTGCCGGATTGGACAGGGGACCCAGCAGGTTGAAGATCGTGCGCGTGCCGAGCTCGACGCGGGTGGCCGCGACGTTCTTGGTCGCGGGATGGTGCGAGGGCGCGAACATGAAACCGATGCCGGCCTCGTAGATGCAGCGCGTGATCTCGTCCGGGCGAAGCTCGATGTTGACGCCGAGCGCACCGAGCACATCGGCTGCGCCCGAGCGCGACGACAGCGCGCGGTTGCCGTGCTTGGCGACCGGGACGCCCGCGCCGGCCACGATCAGCGCGGCGCAGGTCGAGACGTTGTAGGAGCCGGACGCGTCGCCGCCGGTGCCGACCACGTCGATGGCGTCGGGGGGAGCGGCGACCTTCTGCATCTTGGCGCGCATGGTCGTGACCGCGCCGGTGATCTCGTCGACGGTCTCGCCGCGCACCCTCAGCGCCATCAAGAGCGCGCCCATCTGCGAGGGCGTGGCTTCGCCTGACATCATGCGGTCGAAGGCGCGGGCGGATTCCTCGCGCGACAATGTTGTGCCTGCCGCGACCTTGGCAATGAGTCCTTTGAAATCGTCGCTCACGGCCGCCTCCTCAATGGACCCGGCTTTTGGCCGTGCTGCGCCCGCGCGCTACGTTCCACTGCGCGGCGAGGTCGAGAAAATTCTTCAGGATCAGATGGCCGTGCTCGGAGGCGATGCTTTCCGGGTGGAACTGCACACCGTGCACCGGCAGCGACGCATGCGAAAGGCCCATCACGATCCCACCGTCGGTCTCGGCTGTGACCTGCAACGTTTCGGGCATGCTGCCGCGCTCGACCACCAGCGAATGGTAGCGCGTCGCCTTGAACGGGCCGTTGATGCCGCGGAA
Organism: Alphaproteobacteria bacterium; assembly: GCA_016869215.1. Lineage (GTDB taxonomy): Bacteria > Pseudomonadota > Alphaproteobacteria > Rhizobiales > Xanthobacteraceae > Z2-YC6860. Next base: position 38,982 of record VGEP01000015.1, on the reverse strand, counting down.
CACGCCGCCGTTGCCGTGGCGGACCTCGCTCAGCTTGCCGTGGACCGGGGAGGGCGCGCGCACCACCTTGCCGCCGAACGCCTGCCCGATGGCCTGGTGGCCGAGGCAGACGCCGAGGATCGGCACTTCGGGCGCGGCCTTCTCGATCAGGTCGAGGCAGATGCCGGCCTCGTTGGGCGTGCAGGGACCGGGCGACAGCACGATGGCGCCGGGCTTCAGCGCCAGCACGTCCGCGACCGACACCTTGTCGTTGCGGTGGACAGTCACGTGGGCCCCCAGCCCGCCCAGGTAGTGGACAAGGTTGAAGGTGAAGCTGTCGTAATTGTCGATCAGGACCAGCATGACACGCGATTTACTAGCACGTTTCGGGTCTTAGAGGGGGGCCGGGAAGGGGTCAAGGCGACCTCCCGCAGATCCCTCGCATGCCTGCGGCGAAACGCCCACCGAGGCCACGCGGCTGAACGGCTTTGCTAGCCTGTCCGTGCTGGGGGACGGGGATGTTGGGCTTTCGGCTATTCGTCGGCGCGCGCCGTTGGGGTGCGGCCGCGCTGACCATTGCGATATTTGCCGCCACGGCCGGCCCGGGGCACGCACTCAAGTGCGACAAGCTCCGGGAGGCCCCGCCGAGCCCGGACGTCGTGCAGCCGCGCAACCTGAGCCTGTCGAAGCGGCAGGCGCTGCGCTACGCGTGCTCCGACCGGTACGACCGGGCGCTGGCGCAGGTTGCTGCACGGGCGGCGAGCCACGTCGAGCGGCGGGCATCGCTGGTCAAAAAACCGGCCCTCATCCTCGACATCGACGAGACCGCGCTGTCGAACTGGCCCGCGATCCTCGCCAACGACTTCGGCTACATCCCCAAGGGCCCTTGCGGCGCGCTGCCGATGCGGCCGTGCCGCTGGGATGAGTGGGAGGCGATGGCGCAGGCCGAGGCGATTGCGCCGACGCTTGCGCTGTTCAAGGCCGCACGCGCCCACAACGTTGCGGTCTTCTTCATCACCGGGCGCAACGACGGCGACAAACGCCGCGTCCTGACCGAGCGCAATCTCAAGGCCACAGGCTACGACGGCTGGAGCGCACTGATCATGCGCTCGGACGCCACACGCACCCAAACCGCGCTCCAATACAAGACCCGCGAGCGCGCCAGGATCGCCGCCCAAGGCTACACTGTCGTCGCCAACGTCGGCGACCAGCGCAGCGACCTGGACGGCGGCTTCGCCGAACGCGGTTTCCTGCTGCCTAACCCGTTCTACGTCATCAAGTAACGCTACGGCTCACTGCCCCCGGCCGGCGGCGCTCGCAAACCGCCGCGCTTCTTCCGCCGCGCGGAACAGCGCCTTGGCCTTGTTGACGCATTCGGCCTGCTCGCTCGCAGGGTCGCTGTCGGCGACGATGCCGGCGCCGGCCTGCACGTACATGGTGCCGTCCTTGATCAGCGCGGTGCGCAGCACGATGCAGGAGTCCATCTCGCCAGCGGCGGAGAAGTAGCCGACGCAGCCGGCGTAGATGCCGCGCTTTTCCTTCTCCAGCTCGTCGATGATTTCCATGGCGCGGACCTTCGGCGCGCCCGAAACGGTGCCGGCGGGGAAACCCGCCGCCAACGCATCGAGCGCGTCGCGGCCGTGGGCCAGCTTGCCCTCGACGTTAGAGACGATGTGCATGACATGGCTGTAGCGTTCGACGAAGAACTGGTCGGTCACCTCGACGGTGCCGATGCGCGCGACGCGGCCGACGTCGTTGCGGCCGAGATCGAGCAGCATCAGGTGCTCGGCGCGCTCCTTCGGATCGGCGAGCAACTGCTCCTCCAGTTCCTTGTCCTCGTGCAGCGTCACCCCACGTGGCCGCGTGCCAGCGATCGGGCGGATCGTCACCGTGTCGCCGCGCAGGCGGACCAGGATTTCCGGGCTCGATCCCGCGACCGCGAACGCGCCGAAGTCGAGAAAGTAAAGAAAGGGCGCCGGATTGACCCGCCGCAGGGCGCGGTAGAGCGAGAACGGCGGCAGCGAGAACGGCGCCTCGAAGCGCTGCGACAGCACCACCTGGAAGATGTCGCCGGCGAGGATGTATTCCTTCGCCCGCAACACCATCGCCCGGTACTCGTCCGGCGTGGTGTTGGACTTCGACGGCACGTCGAGCGGCCCCAGTTCGGCCGGCCCTGCCGTCTTGTTGAGCGGACGCTCCAGTGCGTCGACCACGGCCGACAACCGCTCTTCGGCGCGCGCGAGCGCGGCCTTTGCCGCAACGCCCGGCTCGGGACGCACTGGGGTCACGACGGTGATGGCGTCGCGCACCGCGTCGAACACCACGACGACGCTCGGCCGGATCAGGATTGCGTCAGACAGGCCGATCGGATCCGGATTGGGCTGCGGCAATTCCTCCATCAGCCGCACCGTGTCGTAGCCGAGATAGCCGAACACGCCGGCCGCCATCGGCGGCAGGCCCTCGGGCAGATCGATGCGGCTTTCCGCGATCAGCGCGCGCAGCGCGGCCAGAGGCGGCTCGGCGCAGGGCGCAAAAGCGTCGGGAGCGGTGCGCGCCGTGCGGTTGATGTCCGCTCGCTCGCCGCGCGCGCGCCACACCACGTCGGGATCGAGCCCGATGACCGAATAGCGGCCTCGGACCGCACCGCCCTCGACCGACTCCAGCAGGAAACTCATCGGCCGGCCGCCGGCGATCTTGAGGAACGCGGAAACCGGCGTTTCCAGGTCGGCGACCAGTTCGGTCCAAACGACTTGCGCCTCGCCGCGGGCATAGCGCGCGGCGAATGCGTCGGCCGGCGGCTCGATTTGCATGGGGATCAGTTCCGGGCGCTGCCGCCGGCAACCTGGCTCAAGGCGCTCTCGTTGATGCTGACGCCGATTTCGCTGCGCAGGCGCGCCACATACTGTGCGATCAGATCGACCGACGTTGCCTGGCGCAACGTCTGGTCCAGCTCCTTGAAGTCGCTCGCCTGCGGATCGAGGGCAGGGGTCGTGATCTCCGTTACGCGGAACACAATCCGTTCGGTCGGAGACGAACCGTCGACTGCGGCGGCCGAGTCCTTCGCCGTTTTGAACACTTCGTCGACTGTCGTCGCCGAAAATCCGGGCGGCGGACTACCGCGCTTGAGGCCGGGACGCCATTCGACCTTCAGCCTTTCCTCGGCCGCGACTTCGTTGAACGACTTCCCGCCCTTGATCCGGTCGACAATCGACTCCGACTTCGCCTTGACGCGCGATGCGATCTCGTCGTTGCGCCAGCGCTCTTCGGCCAGGGCCTTCACCTCGTCGAGCGTGCGGTCGCGCGACGGCACGACTTCCATCACGTCATACCAGACGTAACCGGTGCCCGGGATGCGAAGCGACTCGTTGTCGCCGCCGACATCGGCCGCGAACGCGGCAGCCAGCACGTCGACACCCTGCGGCAGGTTTTCGATCTGCTTGCCGTCGGGGCCGCGTCCGGTGCGGTCGATCGCGTCGATGACCCGCGGTGTCAGCCCGAATTTGCGGGCCGAGTCTGCGAGCGTCACGCCGCTCAGCCGCTCGTCTTCGATCTTTTCCTGCACGTTGATCAATTCGTTGCGGGCGCGGTCGGTCGCGATCTCGCGCCGCAACTCCGCGGCGACCTGATCCAGCGGTCTGGTCTGCGGCGGCTCGATCTTGAGCACCTGGATCAGCGCGGGGCCGAAGCGTCCTTCGACCGGGGCGCTGACCTCTCCCGCCTTCAACGCGAACGCCGCGTCGCCCACCGCGCGATCGACGATGGCGGTTTTGGCGACGGTGCCGAGGTCGATGTCGGATTCTTTCAGGCCGCGCTCGGCGGCCAGCGCGGCGTAGGTCATGCCCTTGGCGATCTTGTCCGCTCCGGCCCGCGCTTCGTCCATGTTCGGGAACACGATCTGCTGGACGTGGCGACGCTCGGGGGTCTCATAACGCGCCTTGCGGTCCTCGTAGGCGCGCTTGAGGTCGGCGTCCGACACTTCGATGGTCGCCGTGAGATTTTCCGGCAGGAGGACAACCAGCACGATCTTGCGGTACTCGGGCGCGCGGAACACCACCTTGCGGGCCTCGAAGTATTTCGTCAGCTCCTCCGGCGTCGGCGGGGGAACGTCGCCGGCCTGCGCCGGGCCGAGCGCGACGTATTCGACGGTGCGCTGCTCGTTGCGGAAGCGGTTCAGCGCGTCGAGCGCGGTCCTGGGCACGCCCGGATCGCCGCCGATGGCGCCGAGCAGCTGCTGACGAACGGCGCTGCGGCGCTGCTCGTCGACGAAGCGGGCCTCGGTATAGCCCATGCCGCGGATGAGCTGCTCGAAACGGACCCGGTCGAACTGGCCGGTGATGGAGCGGAAGGCTTCGTTCTCGGTGATGCGCCGCGCCACTTCGGCGTCGGTCAGGCCGAGCCGGAGCGCACGGGCGCGCTCGTCGACGACCGTCTCGATGATCACCTGTTCGAGCAGGTCGCGATCGAGCCGGAGCGCGCGCGCCTGGTCGGGAAGGATCGGACGGCCGAGGCTCCTCGACAGCTGCTGGAGGCGGTCCTGATAGAGTTGGCGGAACGTCTCGATACGGATCTCGGTGCCGCCAACCTTTGCCACGGTGGACTGGCCGAAACCGCGGAAAATGTCGCCGATGCCCCAAATCGCGAAGCTGACGGCAATCAGCCCCATGACGACGCCCATCACGACGCGCCCGAGCCAATTCCGAGAGGCGTTCTGAATACCTCGAAGCATGAGCCTGTTCGTCTGTCTGGATGAAGCGGCCGATCATTATCGTCGCCGCGCCCGGAATATAAGGGCCAAGCCATTGCGCCGCAACAAATTCCACCATCGCCACGCGGCACTGGCGTGGGCCCCGGCGCTCTGCTAACCGCTCGCGGCGAGGTTAACGATGGCCGCTGAAAAACGCCGCCCGCTGGTCGCGGGCAACTGGAAGATGAACGGGCTTAAGGCCTCGGAAGCCGAGCTTCGGAAGGTCCTGGCCGGCGCCGCGCAGGTCTTGTCCGGCGCCGACCTGACGGTCTGTCCGCCCGCGACCTTGCTCAGGGCATTCGCGGCGGCAGCCGAGGGTTCCGGCGTAGCGATCGGCGCCCAGGACTGCCATGCGGAGGCCTCCGGCGCGTTCACCGGCGACCTCTCCGCGGAAATGCTGGCCGACGCCGGCGCGGTCGCGGTCATTGTCGGCCACTCCGAGCGCCGAACGCTGCACGGGGAGACCGACGTGCAGGTCCGCGCCAAGGCCGCCGCCGCCTGGCGCGCCAAACTGACGGCGATCGTTTGCATCGGCGAGACGCGCGCCGAACGGGAGGCGGGCCGGACGCTGGATGTGCTCGCACGCCAGATCGACGGTTCGCTGCCGGACGGCGTGACACCCGCCAATGTGGTGGTCGCCTATGAGCCGGTCTGGGCGATCGGGACCGGGCTCACGCCGACGCTTGCGGACGTCGCCGAGGCGCACGGGTTCATTCGCGGCCGACTTGCGACCCGCCACGGGGAAGGAAACCGGCTGGTGCGCGTCCTCTATGGCGGCTCGGTAAAGCCGTCGAACGCCTCGGAACTGATGGCGGTCGCCGACGTCGACGGCGCGCTGGTCGGCGGCGCGAGCCTCAAGGCGGAGGAGTTCCTCGCGATTGCCGGCGCGTACAGGGGTGGGCGGTCTTAACCGCCCCGGTAGGTCGCAGGGACGCCCGGAAAGTGGCCAGGGGCGGCGGGGTGGAAATAGGACCGGGGATCGTGTACAGACCGCCCCGAATTCCCATATGAGGGTTTCGCGGACCGGGCCGATCGGCCGGTCCTGGCTTGTGCGGATCGTTCATGCAAACCGTCGTCATCCTGATCCATCTGATGATCGTCCTCGCCATGGCGGGGTTGATTCTCATTCAAAAGTCGGAGGGCGGCGGCCTCGGCATGGGCGGCGGCGGCGGTGGAGGCGGCGGCTTCCTGTCGAGCCGCGGAACCGCGAACGTTCTGACCCGCACCACAGCGACGCTCGCGGCGCTGTTCTTCGTGACCAGCCTCGTGCTTTCGATCCTCGCGGGCATTGAGCGCAAGCCCCGTTCGTTGATTGGCCCCGGAACGCCTGCAGCGCCTTCGGCACCCGGTGTGCCTTCTCCGCCGGCCAGCGGCGCGGGCAGCGTGCTCGATCAGCTGCAGCGCGGAACGCCGCAACCCCAGCAGGCACCCTCGGGACCGCAGGTGCCGCGGTCGCAGTAGCAACAACCAAGGGCCGGGCAACCGGCCCTTCGCTTTTGGGCGAACCGGGATATGAGCGGATGTCGCCAAGCCGCTGCGGTGGATAGGTTTTGCGCTTATCCACAGCAACCCGGTTTCCGCATGGGCGCTTCCCGGTCCGCGGCCTCGTCGAATCGATTCGCGGGGTCTAAACGTTGAACCCCATGGCGCGGTACGTCTTCATCACCGGCGGCGTGGTTTCCTCACTGGGCAAGGGTCTGGCGTCCGCGGCGCTCGGCGCGCTGCTGCAGGCGCGCAGCTACAAGGTGCGGCTGCGCAAGCTCGACCCGTACCTGAACGTCGACCCCGGCACCATGTCGCCCTACCAGCACGGCGAGGTGTTCGTCACCGACGACGGCGCCGAGACCGACCTCGACCTCGGCCACTACGAGCGCTTCACCGGCAATCCGGCCTCGAAGCAGGACAACATCACCACCGGCCGCATCTACCAGGACATCCTCGCCAAGGAGCGGCGCGGCGACTATCTCGGCGCCACCATCCAGGTGATCCCGCACGTCACCAACGCCATCAAGGACTTCATCCGCGAGGGCAACGACGGCGTCGATTTCGTGCTGATGGAGATCGGCGGCACGGTCGGCGACATCGAGAGCCTGCCGTTCCTGGAGGCGATCCGGCAGTTCGGCAACGAGCTGCCCCGCAACCACGCGATCTACGTGCATCTCACGCTGATGCCCTATATCCCGAGCGCGGGGGAACTGAAGACCAAGCCGACCCAGCACTCGGTCAAGGAGCTGCTGTCGATCGGCATCCAGCCCGATATTCTGCTGTGCCGCACCGACCGGCCGATCCCCAAGGAAGAGCGAAGGAAGCTCTCGCTGTTCTGCAACGTGCGCGAGACCGCCGTGATCGAGGCGCGCGACGTCGACAACATCTACGCGGTGCCCGAGGCCTATTCCGCCGAGGGCCTCGACGGCGAGGTGCTGGCCGCGTTCGGCCTCGACGCCGGCGGCCCGCCCGATCTCGCGCGCTGGCGCACCATCAACGAGCGCATCCGCAGCCCCGAGGGCGACGTCACCATCGCCATCGTCGGCAAGTACACCGGCATGAAGGACGCCTACAAGTCGCTGATCGAGGCGCTCTCCCACGGCGGCATTTCCAACAAGGTCAAGGTCAAGCTCGACTGGATCGAATCGGAAGTGTTCGAGAACGAGGACCCCGCGCCGTTCCTCGAACACGTCAACGGCATTCTCGTTCCCGGCGGCTTCGGCCAGCGCGGCGCCGAGGGCAAGATCCGCGCGGCGCAGTTCGCGCGCGAGCGCCACGTGCCGTATTTCGGCATCTGCTTCGGCATGCAGATGGCGGTGATCGAGGCGGCGCGGAACCTGTGCGGCATCGCGGAGGCGAACTCGACCGAGTTCGCGCCGACGAAAGAGCCGGTGGTCGGCCTGATGACCGAATGGCTGAAGGGCAACGCGCTGGAGAAGCGCGCGGCCAGCGGCGACCTCGGCGGCACCATGCGGCTCGGCGCGTACCCTGCGGCGCTCAAGCGCGGCAGCAAGATCGCGGAGATTTACGGCGCGACGGAGATTTCCGAGCGCCACCGCCACCGCTACGAGGTCAACACCGCCTACAAGGACCGCCTGGAGCAGCACGGCATGCGCTTTGCCGGGATGTCGCCCGACGGCGTGCTGCCGGAGACGATCGAGTACCAGGACCATCCCTGGTTCATCGGCGTGCAGTATCACCCCGAGCTGAAGTCGCGGCCGTTCGAGCCGCATCCGTTGTTTTCGTCGTTTATTGGGGCGGCGGTGGAAAGGAGTAGGTTGGTGTAGTAGCGGGCACCGGTGCGTCGTCGAAGACGACGTCTGAGCAACGACAAGCTCCAGCCCGCTTCACGCCCTCGCATACTCCCGCTTCGCCTGCGCGGCTCCGCTCTCAAGCCCCAGCATATCCCGCAGATAACGATGGCTGTACTCGGTGTGGAACAGCCCGCGCCGCTGCAGCTCCGGCACCAGCAGATCGACGATGTCGTCCACGCCGTCGGGCAGCACGTCGACCATCATGGTGAAGCCGTCGGCGGCCTTCGCCGCAAGCCGCTCCTCCATCGCGTCCGCGACCATGGCGGCGGTGCCGACGATGTGATGATGCGCGCTCGGCGCGCGCGTGAGCGCCTCGCGCACCGTCAGGTTTTCGGCGACCACGAGATCGATGACGCTCTTGCGCCAGCCGACGCCGTTCTTGAGCTCCTCATCGGAAGGAAGCTCGTCGATCGGGAACGGCCGGTCCAGATGGTCGCGAAGGATGCCGACCTTGATGCCGGTGCGCCGCGACATCGCCCCCAGCAGCTGTTCGAGCGTCAGAGCGTTGTCGAGGGCGAGCTTCTTGCGTTTGGCCTCATCCACGGTTTCGCCGAGGATGACGTTCATGCCCGGAAGAACCTTGATCGAGTCCGGATGCCGCCCGTGCGTCTCCGCGCGCCGCCGCACATCGGTGCGAAATTCCTTTGCGCCGTCGACGGTGTGCTGGGCCGTGAACACCACGTCGGCAAATCGCGCGGCCTGGTCGCGGCCCGCGGGCGAGGAACCGGCATGGAAAATCAGCGGCCGGCCCTGGCGCGAGCGCATGAACGGCAGCGGCCCGCGAACCGAGAAATTCTCGCCGGAATGGTCGATGGTGTGAATCTTGGCGGGATCCGCGAATTTGTTGTTCTGCTTGTCGTCGACGAGTGCGTCCGGTTCCCAGCTTTCCCAGAGCTTGATCACGACGTCGAGAAACTCGTCGGCGCGGCTGTAGCGCTCCGGGGCTTCCGGGTGTGTGCCGGTGCCGAACATCTGGGCGGCCACGGCGTGCGCCGTCGTCACCGCATTCCAACCCACCCGGCCCTTCGACAGATGATCCACCGTGGCGAAGCGCCGGGCGATGTCGTAGGGCTGGTTGTAGGTCGTCGAAGCGGTGCCGACGAGGCCGATCCGGCTCGTGACGGCCGCCATGTAGGACAGCACGGCCGCGGTATCCATCGCTCCGCATGGGCGTTGCGCGCCGACTTCCTGGTTCGTGATCTGCTCGGCCAGAAAAAGCACATGAAGCTTGCCGGCCTCCGCCTTGCGCGCGATCGCCGCATACATGTCGGGAGAGACGTAGTCCGACGATGGGCCCTTGCGGACCCGCCACGCGCCGGGCTGATGCCCCAGGCCATGCATGAGCGCGGCGGACAAAATCATCTTGTTCTTTGCTGTCATCACAGTCCTCTTGCGCTGCGAGAGCTGTTCATCGCCGCCAGATTTATCACGGCTGCGAGGATCGGGACCTATTTTCCTCAGGCGAAGGCATCTGTGCTGCCCGCAGAGCTGAAGACGGTCCGGGCAAGCGACAGGGTTCGGCCACACCCCGCGTCATCGCACGACCTGAGGGGGTGCGGACTCGGTCACCTTGAAGAACCGCACGGCTGCGGCTGCGGCGAGCATCATCGGCAGCACGTTGAACAGATAGACCCAGGTCACGGCGGTGCTCACGATATCCGGCGTCGCCAGCAGCTGCAGCCCCGCGACGTTGCCGACCGTGCCCGCAACCGCAGCGCCGAACGCCATGCCGAGCGAACGAATGGTCGTGAGCGACGAGGCGGTGATGCTTTCCTCGCCGGGACGCGCCACGCCCATGACGCGCACCGTCATGTGCACGTGGAAGATGCCGATGCCGACGCCGACCAGCGGCGCGCAAGCCATGACCCACGCAAATGACGCTCCGGTCACCGCCACGACGGCGAGCCCGACCGAGCCCGCCATCAGACAGAGAGGCCCGGCGATCACCACCGCCCGCTCGCGCGTACCGTGCAGCCCGGTCACGAGCGCCGCCGCGATCGACCAGCCGATCGACATCAGGCCGTTGGCGAGCCCGACGTAGAGCGGCGCGATCCCGTGCAACACGGTCAGCACCAGCGGCAGGTAGATGGAGACCGAAATATAGGAGGCGGAAATCAGCATGTGCCCCCAATAGGCAAGCCCGACCGGCGAGGAGAACGACAGAGGTTGCGATGGAAACAGGCGGTTGCCGGCCGTCGCGTCGCGGGTAAAGGCGATCCAGACCAGCAATCCGGCGGCGAGGATGAGCGCGATGCGCAATGCCGCGGTCTCGACCAGGCCCGAACTGCTCACGCACAGAACGCCGAGCGCCAGCAGCCCGACACGCCAGACCGGAAACGGCAGCGCCCGCGAGTCTGCCGTGGCCTCGTCAGCGCTTTTCGGGATCTTCCACAGCACCCCGATCAGGAACGCGGCTCCGATCGGCACATAGACAAAGAACGCGCCGCGCCACCAGCCGAAGTTGGCGAAGAACCCGGCCTGAAGCGGCCCGACGACCGCGGCGAAGATCCAGGTCGCATTGCTGACGGCCACCGCATATTTGCGCAGCCGCGGCTCGAACAGCACGCTGATGAAGGCCATCGATCCGGCGAGGATCATGCCGCCGCCGACGCCCTGAAACAGCCGCGCTACAAGCAGCCCGCCGATGACCGTCGCGACCGAGCAACCCAGTGCACCGAGCGCAAACACGGCGCCGCCGACCGCATAGGCTCGCCGCCCGCCGATGCGCGCGCGCAGCGGTCCGTAGCTCGCTGCGCCCGTGATCGAGCCGACGAGATAAAGCATCATGGCCCAGGCATAGAATGCGACGCCGCCGATATCGGCGACGATCGAGGGCATCAGCGTGTTGATCAGGAAATTGTCGACGGCAAAGAACAGAATGCCGATGTTGAGAAGCAGTGTGTAGACGCCGGCCCGCCCCCGAAACACGTCGGTCCAGGACGGCGCCACCGGCTCCACGTTTGGCGGAGCATGACTCATGGAGCGACGGGCCAGAAACGAACCGGCATCATCCCAACCTCAAAGGGCGGCGTCGTGCACTTCGACTCGATTTGAACCCGGATCGGATCGAAGGCGCAACCGCGCGATCGGCCTTACCAAGCAAGGACGGGACTTGGTGCGCGAAGACTTGACGGTCAAACCAACTGGGGCCAAGCCACCATTCCGCGCTATAAGACGCCGGAGGGCGGCGGCTGCTAACGCCGCCGCATCGGCACCGGTACATTCAAGGCTGCACATTCAGGGAGGATTGAGTGATCTACGAGCAACGCATCTATTCGTGCATTCCGGGCAAGTTGCCCGCGCTGCTCAAGCGTTTCGAGGACCACACGCTCGGCATCTGGCAGAAGCACGGTATTAAGCCCGCGGGCTTCTGGACCGTGCTGGTCGGCGACGGCAACAACGACCTGCACTACATGCTGGCCTGGGAATCGCTCGCCGAGCGCGAACAGAAGTGGGCGACGTTCCAGGCCGATCCCGCCTGGCACAAGGCGCGCGACGAGAGCGAGAAGGCGGGACCTCTGATCGCCAACATCAAGAGCGCGTTCTTAAGACCGACCGCGTTCTCGACCGTGAAGTGATCCGGGGAAGGGGCGTCCGCGGATCATGCGCCATCTGATCACGGCGTTCTGCTGGTGCGCGGTCGCCGCCGGCGCCGCCGTGCCGGTGGCATTTGCGGTGCAGGGGCAGCAGTTCGTCTCCACGCCGCGCCTGATGCTTCTCGGCGCTGCTCCGGCCGCGATCGCGGCGCTGGCGCTGCTGGCGCTCTGGCGGGGCCAGGCGGCACGGTCGCTGTTTGCGATCTACGCCGCAGCGCTTGGCGTCGCCCTGCTCGGTGTCGAACTCTATCTCCGGGTTCCGGAAGCAACTCCGGCCGGCCGGGGCGGCTCGCACGATGCCGCCGCGGCGCTGCGAGCCGAGGGCGTGCGCGCCTATCCGCATTTTTGCGGCAGCATGGTCGAGGCCGCAAAGCCGATCATTGTCGACGGGCGGCCGGCACAGCCGGTCGCCGGGATGTCGCGCAACCTGCTGACGCCCGAACTGCCCGACCGCGGCCGCTGGCGATTCACCGACCGCCACGGTTTCAACAATCCCGACGGTCAGTGGGACTTGCCGGGTCCCGCGGTGATGGCTGTCGGCGACAGCTTCACCTTCGGCGCCGACGTGCCGATCGGGCGCGGCTTCGTGGACCGGCTGCGCGAGCGCGCCGGAAAGACGCTGAACCTCGGCTGCGGCGGCAACGGCCCGCTGCTCGAGCTCGCAGGTCTCGCGGAATTCGGCCCGCCCGTGCGGCCAGCGCGCGTGCTCTGGGTGTTCTACGAGGGCAACGACCTGACCAAGGACCTGGACGACGAGCTGACGTCGGCGATCCTGCCGCAATACCTGAAACCGGGCTTCACCCAGAACCTGGCAACCCGGCAGCCGGCGCTCGATCTCGCCATCGAGGCGCTGCTCAAGACTTATCTCGGCGCGCCCGTTCCGGCGCCCGCGCCGGGCGCTGCGGTTGCGCTCAACCGCTCGGTGCTGACGCTCGAGTTCCTGCGCACATCTCTCGGTCTGCGCCATCGGGTCCGCGCCGACATGCTGGGACAATTCGAAGCGGTGCTGCGGCGCGCGAAGGACATCGTTGCAAGCTGGAACGGCAGCCTGATCCTGGTCTACCTTCCGGCGCAAACCCGCTACACGACCGCGCTCGGCCAATGGGACGCCGAGGCCTATGCCCGTCAGGTCAAGAGCGTCGCAGACAGACTGCACATTCCGGTCATCGACGTCGCGGCGGCGGTCGGTCGGCACGCCGATCCGAATTCGCTCTATCAGGGGCATTTCAACGAGGCAGGCTACGCGCTGGTCGCCGAAACCATCCTTGCAAGCGCGAGCATGAAGCCGTAGCGCTGCAAGCAACCGGCACACATCAACAGGGAAGCGGTCTTGCCGCGCGGTCTCGATCACATCGTCCATGCGGTGCGCGATCTCGATGCTGCGGCCGCGCTCTACCGCCGCCTGGGTTTCACGGTCGGCGCGCGCAATCGCCATCCGCCGGCGTGGGGGACACAGAATCATATCGTGCAGTTTCCGGGCTGCTTCGTGGAACTGCTGTCGATGGCGGACACCTCGCAGATCGCGCCGCATGGGCCGCGGCATTTTTCGTTCGGTGCGCACAATCGCGACTTCCTCACGCGCGGCGAGGGGCTCTCGATGCTGGTGCTGGAGGGCCGCGACACGGACGCGGAAGCCGAGGCGTTCCGCGCGGCGGGTGTCGGCGATTTCGAGCCGTTCCATTTTGAGCGGACGGCGGCGCAGCCCGACGGATCGAAGGTCAAGGTCGCATTCTCGCTTGCCTTCGCGCGCGACGCGCGCGCGCCGGATATCGGCTTCTTCACCTGCCGCCAGCACCATCCGGAAAATTTCTGGAATCCGGCGTTTCAGGTCCATCCGAACGGCGCTACAAGCATCGCGGGCGTGGTGCTGGTCGCCGGCAACCCCGGCGACCACCGCAACTTCTTGTCCGCCTTCACGGGCGAGCGCGAGCCGCACGCGACCTCGTCCGGCATCGCCGTCAAGACTCCGCGCGGCGAAATCCGGGTGATGACGCCCGCGGCCTATAGGGATTATTTCGGCGCCGCCCCGCCGGACACCGGCGTCGGCGCGCGGCTTGCCGCGTTGTGCTTCGCAATGCGCGAGGGTATGGGGCGCCCCACCGTCGGCCCGAATGCCGCCATGGGCGCCGCAATCGCGTTCGAGCCAATTGCACGTTGACCCCGCTTCTGCGGGTCGCCATGGTCCGGCCTGAGGAAACCTCATGGACCCCGAACTGATTCCGAACGTCATCGTCGAAATCGGAAACGTGCGTTTCGGCAACGCGTTGCCGCTTTCGCTGATCGCCGGGCCTTGCCAGCTGGAAAGCCGCGCGCATGCGGTGGAAATGGCCTCCGCTCTGAAGGAAATCGCGGGCCGCCTGAAGATCGGTCTCGTCTACAAGACCTCGTTCGACAAGGCCAACCGCACCTCGGCCAAAAGTGCGCGCGGCATCGGCCTCGACCAGGCGCTGCCGATCTTCGCCGACATCCGCGACACGCTCGACATCCCCGTGCTGACCGACGTGCACGAGATCGAACAGTGCGCGCGCGCGGCGCAGGCCGTGGACGTGCTGCAGATCCCTGCGTTCCTGTGCCGCCAGACCGACCTGCTGGTCGCGGCCGCGCAGACCGGCAAAGCGGTCAACGTCAAGAAGGGCCAGTTCCTCGCACCCTGGGATATGAAGAACGTGGTCGCGAAAGTCACCGGCGCCGGCAACCGTAACGTGCTGGTGACCGAGCGCGGCGCCTCGTTCGGCTACAACACGCTGGTCTCCGACATGCGCGCGCTGCCGATTCTCGCGCGCGACACCGGTGCGCCGGTGATCTTCGACGCCACCCATTCGGTGCAGCAGCCGGGCGGCAAAGGCGCCTCGTCGGGCGGCGAGCGCGAGTTCGTGCCGGTGCTGGCGCGGGCCGCCGTCGCGGTCGGCGTTGCGGGCGTGTTCATCGAGACCCACCAGGACCCGGATAAGGCGCCGTCGGACGGGCCCAACATGATGCCGCTGAAAGAGATGGAAGGCCTGCTGCGCCGCCTGATCGACTTCGACCGCCTCGCCAAAACCTGAGCGTTCGCGCCTCCACATCCGACCGGTGCCGCCATTCCCTACGTTCTGAAAATCGTTGCCCTGGTGGTGTTCGCGCAGACGCTGTTCACCCGCGCGGTCGACCCCGTCATTCCGAAAATCGCCGCGGACTTCGCGATCGAGGTGGGAACCGCCGCGCTGCTGTCGACCGCGTTCACGTTCCCCTATGCGATGGTCCAGCCCATTCTGGGCGTGACCAGCGACTTCCTCGGCAAGGTGCGGGTGATGAACGTCTGCATCGTGGTGGTCGCGCTGTCGTCGCTGGTCTGCGCCGTCGCCGAGAGTTTCTCGCTGCTGATGACGATGCGGATCGTGGCGGGGCTCGTTTCGGGCGGCATCTTCCCCATCGCCATGGCGATGATCGGCGACCTTGTGCCGATCCATCAGCGGCAAATCGCAATCGCGCGGCTGCTTGGCGTGGCGCTGACTGCCAACGTTCTCGGTGCGTCGATTTCCGGAATCATCGGAGACCTGTTCGGCTGGCGCGGCGTGTTCGGCATCTTGGGCGTGTTCGCGCTGATCGTGGCGGTGGCGGCGTATCTCAGCTTCCGAAAGATCGAATTGCCGAAGCCTCCGCCGTTCAAGTTTTCGGCCGTCGTCGCCAACTTCCGCAGCATCCTCGCCGATCCGCGCGCGAAAGTGTGCTTCGGCTCGGTGTTCCTGGAGGCGGTGTTCATCCAGGGACTGTTTCCGTTCGTGGGGCTGCTGCTGCTGTCCATCGGCGAGACCCGCGCCTCGATCGCGGGCCTGCTGATCGCGTCGTTCGCGCTTGGCGGCGTGGCCTATTCGGTCGCCATTCCGTACCTGGTCGCGAATTTCGCCGAGCGCCGGCTGATGCTGACCGGCGGCTTCGTGTGTGCGCTCGCGCTTTCGCTGCTCGCGCTGCATTTCCCGTGGCAGGCCCAGGTTGCGGTGTTCGCGGGCTTCGGGCTCGGGTTCTACCTTCTGCACGGCTGCATCCAGCTTCACGTCACCGACCTGTCGCAAACCGCGCGCGGGGCGGCGGCCTCAATGCATTCCTCGTCTTTCTACATGGGGCAGGCGGTCGGCCCGCTGGTCTACGGTTTCGGCTTCGCCCACGGCGGCCCGGAACCGACGTTGCTCGCCGGCGCGGTGGTGGTGATGGGCGTCGGCATCGCCTGTTCGCAGCTATTGCGGCGGGCGGCTTGACCGGATTCTCGGCACGCCGCGTTCGCGGAGGGGCGGATTGCGCAAATTCCGGTTGCGGCACGCGAATTGCTGTTGTCCAAAGCGGATGACGGCAGCCCTGGGCCCGCAATGGACCGCACCATCAACATCGTCTGTTTCCTGATTTTCGCGTCCGCGCTGACGGTGCGCTCAGTCGATCCTCTGGTTCTTCAGATCGCCGCCGATTTTTCGATTGCGCCGTCGACCGCGGCCATGCTGGCGGTGGGATTTGCGGCCTACGGCTTTGTGCAACCGGTGCTGGGGCCGGTCGCCGACGCCATCGGCAAGACCAAGGTGATGATCGGCTGCCTCGCGCTGCTCGCAGCCTCGACGTTTCTCTCAGCGGTCGTGACCGACTTTACGCTGTTGTTCATCCTGCGCGTGCTGTCGGGCGCGGCCTGCGGCGGCAGCTTCCCGATCGGCATGGCGATGATCTCTGACCTGGTGCCGCTGTCGCAGCGCCAGATCGTGATCGGGCGACTGTTGTCCGCAACCATTTCCGGCAACCTGCTCGGCGCCGCGGCGTCGGGCATGATCGCCGACGTGCTGCACTGGCGCGGCGTTTTCGTCGTGCTGGGATTCATCTGCGTGATCGCGCTGATTGCGGGCATCGTGGGCCTGCGCGGCGTGCCGGACACGCCGCCGCAACCGCTCAACGTGCGCGCGGTGCTGAACCGCAACCGTCAGATCCTGTCGATCCGCACCGCGCGCATCTGCTACCTGTCGGTCGTTGCGGAAGCGCTGTTCCTGTTCGGCATTTTTCCCTATGTCGCGGTGCTGCTGCTCGCAGGCGGCGAGCCGCGCGCCTCGATCGCGGGCGTGGTGATCGCGGCGTTCGCGATTGGCGGCATGGTCTATTCGCTCAGCGTGCGGCACCTGCTCGGCTGGTTCGGGCAGAAGAAGATCATGATCGCCGGCGGCCTGATTGCGGCGGCGGGCCTGCTTGTCGTCGCGCCGGGGCCGGCGTGGCCGATCCAGGCCGCGGCGTTCGCCGCCATGGGCTGCGGCTTCTACATGCTGCACGCCTCGATCCAGGTCTATGTGACCGAGCTTGCGCCCGCGACGCGGAGCTCGGCGGTCGCGTTCCACACGCTGTCGTTCTTCATCGGCGCAGGAATCAGCCCCATCGTTTACGGCTTCGGCCTGGATTGGGCCGGTGCGCCGGTGACGCTGTCGATCGCGGCGTTCGGAATGGCGGCGGTGGGCGTGGTCGCCGCGCAGCTGCTGGTCAGGCCGAAAACCGCGTGAGCCTCAGCCCCGCCCGCGGTACGGCGACACGCCCTGGTCCGGCAGCCACACGCCCTTGGGCAAACGTCCCGTCTGCCAGAATACGTCGATCGGAATGCCGCCGCGCGGATACCAGTAACCGCCGATGCGCAGGAACTTCGGCTTGATCAGCGCAGCGATCCGCTGCCCGATGCCGACGGTGCAGTCCTCGTGGAATGCGCCGTGGTTGCGGAAGCTCGCGAGATAAAGCTTGAGCGACTTCGACTCCACGAGCCACTTCCCCGGCGCGTAGTCGATGACGAAATGCGCGAAGTCCGGCTGGCCGGTGATAGGGCACAGGCAGGTGAACTCCGGGCAGGTGAAGCGCGCGACGTAATCGGCGCCGGAATGCGGGTTCGGCACGCGCTCCAGCGTCGCCTTGTCGGGCGAGGCGGGGAGCGGCACCGGGCGGCCGAGCTGGCGCGGGCGTCTGGTCATGGCGGTGTCATGGACGAGGGGGCGGGGCATGACAAGGGGTCAACCGCCCTGTAGAAACGGCGCGCAAGTCCGGGGGCATGATCCCGAAAAGTGGGTGCCGGTTTTCGGATCAGATCATGCCCGAACAAAGCGAGCCTCCATGACCGCCATCACCGACATTGTCGCCCGCGAAGTCCTCGACAGCCGCGGCAACCCGACCGTCGAAGTCGACGTCATCCTCGAAGACGGGTCGCTCGGCCGCGCCGCCGTGCCCTCCGGCGCCTCGACCGGCGCGCACGAAGCGGTGGAGCTGCGCGACGGCGACAAGAAGCGCTACTTCGGAAAAGGCGTGCAGAAGGCGGTCGCCGCGGTCGAGGCTGAAATCTTCGACGCCATCGGCGGCATGGAAGCGGAAGGCCAGGCCAAGATCGACGAGACGCTGATCGCGCTCGATGGCACCCCGAACAAGGCCCGGCTCGGCGCCAACGCCATCCTCGGCGTGTCGCTCGCGGTAGCCAAGGCCGCGGCGGCCGCGAACAATCTGCCGCTCTATCGTTATGTCGGCGGCACCCAGGCGCGCACGCTGCCGGTGCCGATGATGAACATCGTCAACGGCGGCGCGCACGCCGACAATCCCATCGACTTCCAGGAATTCATGATCATGCCGGTCGGCGCGCCCACGTTTGCCGAAGGCCTGCGCTGGGGCGTCGAGGTGTTCCAGACGCTGAAGAAGGCGCTGCACGACGGCGGCCACAACACCAACGTCGGCGACGAAGGGGGCTTTGCGCCCAACCTGCAGTCGGCCGAGGAGGCGCTCGGCTTCGTGATGAAGGCCATCGAGACCGCGGGCTACAAGCCCGGCGACGACATCGTGCTAGCGCTCGACCCGGCTTCGACCGAGTTCTTCAAGAACGGCGTGTACGACTACGAGGGCGAGGGCAAGAAGCGCTCCATCGAGGAGCAGGCCAAGTATCTCGCCGAACTGACCGGCCGCTATCCCATCGCCTCGATCGAGGATGGCATGGCGGAAGACGATTTCGACGGCTGGAAGCGCGTCACCGACCTGATCGGCAACAATTGCCAGCTCGTCGGCGACGACCTGATGGTGACCAACGTCAAGCGGCTCAACGAATGCATCAAGCGCGGCATCGGCAACTCGATCCTGGTCAAGGTCAACCAGATCGGCACCCTGACCGAGGCGTTGAACGCGGTCGAGACCGCGCACAAGGCCGGCTACACCTGCGTGATGTCGCACCGCTCCGGCGAAACGGAAGACGCGACCATCGCCGACCTCGCGGTGGCGACCAATTGCGGGCAGATCAAGACCGGCTCGCTCGCGCGTTCCGACCGCACCGCGAAGTACAACCAGCTTCTGCGCATCGAGCAGGAACTGGGACCGCAGGCGAAGTTTCCGGGCAAGGCGGCGCTGAAGGCTTACCGCACCTGAACGGAGCCGGAGGCGTCGATCCATGCCGATGCTCGTTCATCTGACGCCCGAGAAAAACGTTCCGACGATCCGGCGCAGCGGGATCGCGATGTCCAAATGGGCCGGCGGGGTGTACGCGACGCCCGTGCTGCCGAACTTCGTCGTCACCCATCAGTGGCTGCGCGAGTTGAAGCGCTCTCATGTGCTCACGGATGGCCGGAGCGCACGCACCATGCACGGGGTCTATTTCCGGATCGCCGACGACGAGCCGGTGCAGTTCGGACGCTACAACGATCCGCCGGTCACGCTTCCTGCGGCGCGCGCGGTGGGTGCATTCATGGCGGCGCCCGATCCGCTGGGCTTTGAAATCGTCGTGCCGCGCCGGATCACCGCAAAGGAAATCCACCGCATCCGGAAACTGCCGCAGAACATGGGTTGGCGATATTCGCCGACCAACCGGACCCGCTGGTTCTGCGGCTGCCCGATGTGCAATCCGTCGGGCGGGATCAACGCGAGGCGCAAGCGAGAGCAATGGGAGCGGGAGGGGAACTAGCCGTTCGTGCCAGCTTCAGTCCTCGGCCGCGCCGCGCCGTACTCTTCGAACAGATCCAAGAGCGAAGTGCCCGGCGGCGATTGGAGGCTGGCGGCGCACCTGTCATGATGATGACGTTCCCGGACGAACTGCCGGGTCCATGGAGAGTCCGACCGATGACGACGACCGTCGAAGTGCTTGCAGCGGCGTTCAAGGACGCCGGCACCCCGTTCATCGTCGGACATCCGGGCGGCGAAACCGTCGAGCTGATGGAAGCGGGACGCCAGCTCCAGATGCGCTTCCTCCTGATGAAGCAGGAGGTGGCGGGCGCCATGCTGGCTGCGACCTGGGGCGATCTCACGGGCAGCCCCGGAATCTGCGTGTCCACGCGCGGCCCCGGCGCGGCCAACATGGTCAACGGCGTGGCGCATGCCTTTCTCGACCGCTCGCCGCTGATTGCGATCACCGATTCCTATTCCCGGCCAACGTATGAGACCGGGCTGCGTCAGCGCATCAACCAGCTTGCGGTTTTCGAGCCGATCGTGAAGTGGAGCACGACGATCGACGCCAAGACCGTGCGCCAACAGATGCGCCGGGCCATGCGCACGGCGACCGGCGCGCCGCCCGGCCCGGTGCATTTCGAGTTTCCGCAGAGCGAGACCGGGCGCGAGGCCGGCGACTACACCGCCGAGCCGCCGCTGATGCCGAACTGGATCATGCCCGGTCCTGACCGCGCCAATCTGAAGCCCGCGCTCGACATGCTCAGCCGCGCCAGGCGTCCGATCCTGATCGCCGGACTCGGCGTGTACTGGTGCGGAGCGTCGGCCGAACTCGTACAATTGGCCGAGCGGCTCGGTGCGCCGGTGATGACCACGACGAAATGCAAGGGCGCGATTCCGGAGGATCACCCGTTGCGCGCCGGCTGCATCATCGGCGGACTGATCGAGCGCAAGCTGGTCATGGAGGCCGACCTGATCGTCACGGTGGGCCTCGACGCAGTGGAGCTGCAGCCGAAGCCGTGGCCCTACACGCTGCCGGTTCTGGCGCTGTCGCCGGTCCCGAGCATGGACGCGCTGGTCCCGGCCGATCCGGAAATCGTCGGCGACCTCAAAGCGCTGCTGGGCGGCCTCGCGCAATGGGCGGCGGAGGGAACGAACTGGGGCGAGAAGGCTGCCGCGACGTTCCGGCGTGAGGTTCGCGACGCTCTCAACACCCCGAGCACCGGGCTGTCGCCGCAGCGCGCGATGGAAGTCGCGCGCGCGGTCCTGCCGCGCGACACCATCGCCACCTGCGACGCCGGCGCAAGCCGGCTGCTGGTGGTGCAGAAATGGGAATCCTACGGGCCGCGCGAGTTCCTGACCTCCAACGGACTCGGCTCCATGGGCTACGCGGTGCCAGGCGCGCTCGCGGCGCGCATGGCCTATCCGGACCGTCCGGTCGTGGCCTTCACCGGCGACGGCGGGTTCCTGATGACGATCGCGGAACTGCAGACGGCGCAGCGCGAGAACCTGCCGATCATCGTGATGGTGTTCGACGACCGGGAAATCGGCCTTATCCGCGTCAAGCAGGAAATCAAAGGCATTCCGCTGCATGGCGTGCAGCTCGGTGGCGTCGATTGGGAAAAACTCGCGCAGTCCTTCGGCGCCGACGGCGTCGTGGTGGAAACGGAGCAGGCGTTGAGCAACGCGCTCGGCGCGGCGCTCAAATCCGGGCGCACCACCGTGATCGGCGTGCGGATCGATGCATCCGGCTATGTCGCCCAGTTCAACGCCCTGCGCGAATTGTAGCGCTGAACGAACCCTCGATTGAACGGAGCTGGAGGCCCTGGACAATGCCGATGTTCGTCCATCTCACGCCCGAGAAGAACGTCCCGGCAATCCGGCGCGGCGGGATCGGCATGTCCAAGTTCGGCGGCGGGGTTTACGCTACTCCGGTGTTGCGAACTTCGTCGTCACGCACCAATGGCTGCGCGAGTTGAAGCGTTCGCACGTTCTGACCGAAGGCGAAATGGCGCGCACCATGCACGGCGTCTATTTCCGGATCGCCGACGAAGAGCCGTTGCTGTTCGGCCACTACAACAACCCGCAGATTAAAATCGCGGCCGCGCGCGCGGTGGCTGAATTCATGGCGGCGCCCGATCCGCCGGGCTTTCAAATCGTCGTGCCGCGCCGGATCGCCGCCAAGGAAATCCATCGCATCCGGAAACTGCCGCAGAACATCGGCTGGCGCTATTCGTCAACCAACCGCGCCGGCTGGTTCTGCGGCTGCCCGTACTGCAATCCGTCGGGCGGGACCAACGCGCGGTGCAAGCGCGAGCGGTGGGAGCGGGGTCAGGCCTGACGCTACCGCGATCCTCCAAGCGGCACACCGACCCGGAACGCCGCGGTGAACGCCGTACGGCCCGGGATGACGCCTCGATACGCCAAGCCTAACGCTGTCGTCGTCGCGTCGATGGTCGTTTCGGGTACGCGGTCCCATTGCAGGCCGAGACCGACGAAGAATGGAAGGTTTCTCATATAGAAATCGACATCGAGGCCGTAGGCGAAGCCCGACCGCGTCACGTCCCGTTCGATATTGTTGTTGACCCCGCCGCCGCCGCTCTCGTCGGTCCGCAGCCGCACTTTGCCGCGCTCGACGTTCACGCCGACATAGGGCGACAGGCCGATGGCTGCGACCTGGCTCGCCGCGAACGGATTGGCGATCAGGAATCCAAGGCCGATATAGGTCTTGTATGCCCAGGCGACGTCAAATCCCAGGCTTGTGTCGTTGCCGGCGGTCGGATGGAAATCGAAAGCAACGACGTCGCCCTTGTAGTTGAAGTACCGCCGCAACCGGAATCCCGCGAACGGTCCGGTCATGATCACATTCTCGGCGAACGGCACCGGCGGCAGGTTCAGTGCGCTGAACAGCGCCAACAGGTTGAAGCGCAGGTCCGCGCCTGCAAAATTACCGGTCGGCGATACGCCTTGTGAACCCGAGCCGGGACATGCCGGGCAATTGATGCTGCTGGCGCCGGCGCTGACGTT
Organism: Alphaproteobacteria bacterium; assembly: GCA_016869215.1. GTDB lineage: Bacteria > Pseudomonadota > Alphaproteobacteria > Rhizobiales > Xanthobacteraceae > Z2-YC6860. The sequence continues at coordinate 16,447 of VGEP01000015.1, read as the reverse complement.
CAAACCTCCGGCCTCGAAGATCAGCGTCGCGATGTTCGGCTGGCGCGCCAGCAAGCCACCCGCGGGAACGGGCGTGACTGTGCGGACCGGCTGCGGCGCTTGCCGGGGCTGGGCGGTCTGCGGGCGCTCGCACGGCTTCTGCTCGCAGGCCAGCAGTTCGGCGTCGATCTTTTCGACCTCGGCCGCCTTGGCCTTCATCTGCTCTTCGACTTTCTTGGCCTCGTCCTGGGCGGCGTTGGCGCCGTTGAGAATTGCATTATTGCGGCGCTGGCGAGATAGCTTTTCGACATTGCGCTTGTCGGCTTCAGCCTCGTTGACGACGGCAAGTTGATTGAAGCGTGCCAGCTCGCCTTCCGCGTCAGCATATTCGCGGTAGCCGTCCGATACGCGGCGCAGCAGCGCCACATGCCGGTCGCGCAGCTTGTTGAATTCCTCCGCGGCGGCGTTGCGGCGCGCTGCGATTGGACGGCAAGCGGGGCACAGCGCCTGCGCGACGCGCATCACGCGCGGTCCGTCGTAACGGAAGGGCTGGCGCGGGGGCCGCTGTGCCTGCTTCGTGAGGCTCGGGTCGAGTTCCGTCAGATCGCGCGGGTCCGGACCCAGAGCGTTGGGGTTGCGAAACGAGAGCGCATTCCGGGAGTCAATCTTGGCGCGCAGAGCGGAACGTAGCCCGGCTGCTTCGTCGAATGCGCGCCGCCAAGATTCTGCCAGGCCCGCACACCATCGGCGGTACCCGGACAGCAGCGACAGGGAAATTGGCCGATAACAATGTGGAAGGCCCGCGTGCTGCCACGGCGCAACTGGCGGCGAGCGCGTTGCTCGTCATCGGGCGTCCATTCGAGCGATACGATGACCCGCCCATCGCCTGTCGTATGATTTGAGACGAGACTGGTCCCGCCGGACCCATAGATTTTGCGGAATTCAGCTTCCGGATACTCGATAACGAGACCCACTCTGGTTCCTGCATCGTTACCGATGCAGCCGCGGCAGTTGGGAAGACCATCGACGAGGCGTTGAATTCGAGGCGGGACTCCGCGGCGAGCGAGTTGAGCTTTCAGTTCGGCCTTTAGTTTCGCCGCTTCAGCCCGGTTCTCCACGAACTCCGCCGGACAATTCGGGCCGCTCTGCGCGACCACCGGTCCCACATGAAACAAGAGTGCGGCAGACAGCATCGCTGTCAGCGCAATCGCAACCCGCAACATGATCGCCCCCGCAACACCCAGACGCACCAGCTTGCCCGATCCTCGCGGACCATGTTCCATCCGGCGAGTTCCACAAGTCAACGACGGGATTTACGGTGCGGTGCGGCAAGTTGGCCGCTTGACGGGACTGGAATGAGTGGCGCGATCGCCGCCTGTTTTCAGGATCGCAAAATTGCCGGCCGATGCAGGAACGCGATCCTCTAGGACCACGCCGCAGAATGCGACCCAAGCGGCACCGACGGCCGGTCCCAGCGCGGCGGCGTTTCCGACATCGCGGCGCTGTGGCGCACCGCGGTCAAACGGCCAAAACCGGAATCGCTTTCCTCCAGCCGGTCGCGCACCGCGTCGAGCGTCGGCATCGCAACCTTCAGCCCGTCGACGCGACCGAGCCCGCGGAACCAATATCCGGTCTGCGCCAGCGAGCAGCGCACGTGCCAGCTTCCGCCTTCGATGGCGCGACGCTTGAGCGCAGTCATCGCGGCAAACGCCATCAGGAAGCCGGTGCCGTGGTCGAGCGCCTGCGCGGGCAAGGGCTTGGGCCGGTCCATGCCGAAGGCTTCGGCTTCGGCGGCGTTCAGCCCGTTAGCATTCTGCACCAGCGAGTCGAAGCCGCGCTTGCCCGCCCACGGTCCGACATGGCCGTAGGCGCAGAGCGAGACGCAGACGACGCCGGGGCGAATGCGCGCTGCCTCCTGCGGGGAGAAGCCGTACTGCGCAATGGCGCCCGGCCGGTAGCCCTGCACGAAGATGTCGGCCTGCCGCAGCAGGCCCGTCAGCGTTTCGCGCGCGGACGCTTCGCGCAGGTCGAGATGCATCGAGAGCTTTCCCCGGCCGTTGTCGATCACCAGCGGCCGCATCGCCGGAAGGTGCGGCGCGGTGACCAGCAGCACGTCCGCGCCGTGGCCGGCGAGCGTGCGCCCGCACACGGGGCCCGCGATCACGCGCGTCAGGTCGAGAACCTTCACACCCGCGAGCGGACGCTCGCCCGGCGGCAGCGGCTCGGCAGGCGCGTCGCCGATGCGCTCGATGGAGAACGGCGGCAGGGACGCAACCGCCACGCCTTGCGGATGCGCGTCCCATTCCGCGAACGTGCGGGTGGCGCTGACCACAAGGCCCGCGGCGGTCGCCGCCGTCTCCAGATCTTCGGCCTTCCAGCCGGCGATGGCGCGTTCGGCCGCGGCGCGGTTCTGCTCGCAGCCCAGAAGCTTCACGATACCCGCGCGATGGTGCGGCATGTTGGCGTGAACGCGCAGGAAGCGCCCGTCGGCGCAGCGATAAACCCCTGTGACCGGATCGCGGTGATCCTCGACCGGCTGGCCGTCGAGCGCCAGATAGTGCTCGCTGCGGGCCTCGACCGCCGCGTGCCGCAGGTCGACGCTGACGGACTGGCCCCGCCCGCCGCGCAGCCGCCAGAGTTCGGCGGCGGCCAGTGCGCTGGCCGCGATGGTGACCTGGGCGGCGGTGCCGACCGGAAACGACGACGGCAGAACCGGCTCGGCGCCTGTCAGCGTGACAGCGTCAAGCGCCGCGGGATCCTGGGCTGCGTGGCGCCAGAGTGCGTTGAGAGCGTCTTTGGGGGCGGTTGCGGTCATGGTGCGATCTTAGGCGATTTCCCCGGCCGTGGGCCGCGTCGGTAACGGCTTCTTAACGCGGATCACCGCAATTTCCCGGTATGGTCACAAGGCGCAGGCTGCGGACTATATTGACCACGCTCAGCCTCTATGTCGGGGGCGCGCTGATCGTCTGCTATTTCGGCGTGAATGCCTACACCGGGCGGCTGGGCCTGCGCGCAAAGCAGGACCTGGACCGCCAATACGCCGCGCTGAGTGCCGAACTGAGCCAGCTCCGCGCCGAGCGCGCCGAGTGGCAGCACCGCGTCAAGCTCCTGAAGTCGGACAGCATCGATCCCGACACGCTCGACGAGCGCGCGCGCGCCATGCTGCATTATCTGGAGCCGCGCGAGATCACGCTGATGCTCGCTCGCCCTTGAGTGCTGTGCAGCGATAGCGGCTCAGGTTGTGGTCCACGTAATTTTCTTTTCGCCGCAGGCGTTTGCGCGCAACAATTCGACCTGTGTGCGACGGCGCCGCACGCTTCCGCGCCTGCCTAAATTGGGCTATTGGATTTAAGGCCGCCGCACGCAGGCCGCTTGCCCGAGGAATCCCATGGCCGTCGCCCAAAATCAGGCGCAAGACTTGGCGCAGTCCGCCGCCGCACGACAGCCTGCGGTCGTACGCGCCGACGGCGCGGCGCTCGCCAACATGACCAAAGAGCAGGAGTTGTCCGCCTACCACCTGATGCTGCTGATCCGGCGTTTCGAGGAGAAGGCCGGTCAGATGTACGGGATGGGGCTGATCGGCGGCTTTTGCCACCTTTACATCGGCCAGGAGGCGGTGGTCGTCGGGATGCAGATGGCGCTCAAACCTGGCGACGCCGTCATCACCGGCTACCGCGACCATGGCCACATGCTGGCCTGCGGCATGGATGCAAGGGGCGTAATGGCCGAGCTGACCGGCCGCCGCAACGGCTATTCCAAGGGCAAGGGCGGCTCGATGCACATGTTCTCCGCCGAGAAGGGCTTCTTCGGCGGCCACGGCATCGTCGCAGCCCAGGTGCCGCTCGGCACGGGCTTGGCCTTCGCCGCCAAGTATCGCGGTCAGGACAACGTTTCGCTGACCTATTTCGGCGACGGCGCGGTAAACCAAGGCCAAGTGTACGAAAGCTTCAACATGGCGAAGCTCTGGAATCTCCCGGCGGTCTATATCGTCGAGAACAATCAGTACGCGATGGGCACCTCGCTGGCGCGCGCCTCCGCGACGACGAACCTGTCGAAGCGCGGCGCGGCCCACGGCATTCCGGGCGAGCAGGTCGACGGCATGGATATTCGCGCGGTCAAAGCCGCGGCCGAGAAGGCCGTGGCCTGGTGCCGCGAAGGAAACGGACCGATCCTCTTGGAGATGCTGACCTACCGCTATCGCGGCCACTCGATGTCCGATCCGGCAAAATACCGGACCCGCGAAGAGGTCGAGAAAGTCCGCAACGAGCACGACCCGATCGAGCAGGTGCGCCGCCGGCTGATCGAGTCCAAACGCGCCAGCGAGGACGACCTCAAGAAGATCGACGCCAGGGTGCGCGATGTCGTCAACGAGGCCGCCGAGTTTGCCACCCACGATCCCGAACCCGATCCGTCCGAACTTTACACGGACATCTATGCCGACGAGGCACGGTGAGCCGGCGATGCAAACGTTTGCGACCGTGATCGTCGTCCTTGCCGTCGCCGGCGCGCTGGCGAGCTGGGTTGTCGCGGCGGTCTACACGCTGCGGACGCTCGCCTCGATCTCCGGGCCCGACCGCAACCGGCAGCGCCTGTTCGCCATCGTCGCCTGGCCGTTCGCCGTGAAGCGCCTGCAAGGCGCGCCGGCCGAGCAGGCCTCGCGCGTCAACAAGTCGCTGGTCGCTTTCTTCGCCTGTCTGACGGTCGCGATCGCCGCGATCTCGATCATGACCAATCTTGCGCGTTACTCCCGTTAGGCGGGTCCCACGTCCATGCCGATCCAAGTGCTGATGCCCGCGTTGTCGCCCACGATGGAGAAGGGCAACCTCGCCAAGTGGCTCAAGAGCGAAGGCGACACGGTCAAGGCCGGCGACGTGATCGCCGAGATCGAGACCGACAAGGCCACGATGGAAGTGGAGGCGGTCGACGAGGGCACGCTCGGCAAGATTCTCGTGCCGGAGGGTACCGCCGACGTCGCGGTGAACACGCCGATCGCCGTGATCCTCAACGACGGCGAGGACGGCAGCGTCGATTACGCCAGCGTCAAACCCGAGGCGTCAAAAGCCGCGGCCGCTCCCCAGCAGGCCCGGACGGCGCCGTCGGCTGCGGCCGAGCCTCCCAAGCCCCTGGCCGCACCCGAGCCCGACGTGCCCGAAGGCACCGAGATGGCGACCATGACGGTGCGCGAGGCCCTGCGCGACGCCATGGCAGAGGAAATGCGCCGCGACGAAACCGTGTTCGTGATGGGCGAGGAGGTCGCCGAGTACCAGGGCGCCTACAAGGTCACGCAGGGGTTGCTGCAGGAGTTCGGCGCGCAGCGCGTGGTCGACACGCCGATCACCGAGCACGGGTTCGCGGGATTGGGCGTTGGCGCCGCGCTCGCGGGGCTCAAACCCATCGTCGAGTTCATGACCTTCAACTTCGCCATGCAGGCGATGGATCAGATCATCAACTCGGCGGCCAAGACCCGCTACATGTCCGGCGGCCAGATCGGCTCGTCGATCGTGTTCCGCGGCCCGAACGGCGCGGCGGCCCGCGTCGCCGCCCAGCACAGCCAGGACTTCTCGGCCTGGTACTCGCACATTCCGGGGCTGAAGGTGGTCGCGCCCTACACTGCGGCCGACTTCAAGGGCCTGCTCAAGGCCGCGATCCGCGATCCCAATCCGGTGATCTTTCTCGAAAATGAAATTCTCTACGGCCAGAGCTTCCCGGTTCCCAAGCTCGACGACTACGTGCTGCCGATCGGCAAGGCGCGCATCGCGCGGCCGGGGAACGACGTCACCATCGTGTCGTTCTCCATCGGCATGACCTACGCGCTGAAAGCCGCCGACGAACTTGCCAAGGAGAACGTTGCCGCCGAGGTCATCGACCTGCGCACGCTGCGCCCGATGGACACCGAAACGATTGTGGAGTCCGTAAAGAAGACCGGCCGCATCGTCACAGTGGAGGAGGGCTGGCCGCAGTCCGGCATCGGCGCGGAGATCGCCGCGCGCCTCATGGAAAATGCGTTCGACTGGCTGGACGCGCCGGTGACGCGCGTCGCCGGCAAGGACGTGCCGATGCCCTACGCCGCCAATCTTGAAAAGCTTGCGCTACCGACCGTCGCCGAAGTGGTCGAGGCTGCCAAAGCCGTTCTATACCGGTAACCCATGCCCGGCGCGCCCAAGGAACAGCCCGTGCCGCCCGACGTGATGGGCCGCGATGACGCCGTCGAGGTGCTGCGCGCCTTCGTCGTCGACGGCGGGCTGTCGATTGCCTTCACGCGGGCGTTCGAGGAGCCGGACATGTGGGGCATGATGCTGGTCGACATCGCCCGCCACGCCGCGCGCGCCTTCGCCAAGGAGGGCGTGTGCTCCGAGGAGGAGGCGCTGGCGCGGATCGTCGAGATGTTCCAGAACGAGTTGGAGCGGCCGACCGACCCCGGCAGCACCACGCCGCGCAGCGCGCAGGGACACTGACATGCCGATCGAAATCCGCATGCCCGCGCTGTCGCCCACCATGGAGAAGGGCAACCTCGCCAAGTGGCTGAAGCGCGAGGGCGACAAGGTGAAGGCCGGCGACCTGATCGCCGAGATCGAAACCGACAAGGCCACGATGGAGTTCGAGGCGGTCGACGAAGGCACGCTTGCGAAAATCGTGGTGCCGGAAGGCACCGCCGACGTGCCGGTCAACCAGGTGATCGCGGTGCTGGCCGCGGAGGGCGAGGATGTGAAGGCCGCAGCGGCAGCTGGAGCCTCCGCCAAGCCTGCACCGCAAGCGAAGGCGCCTGAGCCTGCAAAGCCTGCCGTGCAGGCCGCGCCCGCGCAAGCCGCCGCAGCCAAGCCTGCGGCTGCTTCACCTTCGCCGCAGGCAGCGGCCGCGCCGTCCGGCCAGCGGACGTTCTCCTCGCCGCTCGCGCGAAGACTCGCCAAGGAAGCGGGCATCGACGTCTCGCGTATCCAGGGCTCGGGGCCGCACGGCCGCGTCATCGCGCGCGATGTGGACGCCGCGAAATCCGGCAAAGGCCTCCGGGCCGCGCCCGCCGGGGCTCCTGCAACCGCCGCAGCGCCCACCGTCGCACCGACCATGTCCGACCAGCAGGTGCGCGCGCTGTTCGCCGAGGACAGCTACGAGACGATCCCGCACGACGGCATGCGCCGCACCATCGCGCAACGATTGACGCAATCGACGCAGACCGTCCCGCATTTCTATCTCACGATGGACTGCAACATCGGCAAGCTCGCCGCAGCCCGCGAGGAAATCAACGCTGCCGCTCCGAAGGACAAGGACGGCAAGCCGGCCTACAAGCTCTCGGTCAACGACTTCGTCATCAAGGCGCTGGCGCTCGCGCTGCAGCGCGTGCCGGACGCCAACGTGAGCTGGACCGAAAGCGCCATGCTCAAGCACAAGCACTCCGACGTGGGCGTGGCGGTGGCGCTGCCGGGCGGACTTATCACGCCGATCGTCCGCAGTGCCGAGACCAAGTCGCTGTCGGCAATCTCCAACGAGATGCGCGACCTCGCCGTGCGCGCACGCAACCGCAAGCTCAAGCCGCAGGAATACCAGGGCGGCACCACGGCGGTGTCCAACCTCGGCATGTTCGGCATCCGCGAGTTCACGGCCGTCATCAATCCGCCTCACGCCACGATCCTCGCGGTCGGGGCGGGCGAGGAGCGGGCGATTGTGCGAAACGGCAAGATCGAGGCCGCCCAGATGATGACCGTGACGCTGTCGTGCGATCATCGCGCGGTCGACGGCGCGCTCGGGTCGGAGCTGCTCGGCGCGTTCAAGGCGCTGATCGAAAATCCGGTGATGATGGTTGTATGAACACGTCGGGGGCCGCGAAGTGGCAGCGCGGCGCGAAACGGCCGCCGGTTGTCGCAGTTGTCACTCTGGCCGCAGCTGCCCTGACCGCTATCATTGTCGTTCTACGGCAAGAATGGCTCTCAAAAAGTGAAATCGACGTTCTCGCAAAGGCCCTAGCCGGGCTTGGCATTGTGGTGGCGGCCGGATGGGCGGTCGTAACCTACGCAACCAACAAACGACTAGAGTTCCAAAAGAGCTTCAACGATCGACAACTTGAAATCGTACTGCTGACGGCACAAGCCGTCGGCGACCTACTTGCCAGCCAAGAGGGCGACTGGGATAGCGCCAAGGCCCGATTTTGGGAATTGTATTGGGGTCGGCTTGTACTCTTCGAAGACAAACCCATCGTCAACGCAATGATTGCACTGGGGAATGACTTGAGTAGTACCTCATTCAAGGAGCGAATACGCCTGCAAAGCAAAGTCTATAACGTATCTCTGGCGTTGAGGAACTTCCTCAAGGAGAGAAACGCGGAGGATTGGAAGATTTCCTTTGCAGATATCAAAGAGGCACAAAGCCGGCGCACCGCAGGTGGCGACGCTAATTTGAAATTGTGACTCGACGTCGGTATCTGACTGAAAGGCCATTTTCCCACGCAACTAATCCGCTAAAATTGTTTTCAAGCCGGCCTCGAAGCCGGTGCAAAACACATCTTGGGAGTGACAAATGATCAAGACACGACGTGACATTCTGCGAGGCGGCGCGGCGCTGGGCGCGGCGGCGATATTCCCGATGCCCGCGATCGGGCAGGCCGCGTTCCCGTCCCGCAACATCCGCATCATCGTGCCGTTTCCGGCCGGCGCCACCACCGACATGCTGGCGCGGCTGTTCGCCCAGCACATGACCGAGACCATGGGTCAGAACGCCGTGGTCGAGAACATCGGCGGCGCCGGCGGCGCGCTCGGCGCGGACGCCGTCGCCAAGGCTGCGCCCGACGGCCACACGCTGCTGTTCGGGAATATCACCTTCACGACCACGACGTCGTCCAACATCTACGCAAACAAGGCCCGTCACACCTTCGACGATTTCGTGCCGGTGTCGGTCGGTGCCTATGTGCCGTTCTGGTTCCTGGCGGCGACGGCGGTGCCCGCGAACAACCTCAAGGAGTTCGTCGCCCACGCCAAGGCGCAGCCGACACCGTTGCTCTACGGCTCGACCGGTCCCGGCAGCATCATGAATCTGTGCGGCGAGATACTCAAACGCGACGCCGGCATCAAGATGGACCACGTGCCGTTCCGCGGCGCGGCCCCGCTGGTCACCGACATGCTTGCGGGCCGCATTCATTTCGGCGGCGATCAGCTGTCGTCGTCGCTGCAGCACGTGCGCGGCGGCAAGCTCAAGGCGCTCGCGGTCGCGACCAAGTCGGCGGCGATGCCTCAGGTTCCGACCGCGCGCGAGATGGGCTTCCCGAACCTGGAAATGCAGGGGTGGAACGGCTTCCTCGCGCCCAAGGGCACGCCGGATGCCGTGGTCGCGCGCATCCAGAGTGCAGTCGCGGCCGCAGCCAAGCGTCCCGACATCGCCAAGCGCATGACCGACGTCGGCGCGGAACCCTCCGGTTCGACCGCCGCCGAAATGCGGGACATGCTGAAGAAGCAGATTTCGCAGGTGCAGCCGGCGATCGCGGAGCTCAAGCTGGTGCCGCAGTAGGCGGCGCGCCACTCCGCCGAACGGTTGCGCGCGCGCCGGTCCGGGACCATGCTTGCGGCCTGAGTTGAGGTCGCAGACATGGCGGCGGTTCTCGCTTATTCCGGAATACTGCTGGCGTCGCTGGTCGTGGCGTCGGTCGCGGCCCTGCAGCTCGCCGACTTCTTCGGCGCGGGCGACGAATTCGTGCTGGTGATGGCGATCGACGCCGCATTCGCGGCAGGCGCAATGCTGACGTTTGCGGCGTTTTCCGTGCTTGCGGACCGGGTGCGGACCCTGCATCTCACCGCGGCCCTGATGATGTTGATCGCGCTGCTGCTGGTCTCCACGCCGGGCCTGCGCGAATGGATCGCCGCCAGCTCCGGCAACCCGTTCAAGACCGCGCGCGAGCAGGAGCTCCAGATCACGCTGGAAATTCTGGTCCCGTCGACGCTCGCGGTGCTGGTGCAATGGGCGCTGGTCCGGCGGCGATGGCTGATCGCCGCGGGCGAGGAGGAGATGACGCTCTGGCCCTGGATCGCGACCGCCGCCACAGCCTTTATCGTCCTCAACCCGTTCGGACTGGCCGTCACCTCCCTGGCGTTGCGCCAGGAAACCGCCGGATGGCTGAACGACCTCTGGTCGGCGACCGTCGCGGTCACCGTCGGCATCCTGATCGTGATGGCGGCCGCCGAGTGCTATATCAGAAGCCGCATCCGCAGGCGGCGGACGGCGGGCGGCGCATTCGACACGCTGGCGCGGCCCGGCTGACGATATAAATCAGGATCCGAACATGTCATCGAGTGCCGATTCCCGCCTCCGCAACGTTCTGCTGGCCTATTTCCCGATGTTCATCGCGACGCTGTCGCTGGTGACCTCGATCTACAACGGCTATCTCAACTCCAGGTTCGTCGACATCATCCAGCGCAACGTGGGCCGCTCCGAATATATGCGCACCTGCAAGGAGGTCATCGACGCCTATTTCCAGGTCAAGCTGCGAGTCTCCGCGCTCAACCGGGCCGGGGAGCGCGCCGGCGGCTCCGGTCCCGAGCAGATGGATGCCGCAAACGCGGTCGCCAGGTTTTCCGCACTCGCCACCTGGCTTGCCAACCTGCGGGACGAGTCGATCCGGGCGCGCTACACCGATCTTGCCATGCGGCTCGACAAGATCGCCTCCGAGGCCAAGGGCCTGCCGCAGGCCGCTCTTGACGGACGCTACGCCGGACCCGATCAACTGTTCGGGGAACTGAACGACGACTGCATCAAGGCGGCAAAGGAATAGCCCGGCCGTCCGGGCGCACCGAAAGGCGAAAGCAGCACGATGGCCGACACCTCTTTCGACATCATCGTTATCGGCGGCGGTCCCGGCGGCTACGTCGCAGCGATCCGCGCGGCGCAGCTCGGATTCAAGGTCGCGGTCGCCGAGCGCGACCATCTGGGCGGCATCTGCTCGAACTGGGGCTGCATCCCGACCAAGGCGCTGCTGCGCTCGGCGGAAATCTTTCATCACATGAAGCACGCCAAGGATTTCGGGTTGAAAGCCGACAACGTCGGCTTCGATCCGGCCGCGGTGGTGCAGCGCTCGCGCAAGGTCGCCGAACGCATGGCGACCGGCGTCGGCTTCCTGTTCCGCAAGAACAAGATTGCGACCATCTGGGGCGAGGCCACGATCGACGCGCCCGGCAAGGTGACGGTCAAGGCGTCGAATACGCCTGCGCCGAAGGACGCGCTCGGGCCTGGCACGTATCAGGCCAAGCACATCGTCGTCGCGACCGGCGCGCGGCCGCGCATGCTGCCCGGATTGGAGCCCGACAAGAAACTGGTCTGGACCTATTTCGAGGCGATGAACCCGGACAAGATGCCGAAGTCGCTGCTCGTGGTCGGCTCGGGCGCCATCGGCATCGAGTTCGCCTCGTTCTACAGGACGCTCGGTGCCGACGTGACCGTGGTCGAGGTGCTGCCGCAGATCCTGCCGGTCGAGGACGCGGAAATCTCCGCCTTCGCGCGCAAGGCTTTCGAGAAGCAGGGCATGAAGATCGTGTCCGGCGCGAAGGTGAACAAGCTCGACAAGAAGGCCGACTCCGTCACCGCAACCATCGACGACGGCAAGGGCGGCACGCAGACGCTCACGGTGGATCGCGTGATCGCCGCCGTCGGCGTGGTCGGCAACGTTGAGAACCTCGGCCTGGAGAAACTGGGCGTGAAGATCGAGCGCGGCGTCATCGCCATCGACGGCGCCTGCAAGACCAATGTGCCGGGCATCTACGCCATCGGCGACGTCGCAGGCCCACCGATGCTCGCCCACAAGGCCGAGCATGAGGGCGTGATCTGCGTCGAGGCAATCAAGGGCCTGCACCCGCACCCGATGAACAAAAGCCTCATTCCGGGCTGCACCTATTGTTCGCCGCAGGTCGCGTCGGTTGGGCTCACCGAGCAGGCCGCGAAAGACAAGAAGATCGACGTGCGCGTGGGCAAGTTCCCGTTCGTCGGCAACGGCAAGGCGATTGCGCTCGGCGAGGACCAGGGCATGGTCAAGGTGATCTTCGACAAGAAGACCGGCCAGCTGCTCGGCGCGCACATGGTCGGTGCCGAGGTGACGGAGCTGATCCAGGGCTACGTGGTGGCGATGAACCTCGAAACCACCGAGGAAGAATTGATGCACACGATCTTCCCGCATCCAACTTTGTCGGAGACGATGAAGGAAGCGGTGCTCGACGCCTACGGCCGCGTGCTGAACATGTAGGCCGCATGCCCATTATCGACATCCACACCCATTGCTCGCCGCCGCGTCCGCCGGGCGACCGCTTCGGCGTGCAGGAGGCGCTGCGCGGCACGCCCGCCGGCAAGAACGCGATCACCAACTACCGCGGCCTGCCGGCGGTGTCCTATCACGAGATGGCCGACTTCGAACTGCAGCAGGAGGTCTGCGCGCAGGCGGGCGTTACCGGACGCATCATCTCGACGCCGTTCGCGGCCGAGGTGATGGCGCAAATCTCCAAGTCGCCGTCGCTCGACATCTGCAAGGCAGTCAACGACGGCATTGCCGGGATCGTGGCGCGCGCGGGCGGCAACTGGGGCATGGGCACGCTCAACCCGCTCGATCCGGCGCACATCGCGGAAGCCGAGCGTTGCGTCAAAGACCTGAAGTTCAAAGGCTTCCTGATCTGCTCGAGCTGGCGCGGGCGCTTCATCGATGGCGAGGATTCGTTCGCGTTCTGGGAATGGGCGCAGGACCGCCAGGCGCCGGTGTTCATTCATCCGCCGCGGGTGCCGATCGGCAACGAGCAGCAGATGAACCAGTACAAGCTCGACGAGTTGATCGGGCGGCCGTTCGACACCGCCATGGCGTTGGCGCGCATGATCCTGTCCGGTCTGTTCGACCGCTACCCGCGACTGAAGATCGTGGTGGCGCACATGGGCGGCGGGCTTCTGCCGTGCATGGGGCGGCTCGACTTCGGCTGGCGGCTCGGCTGCGAGGGCATGCCGAAGGAGTCCGTCATGCGCTGCAAGCGGCTGCCGAGCGAGTACCTCAAACTGCTCCACGTCGACACTATGGGCTTCTGGGCGCCGCATGTGCGCGAGGCGGTCGAGGTGTTCGGTTCGGACCGCGTGATGTTCGGCACCGACTACGGTCCGGTGCCGCTCGATCCCAAGGAGCACATCGACATCGTCAACGGCCTGCCGATCTCCTCGGCCGACAAGGAGAAAATCCTGTGGCGGAACGCGGCGGCGTTCTTCGATCTCGACGTCAAGGCGGCCTGACACCTACTCCATCGTCACCTTGGCGACGCGGATGACCTCGGCCCATTTCGCGATCTCGCCGGGAATCATCGCCGACATTTCCGCAGGCGTCTTGACCGCGACCGGAAGACCGAGCTTGCCGAGTTGCGCCCTGACGCTGTCCTTCGCCAGCGCCGACGCAACGGCCTTGTAGAGCCGCTCGACCGTCGCGGGCGGGGTCTTCGCCGGAACGAACAGCGCCGACCAAGCGTCGGCCTCGACGCCCGCGACGCCGCCCTCGGCGAACGTCGGCAGGTCGGGAAGCTGCGGCGTGCGCCGGGCGCTTGCGATCGCAAGCCCGCGCATCGCACCGCCCGCGAGCTGTTGCGAGATCATGCCGGGCAGGGGCCCGATGGTGAAATCGATCCGGCCTGCGAGAATCTCGGTGACCATGGGCGCCACGCCGCGCAGCGGCACGTGCAGCATGTCGAGGCCGGCCTTGACCTTGAATAATTCGCCCGCGAGATGGGCGCTGGAGCCGTTGCCGCTCGATCCGAAGGTCAGTTTCCCCGGCTTGGCCTTGGCCGCCGCCACGAACTCGGCAAGCGTCTTGGCCTCGAACTCCTTGCGCACCACGAGCACGTGCGGCATCGCGGCCACGCCCGCGACCGGCGCAAAGTCCTTCACTGCGTCGAAGGTCCAGTTCTTGATGAGGTTCTGGTTTGTGGCGTGGGTCTGGTTGGTGCCGAGGATCATCATGTGGCCGTCGGGGTCCGCGCGTGCGACCGTTGCGGTCCCGACCAATCCGCCGCCGCCGGGACGGTTTTCCACCACCATCGGCTGGCCGAGATCGGCCGAGGCTTCCTGCGCGATCAGCCGCGCCAGCGTGTCGATCGGTCCGCCGGGCGGATAAGGCACGAGGATGGTGACGGAGCGGCTGGGAAAGCTTTGCCCCCAGGAAGGCTGCGCGACGGCGCAGGCGGCGCTGCCTGCAAGCACGGTGCGGCGGGTGAGCATTGTTTCCTCCCGGTTTAGACGCGGTCCCGGTGCGAAATCTCGACCACGCGGGCGCGCCGCGCAAGCTCGTCCACCAGCGCTTCGGCCGCGACGCGGTTTTTCGGGTCGAGATTGGCGTCCCATTCGTCGAGCAGATAGATCGGCGCGTGTGTGCTGTGCACGATTTCCTGCAATGCGCGCAATTGCCGCTCGCCGGACGAAAAGCCGGGCTTCTTGCCGGGCGCGCTCTCCGGCAACGGGTTGCCGTCCTCGTCGAGTTCGTCCTCCGGCTCCATGCCCTGCGCGAACCTGAACGACAGGCGGTCCGCGGTCGGCCAGTAGTAGGCGCGGGTCCGGACCTCGGACTTGAGCTTGGTCAGCAGCGTCGACTTGCCGGACCCGTTGGGCCCGCGCACGTTCACGCGGCCCGAGGGATGCGCGAGGATCAGCGCCAGCGCCTCATCGACCGATTGCACCGCGTTGGACTTGTCGCCCTCGCGCAAGGTGAGCCGCTCGACCTTGATCCGGCTCTCGAACTCCGGATCGAACTCCGGGTGCATGTTGGACGCGACGCCGGTCAGCCGCGCCCATTGCGCCAGGAGGTCGTTCCACCCGGATGTGAACTCATGGACATCGTGGGTCATGTCGATCTGCCGGGGCAGGGTGGCCGCGAGCGCGACCAGCACTTCGAGATTGCCGACGTTCTTTGCAGCGACCAACGCCATGGTGCCGAAAACGATGGATAGGCCGATGATGGCGCTGGCCGCGCTCAGGCCCTCCTTGGTCATGATCGCGACGATCTGCGCGTGCAGGCCGTCGCGCAGCTTCGACTTGAAGCCGTCGAGCCAGAGCCGCAGGTTGTAGCGATTTCCCGAGAACACGTTGTCCCAGGCGGTGTAGCCCTGCGCCGTCATGCGATTGGTGGTGCGCTGGTTCTCCAGATACGCCGTTGAAATTCGCTTTCGCATGGTCCACTGCAGCGTGAACAGCACGACGAAAACGAGCGCGTAGGCGACCGGCAGCGAACCGTCGATCTGCGTGCCGATCACGATCACGTTGAGGACGAAGGCGAGCACGATGCGAAGGTCGCCCTCGATCTCATAGATCAAATGGAAATAGACATGAAAGGTCTCGCCGGTGAGAAACGGCTCGACCCGCTCGCGCACGTCCTTTTCGCCGAGCGCGCGCGTCTCGTAGCGGTTGTCCCGCGCAAACCGCAGCATGTAGCGGCCGTAGGCCAGGAACCCCGCGCGTTCGGCGTAGATCCAGCTGATGGCACCGACGATGTAGGAGGCCGACTGCGCCGCGAGAATCCAGAGCAGGTCGGCGACGATGAAGTTGCCGCGCGCGACGTCCTTGCCGGTCTGGATGACCAGATAGGTCGTAGTCGCGCTCAGCGATGCCTCGATCATCATCAGCCCGAGCATGATGAAGAACGGGACGCAGATCAGAAACCGCGCGAGTTCGAGCGCGGTGATGGGTTTGCGTGTCATGGCGGCAGTTTAGCCGAATTGCGGTGGGCCGATGCGCCGAACCCATGCCGGTCTTCGAAGGCGGGATTGTGATATGGCTTCAAATTGGCAGCCGCACGCGGCTGTCTGAACGAGGGTTCAGCCCATGGGCGTGTTGTCCTGGATCGCGATCGGGCTTTTGGCCGGGTGGCTGGCCGCCAGGCTCACCGACTCGCCGAGCGGCCTGATCCGCAATCTGGTCGTGGGACTCGTTGGCGCCTTGCTGGGCGGGTTCCTGGCCAGCAAGCTTGGAATCGCCGTGGTGCGCGACTTCTGGGGCGAATTGATTACCGCCATCGGCGGAGCCGTGATTTTTCTGCTGATCTGGCGCGCCATCCGGCAGGCTTGAGGCTGCAGGTTGCGGCGGCCCCGCCGGCTCCGTAAGTAAGGGACTGGACCGACAGAAGCCGGTCCGAGGATTTCATGGCCGTCGTTATCGACCACACCGCCGGACGCCCGCGCCATCCCGAGAAGGCGCATCGGCCGGACACGCCGGTGCTTACCAAGCCGGACTGGATTCGCGTGCGCGCGCCGGTGTCACAAGGATATGCCGCGACGGCCAAGATCGTGCGCGAAAACGCGCTGCACACGGTCTGCGAGGAGGCGGGCTGCCCCAACATCGGCGAATGCTGGGAAAAGAAGCACGCCACCTTCATGATCATGGGCGACACCTGCACGCGGGCCTGCGCCTTCTGCAACGTCAAGACCGGGCTGCCCGGCGCGCTCGATCCGCAGGAGCCGGTCCACGTGGCGGAGGCGACTGCGAAACTCGG